>SVQZ01000032.1 GCA_015065105.1 Oscillospiraceae bacterium | reverse complement strand
ATCCTCGCAGATAAAGGCGGCTCCCGGTTCTGTAGCACTCAAGCCCGAAAAGGTAGTTAACGGACTTCTCACCGTTGAACTCAAGTCCGCAGGAACATATACCTTCTGCGTACAGTACAACGATGAAAGTTATAATTATTACACCGTAACAGTGGAATAATATTAAAGCAACAAGCAGAGAGCGAAAGCTCTCTGCTTGTTCTTTTATACTAACCGTTTTTAATAGCCGAAGGGTACGAATCTTCGCCTTCCCATAAAGGGGAAGGGGACCACCGGGAGGGCTCCTCAAAACGAGCTTGCCGAGTTTTGGGGTTCACGACCGCAGTGGTGGATGAGGTGACCGAGTTTTCAATAAATCTCACGTAATGCAATTTTATATTGTCAAAAAAATGGGCTTATCAAGTTTTTAAGTTCTCGACATAATCGTTTGGGTTTAGAAACCGTAATTCTATATTATAAGAAATTACTCTATTTCGTGTGAATTGTTTATGCCAAAGAAAGGCGCGAGATTTTACTCGGACGAACGTCTTCTTTATTTATGTCAAATAGTTACTTCTGTCAGACAAACATGAATTTAAAGTTCTTGACTTTTTAATCTGAATGTGCTATTATATAAATCTACGGGTAAAATTAAATATGCGGGTGTGGCGGAATTGGCAGACGCGCCAGACTTAGGATCTGGTGTCCCCGACGTGCAGGTTCGACCCCTGTCACCCGCACCATAATCATCAACATTCGTTGATACAAAGAAAGTCCTTATTTTAAGGGCTTTCTTTGTTTTTTAGACAGATACTTTCATTTCCAAAACAAAAACATTTCACACACATAGCATAAAATGAAACCCTGGTTTCATTTTTCGTAGTAAAGTCTTGCACCGGTGCGAGACTTTATATAAGTATGATATATACCGTTGTTATCTTGAAATGTTCATCAAATTATGTTATACTTATAAAAAATAAGGAGGATAAAGAATGACTTATATAGAAAAAATCGAACAGATAATTTCAAAAATCAGCACTACTATCGTTGATTTTAGTGCTGAAAGAAAAAGAGGCACTGCCCCCACCCAAGTATCTTCTGAATTTCTAACTAACAAAGAACAAGGTGATTGGGCTGAAAAAACCGTATTAAACGGCATCAACAACTACTCTCAGAAGTATGTTGCAGTTAAATATGGTCGCGATGATGATATCGTTGCCGGAGAAGATAATTTCAAAGAGTTTTATGAAGAATATCAAGATGAGTTAGATGATATTGGGAAAAGACCAGATATTTTAATTTTCAATAAAAACGATTTTCCTTATACAACTTATAATATCAGTCGTTTTGAAAGAAGTGAACTTGACAAAATAGTCCCTTTGGCAAAATGCGGTATAGAAGTACGCTCTAGCGCCTTTTTATTTGATAAGTACGAAGCGTTTATGTCCGAAAAACACGAACGTTTAGTTAAATCGATTTTAGAAATAAAATCAACCATCATTCATAGCCATGGTGAATTATTATACAATAAGGATAAAGCGTTATATACATTGATAAACTCTATTAACGCAGAAAACTTACATGTAATTAGCTTTAGATGTCCTTCATGGAAAAGTAACGAGCAATTGTTGGAATTGTCCCAGTTATTAAAGCAACTTAAATCAGATTTGACAGAAATATCTAAAAGGACATTTTTAAGCATTACACCTAAAGTTGAGGATTTAAAGGTTGTATATAATTGGGTGAAAAAGTATAATGTTCCGCATTTTTATATACAAGTTTTCTTCGATAAAGCGTATGGGATTTCATTTGAGAAAATATTAAATTTAATAAGCGACCCACAATTAGAAGGTGTTGATTACTTTGTGGAATCTGATGTTAAAAATCAAAATAAGACGACCATCAAAATTCATGCCAATACCGAAGAAAACGTTTTAGAAAAAGTATCCTTGCCTGAACATTACAGTCAAATGAAAGAACTAGGTCGAGGAAGATTGCTTTTCTTTGTAAAGTTTAAAGATAGCATGTCATCATTAAATGTTCAAGCTTTTAAAAGTTTATTAGGTATAGATTTATGAGAACAAAAAAACAAGAACTAGGACAATTTTTTACTAATCCAATAATTGCTGATTTTATGTGTGATCTCGTTTATCATAAATCTGCCCAATATGTTCTAGATCCAGCTGTTGGAAAAGGTATTTTTTTAACATGTCTTGAAAAAAAGGGCATTCATAGTATTCAAGGTCTAGCTTATGACATTGATAATGAAATGATAAATATAGCAAATGGTATTGCAAACAAAAACATAGAATTTAAAAATGAGGATTATTTGCTATCGGAAATAAAAAACAAACCGGATATTATCGTTTGCAATCCCCCATATAATAAATTTCAGGAAATACCTGATCGAAATAAATATATTGAACTTTTCAAAGAAAAATATAATTTCGTAATAAGTGGATATTCTAATTTGTGTATTTATTTTTTAATGAAAAGCTTGTTTGAATTGAATGAAAATGGTAAGTGTGCTTATATAATACCTTTCGAATTTTTCAACACAGGATATGGCGAAAGAATAAAAGAATTCTTTATTCAAAGCAAGTTCCTCAAAGAAATATATATTTTCGATAGCAAGCTCTCGCTTTTCGATGATGCACTTACTACCTCTTGCATATTGCTTTTTGAGAAGAAAGAACACAAAAAAGTAAAGTTTGTGTTAATAAATAATATCGAAGAAATTAAAAATAAGCAATTCAAAAAATCGAAAAATTATTATTACAACGAACTAAATTGCAAAGAAAAATGGAGTAAGTATTTTTCTTATAACGAGAAAAAATCATATAATAATCTAATTGAATTTTCACAGATAGCAAAGGTTAAGCGCGGCATAGCAACAGGCGGAAATGCTTTTTTTACTTTAAGTAAAGAACAGATCGAAAACATAGGACTAAGTGCCAATACGTTAGTTAAGTGTATATGTAAATCACCTGATATAAAAAAACCGATTTTTCAAGAAAGTGATTTTCAGAAATTATATTTATCAAATAAGAAAGTGTATATTTTCAATGGAAAAAACGCAACTAATGAGTACGATTTCGGTTATATAAACTATGGTGAAACCCATAATTTTGATAAAAGTTTTTTAACTAGCCACCGTTCCCCTTGGTATTCTCTAGAAAATAAGGATGTAGCACCTATTTGGATTTCAGTATTCAACAGATCCTCATTAAAAGTTGTGCGAAACGAAACGGAATCTAAAAATTTAACGACATTTCATGGCGTTTATCTTAACGATGAGTTCAACAATGATAAAACCGCTAACATATTATTTTGCTATTTGTTAACACCTGTATCTCAATGTATTTTAAAAACAAATAAGCGAGAATATGGCGGTGGGTTAGAAAAATTTGAGCCAAACGATTTAAATAACGCGCGGATTCTAAACATCAACGTAATTTCTAATGATGACTCTGTTAAAATATTGTCGTTATATGAAAAATTGAAAAAAAACGAACAAGAATATACCGAAGTAGTAGAAGCTCTTAATGATATTTTCTGTTTGTATCTTATGTAATTGAATTTTTTCATAACTGAATGAAACCATTTCATCTATTGAATTGAATTTTGAAACCCGTGCAAGACTTTACTAGTTGTTTTGATAGAAAGTCTTTCTTGTATCAATCTTGCGTTACCTTTACAGAAAAGAAACACCCTTTGTCTACTGACAAAGGGTGTTTCTTTTCAACTAAATCCACCCTGTCGGGTGGGTGAAATCATCTTCGATGGTGAAATCCCCTACGGGGATGAAATCCGCCTCGACGGCGGATGGGTGGATTTAATTTCATCTGCGAAGCAGATTTCATCCGAACGTAGTGAGGATTTCATCGCCATAGGCGATTTCATTGAAAAATTGTGAAATTTGTGATATAATTAAATCGAAGAGGTGATTTTGATGGCTGAAAATAAACTTGCAGATATATCAACAGAATTTGCAGTTCAAATATTAAAACTAACCGATAGCATTAAAGGGCATTATTCTCTATCCAATCAGCTTGAACGAAGCGGAACGAGTATCGGGGCAAATATCCGTGAAGCAAAATACGCACACAGCCGTCCCGATTTTATTGCCAAGCTGCAGATTGCCCTGAAGGAATGCTACGAAACAGAATATTGGATCGAAATAGCACAAAAAGCAGATATTATAAGCATTGATTCTGCAAAAAGTGTTTTGCACGATTGTGGGGCCATTCGCAGAATGCTTATCTCCTCCATTAACACCGCAAAGGAGAATATGAAATGATTTACCGACTGGTAAAGAAATTCGATGACGAGGATATACCGATTATTCTTTCTGTGTATAAGCAGCCATTGGTTTCACAATTTATCAGCATAGATGAAGAAAACTATTGGAGATATATAACGACTACCGATAATGTCTATTTTTATAAAATTTATAATGATGATATTTTGGTTGCTACTATACATCTTGAGCTGGCTAACTATGTTTTGTATATGTCCGTAGTTGTTTTTCCGGAACATCAAAAGCAAGGGATAGCCACAGCTATCTTAAAAGATGTTCAAGCGAGAAAACTTGGGCTTGATTTTGATACAATTCAAGTTTCTATCGATGAGAAAAACATCGCCTCGATTAAACTGTTTGAAAGCGTTGGGTTTGCATGTGTAGGCAAAGACGAAGAACTTTTGGAGTATGCGTATAGTAAAAGTTAAAGTACACTACTTTTGCTTACTCTTACCTCAATTCTGCTCCGTTTGGTTACTCTTAGGCAACAAAAAGTCTCTTTTGTCTATCGGGCAAAAGAGACTTTTTCAATTATTATATCTGTAAACCAACAGAATATGATCACTTATACCATTTGTAAGAAAATCTTAATACTTTTCGGTCATGGTTATGATATAATATAAAAAATCTTATCGAAAAAAGTTAAGGACTTCGTATTTATCAGAAATATATTAAAGGTTAGAGAAACATGAGTATTATCATAGTTGACGATGAAAAGGAAATTGCCGATCTGGTTGACGTAATTTTAAAAAATGAAGGATACGAAACTCTCAAGTTTTACGATCCTTTAGAGGCATACAGGGAAATACAAAAAAACAAAGACATTGATCTGGCAATACTCGACGTTATGATGCCGGGTATGGACGGGTTTGAATTATGTACCAAGATACGAGAACACTATACATATCCCATAATCATGCTGACCGCCCGTATCGAAGACGTTGACAAAATAACCGGTCTCAGTATTGGTGCAGACGATTACGTTACCAAGCCGTTCAATCCTCTTGAGCTTCTTGCAAGAGCCAAGGCACAGCTCAGACGTTATAAAAAATATGACGCGGCTAAAAGTGACAGCTTTGAAAAGAACGGATTAATAATAAACAAAAAAGAGCATACGGTATTTCTGTTTGAAGAAGCTATTAATCTTACCCCCACCGAATTTGATATTCTCTGGCTGCTTTGTGAAAATGCGGGTGAGGTAGTTTCCTCCGAAAAAATTTTTGAAGCTGTATGGGGTGAGGATTATTATGACAGCAACAATACGGTCATGGTACATATACGAAGGATCAGAGAAAAGCTAAAGGAGCCTCCGAGGACTCCGAGAATAATAAAAACCGTATGGGGAGTTGGATATAAGGTTGAAAAATAATGCTTTAAGAAAATATCTTACACGGGTAAGCGTATATACCGTATCATTTATTTTATTTATCGTTCTGATGGATAACGTTTTTAACGGTATTTTACTTGATATTCTGTATAATAATCTGCCGCACGATCTTTTCCTTTTAATAAACGATAACCGAACCTTTACAGCGTTTTTCTGTTACGTATCGGGACTGGTCATAATATCGGTAGTTTACGTTTTTAAGTTAAGTATATATCTTAATATCGCAAGTAAATCAATATCCGAAGAAGAACCTAAAATATTCAAGGGAAAGTGCCCTGATGAATTAAAAACATTCAGTCAAAAGCTAAAGGATTTTAAATTCGAATTGAAGGAAAATGAAAGGGCGAGAGCTCTTGCAGAGCAACAGAAAAACGACTTGATAGTATATCTTGCCCATGACCTCAAAACACCGTTGACATCGGTTATCGGATATCTGAGCTTGCTTGAGGAAGCCAAGGATCTTCCCGTAGAGCAAAGGGCAAAATACGTAGGTATTGCCCTTGACAAAGCGTACAGGCTGGAACAGCTTATAAATGAGTTTTTTGATATTACACGTTTGAATCTCCAGACTATTGAAACGCAAAGATCAAGGGTGAATCTCACTGTCTTATTGGTACAGATATTAAATGAATTCTACCCGATGCTTGAGGAAAAAAAGCTCACGGTCATTCAGAGCATAGATAACGATCTGATACTGTATGCAGACGCGGATAAACTGGCAAGAGTATTTGACAATCTTTTCCGCAATGCGGTCAATTACAGCTATAATAATACCAATATACTGTGCTCTGCAAAAAGGCAAAACGGGTATATTACAGTAACCATAAAAAACAAGGGGGATGATATTCCCAAGGAAAAGCTGTGCCGAATCTTTGATAAATTCTACCGTGCCGATCCCTCAAGAAAGAGCAGTACGGGAGCCTCGGGCTTAGGGCTTGCCATATCAAAACAGATAGTTGAGCTTCATAACGGCAGAATAAGCGCCGACTGTAACGATGGTATTACCGAAATTACGGTGGTTTTGCCGGTGTAAGAAAATCTTAAGAAAAACCGAATAAAGAAGTAAAACATAAAAATCCAAAATACGATAAAATACTCCTATCAAAGCAGATAGGAGTGTTTTTATGAAAAAAAGAAAAAAGTCCTTCCGAAGATATTTTTACCCCCTCATAATACTTGTTCTTATACCTGCTGTAATATTTTCAGCGGTAAAATGCAGTCAAGATAATAAGGGGAAAAGCCCCGTATCTTTCGAAAGAAAAGACAACACCGTGGACAGCGAGGATATTATCGGAGCATTCGCCCGTGAACACGGTCTAAAGACCGAAGACTATCCGCCCGAGCTTATTGAGCTTTTAGACAAGAACCCCGAAACAAAGGATTTCGTTTTAAACTATCCTCTTGAAAAGGATAAAAAGACGAAGACAGATCTGACTAAATATGAAAATTGCGGAGAAGTTCCGTTACTGTTACAATGGGACAGACGCTGGGGGTACGCTGAATATGCAGGCGAGCTTATGGGAATATCGGGCTGCGGTCCGACCTGCCTTTCAATGGTCAGCATCTATATTTTAAATGACGGCACCTATTCTCCCACGTATATAGCGAGGTTTGCCGAAAAAAACGGCTACGCCTCCAAGGGAAACGGAAGCTCATGGAGCCTTATATCCGAGGGAGGAAAAAAGCTTGGCTTGAAGGTAAGTGAAATACCTCTTGACAAGAACCGCATTATAAAGAATCTGGAAGCGGGTAACCCGGTGATCTGCGTTATGGGTCCCGGTGATTTTACCTCAACAGGGCATTTTATAGTAATGACAAGATATACTGACGGCAAAATAAGGATCAATGATCCTAACAGTATTACACGTTCCGAAATGCTCTGGGATTATGATGATATCAAGGACCAGATAAGGAATTTATGGGTATGCGGATAATCAAAACCTTCTTCCCTTTGAAATAAGCAAACGCATTTTTGCAAAGCAACAAACAAATTGCTTTTTTCATTTTATTCTCCTTGTGTTATGCCGTTTATCAAACAGCATTGTAATACACGGTTATTATACTACTTTTTCGCAACAAAGTCAATAAAATATACATTTTGCCTCCGGGCTGAATTAATACAATACTATTGCAATTTTTTCTATATATGATATAATATCCTCATTAAAGATCATTATATGGAGAATATGAAATGAATGAACTGTATTTGCAAAGCTTAAACTCCTTAAATATGGAGATTCTTGAAGTTGACAAGATCGAATTGGAAGACTGGTGGAGTGAAAACGGCATTTGCTCCCCTTATACAAGAATATATATTCCCACAAGGGGTACGGGATATATCCGGATCGGAGTGAATATAATTACCCTGACCCCCGGGTATGTTTACGTCATTCCGGCAGGGGTCACCTTCTCCTATTGGCGCGAGGACGGCTTTGAAAAGATCTATTACCACATTTCTCTTCGCCGTACAGGCGGTTACGATTTTCTTGAAAACACCAAGGACATTTTTGTTTTCTCTCTCGATGACAGTATTAAAGAAATTTTCAACTGCTTCCCGATAGATTCTGTCTCAAAGGTCACAAAGACAAAAACCATACTTTTCTCTATAGTTAACCGCTGCTTCGAGGAATGCGGAGATCTCGATATTGATAAATATTCAGACAGGATATGCGAAGCGATAGCTTATATTACCAAGCACCTCCACTCGGGACTCAACGTTGAAAAGTTAGCAGACGAGCTCTATATCTCCCCTGCAAAGCTAAGAAAGATATTCAAGGACGAAATGGGTATATCTATAGGTAAGTATATAGATGATGCAGTTCTGGTCGCCGCTGAAAAAGACGTAAGACTTGATACAATGCCTATACACGAGATAAGCGAGAAATATAAATTCTGCGATCAGTTCTATTTTTCAAGATGCTTTACGAAAAAATTCGGAATATCTCCCCGTCAGTACAGAAAAATACATAATATAAACAGAAAAGATTAATATAACAAGGTATATTCCATTCCTTGTTATTGACATGAAAAATATAATGTGATAAAATAAATATGTATATCTATTTGAAAATCAACACCCTAAAGGAGCGAATATAAATGATACAGAAACCGAGAGGAACCTTTGATATCATGCCCGAGGAAACTCCCCTCTGGCAGTATATTGAGGCAACCGCAAGAAAGACAGCCGCGCTTTACGGCTACAAAGAGATAAGAACACCCACCTTTGAAGCAACTGAGCTTTTCCAGAGAGGTGTGGGGGATACTACCGACGTTGTACAAAAGGAAATGTACACTTTCACAGACCGCGAAAACAGAAGCTTTACCCTTCGTCCCGAAGGAACAGCATCGGTAGCAAGAGCTCTTATCGAAAACGGAAGATGCTCGGATACTCTTCCCCTTAAGTTATATTACATGATAAACTGCTTCCGATATGAAAAGCCCCAGGCAGGCAGAAGCCGTGAGTTTTATCAGTTCGGCGTTGAAATGTACGGTGCGGCTGATGCCGCAGCCGATGCAGATACTATCGGTGTTGCAAATTCAATAATCAGAAACTTAGGTATTACCGACGTTTCTCTCCATATCAATTCCATCGGCTGTCCCAACTGCCGTCCCGCTTACCGCCTTGAGCTTTACAACTATTTCAAGGCGCATGAGGATGAGCTTTGCGATACCTGTAAATCAAGACTTGAAACAAATCCCTTGAGGATACTTGACTGTAAGAGCCCCATCTGCTCAAAGATAGCAGAGGATGCTCCCAAATCCATCGACCACCTCTGTCCCGAATGTGCAGGGCATATGGACAAGCTCAAGGCTCACCTTGACGAAATGGGTATAGAATATGAGATAGACACTAATATAGTCCGCGGTCTTGACTATTACACAAGAACGGTATTCGAGTTCATATGTACCGCTATCGGCGCACAGTCCACCGTCTGCGGCGGCGGCCGTTATGACGGACTTATGAAGGAATTGGGAGGTCCCCAGATGCCGGGAATCGGCTTTGCAATGGGTATCACCCGTCTGATACTTGCCATGAAGGCTTGCGGTTCCATCCCCGAAAATGCACACGCACCTGCTCTCTATATCGCACCCATGGGTAAGGCGGCTCAGTGCAAGGCTTCGGGTATCGTTTCAAAGCTCCGCAGTAAAGGTGTATATGCAGAATATGACCTTGTGGGCAGAAGCTTAAAGGCTCAGATGAAGTATGCCGATAAAACAGGCGCACTCTTCACCTTGATAGTCGGTGATTCAGAGCTTGAAAGCAAAAAGGCAATTCTCAAAAATATGAAAGAAAGCAGTCAGGAAGAGGTAGATCTTTGCGATATCGACGCTCTTATGAAGGCTATAGGATACGAGGTATAAAAATGGCAGATATTTTTACAAACCAGGATAAAAGAACAAAATACTGCGGTGAGTTTACCGTAGAGGATATCGGCAAGAAGGTTTCGGTAAACGGCTGGGTACAGCGCCAGAGAGACCTCGGCGGCGTGATCTTTATTGACCTCCGTGACAGAAGCGGTGTTATTCAGCTTGCCTTTGACGATAATACAGATAAAGAGATCTTTGATAAGGCCTTTGCCATCAGAAGCGAATACGTTCTTGCGGCTAAAGGTACAGTTCGTCAGAGAAGCTCTGTAAACAAAAACATCCCCACAGGCGAGATAGAGATCGCCGTTGACGAATTAAAGATCCTTTCGGCGGCACATACCCCTCCCTTTGAGGTTAGTGATAACTCCAATGTAGGCGAGGAGACCGCTCTTAAGTACAGATATATCGACCTGCGCCGTCCCGCAATGCAGAGAAACATTATGATGCGTCATAACGTTGCAAGAGTGGCACGCGAATACTATTATGAAAACGGATTTATCGAAATCGAAACTCCCATGATGATAAAATCCACCCCCGAAGGCGCGCGCGATTATCTCGTTCCCTCCAGAGTTCACAAGGGAAGCTTTTACGCTCTTCCCCAATCCCCCCAGATATATAAGCAGCTCCTTATGATCGCGGGCTATGACAGATATATTCAGCTTGCACGTTGCTTCCGTGATGAAGACCTTCGTGCCGACCGTCAGCCCGAATTCACACAGATCGACCTTGAGATGTCCTTCGTTACCCAGGAGGATATCATGGAAATGAACGAGGGCTTTATCAAGCGCCTTTTCAAGGAGATTCTTGACGTTGACATTCCCACTCCCATGCCCCGCCTCACCTTTAAGGAAGCAATGGAGCGTTACGGCTCGGATAAGCCCGATACCCGTTACGCAATGGAGATCACCGATATATCCGATCTTGTAAAGGATTCCGATTTCGGTGTATTTGCAGGCGCTGTTGCCAATGGCGGCAGTGTTCGTTGCATAGTTGCAAAGAATGCGGCATCGGTTCTTACCCGTAAGGAGATAGATAAGCTTACCGAGCAGGCAAAAGGCATCGGTGCCAAGGGCCTTGCATTTGTAAGATACGTTGACGACACCCCCGCTTGTTCATTTGCTAAATTCTTTACCGAAGAACAGCTTGCCGGGATCCTCGGCAGGATCGGCTGTGAAAAGGGTGACGTTGCCCTCTTTGTTGCAGATAAGAACAAGGTGGTTCTTCCCGTACTCGGTGCGCTCCGCCAGACCGTTGCAAAGAAGCTTGACATTATCCCCAAAGGCTACAACTTCCTTTGGATCACCGAATTCCCCTTCTTTGAGTGGAACGAGGAAACAGAGCATTGGGATGCAATGCACCATCCCTTCACCATGCCCATGGAGGAATGCTTACCCTACCTTACCTCGGATCCCGGAAGCGTTCGCGCAAAGGCATACGATATGGTTCTTAACGGTACAGAGCTTCTTTCCGGCTCTATTCGTATAACCGATTACGAGCTTCAGGAAAAGATGTTTGAGGCTCTCGGCCTTACCAAGGAAGAGATCGATGCAAAGTTCGGCTTCCTTGTGGATGCATACAAGTACGGCGGACCTCCCCACGGCGGAAGCGGTATGGGACTCGACCGTCTTGCAATGATAATGTGCGAAGCTCAAAGCCTTCGAGACGTTGTTGCATTCCCCAAGATCCAGAACGCATCCGAGCCCATGTCCCAGTGTCCCGCACCCTGTGATATTCAGGCGCTCGAGGATCTCGGCATCATGATAAAGGAACAGGAAGCCAAGGAGTAATAATGGAACAGAAAAAGATACCTACAGTACGCCGTCCGGGTGATCTTTATTTGCAGTTCACCCGAACCTCCACAAAGGAGCTGGAGCTTCGTTTGCTCCACGGCGCTACCCGTGAGGAAAAAATATTCTACCGTAAGCTGCTGAATCTCAAGCTTCAGCTTGAGCAGGAAAAGGTTATAGGAGAGCTTCTCTTATGAGCAGTAAGCCTAAATATACGCTTTTCGCAGGTGTAAACGGTGCAGGCAAATCCTCTCTTTACTATATACTCTCAAAATCGCAGAATATGGGCGAGCGTATCAATATTGACGAGATAGTTGCAAGCGAGGGAAGCTGGCAGGATTCCTTACTCCAGCTTTCCGCTACACGACGTGCAATGTCAATGATAACCGACTGTCTTGAGCGTAAGGCAACCTTCAATCAGGAGACCACCCTTGCCAGCCCCACCCTTCTCCGTCAGATAAAGAAGGCGAGAGAAGCAGGTTACGTAATAGTTCTGTATTACGTTGGAGTTGAAAATCTCCAGACAGCAGTCCGCCGGGTTGAAACGAGAGTATCCAAGGGCGGTCACGGTATAGACCCCAAGCTTATCGAACAGCGATTCGAAAAGCTTCCCGAGACCCTGCATAACGTTATGCCTCTGGTGGATGCGGCATTTTTCTACGATAACACCACCAAGTTCAAGCAGATAGCCTTTTTGCGTAATAATATTCTTATGGACTATGACGAGGATCTTCCCGTATGGTTCTGGGAGCTTATTGCCAAAAACGAGCTGAAGCTAAAGAAGTAATAAAACAAGCAGCAGAAGCAGTTCATCATCTGCATGGCTGTTCAGTAAAAGAATTATAAGTCCGCCGAGTATAAGCTCGTCAAGAGAAAAGCTTTTTCCGTTACGGCGTGTCAGGAGCCCTGAATATTCCTCTTTAGGTAATATATCTTCCCTGCATTCATGCTCCCCGCTTTTCTCTTCGCTTAAGTCAGGACGCTTATCAAAGGCGTTCCCTTTATAATTCGGCGGAATTTCATTTGAGGGATAAATTCTTTGGTACATTATTTATCTCCTTGTTTAAGATTACCCAATACTCCCGAAACCGAAAGAAGACTGAGCAAAGAAAGCAGTTTATCCGCTTTCTCGCGTCTTTCCTCGCTTAAGTAGGGCTTTAAGGCAGATATAAGAGCCGCGCGGTTCTTTGCCTCATCGCTGTTTTTCGCCGCCGGCAGAGAAGGACGCTCCCTCTCCTTTTCCGTAGGCTCATGCGGGGACATACCTCCGAGGCTTGAAGCCGCCTTTGATATGGTCTGCATCGCTTCGGGGTCTGAAAGAATACCCTGAAGCTTACTCATCATTTCGGGATTCTGCATTACACCCGATAAAACCGAAGAAAGATTAGCTGTATCCATTTCCTGCCTCCTAAAGCTGTTTTTTGAGCTTTTCGAGCTTTTCGCGGTCAAGCTTCGCACTTATTCTGCGAAGGTCCTCGGGGTTTATCCTTTCAAGCTTTTTGGAAAGCCCTTCGGGATCCCCCGCTATCATTTTTACCATACGGGGATCTACACCTATGCTTTTTGATACCTCTTCGATCTTTCTCGAAAGCTCATCGGGATCCATGTTTTTTATCTTTTCAAGGATTTTTGCATCAATTTCCATATTTACCGCCTCACATAATCGTATTTACTAAAATTATATGCATTTTTAATATTATTGTTAATTATGAAAGCACTTATATTTTCGGATTCCCATCAAAGCGACACAAACATGAAAAAGGCTTTGGAGATGCATAAGAACAATCTTGATCTCTGCATACATTTAGGTGACGGAACAAGAGAATTCTTTTTTCTCTCACAGGAATACCCCGGCATTCCCTTCGTTTACGTACACGGGAATTACGAGGATGCCTTTGCAAAGGGAATTGACGTAACAAGAATTCTTGATCTTGAGGGTTACAGGGTGTTTCTTACTCACGGCCATGCCTACGGTGTCAAAGGCGGCTCCTCTATACTTACCTATAAGGCTCTTGAGGAGAACTGCGATATTGTTATGTACGGTCACACCCATCAGAGAGAAAACAGATATCTTTCGGACACCGAGCTCGGTAGAGGTCTTTATATCTTTAATCCCGGAAGCACCTCAAGACCGAATTTCGGCGATCATGCAAGCTGCGGACTGCTTGAAATAAGTAAAAGCGGCATCTTACTCAGCCATATAAAATTATGAAAGGTTGATTTGCTATATGCATACTTTCTCACCTCCCAAGGAAGGTAAATTACACATTACCCTTCCCGTATTACTCTTAATTGTCTCTTTTATGGGTGTTGTTTATACAAAGGTAAGCAGTCAGATACCCGATTTTATCCCCCAGTTCATTTCGGTTGCGTCTATAGCCCTTGCAATACAGATAATCACCCGTTATTCTCTCACAAGATTTATCTATGAGGTAAGAGATGACGAAAGACTGTTCAAGACCTTTAAGGTGACGGGCAAAAAAAGCACCCTTACGGGCGCGATAGAATTTGACGATATCATAGCCATTGAAAAAAAAGATAAGAACGTGAATCTCAAGGAAAAGTACGGCAAAAGCTTCAGAAGCTTTAATTTTTGCAACAATATTTTCCCTAAAGACGCCTATTACCTTATACTCAACGTAAACGGAGAGGACATTACGGTATTGATCGAAGCCGATCAGGCTTTTCTTGAAATCATAAGCGGGTGCCGACCCGCATAGGCAATCGGGCATGAAGCTTCTTAAAACTGCTTTGTTTCAATACACGAAGTGAAGTAACGTCCTGTAAATTAAAAAAGAGAGTGCCGACCCGCATAGGCAATCGGGCATGAAGTTTCTTAAAACCGCTTTGTTTCAATACCCGAAGTAAAGCAGCTTCCTATAATATATTAATACAGAAAACAAAGGAGAAAAAGAATGAAAAGAGCTCTTCTTATAGTATTGGCGGCACTTATGTGCTTAAGCTTTGCATCCTGTAAGGATAAGAAAAAGGAAAAAAAGATCACCGTAGAAACCCAGATGATAGGCGAGCCCGGCTGGAATATGGAGCTTAAGGAAACCATTATTTTAGGCCCTGACGGAAAGCCCATCGAGCCCTTCGAGCCTATATCCGAGGATGCTATTGTCAAAAGCGTTGACGAAATATCAAACCTTGATGCCCTGATCTCCGTTTTTGAAAGCTGTTATAACGGTGTTTTCACCGCCGAATACGACGAAAATACATATATCGAAGCAGGCAGCGACAAATATTACCTCGTTACCAATTACAGCTCTGTAACCGAGCTTCGCACAGCGCTTCTCTCCACCTTTGCAAACGACTCCCTTATAGATTTTATGATGCAGAGAGTTGACGTGTTCAAGGAAGAGGGCGGAAAGCTCTATTACCGTCCCACCCCTTCCTCCAATGCCGTTACCTTTAATACGGAAAAGGCTACCATAAACTATTCCAACGATGAATCCTGCGAGCTTACCGTTCCAATGTTCAATGAAAAAAACGTTGAAACGGGAGTTTATAATATCGAAGTAATGAAGGCAGAGGACGGTTTTGTTATAAGCTATCTTACCGAATGATTCTTTAACGTAATATAACATCCTATTATAAAATAAAAGTCCGATGGGAAACCATAGGACTTTTTATTATTAAACATGAAGTCAGGATCAAAATCAGAATAGGAAAGAAGTACCGAATGTAAGGGGTAATAAGATGATGTCAACGATTACGCCAAACATTATAGACGCAATACCAAGAATCAAGCCTGCGGTAGCTATACCCTTTTGGGGCTTATTGCCGAGCATACCTACTATACCGAGAACAATAGCTGCTAAAGAAACAAGATATAAGGGGTTACAACAAAAGAATGAAATAATACCGCATACCATAGAAGCAACGGCAACACCGTTTTTTTCTTCCTTCACAGGCTGGGGCTGGGGTTGGGGCTGTTCACAAGAATAATAATTGTTTTGATCGTCCATAAGTTCACCTTCAGTATAAAAGTTTGTTATTATTCTACCATTTATTTAAAGAAATCTCAATTTTTCCTTTAATTTGTTAACAGTTTAGTTACAAAGCGGGCGCCGGCCCGCTACGATGCTCGGGTATGAACCTTATGAAAATCCTTTGTTTCAATGCCCGAGGTGAAGAAATTTCCTATAATATTAAAAATCAGGCGCCGACCCGCTACGATGCTCGGGTATGAACCTTCTGAAAATCCTTTGTTTCAATGCCCAAGGTGAAGCAAGTTCATATAATATTAAAAATCAGGTACCGACCAGCAGCAATGCTCGGGTATGAACCTTCTGAAAATCCTTTGTTTCAATGCCCGAGGTGAAGCAAGTTCCCATAATACAAATGATCACCTGCAAATTGCAGGTGATCATTTTGATTCTAAAAAATACGTCGCTTCCATATCCGCTGTCATAAGCGCAAACGCAAGGGGGAAAAGATTCAATGCCTCTCCCACCGTTCTGGGGTCCTCTGTACCCGAAAAGCCCATATGATAACGGATGGCAAATGCCTCGTCGCGGGTAAGACGCATAAATCCGGATGCGATATAAACAGACTTTTCGCCGTGTCCGTAGGGCAGCTTATCCTCAAAATCATAGCTGGGAACCTTTTGCCATACGCCGTTTTCGTCCTTTACGTTACGAAATCCCGGCTTATAAACGTTTGTTTTACAGAGATCGTGAAGAAGAGATACTATAGCAACAGTCTCGTCTGTAAAATCAAGACCGTAAACCTCCCTGACTCTCTGTCTCTCAAGATATGCCTTCAAGCAATCGTAAACATTGAGACTGTGCTCACAAAGGCCGCCGGGGTAAGCGCAGTGATAGCGTCCGCTGGCGGGAGCAGTAAAGAAATCGCTGGCAGAGGAGCAAAGATGATCAAGAAGCTTATCCGATCCTTCTCTCTTTATATTATCCTTATATATCTTAACGAATCTTTCCTTATTTGTCATCCGAATTACCTCAGTTACAGATAAGGTTTGAATAAACGCCCTTATGGTCACCTATTACCATTGCGTTAAGCTGCTTTATGTAATAATCAACGGGACCTGCGTTGATAATGATATATCCGTATCCCTTTTCACGCATTGCAAGCAGACATTTTGTGGTAAGAGCGGAGCCTATACCGAGCTTTCTTGCAGACTTTGCAACACCTAAGGGACCGTAGTAACCGAGTGCTGTAGAATCGTAGCAGGCAAAGCCTACGACCTTATGATCCATTACCGCAATATAGCAGGAGGAAGGATAGTTGAAAATAGCCTTTTCAGCCTCATCTGCCCAGCCCTGTGAAAATTCTGTACGGATAAAATCCAATATTTCTGTTTTATCGGGAGCAATTGCCCTTCTGATGAATACTCCCTTTTCAGCCATTGCCTTTGTAGGGTCTTCGTCGTTTGGAAGGTTATAAAGATTTACTAAAAGGTCAAGATCCTGCATAATTATCTCCTTAATTTCCGGTAACCTCTGCTACCGTTTCTTTTACTTCAGTTTTTTCATTTTTTACCATAAAGGGGATCTCCTTTACGGTCTTAAGATAGGTGAAAAGTCTTGAAAGCACGTAGCCTGCGGTACAAAGAAGCTGTACACAGTATATAAGATCAAGATAACCGATATTTACTTTGCCCATAAGCTTTCCCACTATCATGGAAACACTTGCCGAAAGAAGGAAGACTACCGAAACAAGCGAAGCTGCCACATATGCTCTGGGCTGGGGTATATTTACAAAGAAGCGCATCTCGTAATTGATATAGAACATAGATGCCAATACGGCAAATTGGAAGAGCACCTTTACGGGAGCGTTAAGAGGTGTGGTCATGTCAAAATATATAGTCAATACGAAAAGAACGTGCCAGAGTATGGTGACGAGTCCGAATACCGACTTTATCTTAACGTGCTTCTCATTTGAAAATGCATTGAACACAAAATAAATGAATACTCCGAGTGAAAGAAGTGCCTGTATATTACCAAGCTGCTGTGCGCGAGTCTGCATCACATCGGGAATAGATACGGTCTTTGTAAAGGAGTAAAGACCTCCCCAAAGAGAACAGAATGCAACTGCTCCCGCAAAAAACTTTGTAACATTTCCCGTTACACCTATATCCGAAGGAAGCTCTCCCTTTTTGCAAAGGAAAAGAATTATTATTACACAAACCGTTAATGCGAAAAGTATGTAATTGAATATATCGGGAAGGGGATTTCCGTTATCAAAATGAGATGCTTCGATATCATAGGAGCTGCAGACAAGAATCGTTCTGAAGCCTGCAAGCACCAATGCCACGGCAACAAGGATAAGTGCCAGCATTCTGATATTTATCTTAAATTTGTTAGTCATTTTATATTTCCTCACTGTTCATATAATTGAAGCTGTGAAAAATCGATCTCACGCTCTACCGGAGTTACGGTAACAACGGTCTGCGTTGTTCCGTTAGTATCTATACAGTAAAGATCAAAGGTCTCCTCATCTGCATTGAAGGTAAGACCTGTGAGACAGTTTTCGGTAGGCTCAAAGCCTGTTTCTTCGAGATACTCTTCAGACCACTGTGTATTATAAAGTCCGTCAAGCAATTCGGGAAGAGAGGTACCGCAAAGACCTGCAAAGGATACGAGATCCATAGATTCATCGGTAAAGATATCATAGTAATACGCGTATGTGATAGTTCCCTTTTCCTTGGGAGTTTCTATCGTTTCCGACATGAGAAGGATAAGGGTATCCTGAGCTATCTCATAGCTGTAATCGACCTTTACTATTCTGTCATCAGGCTTTTTAAAATATGAGAGATATTTTTCATTATACATTTTGGTAATATTATCCGAAAAACTGCGCGCACCCTCAATATCAACGTTAAGATAAGGAAGCCTCATGGATGCAACACCGCTCTTGCCGTTTGAAAGCTTTACCTCACGCTCATACTCTGCGATATTAACGAGAGGCTCCTTTTCGTCAAGATACCAATACTCGGTACCCTCCAGCTTATATCCTCCGAAATCAAGGGTATCGGGATCGGTCACGCTCTTTTTGAGAGAGGAGGTAGCTTTTCCTCTGCAGGAGGTAAGCAGTATTATCAAACACAGCAATAAAACAGCTATTCTTTTCATTTCTTGCCGTATATCCTTTCCGTAATAATAAAATACTCTGCGGGACAAAGCAGACACGCCCCGACTTTCATGCGAAGGTTCACACAAAACAAGGTATTTTTCTGTAAATAAAAATATAAAAAGCTATAAAACCGCTTATAATAAAGTTATTATAGCATTTTGTTTTATAGCTTTTCATGATAAAAAAGTAAATTCTTAATTAACAGTATTGCCGATTATCCCGAAATAACTCTCTGCAAGGCTCTTTATCCCCGAATTTTCGGGTCTTTGGAGCAATGGGTCGGCTTCAAGAGTTTTTTGTGCATACTCGAATGCAGATTCAAGATGAGAGGTATCATCGCAAAGGGAGGCTATTCTGAATTCAAATCCTCCGCTCTGACGTGCACTTCCCTCCTTATCGGGCAGAAAATCACCCGGACCGCGCAGTTCAAGATCCTTTTTTGCTATTTCAAGTCCGTCATTGGTCTGTGTCATTACCTCGAGACGGGATACAGCATTCTGTCCCTTTGCGTCAGAAACTAAAATACACCAGGATTTATGTGCTCCTCTGCCTACACGTCCCCTTAACTGATGAAGCTGAGAAAGTCCGAAACGCTCCGCGTTTTCAACTATCATAAGCGTGGCATTCGGAACGTTAACACCCACCTCGATAACGGTGGTGGAAACAAGCACGTCTATCTCGCCCCGCGCAAAGCTCTGCATGACCTCATCCTTTTCCTTCGGCTTCATTTTTCCGTGCATAAGACTTATATTAAGACCGGGAAGGCACTTACGCAGGGTATCTGCATATTCGGTAGCATTTTTCAGCTTTTGAAGATTCTTCTCCTTTTCGGGCTCAAAATCCAAGCCCACAAGACCTTCGTCCTCCTCCGCCTCTATAGCGGGGCATACTATGTAGGTCTGCCTGCCCTCCTTCGCCTGTTTTTCTATAAATCCGTTCATTCTTTCACGGTAACTTTCGTCAACGGTGAAGGTGGATACCTTTTTTCTGCCGGGAGGCATCTCGTCGATATAAGAAAGAGCAAGATCTCCGTACATTATAAGGGCAAGGGTACGGGGAATGGGGGTGGCGCTCATAACGAGTATATGGCTTCCCTTTCCCTTGTCTCCGAGGGACGCTCTCTGCATAACACCGAAGCGGTGCTGCTCATCGGTAATTATAAGACCGGGCTTTTTAAACTCAACGTCTCGGGTCAGAAGCGCATGAGTGCCTATTATACAGTCGATGGTATGCTCCTTCAGACCCTTTTTGATTATTCTTTTTTGCGAAGCGGTACTTGAACCGCAAAGAAGCTCACAACGAATGCCCAATTTTGCAAAAACGGCTCCGAGATCGTTGTAATGCTGGACGGCAAGTATCTCGGTAGGTGCCATAAGCGCCGCCTGATATCCGTTACGTACAGCCATAAACATGGCTGCCGCCGCACACATGGTCTTACCGCTTCCAACGTCTCCGCATATAAGACGGGACATTCCTATTCCTCTCTTATCGGTCATATCCGCTTGCGTCTCACCTATTACCCTGCGCTGAGCATTGGTAGGCGAAAAGGGGAATACGGAATAGAATTCCTCCATATCCACAGGCGAAAACACCGGTGCTCTCGCCTCTTTTGTCTTATTTTTCGACAAGGAGATAGCCATGGCAAAGCTGTAAAGCTCCTCCCACATAAAGCGCTTTCTCGCAAGCTCCAGCATCGCATAGCTCCCGGGATCGTGGATAATACGGAGTGCATTACGGGGAGAAAGAAGAGAATGCTCCTCCGCAAGGCTTTCGGGAAGAATATCCTTTATGCCGCACTTTTCAAGAATTTCAAGGGCGGCTGATATTATTTTTGACATATATTTCTGGGTAAGCGAGCCGGACAGCGGATAAATCGGATAAAACTCGGGCAGGGGCTTTTCCTCGCTCCATGGTTCATAGGAGGGGGATGCCATCGATATCATATTTCCCTTACGCTGTATCTTACCCCAGAAACGGTAGGTATCGCCTATATTGAACACCTTTGAAACGTAGCTTTGATTAAAAAAGGTAATATTACATTTTCCGCTCTCATCAACGGCGGTCAGCTTGGTCATGGTCATTCTGCCCTTAAGAGCGGCTGTGTGGGGCTGTGAGGAAACGGTAAGCACAAAAGCGCCTACCTCACCGTTATAGGAATTACGTAAAAGCCCTACCTTTCCTCTGTGTTGATATGCTCTCGGAAAGTGATACAAAAGATCTTTTATTGTAAAAATTCCCATATTTGCAAGTATAAGGGCTCTTTTTTCTCCGACACCGCTTAAATATCTTACAGAGGAATCAAGCTTTAACTCTGCCATTGTTTGTATCTCTCCTTTCCGAATAAAAAATTTAATAAAACAAAAAATAATCTCGAGGTGATAAAAATGATGAGCATGAAGGAAATGATGTGCGAAGCCAAGGACAAAATGTGTGAGGCAAAGGACCTCGTTCTTGACAGAAGTATTGATGCCAAAATGGCTATCGCAAAAAAGGGAGAGCTTCATGATCCGATAAAATCCTTTTCGGTCCACAGAAGCTGTTCAACTCCCGTATGGAAGCTTTTTGCCATCGCCATGGGAATGGCGGCAGGCTCTGTAGCTCTCTTTCTTTTAATAAGAAACCGGAGCTGTAATACCGACGATTAAGGGAAAGGCTTTTCGGTTTTACCGAAAAGCTTTTCTATTTCGCTTCATACCAGCTTGCGCCCATATGAGCCTCAACCGATAGAGGAACCTTGGTATCATATGCGTTTTCCATTTCATGGATCAGTATCTCCATAGCACGGTCGGCATCATCGATCGAAGCCTCGACTATGAGCTCGTCATGTACCTGAAGTATCAGTCTTGCATCGGGAAGCTCCTTTTCGAGACGTTTGGCGGTATTTATCATAGCCAGCTTGATTATATCCGCCGCAGTACCCTGAATAGGGCTGTTCATGGCAACTCTTTCACCGAATTTCACAAGGGCCTTTTTTTGGGAGGTAAGCTCGGGGATATATCGTTTTCTGCCCATAAGGGTGGTAACGTATCCCTTTTCCTTTGCTTCCTCGATAACGTTTTTAAGATAAGCGTCAATACCGGGATAGGTATCAAGATATCCTCTGATATATTCACCTGCACGCTTCTTTGTTACTCCGATATCCATAGCAAGGGAATAATCGCCTATACCGTAAACAATACCGAAGTTTACAGCCTTGGCACGCTTACGAAGCTCATCATTGACCGCCTCGGGGAAAACGTGAAATACCTGGGAAGCGGTAAGTGTGTGGATGTCTATACCCATATTGAACGCCTCGGTCATGGTATCATCCCCCGATATCTCCGCAAGGAGGCGCAGCTCTATCTGGGAATAGTCTGCATCTATAAGAACGTGATTGCTGTCGGTAGGAATAAAATATTTACGAAGCTCTCTTCCCAACGCCGTTCTTACAGGAATATTCTGAAGATTCGGCTCGGTAGAGGAAAGACGGCCTGTAGCTGTAATAGTCTGATTAAAGGTAGTGTGTACTCTTCCCTCCTTATCGGCAACATTCAAAAGTCCTATGGCATAGGTGGAATTGAGCTTTGAGACCTGTCGGTATTCCAGGATCTTATCGATAATAGGATGATAGGGGCGGAGCTTTTCGAGAACCTCCGCATTTGTGGAATAGCCGCTCTTTGTCTTTTTAAAGGCGGGTAATTCAAGAACCTCAAAGAGTATCTCCCCTAACTGCTTGGGGGAATTAATATTGAATTTTCTTGTGGCAAGCTCATATATCTCCTGCTCTAACTCGTTTAAGCTTTCGGTGAGCATTCTGTTATAATCCTTAAGACCCTCAAGATCCACCTTGAAGCCCTTTCTCTCCATATCGCAAAGCACGCTCGCCAGAGGGAATTCTATATCATAGTACAGGCTCTTTTCCGCATCGTCCATTCGTCCTTCAAGCTCCTCCCAGAGCTTGAAAAGCGCTGCCGCTTCTCCCGCCTTATCCTCAAAGGATGCACCGAGATATGAAACGCAAACGTCCTGCACCTTATACATTCTGTCGGATGCGTTGAGCACGTATGCACAGAGCATAACGTCAAAGACTATATTTTTTGCACTAATTCCCATATCGTAAAGGGTATGGCGCATAGCTTTTGAATCGAATACGCAGAGCATTGCCTCGCTTTGGAATACACGTTTCAGTATATCGCAGTCTAAAGGCGAAAAATAGGCTTTTTCGCCGTTGGAAATATAAATTTTTTCTTCGTCAAGAGTAAGAGCCCATTTTCCCGGGCCCATTACCGAAGCAGGATCGGAGCATTCCTCGCATTCAAAGCTGATAGCCGATGCCGCGGGGGTATAATCAAGCTTTGAGAGCATTGCGGAAAATTCAAGCCTTGTCAGCAGTCCGGCAAGCTCCTCGGTCTTAAAGCCGTTATAAGAAATATCCTCAAGAGTGAGAGCAAGAGGCACTCCGCAGTTTATCCTTGCAAGAAAACGGGAAAGATATGCGTTATCCTTTCCGTCGCGAAGCTTCGTTTTTACTCCCTTTGTAAGATCCGAATCCTCGAATCTTTCATAAAGATTGTCAAGATCGTGATATTCGGAAATGAGCTTGAGGGCTGTCTTTTCGCCGATACCGGCAACACCGGGAATATTATCCGAGGAATCTCCCATCAAAGCCTTAACGTCAACGAATACGTCGGGAGTAACACCGTATTTTTCAAAAAATGCATCATTATCAAAGGTAAGAGTATCGTTATTGGTAGCAAGAAGGATATTAGTCTTTTCACCGATAAGCTGCAGAGAGTCGCGGTCTCCGGTGAGAATATAGCTGAATATATCCTCCTTTGAAGCCATTTCGGCAAAGGTACCTAAAATATCGTCCGCCTCGTAGCCCTCAAGACTTACAGCCTTCATACCCATAGCCTCGCAAAGCTCCTTTGCATAGGGTAACTGCTCTGCCAGCTCCTCGGGCATACCGTGACGGTTTGCCTTATAGAGGTCATACTCCTTATGACGGAAGGTGGGAGCCTTCAGATCGAAGGCAACTGCCGCGTAATCGGGCTTGTACTGCTCCAATTTACTCCAAAGTATATTTGCCATTCCGTAAAGCGCATTTGTCGGAAGCCCGTCCTTTGTGGAAAGGGGTCTGATACCGTAAAAGGCTCTGTTCAGAATTGAATTTCCGTCGATTACCAATAATTTTTTCATTTCCATTTCCTTACACTATATAAATATTGCTTTTTTACATATAGTAAATAATAACTATAACCATTATACACCAAAAAAACCTGTATGTAAATAATTTTGCATATTGATTTTATCATAAAAATATTGTATAATCATATAAGTCAAATAATTTCAAGGAAAGGAGGAGAATGAAATAGGACTGTTTGACGGACTTTTCAAAAAGATGACGCCTACAAGTATAAAACCTAAGGCCGTTGTTTTTGTGGATTTTGAGCATTGGTATATTTCAATGGCAAAAATGTATGGCAAGAAGCCGGATATCAAAAACTGGTATGCCGAAATGTCGGGGAAATATAATGTTGCAGAGGTCTGCTTTTTCGGAGATTTTTCTCACCCCGCTCTGCGCGCGGAAATACCCCGCATCCGCGAGGTAACAAATTTCGTAATAGAAACACAAAACGCTTCCCCCCATCATAAAAAGGATTACACCGATTTTATCATGCTCGATCATATTTATCAAAGAGCAATGACAGGCAGTGATATCGACACCTTTATTATCTTTTCCGGAGACGGACATTTTTCATCGGTTGTAAGCTTTCTTTGCATTAAATTAGGCAAAAACGTAGGTATATACGGCGTCAGAGACGCAATAAGCAATCAGCTTAAAAATTCGGCGTCCTGGGTAATAGAAATACCCGCAAAAAACGCGGAACATCTTGAATATTACAGAATGATACTCCGCAATCTCAAAAGACTCTCAGAAACGAGCGCGGGCAGGAGAAAAAAACACCGTCCCGCATTTTGGCCCACCGTTGAGGCGGTATCGAAATATAACGGTGCCGATAAGGAAAAGGTGACAGAGGCCCTTCGTAAAATGATAGAGGAAGGGTATATTTATCAAACCACCGAAAGACTTCGCACAAAGACCGTAAAAGTGTTGAAAGTTGACTGGAAAAAGGTTGAAAAAGATGAAATTTTTGAGTTATAATCTAAAAGGGATGAAGTGTTACTTCATCCCTTCAGACTGTCGAAAAAGTCGGTCGGACGTGTGAAGAAATTCTTTTTTTAGTTTAAGACACCCAATAAATTAATTAGAAAATAAGCTTCACAACTCCTGATAAAGTTGAATAACTATTCAATAGCGGTGTAAACGTCGAGTTCACACCGCTATTTCACACTTTTCCGTGAAAAGGGGCTCTACCGTA
>SVQZ01000031.1 GCA_015065105.1 Oscillospiraceae bacterium | reverse complement strand
ACTTGCTCAAAAACTGCTTGAAAAATATAAATACCCCTATCTTTCAATAGACCATCTAAAAATGGGTTTAATTCGTAGCGGCAACACAGAACTTACCCCTATGGATGATAATGAATTAACCGAATACTTGTGGCCGATTGTTCGTGAAATGGTTAAAACTGCTATCGAAAACAAGCAGAACTTAATTGTCGAAGGTTGCTATATTCCATTCGATTGGCAGAAAGACTTTGACGCCAACTATCTTGAAAGCATCAAATATTACTGTCTGGTAATGAGTGAGGAGTATATCAGAAACAACTTTGCCGACATAAAGAAATATGCAAACGTCATTGAAAACCGTTTGGATGATGAATGGTGCACAATGGAGAGTGTGTTGGAAGACAATGCAGAAATCTTAAAACTGGCCAAGGTGCATAATGTGAATTACATCCTTATCGATGACAAATATGAAATCAACATTGATTTATAACAACAAATTCCAATTTGTTGAACAGCGCTGCCACAATACTTTTGGTCGTTTTTACCCCTACTTATACACCGTTTAGTCGTTCTTTTGCAGAAAAGAAACACCTTTGTCTTCCGACAAAGGTGACTTTTTTCAATGATATCCGTTCCTTGTGGAACGGGTGATATATCTTCGATATGATATCGTACTTCGTGCGATGATATATGCCTTCGGCATATGAAGGAAGCTTCGCGAATCTTTGAGAAGTACGGCAACTTACGTCTGATAAAATGATATTAATCCTATCTTCCTCTGAAAGCCTTTCTGTTGCTGCACAGTTTTGTCTTACAGCTTTTACAGCTTAAATGATCATTTGAACATTCCGAAAATCTTTCGGGATGCTTTTTATATGATATCTCCCAAACAATGACCTCTGTAATTGCCAATATTACAAGTGAAGAGGAATAAAAATGCGGGATAAATATAAGGGGTGTAACAAGCATAAGTCTGTCCCAGTTATAGATCCGGCAGGTAGTACAGCATTTATTCTTTAATATCCACTCTCTGAAGGGGCAGAAAAAGAGTATGCATATCATATCGCATACCGAATACGCAAGGGTAAGAATTATCAATATACCCTTATCGAATATTCCTGTAAAATAAAGAATTGCAAAAACAGAGTTTGGAATTATCCACGCGGTTGCCGCAATAAAGGTTTTGTATCTTGATTCCTTTTCGGGTTCTTTTTTTCCTTTTGAATAATTTCTTTTGAAATGCTTTTGGCAGCCTATGTCCTCTGTACTATGAGGAAAAAAACGCTTTATAATATGAATAGCGCAAATAAGCCACAGGAAAAAGGGAACTGCCTTAATATCTTCAATTTTGCAAAATAGGCTTTCGCTATGCTGTATTTTGCTGATAACGTATAGTACCGAAGCCACTGAAAATAAAGCAAGGCGGAAAAAAAATCTTATATAATTAAGTATAAGAAGCTTTGAAACAAAGATCCTGTTTTTCATGATCTCTCCTGTAATGAACTTTACTTAGATTATACCTCCAAGAGATTCTTTTGTCAATAAAATATATTCCTCTGATTATTGACAGGTTCATAAAAATAATTTATAATCAACAAATAAATAAAAGTTTATAAGGAAGTAATGATGACTAAAAAGAGAAGAATCAAATTATCTTTAATATCCTCGATGCATTACGTAAAGCTGGTATTCCGTTCTCTTTTATTTATAGCGGCGCTGGTGCTTTACGTTATTGATAAGGTCAGAGGAACCGATACTCTGTTCGGTGCTGTAACCGAAAGACCGATAGTTCTTTTTGCTGTTTTTATTATCTTTACCGTTGAAATGATATTGAGATTCTTTCCCTTCAGAACGGAAAGCATGGGTTGTCAGAAGCAGTTTAAAAAGAATTATATTCCTACGGGCGAGACCAAACCCGAAAAAATGCCCGGTATAAGAACCTTTATCGTTGCAACTTCATGGATGATCTTAAATGTTATTATCGGCATACCGTATCTTTTGGGTTGGTATGATTCAGGGATCCTTATTCTCGTAAGTCTTGCCTATGCAGTCTGCGATCTTATCTGTATTTTGTTTTTCTGTCCCTTCCATACCTGGATAATGAAAAATAAATGTTGCGGCACCTGCCGTATTTATAATTGGGATTATGCAATGATGTTTACCCCTCTTGTGTTTATCCCTAACTTTTTTTCATGGGGGCTTGTGCTTGTTTCCCTTGTTCTCCTTGCAAGATGGGAGATAACCTATAAGCTTCACCCCGAAAGATTTACCGAAAATACAAACCAAAGCCTTGCCTGTCAAAACTGCAAGGAAAAGCTCTGCCATCATAAGGTACAGCTTAAAGCTTATCTGCGCAAGTGGAAAAGAGAAGAAAGAAAAAGAAGAAAGCAAGCCGAACAGTAATGCGGCTTGCTTTTAATTTTACCCAAAATATATCTGCTTGTACTCTCTTATAGTCATACCGTAATACTTTTTGAACATACGGCTTATATAATTTACGTTATCTATACCGATATATTCGCCCGCTTCTGTGGCGCTGTAACCGAAACGGCGCATAAGCTCAATCATATGATTAAGCTTCATTCTGTTTATATATTCTGTTATCGGCATGCCTTTATATTCCGAGAAAATATTTGTAAGATAGTTTTTGGAAATACCTATGTGATTTGCGATCTCCTCAACGCTCATATGACGTGATATGTTGTCGAGAGCATATTTTTCCGCACTTATGCAATAGAGAACGCTTGACGGTGAAGGATCGCTTTCCTCGGTGTTTATCTCTGTTGCTTTTTTTATATGCGAAAGCAATCTCATATAGTCGCTGCAGTCTTCAAAATAATTGCTTTCGTGAAGGGATGAGCTTTTTGATACGATCCTTTTTATATCCTCTTCTATCTTTTCGCTTTTTTTGCCCGCCTTTATTATAAGAGGCAGGGTAAGGGCGGTGTTGGTGTTTTTTTCGGTACGGTCAAATTCTATAACGGCTTCGGTGGTGAAATGTCGGTGAGCTCCCTTATTTAACGTTGATACTTCATAGCGGTATTTTGGAGGTATAATGAAGATATCCTTTTCCTCTGCAATATATTCTCCCTTTTTATCCTTGAAAATAAGAGGGTTTTGCTTTACTACCCCTATTTCCATAACTCCGATACCGAAATTGCCTCTCGATCCTTTGTCTTCGGTTTCAACGGTATAGGTGTAGTCGTTGGCGCTGTGTTCGTGGGCATATTCGATTTTAACGAAGTTTTTTATATCAATTTTTACGGTTGGTATCATTTTAACATCTCCTATCATAAAAATTATAGCACAAATTAATGCTAATGTAAAGGAAAACTTTGAAATATTTGTATAATTTAAAGAATATGAAAAATATTCTATTTCCTTATTGACAAATGGTGTTATTAGTGGTATAATAAAGCCACAGAAAGGGAACAGAAAAGGAGAAAGCCGATGGAAAGACGTAGTACAAAACAGCTTCAGGCTATTCGCCGATTCACCGAAAGCGTAAAGACCCATCCAACAGCGGAAGAGGTTTATAACGTTATAGTTAAGGAAATACCGGATATCAGTTTAAGAACTGTATATAGGAATCTTAACAAGCTTTCGGATGAAGGGTATTTACGAAAGATTCAGGTGCCCAACGCACCGGACCGGTTCGACAGTACCCTTGAAGCCCACCAACATATTCTATGTACCGAATGCGGTGAATTCATAGATGTGTTTATGAATAATGAGGAAAAACTCCTCAGCGAGATCCACGGGCTCTGCGGATATGAAATTACGGGAATCGACGTAGTTTACCGCGGAATATGTCCCGAATGTAAAACCAATAAAAATAATATTGAAAAAGGAGCTTAAAACTATGGAACTCAAAGGATCAAAAACAGAACAGAACTTAATGGCAGCATTTGCAGGCGAAAGCCAGGCAAGAAACAAATATACCTACTATGCTTCCAAGGCAAAGAAGGAAGGCTACGTACAGATAGCAAAGATATTTGAAGAAACAGCTAACAATGAAAAAGAACACGCAAAGATCTGGTTTAAGGCGCTTCACGGTGATGAAGTTCCCACAACCGTTGAAAATCTTCTTGACGCAGCTGAAGGTGAACGTTACGAATGGACCGATATGTATGCAACCTTTGCAAAAGAAGCAAAGGAAGAGGGTTTTGAGAAGCTTGCATACCTCTTTGAAGCAGTAGGTAAGATCGAAAAGGAGCATGAGGAAAGATACCGCCGTCTTCTTGAAAACGTTAAGACAGGTAAGGTTTTTGCTAAGGAAGGCAAGGTAGTTTGGGTATGCTCCAACTGCGGACACCTCCATGTTGGCGAAGGTGCTCCTACCATCTGCCCCGTATGTGCACATCCTCAGGCATACTTTGAAGTAAAGGCTGAAAATTACCTCTGATAGTATTAATAATTTGCGCTTCTCCCGTAAAGAATTTCTTTACGGGAGAAATTTTTATTTTAAGTTGTTTTTTTTATAAAGATATGTTATACTTGATGAAATGAATCTTACCTAAAAGGAGAAATATAAATGGCAGTTGTAACGATAATCGGCTCGGGTATGATGGGCTCCGCCCTTGCATTTCCCGCAAGAGAAAACGGACATGAGGTACGCCTTGTGGGTACGCATCTTGACCGCGAAATAATTGAAACTTGCATAAAAACTAACAGACATCCTAAATTCACAAAGGATTTTCCCGACGGTGTAAAATATTTTCAAATAGAGGACGTGAATTTCGCTATCGAGGGGGCAGACTTTATTATAGGCGGTGTAAGCTCCTTCGGTGTTGATTGGTTCGGAGATGTTATTCTTCCGAAGATTCCCGAAAATATCCCTGTCATCACAGTTACAAAAGGTCTTTACGATACTCCTGACGGAAAGCTTCTTACCTATCCCGATATATGGGAGCAGAAGCTTGAAAAAATGGGTAAGAAGCTTTCGCTTAATGCCATAGGAGGACCCTGTACAAGCTACGAGCTTGTGGCTCATGACCAGACCGAGGTTGCCTTTTGCGGTAAGGACATAAAGGTTCTCGAATTTTTAAGAGAGGTAATGTCAACCGATTATTATCATATCAGCATAACAACCGACGTTGTAGGTATTGAAAGCGCGGTTGCGTTAAAGAACGGCTATGCTTTGGCAGTTGCCCTTACCATCGGTGAAAATCAGAAGAAATTCGGTATCGACAGCGAATTGCATTTTAATTCCCAGGCGGCTGTTTTCGGTCAGAGCGTCAAGGAAATGTATAAACTTCTTCAATATCAGAACGCGGCGACAATAGATAATCTTTCGGTTGGGGCAGGCGATCTTTACGTTACCGTTTACGGAGGAAGAACCCGCCTTGTTGGGATACTCCTCGGCAGAGGAATGAGTATAGACGAAGCCCTTGAAGAACTCAACGGAGTTACACTTGAATCTATCGTTGTAGCAGACCGCGTGGCAAGGGCGGTTCGTAAATGTGCGGAAAAGGGAATACTTGATCCCAAAGACTTTCCCCTTCTTATGCACGTTGACGAAATTTTGCGTGAAAGAGTTGCAGTTAATATTCCTTGGGATGAATTCAGAATAGGTTAAAGAGATACCCTTATGTTTTTTACATAGGGGTATAATATTTTTGAAAACTTATAAACCTTTTTTTAGAAATTATTGTCTATATTACAGAGCTCAATAAACTTTTCGAAAAGAAATCAAAAAGAAAGGATGATGCGTATGTTATATAGTGAATATAGTGATGAAACTCTTGTAATGCTGACCTTAGCCGGGGATCAAAGGGCATATGAGACATTGGTTACAAAATACGAAAGGGCAGTTATATTATCAGCTTTCGGTGTTGTCAAAAACGCCTTTATCGCAGAGGACGCGGCGCAGGATGCCTTTGTGACTGCATGGATGAAGTTGGATAAGCTTCGTGAACCTTCCAAATACGGTTCGTGGGTATGCCGTATAGCAAAGAACTGTGCTAAAAATCTGATTATGCGTTATCAGAGCTGTCTCGATATTTCGGACATAGAGGGGATGGAATCAAATGAAGCCTGTCCCGAAACGTTATACGCTGAATCCGTGGAAAAGAGCTTTCTGCATATGGGAGTTTCAAATCTGCCCAAGCGGGTAAGGAATGTAATACGGCTGTATTATTTTGAGCAGTTAACGGTAAATGAGATAGCTCAAAGATTGGGTGTTGCCGTGGGAACGGTAAAAAGCCAGCTTAACCAAGGCAGAAAGCAACTGCGAAAGGAGCTGTGTGCAATGAACGAGGAATATAACGATACATTCGTTAAACGTGTAATGAAAAAGGTCGAGGAGCTGAAATCCTGGAAGTATAAGAACTCGAAAAAGGGCTTTGAGAAGCTTTACAGGGACGTACTTAAGGAGGTAGAAGAGCTGCCCGAATGCTCTGATAAATATCACGCATTAGCAGACGTGCTTATGCACGGCTTTTGGTGGATACAAAAAGAAAAAAACGATGCGCTTTTTGAACGTATAAAGGAAACTGCGGAGCTTGGCAGAAATGAAGAAGTCATAAGTTTCGTTTGCCGCCGTGAGGCAGACAAGCTTTACGGACATCACAAAACAGATTTTATACGTGACGTTCAAATACCGTATCTTGAAAAAGAGGGGTATAGAAATGCCCTCGGCCGTGAATGGGTAGCCCTTGCCGAGGAATATTTCAGGAATAATAAGCCGAATGAGGGTATTTCTGCCTGTGAAAAGGGAGTATCATATCTTTCGGCAGACGATCCCTATTATACATACGCAGGAATGCTTCTTGAGCGTAACGAAAGATACGGTGAAGAATATAAGGAAAAGAACAAAAAAAGCTATGCCCTCTGTGTGAATGCGGGAGAGTATGCTATCGAAGGAAGAACGCTTCGAAGAAGTAACTATTATTTCAATCCCCTTGGAGGCTTGTATTCAACCGACAGAGAGATAGACGGCATTTTGATAAATGCATCAAGCTGTGACGGTTATTTCACCTTTCCCGATATGAGGGTTGGGGAAAGTGTTACTGCAAGTGACGGCGAAAAATATGTATTTGTTTCTGATAACGAAAGGGTTGTAACTCCGGCAGGTATATTTGATGGCTGTCAAAAATGGAGTTCCAAACGACGTAAACGTCCCTTTGTAACCTATTACAAGGAAGGGGTGGGAATAGTCAAGCAGGAAAGCTGTTACGACGGAGTAAATGAGGTAAGGCTTTTATGCTCATACGAGATCAAGGGCGGTGAAGGACTTCTCCCTCTTAGTGTGGGTAACCGTTGGGAATACTGTGCAGAATACGATGAAACCGTTATAATTCAAAGCAACGAGATAAGGGTTACATATCTTGATGAAAGCAAAGTGATATTCGGTCAGATATACCGCCTTGAAAGGTTGCGCTATGATGAAAACTCATGGCTTGATATGATAGAGCAGGTGAGAAATGAGTATTTTGACGGTGAAAAGGTCTGTGACGTTTATTATCCTATTGAGCGTGCCGAAGCTTTAGCAAAAACTTCTATGCAAAAGGCTCATACCAAGGCTATGGCAAGTGTAGCAAGACGAATTCTTGAATGTGATCCCGACTTCAATCCCAAATGTACAGAACGCGGACGTTGGAATTTCTTTGAAAGGGCACGTACCGAGCGCTCGGATGGCAAGATATTCTATGACGACGATTGGCGCTGGGGCTTTGAGTTAAAATGTATCGAGGGTACATATCAAGAGTATCCGATACTCTTAAATGATATTTACGGAATACTCTCAGATTGCTCTGACTGCATCTGGAATGATGAATGGAAACCGGGGGCGGTATTGCATGAGGAATATATGAAATGGGAGCGTTTCCCCGTTGAGACCGATATATCCTGTTCTCTTGTAGAGGAAATAAAGAACGAAGCCGGAACATTTAAAAACTGTCTTAAGGTGGTCTTTGATATCAAGGGGTTAGACGATACCGGTCTTGCGTATCGCGGCGGTAAAAAGAAGTTTTACTTTGCCGAAGGAATAGGTCTTGTCCGTTTTGAGGGAGAGAGCCGTGACGAGGTTATAAAGGTTAAATATGATCTTGTTTCTTATGAAGGCATTGGAGAAGGCTATATGCCTCTTGAGGACGGTATGATGCGTTATTATGAGGCGCAGAACCTCACTGACGGATATGTGGCAAGCTCCCGTTACACATATTGCAATGACACAAACGGAGCAGTAGCCATATTCGGAGACCGAAAGGGTAACAAAAAGGAACCCTTGAATTTCACTTCCTATGATACTATCTATGGAGAAATTGTGGAGGCAGAGCTTTGGGCTGATGAAAAGCTTGAGGAGTCCCGACTTCGCCATGATATAAACAATTTCCATCTGCTTTGTCACTTTATGGGCAGACCCAGCCGTTATTGGGCGGTGCCGAAGAAGGCTGTTGCATGGAATAAATACCGTATGCAGATAATGGAGGGCTTAAGCTCTGACGGTAGTATTCCCGATGCATGGAAAGGGCATTACTACAGTACCTGCTTCAGAACTGCCTGCGCTCTCTTTGGCTCAGGTGAAAGAACTGAGGGATACAAATATCTTGAAAGAGCCTTTGAACTTTACCCCGAATGGCGAAAAATAAAAGAGGGTGAAGAAATGGATGTAGGAAATGAGCTTATCTACGGTGATATCAAGGTGGTTAAGGACAAACATTATATAGTTCTTTCCGACGGTAGAAAGGAACCTATCTACCATTCTTATCTTTTTGACTGTGATGATGAACTTTTGGTTTACGGAATGACTGCAGAGTCAGGCTGGGAATGGTTCGATTCGGTAAGAGATGAGGAGCTTTTTAAAGAATATATTGATAGAGCAAGAAAAATGCTTGCTGAATAATATAATAGGGGCTGTCTCAAATGCGATTGTTTCGCATTTGAGACAGCCCTGTTTTTGAATCAAGGATTATTAACTACTCCTGTATAAAGAGGTATTCCCGCGTCGCTTGTGATAACAAAGATGAAGGGGCGGTTAAGAACAAAATCTATCTCGTCTTTGGGAGAAGCGCTCGAACCGTTCATAAGTATTGCTGTATAAGCGGCTGCTTCACATCCCTCTTCATCGATATTTACCCTTACCGAGTGCTCGATACAAGCTGCAAATCCGCTTGTGTCCTCCAAAAGATTTGCAAAGTTGGCTTCTTTATCCTCAAAGATGTCGGTTACGCCAAGCTCCTTCAGGGAGTCCTTAAGATCCGTTTTTGAAGAAACGTCGAATTTCGGAACAGAAAGATTGACCGTGAGATTTTTTCTGTTTTCCCATAAATCTCCCGAATTCAGAAAGCTGTATATTTCGTCGCCCTTAAGAATCTCCTCGGGCGAGAAGCCTTCGTCGGGGAGGATAAAATACATTGTTCCGTTTTCGTCTAAATGCTTTTTCGTTGCAGAAAAGTTTTCGCCCCGGAAATACGTATCGTTTCTGCTCGAATTCATAAAATCGCATTTTATTATACCGTCAGGAGAATTGAATTCGGCTTCTTTGGTAAGCTCGGGGAAAAATTTATCGCTCCACTGTGCATAATAATATATTGTTGAAGCAAGCGTAAGTACCGTCCGCGGCTCAATGGTCAGCTCTTTTGCGCTATCCTCAAGGAGTCCGTTTGTCTGATCGTTTATCCATTTTCTGAAGATATCGTTGAATTCCTGAGATCCGCTTTCGCCCGAAAAGCTGGAGGCGAAATAGTATTCTGCCAAGGTATCAAGGGTAAGCTGATTATAATTATACTTATCGTCAAGCCAAAGGGAATTGGCAAGAATGGCAGAGGAAACGCCGTCGTTTTTATAGCATGCCTTCCATATTGCCCTTGCGTTTGTACGAAGCTGTTCTATAGACTCGGCTCCCGTTAAATCCAAAAGCTGTGTACGGCTTTCTGAATCTGTTACTTCTGCAAGCATTGCCAATGCCATATAGAGGCTTACGGGAGAATAGAGAAGGTTTTCTCCTTCGTTTTTATTGAATAAGGTCTTGCAGGTGCTTTTGTAGAATTCATCGATATTTATACCGAGTTCTTTAAATTCCGAATCCATTTCACGATAGAATAAGAACCAGTCATCTCCAACGGAATCGGCGGTTATCATATCGCTGCTTTCATCGATTCCGGGATAGACAGGACTTTCGGGATAAGATGCCATGGCAAGACAGCCGTTATACAAATAAATGTCTTCCGGCTCGTATTCTATAACAGCCTTATCGGTGGTAATATCAGGTCTTTTCGGGATACCTGAAGGCTTTGAAGAGGGTCTTAATACCATACCGAAAATGAGCGTAACAGATAACAGTGCCGCTATAAGAACCGTCCATTTTATTCTTTTGTATTTCTTTTTTTCGGGCTTAAGGTTCTCCTCGTCTATAAGATCCTCACCTATCATACCCATTGCATCAATAAGCTTATCGGGTTTCATACGTTTATCTCCTCTTTTTTCAATAATTCACATAACTTATCTCTTGTTCTTTTGAGCTTCATTTTCACCTTGCTCTCAGAGCAGGAATACTCTCTTGCTATCTCGCAAACAGAGTACATGTACCAGTATCTTCGTATAAAGAAACAGCGTTCCTCGTGCTTTAAGCTTCGTATGAACGAATCGAGTATTACCGAAAGCTCCTTTGCTTCTATTTCCTTTTCGGGAGTACTCTTTGAGGGAATGGCCCCGTATAATTCGTCAATAGCAACGATCGTTTCACCACCACCTCTTTTTTGTGCGCGGTCATGTCTGATTTTCTTTATTGAGATATTTCTGACAGTTGCCGCAAGAAACAGGGAAAGCTTGTCGGGATTTTGAGGGGGAATGGAATTCCAGACAGCGGAGTATGTATCGTTAACGCATTCTTCGGCGTCTTCCTTTGAGCTTAAAATACGGTACGCAATCGAAAAGCAGTAATTTTCATATTTGTTTTTTGTTTCCTCCAACGCTTTTTCGTCACGTTCAAAATAAAGCTTTATAATGTTTTTATCATCCAAAGTCATCCCTCCTCACCTATATAGTCGTATTATTCTGCAAAAGGTCACAATTATTATAACAGTTATAATAAAAAAAGTAAAGGCTCGGTCTGAGCCTTTACTTTGGCCTGCCATTGAATATAAGGGCTGCAATATAACCGAATATCAATGCGGCGGCTATACCTGCGGCACAGGCAGTAAAGCCACCCGTAAGCGCGCCGATAAGTCCGTATTGATCCACCGCTTTTTCCACACCCTTTGCAATCGAATAGCCGAAGCCTGTAAGCGGTACGGTGGCGCCGCACTGTGCATATTTAACTAAAGGAGGATATATGCCGAGGGCGCTCAACAAAACACCTGAGGTAACGTATCCCACAAGGATCCTTGCAGGGGTAAGCTTGGTCTTATCGATAAGTATTTGCGCTATAACGCAAAATACACCGCCTACCCAGAAAGCGTTTAAATATTCCATTATATCTCTCTCCTTATTCTTACAAGGTGGGCTATTCCCGGTATAGACAGACCCTGCTGGACCGACATCTGGCTGAGCAAAGCTCCCGTACCGATAAATAATACGTCATTTAAAATCCCTCTTTCTATCTCTTCGAGAAAATTGGCAGCCATCAAAGCTGCAGAGCATCCGCAGCCTGAACCGCCCGCGTGCATATCCTGTGCCTCTCTGTCATAGATCACGAGTCCGCAGTCGGTATATACGGGACGCATATCATAGCCCTGCTTTTCCATAATATCAATAACGATGCTGTAACCTTCAAATCCGAGGTCTCCGGTTATTATCTTATCGAAGTCTGCAGGCTTTGTGCCGGTAACGGTAAAATATCTTGAAAGTGTGGATATGGCGGCAGGAGCCATAGCCGCCCCCATATTGTTAGCATCATTTATACCCATGTCGGTGGATATTCCGCCCATTGCCTCAACGATATAAGGACCTTTTCCCTTTGAACTTACTATAAAAGCGCCGGAGGCAGTGGCGGTCCATTGAGCCGTGGGAGGACGTTGGCTTCCGTATTCAAGGGGGAAACGAAACTGTCTTTCAGCCGAGCAGTTATGTGAGGATGTTACAGCCGCGCAGTTTTCAAAGCTTCCCGAGCTTACTGTCATGGACGAAAGCAAAAGCGCTTGGGCGCAGGTAGAGCAGGCACCGTATAGCCCGAAATAGGGGATATCAAAATCCAGAAGCCCGTAGGACGATGAGGTACACTGGTTGATAAGATCTCCTGCGAATATTGCGTCGATATCCTCAGCCTTTAATTGCGCCTTTTTCATTGCAAGATTTAAAGCCTGCCTTTGCATTTCTCCTTCACTTTGCTCCCAGGTTGGCATACCGAATCTGTCTGTTTCGTCGTACATATCGTATTTGCCGCCGAAGGGTCCTTGGTGCTCCTTGTTTCCCACAACGCTTGCCCGCGAGATGATGCTCGGCGGGTTTTTAAATTTTATAATATCTTTTCTCATTTTTCCTCTTTTATATGACCTTTACTATCCAATAAATAATTCCGTATATCGCACCCGAAAGCATACCATAAAGAATAACAGGTCCGGATATCGTAAATATCTTTGCACCTACTCCTAATACCCAGCCCTCGTTTTTGGTATCAAGAGCAGGGGAAACAACGGCATTCGCGAAGCCTGTTATGGGTACTAAGGTCCCTGCTCCCGTATGCTTTGCTATTTTGTCAAATATACCAAGGCCGCTCAAAAGAACCGCGGCAAAAATCAAGGTAACGGGAACGAGCATTTTTACACTTTCCTCGGATATGCCAAGAGCTTCGTAAGCATTCTTTAAAAGCTGACCCAAGGTGCATATTGCTCCGCCGCAAAGAAAGGCCTTTATACAGTTTGAAAACAGGGGCGACTTTTTTGCCCTTTCTTCGCTGTATTTTTTATATTCCTTTTTGTTCATAAAATTCACCACCCTAAATATTTTTTGTTCTATTGTATTTTTTATACATATGTGTTAGAATATAAGCGAAAAAATAAGGAGGTTGCAAAATGAAAAAGATATTTTCCTTTATTCTCGCCGTATTGCTTTGCATTTCTTTGATTTCCTGTACTCTGAATAAAAGTGCAGAGCCTTCAAATAAAAAAGAAAATACCGAGGAGCAGAAGCTCCCCGATAAAGAAGAAAAAGAAGAAGAACAAAAAGAGGAGAATACGGAAAAAGAGGAATTTTCCGATTATACTCCTTTACTGTATAAGGTTACCGATGATGACGGCAGCATCATATGGCTTTTCGGATCGATTCATTTAGGGCGCGAGGATATGATCCCGCTCCCCGATTATGTAATGGATGCCTATGATTCAGCAGATGCTTTAGCCGTGGAATGCAATATTCTTGAAATGGAAAACGATCTTTCCTCACAGATAGAATTCCTGAAGCCCTTATTATATGATGACGGTACAAAGATCTACGATCATATTTCCGAGGAGTTATATGAAAGCTCGGTGGAAATATTAGAGGAAAACGGATCATATAACGCGTTTTTTGATTATTATAAGCCGATTCTCTGGCAGACTTTGATAGAAAGCTTTGCATATGAAAGATCCGGACTTTGCTCGGACTACGGTATTGATATGAATCTTCTTAACTTTGCCGACGAATCGGGAAAAGAAATTTTGGAAATTGAATCTATCGAATTTCAGTACGGTATGCTTACGGGATTTTCAGATGAGCTGCAGATCCTTTTGCTTGAAGAAATCGTTGATCAGTACGGGGATGAAGAATCTCACGCTTCGCTCCTTTCCCTTGTTGAGGCATGGTGCGAAGGTAATGTCGAGGGAATTTTAAGCTCGGAGGAATCGGATCTTTCTGATATGAGCGCGGAAGAAATTGCGATGTATGAGGAATACAACAAAGCAATGCTCGTTGACAGAAATATCAACATGGCAGATTTTGCCCAAACAGCTCTTGAAAATGATAACGAAGTGTTTATTTGTGTCGGTGCCGCTCACGTTGTAGGTGACGGAGGTATGGCTGACCTTCTCGAAAAATCGGGATATACAATAGAAATAATACAAGGATGATATAATTATGTACACTATTAACGAAATTCTGGAATATGTAAAAATGCCGGAGGAGTGCTCTGTTCTTGCTCTTGAATGCTATAACAGGGTTAAAGATAACGAAAAATTCAAGGAATATAAGGAGAGATTCTATAACGGCGGTTTTGCTACAGAATCTCTTGACAGATACGCGGAGAGCATAGGGGAACGCCCCTTGATGCTCCGTCTTGCCTTCTGTCTTTTTTGCACCGATAAGATGTATGAGATATTCAAGAGCATGAATTTGAGTGACAAGGTATATCTTGACAGTCTTATAGATCTTCGCGTATGGGCGAATACCTGTATGAAAAATTACGGTGAATGGGGTATGAGGGAATTTAAGTGGCTTTCCAATGCACTTCGCGGTAAGCTTTTCCGTATGGGAAGACTTCAGTTTGAGCGTAACGTTATGGAGCACTGTGATTACAATAAGCACGGAGTTCACATAAAGAAGGACGACGAGGTTATAGGAGTGCATATTCCCGAGGACGGCAGGATGTCAAAGGAGGAGCGTCTCGATTCATATAAGCAGGCATATGAATATTTCGGAAATCCCGTTTTTGTATGTGAGACCTACCTTTTCTATCCTGCACAAAAGGACTTTCTTCCCGAGAGCTCGAATATTCTTGCTTTTATGAATGAGTTTGATGTGGTTTACAGTGAAGAGGACGGACAAATGAGGGATATGTGGCGCATATTCGGTATGCGCGGCAGTTATGATCCCGCAGCTCTTCCCAGAGATACCTCTCTTCAGCGCGCTTATGCCGACCATCTTGCCAAAACAGGAAAAAACGGCATGGGCTACGGAGTGATGGTGTTTGACGGAGAAAAAATACTTACACAGAAATAAAACGGATAAGGCAAAGGGCGGATAGCAAAACAACTATATAAAAGCACCGCCGGGGGTCCGAATCAAACTTCTTTACTTAATGCGGAAATTTATACGAAATGAAGCAAAATCCTATAATTATAAAAAAGGAAAAGACTCAAAGCCGAGTCTTTTCCTTTTGCATTTATAGTATTTTAAATATAGAATCCATATATTCCCTGAGATTGATTTCAATAGTATCAAAGTTTAATTGTATAACAAAATCGCAGGTGTCCTGAACCGAAAGATACTTTTCACGGAGCGAGGTCTTGAAATTAACTGTCAGAAGTACACCGTCTGCTACCTTCTGCGAGGTGTATTTTATTTTGTATTCGTTGAGCAAGGCGAATTGCTCAAGGAATAAGATATTGAAATATTCATCGGGAAATCCTGCGGCAACCTCAAAAAGAAGAGTACCCTTTTCGGGAATGGATCTTAAGGGCTTTACTATTGTTGTCATAGTCATATCGAAAAATTCAACGTGCTGATTAAATTCTACTCTCACAGGACTATAGTCGGCCATTTTTAACAGGGTCAGAAGCGCATTGGTATATATTGCTGTAAAGCTTTCAAATGAAAGATGATAATAATTCGAAGGATTTACCGCACCCATAACGAATTCAACTCTGGCGGAATATGCGGCGCAAAGCTCTGCTGTTTTCTTTTCAATGCTTTTAAGAATGTTATATACTCTGAATTTACCCATAGGATCTTCCTTGGGCTTAAGATACTTCATTGCATCAAAAAAGGGACGCGCTATACGGTCGTATCTTTCGATTGAAGATCTGTTGGCGCAGAAATCTATAGATTCGATAGATGATATACCGTCCATAAGACATTTTTCGAGTTTGTTTAGATTAAAGTATTCAAGGTCTTCAATATCCACAGTTTGCATAAATGAAGAGAATATCCATACTTTAAAGTGCTCTCCGTCCTTTTCAAGATTACATACAAAAGCTCTTCTGTATATACTGTCTCTGTTTATTATTCCCTGTATTTCTATTATGCCCGTGGGGCTTTTCAATGTAGGTATTTTTTTACTTATATGCTTGTTTATTGTTGAATTACGGCGCGGGCTTTTGATACACCGCGTTGCACAATGGTTTTTATATACTACCTTTCCGGAACTGTCGGACACAATTACCGGTGTGTTCAAGGTGTCAGCGAAATTGAAAGAAAGTGAATTCACGGTATCCTCCTATGAAAAACTGCCGTTATATTGTAACATAATTAAAATAAATTAGCAAGGGGTATGTTATAAATGTAACAAAATTAAAAAGATTTTGTTTTTTCTATTGTAAAATTAATTCCAATGTATTACAATATTACGCGGTAAATAATTTTTATATATTTTACGGAGGATAAATTCATGTCAGTTAAAGTTGCTATTAACGGATTCGGCCGAATCGGTCGTCTCGCATTCAGACAGATGTTCGGTGCAGAGGGTTACGAAGTTGTTGCTATCAATGACCTTACCAAGCCCTCCATGCTTGCTCATCTTCTTAAGTACGATACCGCACAGGGCGGTTACTGCGGTAAGATCGGCGAAGGTCTCCACACTGTAGAGGCTGACGACGAAGCAGGTACTCTTACCGTTGACGGTAAGACTCTCACCATCTACGCTAAGGCTAACGCTGCAGAGCTTCCTTGGGGTGAGATCGGTGTTGACGTTGTTCTTGAGTGTACAGGTTTCTACTGCTCCAAGGATAAGTCTCAGGCTCACATCGATGCAGGCGCTAAGAAGGTTGTTATTTCTGCTCCCGCAGGCAACGACCTCAAGACCATCGTTTACTCTGTAAACGAAAATACTCTTACAGCTGATGACACCATCATCTCCGCTGCTTCCTGCACCACCAACTGCCTCGCTCCCATGGCTAAGGCTCTTAACGATTACGCTGCTATTCAGAGCGGTATCATGGCTACCATCCACGCTTACACAGGCGACCAGATGATCCTTGACGGTCCTCACAGAAAGGGTGACCTCCGCCGTGCTCGTGCAGGTGCTGCAAACATCGTTCCTAACTCTACCGGTGCTGCTAAGGCTATCGGCCTCGTAATTCCCGAACTCAACGGCAAGCTCATCGGCGCTGCTCAGCGTGTTCCCGTTCCTACCGGTTCTACCACCATCCTTACTGCAGTTGTTAAGGGTGATAACGTAACCAAGGAAGGCATCAACGCTGCTATGAAGGCTGCTGCTTCCGAGTCCTTCGGTTACAACGAAGACCAGATCGTTTCTTCCGACGTTATCGGTATGAAGTACGGTTCTCTCTTTGATGCAACTCAGACAATGGTTGCTCCTATCGGTGAAGGTCTCTATCAGGTACAGGTTGTTTCCTGGTACGATAACGAAAACTCCTACACCAGCCAGATGGTTAGAACCATCAAGTACTTCGCAGAGCTCGCATAATCTAAGCAATGTGAATATAAGATCCGCAGATGAAAATCTGCGGATCTTTATTGCATTATTTCAAAATAAGATATATAATATAGAATATAGCTTATTTAAGGAGAAGGTCAATGACGGTATTTCTTGTTATCTTATTTATATTGCTTATACTTGTATCGGTGTTGTATGTTCTTTCCATAAGACCCTGTAACTCGAGAAGGGATCGTATGGAGGAATTTAAAAGCTTTTATGTAGCCCACAGAGGCTTGTTTAATAATAAGGACATACCCGAAAACTCGATGCCTGCTTTTGCCAATGCAGTTTATCACGGTTATGCCATAGAGCTTGACGTTCAGATAACCAAGGATGATCAGCTTGTGGTATTTCACGATAAAACTCTTAAAAGAATGTGCAACGATAAAAGAAGTGTAAGTAAGCTGACTTATGCTGAGCTTGATTCTTTATTCCTGCTTAATACAGGTGAAAAAATACCGTTTTTTAAGGACGTGTTATCTCTCGTTTCGGGAAAGGTTCCCTTGGTGGTAGAAATAAAACCTGAGGGAAGATTTATCAAGACGGCAGAGCTTACCGATAAACTTCTTTCTGAATATAACGGATCATATTGTATTGAATCGTTTCAGCCCATGGTCTTGAAGTGGTTTAAGGAGCACAGCCCCGAAACCTTACGCGGACAGCTTTCAACCGTATATACCAAGAAAAGCCTAAAAAAACCATGGTGGATGCGGTTCCTTCTCAACAATTTAATGTTGAACTTTATATCAAGTCCCGATTTTATAGCATATAATCATAAATATAAGAACAGATTTACCTACAGAGTATGCAGAGCGATATATAAACCTTTTAATGTTGCTTGGACTATTCGTTCGCAAAAAGAGCTTGTAAATGCAAGAGATGTTTTTGATCTGTTTATTTTCGACAGCTTTATTCCGAGATAAAAAATCCGCTTCGGCGGATTTTTTGTTAAATGCTCACCCTAACCATACAAAATAAATAAAGCCGTCGGGCAAATGCCCGTTTTTGCGGCCTCTCCCTCCCGAGTCGCATAGTCGAAATGTTCGCAAAGCATAGCTTTTCTCCATTTCTTCTTGCTTTGTCGGGTATCGCTTCGTAAAGAAGCCACACTGTGGCTTTTTTACTCGCTCACCACCCCACTTGGGGTGGTATCGTCCGTTGGTTTAAACCTAACCAATCAAAATAAATAAAGCCGTTGGGCTGATGCCCGTTTTTGCGGCCTCTCCCTCCCGAGTCGCATAGTCGAAATGTTCGCAAAGCATAGCTTTTCTCCATTTCTTCTTGCTTTGTCGGGTATCGCTTCGTAAAGAAGCCACACTGTGGCTTTTTTACTCGCTCACCACCCCACTTGGGGTGGTATCGTCCGTTGGTTTAAACCTAACCAATCAAAATAAATAAAGCCGTTGGGCTGATGCCCGTTTTTGCGGCCTCTCCCTCCCGAGTCGCATAGTCGAAATGTTCGCAAAGCATAGCTTTTCTCCATTTCTTCTTGCTTTGTCGGGTATCGCTTCGTAAAGAAGCCACACTGTGGCTTTTTTACTCGCTCACCACCCCACTTGGGGTGGTATCGTCCGTCGGTTTAAACCTAACCAATCAAAATAAATAAAGCCGTTGGGCTGATGCCCAACGGCTTTATTTGGTCTGAGTGACTGGACTTGAACCAGCGGCCTCTACCACCCCAAGGTAGCGCGCTACCAGCTGCGCCACACCCAGATGCAACATATGGGATTATAGCACAACGGAATATAAATGTCAAGAGTTTTTTTGATTTTTTATTTGCAAAACATCATTTTATTAAAATAATCTAAAAAAGTGTGGAGTTATGCTATATTTTTTGAAAATATAGATAAAATAGTAATATCAACTATAAAGAGGTATTTATATGTTCAGAATATTACGAAGGGAAGAATTAAATTTCTCCACCGTATTAATGGAAATAGAAGCGCCGAAGATAGCAAAAAAGGCTATGCCGGGTCAGTTCGTTATTATAAAAAACGGTAAGGAGGGGGAGAGAATACCCCTGACGATAGCAGGCTATGATAGGGAAAAGGGAAGCGTTACGGTGATATTTCAGGCAGTCGGTAATTCCACCAAAAAAATAGCGCAGTTAAAAAAAGATGAATATATCACAGATTTTGTCGGTCCCTTGGGCAGGGCAAGCGAGCTTGATTCGTATAAAAAGGTATGCGTTATAGGAGGGGGTTTGGGATGTGCCATTGCTTACCCTCAGGCAAAGTATCTTTTTGAAAACGGGGCAACGGTATATATTATTGCGGGATTTCGTAACAAGGAAAGCGTTATACTTGAAAAGGAAATGATGGGTTGCGGAGAGCTTTATGTTTACACCGATGACGGGAGCTGCGGCAAAAAAGGCTTTGTAACCGAAGGTCTCGAAATGCTTATCGCAAACAACCAAAAATTCGATCTTGTTATAGCTATAGGGCCTGTTGCCATGATGAAGGCTGTTTCTGATATAACACGCAAACATAATATTAAAACTATTGTTTCCATGAATCCTATCATGATAGACGGAACGGGAATGTGCGGCGGGTGCCGTATAAGTGTTAACAAAGAAACAAAATTTGCCTGCGTTGACGGCCCTGATTTTGACGGGCATGAGGTGGACTTCGATAATCTTTTGCTCCGTAACAGAATGTACCGTCATGAGGAATGTAAAAACTGCAATCTTTTAAAGGAGGTTGAAGATAATGCCTAATATGCAGAGCGAAAAAACAAAAATGAAGATACAGGACGGCAAAGTCCGTTGCAATAACTGGGATGAGGTAGCTCTCGGCTATACCGAGGATGAGGCAAAGAACGAGGCGGCACGATGTCTCCATTGTAAAAACGCCCCCTGTATTTCCGGATGCCCCGTAAACGTACAGATCCCCGATTTTATAGGTGAGATAGAAAAAGGAAATACGGATAAGGCTCTTGAGATTATTAAAGAAACCAATGCTCTGCCTGCGGTTTGCGGACGCGTGTGCCCACAGGAAAAGCAATGTGAGGCGAGATGTGTACGTGGAAGAAAGGGTGAAAGTGTTGCAATAGGAAGGCTTGAACGCTTTGCTGCGGATCACGGCAAAAAGGAAGAGGTGATACCCGAAAAGGATAACGGTATAAAAATAGCCGTGATAGGATCGGGGCCCTCCTCTCTTTCCTGTGCAAGAGATCTTTGTGCTATGGGCTATAAGGTGCATATATTCGAAGCTCTTCATCTTCCCGGAGGTGTACTTGAATACGGTATTCCCGAATTCAGATTGCCGAAGGAAATAGTAAGAAACGAAATTGAAAACATCAAAAAAGCGGGAGTCATAATAGAGACCAATGCCGTAATAGGGAAGACCGAATCTGTGGATGAGCTTTTTGATGCAGGCTTTGGCGCAGTATATATAGGGAGCGGTGCGGGGCTTCCGAACTTTATGGGAATCGAGGGAGAAAGCGCAAACGGTGTGTTTTCTGCGAACGAATACCTTACACGTATTAATCTTATGAAGGCATACCGCGAGGATTACGATACTCCTATAAAGAAAAGCGAAAACGTTTGTGTTATCGGCGGCGGAAATGTTGCGATGGATGCGGCAAGATGCGCTAAAAGAGTGGGGGGCAAGGTTAAGATAATCTACCGCCGAAGCGAGGAGGAAATGCCTGCAAGAAGGGAAGAGATAATGCATGCAAAGGAAGAGGGCATTGTATTTGAGCTTCTTACAAATCCCATTAAGATCAATATTGACGAGAATGGAAATGCAGACTCTATCACTTGCATTAAAATGTCGTTGGGGGATGCTGATGAAAATGGCAGGAGAAGTGTATCCCCCATTTCCGGAAGTGAGTTTGGTATAAAGGCGGATACTGTTATTATTGCGGTAGGCACCTCGCCCAACCCTCTTTTAAAATCAACGACCCCCGGTCTTGAGAGTGATAAAAGAGGACGGTTGATAACCGAGGATGGTGTAACTACTACGCGCAAGGGTGTATTTGCGGGAGGAGATGCGGTGACAGGTGCCGCGACCGTGATAGAAGCAATGGGCGCGGGTAAAAAAGCGGCAAAGAAGATAGATGAATATATAAAAGGGCTGTTGTAATGACCGCCCTTGTTAATTTATACAAACTAACTTATACGGTTTTGTATAAAAGTGAAAAAGAAGACGTTATTTATTGAAAAATCTATACAAATATGATATTATATTAACAACTAAATAACGAAAGGGAATATTTTATGAAAAATTCCAAAAGAATTCTTGCCGCGGTTATATGCGCGGTGATGCTTTTAACAGCATTGCCCTTTAACAGCTTTGCGGCATACGAAAACACACATACGAATACCGGCAACCAGATAGAGGATATCATTGCTGTTGCCACAACACAGCTTGGCTATAAGGAAGGAAACTCTTCTTCACAGCTCGGCGGAACCACTGCAGGCAGCGGAAACTATACCAAGTACGGCAAATGGTACGGTATAAATCCCGGTGCATGGTGTGCGATGTTCGTTTCATGGTGTGCAAATCAGGCGGGTATTTCCACCTCCATCATACCCAAGCACGCAAGCTGCGACGTTGGTATGAACTGGTTCAAGAATAACGGACGCTGGCAGTATTCCAAGGCCTTTGGCGGTACATATACTCCTAAGCGCGGAGACCTTATCTATTTCGGTAATAATCCTAACAATCTCAATGATTCAACTCACGTTGCGATCGTAACGGGTGTTGACTCCTCAAAGGTTTATACCGTTGAAGGAAATAAGAGCAATATCTGTCAGAATTATTCTTATTCCTTGACCGATGATTATATCTTCGGCTACGGTCTTCCTGCATATACTTCTTCCGGATCCACCAATACCAATTACGGTACATATATAGTTACCGCCACTTCTCTTAATATGAGAAGCACTCCTTCCTCAAGCGGTACTATAGTTGCGGTTCTTAAAAACGGGGATGCTATCGTTGTAACCCAGATCTCGGGTAATTGGGCATATACTACGTTTAACGGAAAGTCGGGCTGGTGCAGTCTGAACTATCTTCTTGCACAGGATGATATAAAGTATGCCATCAGTAATGACGGTATAGAGCTCATCAAGGGCCTCGAGGGCTTTAGTCAGTATGCATATTGGGATGTTTCCCAGTGGTCTATAGGCTACGGAACAGGATGTGCAGAGAACGAATACCCCAACGGTATTACAGAAGCACAGGCAGAAACGCTTCTTCGTTCCGCAATAGTAAAATACGAATTATATCTCAATGAATTTCTCGTAGAATACAATATTACACTTAATCAGAATCAGTATGATGCTCTCGTAAGCTTCACATATAATCTCGGCAATATTTGGGGTACAGATTTCACTCTGAGAACCTACCTTATAAACGGTATCAATAATTATACCGACGATCAGATCAAGGCTGCCTTCGGCGAAAAGGTATCTGCAGGCGGTCAGGTTCTTGAAGGTCTTGTTGCGAGAAGAAACAAGGAAGCCGAATTCTTCCTTGCCGGCGGCGGTACAAGTGAAACCGTAAGTGCAAAATACGTAACTAATACCGCATGGCTTGCTATGCGAGAGGGTCCCGGAAGCTCCTATACACAGATAACCTCTCTTCCCAAGGGTGCTGAGCTTAACGTTACTCAGATATACAACAACTGGGGCTATGCAACCTATGGAAGCTACGCAGGATGGGTAAGCTTAAACTACTGCGACCTTGTTAATAACACAGGCAAGGATTATACAATAACATTCGACGCCAACGGAGGTACACTTATAGGCGAAGCTGTTTACGGTATCAATAACGGTGATTATTATAAGGATATCTTTACAGAGCTCCCCGCAGCCACCCGTGAGGGTTATACCTTAGAGGGCTGGTACTGTGCAGAGTATGATTATACCTTAAGCCTTGCGGACAGCGAATACTACGCAGTTAACGAGAGCGTTACCTTCGTTGCAGTTTGGACAAAGAATATTACCTACACCGTAAATACCGCTTGGCTCACAATGCGTGAGGGCCCCGGAAGTGAATATACAAGTATAGGCTCTCTTCCCAGAAATGCGGTTATTACAGTAACCGAATACTCAGGCAAATGGGGTAAGACAACGTATGACGGAGTAACCGGATGGGTATCACTTAATCTTTGTGTTCCTTCCGACGGATCCAAGCTTTGGGCTGTGATCCTTGATACAAACGGCGGTATAATGGATGCTGAAATTACTTATCCCATTAATACCGGTGATTATATTAAAGACGTATTTACTATCCCCACTCCCGTAAAGGACGGTTATGATTTTACAGGTTGGTATAATGAAGTATATTCATTGACACTTAACGGAGAACTCCGTTATGAATATACCGAGGATCTTACCTTTATGGCACAGTGGACAAAGAGCTCGGTTCATGAGCATGTATATACACCCTCTATCACCAAGGAAGCTACCTGTACCGCTAACGGTGTGATTACCTACACTTGCTCCTGCGGTTCAAGTTATACCGAAAGTATTCCTGCAACAGGACATAATTATAATGCAGTTGTAACAAACCCCAATTGTACAGCTAACGGTTATACCACATATACCTGTGTGGCTTGCGGTGATTCCTATACGTCAGACAGCGTGCCTGCACTCGGTCATAATTATGACTCTGCAGTTACCAAGCCTACCTGTACCGATAAGGGATATACCGTATTTACCTGTACAGTATGCGGACATTCCTATAAGGGTAACGAATCTGCAGCGCTCGGCCACAGCTTCGGTGCATGGTACACCTCTGTTGAGCCTACCGTTGCAACAAAGGGCGAAGAGCGCAGAGACTGCTCTGTATGCGGTGTATACGAAACAAACGAACTTCCCATGCTTGAAAATACAGATACCGTTCCCAACGTAACCACAAACGGCAGCTATGACGTAATGGTATCCTGTGCATCCGATATCAGTTATATCAGATATGCAAAGGGCGAGTATTCCACATCATCCGCTATCAAGAACGCAGCAGATTGCGTAACTCTTAACGCTTCCAAGATAGCATCCTTTACAGTAAATAATATCTGCACCATCACTATGGCGGACGGCGGCTTATACAGCCTCTGGATCAAGACCAAGGACGGTACCGAGTATATCAAGACAGCAGATATTTCAGTAATGGACCAGAAGGTTGAAAGCTACGGTGTATCTGTTACCGTTAAGAATCTCTACGGTGTAAAGGATTACTTTATCTGTCCCGGCGATTACGATAACTATTCTGATATCAAGGCTAACTACCTCGTTCTTGTAACAGCCAATAAGATCAACGGTGCTCATGATTATACCTATATAGTACCTAATCCCGGTTTATATACTATCTATATAAGATATGAAGACAGCAGCAGACCCGCAACCATTCTTAAGACCAACTGTGTAGTAAAAGAGCCCGAATTTAACGGCAACGGCTTACAGTTCAATCTTTCAAATCTCGAGGACGTTAAGGTTATCCGTACTGCATACGGTACCTATAAGACCCCCGGTGAGATCAAGCGCGCAGAGGGTCAGAGATCCTTCTCGGGTAAGACTATCGGCAGTGACTACACTATTCAGTACCGTGAAAACGGAACTGTTACCGTAGCAGTAGTTTATAACCACGGCTATGAAGTAATATATACCTACGAGGTACAGCAGAAGGTTCCTTCCTTTGTACAGAACGGTAACACAGTAACCTTCGGCCAGCTTGACGGTCTTAACCTTATCAGATATGCAAAGGGTACATATACTACATCTCAGCAGATAAAGCTTGCGGCAGACAGTAAGGCTATTAAAGCAAATGCAGTAGTTGACGGTTTTATCACACTTACGCTTGAACCCGGAACATATACCTTCTGTGTTCAGTATCTTGACGAAAGTTATAACTACTATGTAGTAACGGCAAAATAAAATTAAAGGACACCGAAAGGTGTCCTTTCAGCTTGTCGATAAACTTATCGACAAGCTGTCAGGCTTCGAAAAAGGAAGCGTAGGTTTTCGTGAAAAGGGGACGTAGGCGTACTATGTACGGTAGAGCCCCTTTTCACGGAAAAGTGTGAAA
>SVQZ01000061.1 GCA_015065105.1 Oscillospiraceae bacterium | reverse complement strand
CGGAAAAGTGTGAAATAGCGGTGTGAACTCGACGTTTACACCGCTATTGAATAGTTATTCAACTATATTTGGAATCGTGAAGCTTAATTACCAATTAATTTATTGGGGGCATTAAACTTTTAAAAAAATGATTTGTCACACGTCCGACCGACTTTTTCGACAGTCTGAACCACCGGTCAAGCCGGTGGTTTTGCTTAATGTATATGATTTTGTTTTACTTCGAGTGAATAGCTTGTGCCGCACAGATGTGTGAAATCCGCAGTGGCAGGAGGCGCATTTTATTAGTGTGAAATAAGCTCGGAGAGAGCGTACATTTCCTTGAATTCTTCGTCACGCATAGCGCAGAATGCCTTCATGGATTCTACCTGCTCGGGTGTAAACTTATCAAGGTCACCTTCCTTTAAGGCGCCCTTATACATTCTGTCAAGGATAAGAGCATAAGAAATATCGGTTTCAACGATCTTGCCGTTTCTCATGCAAACAACAACGTCGCTCTTGCCGTCGAGAAGGAGGTCAACTGCCTTTTCGGCATACTGGGAAGCGATAAGTCTGTCACGGAGAGTGGGGGAGCCGCCGCGAACGATATGTGCGGGACGGCAGAACTTGGTTTCAATACCTGTTTCAGCCTGGATCTTCTTTGCGAAGCCTTCTGCATAATCCGGAACACCTTCAGCTACGATAACGATGAAGTTACGCTTACCTTCAGCCTTGGATGCCTTGATCTTTTCAAGAGCTGCAGCCTCGTCGAAATCACATTCGCGGAGAACGATAGCGGATGCGCCGAGAGCGATACCTGTCTGGAGTGCGATGTAGCCTGCGTTACGGCCCATAACCTCGATCACGTTACATCTTGCGTGAGATTCACAGGTGTCGCGGAGCTTATCGCCGAGACCGAGAACTGTGTTCATTGCGGTATCAAAGCCGAGTGCATAGTCGGTGGATGTGATATCGTTATCTATTGTTGCGGGAATACCGATGGTGGGAATGCCTCTCCAGGAAAGGTCTGTTGCACCGCGGAAGGTTCCGTCGCCGCCGATAGCTACGATACCGTCGATCTCGTATTTCTTACAGGTTTCAATTGCCTTCTGCATACCCTCTTCGGTCTTGAACTCAAGACATCTGTCGGAATAGAGGGAGGTGCCGCCAACGTTGATGATGTTGGAAACGTCGCGGTTGCCGATAACCTTAAGGTTCTCGGTGATAAGACCCTTATAGCCCTCGTAGATTGCAACGACCTCAACCCCCTTCTGGATAGCGGCTCTTGTTACGGCTCTTACTGCCGCGTTCATACCGGGAGCGTCACCGCCGGAGGTAAGAACGCCGATTCTTCTGAATTTCTGACTCATTTTTATATCTCCTCGTATTGATAGATTTACATTTCTGTTATTAGATATGATAATACATTAAAGTTGAAAAATCAAGTAAAATTCCAATATATTCATATTATTTTAACCCATTATAATAAAAAATAAAAATAATTGTTTTATTTTTATCAAAAACTATATACTTTTTTTATTTATTGTGATATAATCTTATAATATTATAATAGTTTTTAAAGAGGTAATACAATGGCAAAAGATAAAAAGATAAAAGAAAAGAATTGCAGACTCGGTACCGTCGGCGGAGAAGCGGTGCTTGAGGGTGTTATGATGAAAGGAAAAGAGGGGCTTATGGGCGTTGCTGTCCGCAAAGAGGACGGCAGTGTGGTAGTTACCAAGGAACAGACCACCTCTATCCGAAAAAAGCATAAGATACTTAACATTCCCATTGTCCGCGGTGTTGTGGGAATGGTTGAATCCTTTATTTTAAGCTACAGGGTACTTAATATTTCAGCAGAGGTTTACGGTCTTGACGAAAGCGAAGAGCCCTCGAAATTTGAAAAGTGGCTTGACAAGACCTTCGGAAAAAACCTTATGGACGTGGTTATGAGCATTGCTCTCGTTTTGGGTGTTGCTCTGGCTATGGGCTTGTTCTTCTTCCTTCCCATCATCATTACCAAGGCTATTGAGGTAATGGCTGTGGGCGGAGACGGACTTTTCGGCTTCTGGGGCGATTTCTTTGCAAAGAAGAGCTCCTTCGGTGAAACCTGGAGCTTGTTCACCGAAGAATGGAGATCTGTTGCTTCTCTGCTTGATAAGGGTCAAACAGCAGGTCTGGGTACGTGGAAGAGCGTTATAGAGGGTGTTATCAAGATAGTTATTTTCATTGCCTATCTTTCTCTCGTTTCTCTTATGAAGGATATCAGACGTACCTTCCAATACCACGGTGCAGAGCATAAGTCGATATTCTGCTATGAATCGGGTGCAGAGCTTACCGTTGAAAACGTTAAAAAGTTCAAGAGATTCCACCCTCGTTGCGGAACAAGCTTTTTGTTCGTAATACTTCTTATAAGTATCGCAATTTTCTCTCTGCCCTTTATACCCTGGGATAATCCCTGGCTTCGTTTTGCGATAAAGCTTCCCCTTATGCCCTTGGTTATAGGTCTTGGCTTTGAATTTATCATGTTTGCAGGCAAGCATGACAATATAGTTACACGTATCCTTTCCGCGCCCGGGCTTTTAATGCAGCGTATCACCACCCGTGAGCCTGACGATGACCAGATCGAGGTTGCTATTATAGCTCTTAAAACAGCCCTTCCCGGCGATTTTCCCGATTTCGTTCCTCCTACCGAGGAGAATCTGAAGAAGGCTTTGGAGGAATCGGAAAATAAAGAAGAAGAGATCCCCGAAGATAATAAAGATGACGAACAGGGAGCTTGAGTTTCTCAAGGAGCATTTTTCGGGGGATGAGCTTGAGACGGCAAAGGCGCGTGTGGAGAGCGGAGAGCCCCTTGCCTACGTTATAGGTGAATGGTATTTCTGGGACGAGACATTTTTATTAAATGACGCCTGCCTGATACCCCGTGCCGACACCGAGCATCTCGTAGAGCACGGCTTGAAAAGATTAAAAAGGGGAAGTTATTTTGCCGATCTGTGCTGCGGAAGCGGCTGCATCGGACTCACCCTTTTAAAGCATACCGAAAACACAAGATGTCTTTTTGCGGATATTTCCGAAAAAGCTCTTGAAATGACAAAGATAAATGCCAGGCGTATAGGAGTATATGACAGATGCGAATTTGAATGCACTGATATCAATAACTCCGCGTTCTTTGCAAAAAAGGAATTCGATATGATTTTATCGAATCCTCCTTATATACCTACCGACGTTATAGAAACACTTGTAACGGTAAAGCATGAGCCCCGGATCGCCCTTGACGGCGGTGAGGACGGAATGGATTTTTACCGTCTGCTTATAAATGAATATCTTCCTCTTGTAAAGAAGGGAGGGAGTATGCTCCTCGAGATAGGCTATGACCAGAAGGAGGCAATAGAGGAGCTTTGCCAATGCTCTGTTTACCGCGATTACGGCGGTAACGCAAGAGTTGCGGTAATAGAAAAATGAGAGGTTTTTAGGATGAATATTGTAGTTTTGGCAGGGGGACTGAGCCCTGAAAGAGACGTTTCCCTTGTATCGGGAAGCCTTATAGCGAATGCACTTACCGAAAACGGTCATAAGGTTTTGCTTTGCGATGTTTATAAGGGTGTAAATGATGCGTCCGATATCTCTTCGCTTTTTACGGATAAAGCGGAATTTTCATATAAGATAGAGAATACAGAGCCCGATCTTGAGGCTGTTAAGGCGGCAAACGGGGGCAGAGAAGCTCTTATAGGCGAAAACGTGCTTGAGGTATGCGCTTATGCCGACGTTGTTTTTCTCGCTCTTCACGGCGCAATGGGTGAAAACGGCTCGTTACAGGCGACCCTTGATAATTACGGTATTACCAATTATACAGGCTCGGGTTATGCGGGAAGCCTTTTGGCAATGGATAAGAGTCTTTCCAAAAAGCTTATGACCCTTGATAACATTCCCAATGCAGAATGGATCATATTTGATATTGATAACGACAGCATTGAGCGTATCGAAAAGACCGTTGGCTTTCCCTGTGTTGTTAAGCCTGCAAGCTGCGGCTCAAGTGTAGGCGTTTCTATCGTTGACACTAAGGAAGAGCTTTTGGAGGCACTCAGATACGCAAGAAAATACGAAAACAAGATAGTAATTGAAAAAAAGATCACGGCAGGGAATTTTCCGTTGCCGTGC
>SVQZ01000030.1 GCA_015065105.1 Oscillospiraceae bacterium | reverse complement strand
AAAAGCAGGGAATAGATGTGTCGGAAAAGGCAGATCTTCGCTACTGTGACGATGCAAAGGATATCAGCGAATGGGCTGTGGATGCCTGTGCGTGGGCAATAAATGAAGGACTTCTCGGCTCTACAAGTGAGAGCGCAAATCTTCTTGCTCCCAAGACGGCTGTAACAAGAGCCCAGGCGGCAAAGATATTTATGAGCTATGATAATATAATATAACATTTTTCAAAAGAATAAGCACTTCGTTAGCAATATAACGAAGTGCTTAACTTTTTGTTGTATATAAAACTGTTTTGGCTTTGGCATTTGAATAAACGTTTTTTACCGTAGCTTAAGATCTTGTTGCTCCTTCAACCGTCTTTTCATCATACATCGGATCATATATCTCTCCGAGATCACAATGTCCTCTGTCGGGAACGGTATAATATGTAATATTAAAGCCTGCTTCCTTCATTTTTGCCGTAAGGCGGTTGCTGTGCTTATCTATATTGACCGCTTCGTCCTTTTCGCAATGGAAAATGGTATATTCGGTCTCTTTTGGGAGCTTATCAACAAGATGATAGGGAGAAGCGGATCTAAGCGCATCCTCAAAATTACCTTCATAAGATGCAAATGCCGTATAAAGAGTGCGGGGGAGATCCGGACGTTCGGTATAATGATAGGGAAGATCGCAAACGGGACAGTTTGCTACACAGCTTGAAGGAGTACGCTTTGCATAGGCTGTATAAACAAGAGCGGAAAGTCCTCCCATACTGCCTCCGGAAGAAACTATAGGTGTGCCTTCGGAAAGATCATGCTTTTCAAAGAGTACGTCAAGTATCTCGTCGGTAAAATCGACGGTCTGCTTGTTCATCCACGCCCAGGGGTTATGATAGGGAATAACGAACAGGATACCCTTATCGGCATAAAATTCGCCCATTTCGTTGCTTTTATCATACATACTGCATCCGCCCAGACCCACAAAGAAGATCACGATACCCTTTATAGGCTTCTTAACTATTTCATCGTTAACGTATGCAAAACGGCGGAGATTTTCGGCATTCATAATTTTTTCCATGGTCATACTTCCTTTAAATGGTTTCTTGATTTTATTTTAGCACTTTATGCCTTCGATGTCAATAAACATTATCGTCTTGAAATGTTCAAATAAATATGTTATAATCATTATATATAAACTGCAGCAGGAGAATAATATGATTAAATTAAACAGAGCATTATTGTTTTCGGTTATTACTGTCATCCTGACATTGCTTTTCATTTTTAGTGTTTCTGCCTCTGATGAAGGGCAAGAATTTGTAAAGCCTAAGATAACGGTTGAAAACTATACCGTATATATTACCGATGCGGATACTGTATCAAATATAAGATTTGTATTGGGCGAATATACAACATCCTCCGATATAAAAAACGCTCAGGGCTGTGTCAGTCTTAGTAATACAGTTATCGAAGCAAATACAGTTGACGGTGTTTTTGAGTATGAAATGCCCAACGGAGGTATATACAGCTTCTGGCTTAAGACCAAAAGCGGTAAACAATACGTATATTCTCCCGTTGACGTAACGGTTATGACCCCCGAGGTGTCGGTGAACGGTGTTACGGTTACCGCAAGAAATTTCTACGGAATAAGGGATCTTTTTATAGCCAAGGGACATCATACCTCCTATCCCGAGATCAAAGCAAACGGTTACGTTGTATCTATTACGAAAAATAAGCTTGCTTATCTGAAATCCTATTCTTATACCTTAAAGGACGAGGGGGATTATACGGTATATATGAGATTTTCGGACGGCAGCGAATGGTATGATCATATAAATATCGACTGTATAAATCCTACCTTTTCTCCTGACGGACTTCAGCTTACCGTGGGTAATCTTGAGGGTGTCAAGGTCATTCGTACCGCCTACGGCGAATATTCCGCGATATCTGCTATAAAAAAATCCGATTCACAAAGAGGCTTTACCTCAAAGGGAGTGCTCAAAAACGTTGATGAATATACTATACAGTACCGTAAGGAAGGAAAAATAACCGTAGTTGTTCAGTATGAAAACGGATATTATGAGTTCTTTTGGCATAATATCGAGAAAAAGGTATCAAGCTATTCACTTGAGGACAATACGGTAACCTTCGGTGATCTTGAAGGGCTTAACGTTCTGCGTTATGCCAAAGGCGAGTATTCCTCTGCATACGAAATAAAGAACGCAAATGGTTCAAAATATTTGAAATCCGATTCGGTTACCGATTCAGAGGTAAGTATTACTCTTGATCCCGGCACATATACCTTCTGCGTACAGTATCACGACCAGAGTCAGAATATATACGTTATAAAGATTCCCGCAATATATACGCAGAACTACAGCTTTACCGACAGCAACGGAAAAAACGTTCATATGCCTTATTGGTTATATACACCCTATGATGCAAAAGAGGGAATGCCCCTTATTCTGGTATTGCACAGCGCCCACGTTAAATATAAGTCCGAGCTTTCGGATGAGGAAAACCTTACTAATCTTGTAACATATGAAAAGGATGATTTCCCAAAATTCTTTTATAACGGAGAATTCGGTGAGATCCCCGCATATATAGTAATGCCCCAGACCTCTTCGTCATCTTTGGGCTGGGCGTCAAGAGGAAAGGATATAGCAGAGCTTGTAGGATATTGCGAAAGAGAGTACGGCATAGATACCGAAAACGTCAGCGTTATCGGTTACAGCCTCGGCGGTACGGGCGCTGTTGAATTAGCGGCAGAGTATCCCGGTTTGTTTAAAAACGTAATATCTGTTGCAGGCGGTCTTGACGGTGTGACCAATAATATAAGACCTTTTACCGGCGGTCAGCGCATACAGTTAAGCGATACCTTGTATCCCGAGCTGCGTGTTTTAAATGCTAACTCTAACGGGTACGAAAAGAATTATATGAAGTATCTTTATGAGTCCAATATAAACAAGCTGAAATATCTTGCTCAAAGCGAGGCGGAGATAAAGGCGGCGCAGGACTTTATGTATGATAGGCTCGATGCCGTTTCAAAAAGCTTCAAAAACAGCAGCTCAAGGCTTTGGACGATAGTCGGAAGTCTTGATGCCGAGGTTGAATATACCGTACATGAGATTCTTTGCGGGTATATAGGCTCAGGCAATTCAAAATGTGATGTTTTACAGGACTTCAGTCACTCAAAGACTTTGAGCGCCTGCCTCGAAAATAAAAACGAAATAATCGACTTTTTGTTAAAGAGATAATATCTTACGGTATTATCTCTTTTTTTAATTTATAGGGAATTGCTTCACTTCGGGTACTGAAGAAAGAAGCTTATATAAGGTTCAAGCCCGATCATCGGTGCGGGCCGGCGCCCGATTATTTAATTTATAGGAAATTGCTTCACTTCGGGTACTGAAGAAAGAAGCTTATGTAAGGTTCAAGCCCGATCATCGGTGCGGGCCGGCGCCCGCTTTTTTAATTTATAGGGGGTCGTTCCATTTCGTGTGAGTTGTTTGGACTAAGGGGTGGAGCGGAATTCGGTGCGCCCGGCGAGACTTTTTGTATTAAATGTATAAAAAATATTACAAAATATACTATAAATTATTGACAAATTCCAAAAATGTGTTAAAATATAGTTGTAATAACATATTTAAGGAGGATAGACTCATGAAAAAAACGAAACTTTTTATTACGTTGCTTGCGGTTATGATATTAATGTCCGCTACGGTGCTTGTATCATACGCAGTTTTTGAAGGCGAGGTGGGAGAAATTCCGCTTATGAGCCCTGCATCCCCCGATGATATTATAATTGACGGTACGATAGATACCGATAATGAGTATTGGGCGGGAGTGGATGCAACTATAGTTGATACAACGAACTCTTCGCCCTCTTGGAGCTACCGAAGCTACGTTATTACAAGTCACGAGCTGCGCTTCGCATACACCGAAACAGATCTTATAATGGCTGTTAAGACCTACGACGACTCCCGGGTATTTTCATATATCAATACAGAGGATGACCTCGGCTTTGACGGTGATACCATTGCGCTTCAGTTAGACCCTGCAAGAGCGATCCTGGGCAGGATCCTTGATTACAGTATCACAAACAACAACAGTCCTGCTCCATTCTATATATTTACCATAATGGATGACGGCTCTGCCAAGGTTGCCCGTTACTACTGCGGTACCAACTCAAAAACAGAGGTAGAGGGTATTGAAATAGCATCGTCATACACCGATACCACCTGGACTCTTGAAGCAAAGATACCGTGGTCTGTTATAATTGATGACGTTAAGGCACAGACAGGAACAGAGCTTGTACTCGAGGATATGTATAAGATAGGCGTTACCCATAACGCTAAGCTCATTTACACCGACAGACATATATTCGGTACCAATGAGGTTTACGATGCTATGATCCCCGGCGGAGATGAGCAAGGAGCCATAGTAACCCTTACCCGTAACTCCACTCCCTGCAATATTATCCCCGGCACATCCTACACAGGTCCCGAGGGAAGCCCCTCACAGGCAAGAAACTGCGGTATTTATCTTTATGTGACCGATCACCCCTGCATTCCCGGCGAATGGGAGGTCAAGGTCGAGCCTAACTGTACCACAGAGGGTATAAACGTTATCAAGTGTACCGAGTGCGGACGCGAAATGAAGGAAGAGAATATCGGAGTTGCTCATGCCCCCGGTCAGTGGGAAGAGACCGTTGCTCCTACCTGTATAGCTGTAGGCGAGGAGGTTATGTGCTGTAACCTTTGCGACGAGCTTCTCTATACCAGAGAAAAGCCTATCGATCCTACCGCTCACAAGACCATCCGTCAGAATATAAAAAAGGCTACCTGTACGGAATCGGGCATTATAGCTCCTGTTTGCCGTCTCTGCAAAAAGCAGTTCCCTGAGCTGGGAATAGAAACAGGAACTATACCTCACGTATTCACAAAATACGTAAGTGACGATAACTATACCTGTACAGAGGACGGTACAAAGACAGCCTATTGTGATTACGGATGTAATACCGCCGAAACAATAATAGATGAAGGCTCTGCGGCACACAGATATAAAGCGGAAGAGCTCCGTGAGCCTACCTGTAAGCTTATAGGTAAAGAGCTTCATATCTGCGTATGCGGTGATATGTACGTAACGGATATAGATACCGTTGAACATAAATTCGGTGATTATATATTCAACCACGATTCCACCTGTACCGAAAACGGTACCGAAACTGCTTACTGTATTTACGGATGCGCAGAGAGTTTAACAAGAGAAGCGCTTGATTCGAAACACAGCTTCATTAATTTTAAATATAATAACGATGCTACCTGTACAAGCGACGGTACACAGACCGCGTACTGTGAATACGGATGCGCAACGTTTATAACAATTCCCGCTGTAGGAACAAAAGCGCACAGCTATGAGAGAAGCGTTATACTCGAGCCTACCTGTACTGTAAGCGGTAAAGCACTTAACCGTTGTATTTGCGGAGACTATTATTTAGAGGTCATACCCAAGGCTTCCCACAGCTTCGGAGATTGGAAAATGGTTGAAGAGCCTACTATGTCTGAAGGCGGAAGGAAGGAAAGAGTCTGCAGTATTTGTAACGCAGTGGAAACAGCGGATATCCCTGCAACAAGGGCATACGTTATCTCTGACGGTCTCACCGTTACGGTAGGAAATCTTTCCGGAGTTAAGGATTACTTTATCGCGGCAGGCGAATATGCTGCATACGGAGATATCAACAGAAATAAAATAGTTCGTATTACCGAAAATAAGATGGGTAATAAGAATGCTTACTCATATACTTTACCTTCTGTAGGTGCATACAGTATATGCATACGTTACGATAACGGAGAAGTTGAGATACTCCATATCACTCTTAAGGTCAATGAGCCTACCTTTGAGTTGAAAGCTGACAGCCTTACCGTCGGAAATCTTGACGGCATAAAGGTTATCCGCGTTGCAAAGGGCAGCTTTGATACAGTAAGCGCCATCAAGGCGGCTGACGGCAATATTGCATACAGCGGTAAGACTGTGCTTAAAGGACTTTCGGAATATACTCTTGATTTTGCAGAGTCAGGAACATATACCGTTGCGGTGGTTTATAATAACGGATATACCGTGTTACAAACCTATACGTTCTGATATAAGTTTTTTCAAGGGGCTTTAACGAGCCCCTTGATTTTTTTGTTAATATATGTTAATATAATGTTATTAGTATATTAATTTTTAAGGAGGCAATTATGAAAGCGTTAAAAAGGATAGCGTTTGTTGCGTTTCTTGTAATTCTGGTATCGATTCTTGCACTATCGGTCTCGGCAGAGAAGGAGAGTGAAAATACAGTTCCCGAACGCGTCGAGGCTGTGTCCGGTGTTATGGGAAGTCTCACCTGGTCTATAGATGATGCCGGTAACTTTGTTATTATGGGAAACGGCGCAATGACAAATTACTCGTTTTTCAGCTATGATATGCCCTGGTATAACTATAATTCAAATATAAAAACAATTCTTATCGGTCACGGTATTACCCATGTAGGTGATTTCAGCTTTGTAAGCTGTTATAATCTTACAAAGGTGCAGATCGCGGCAACCGTTCAGAGCATCGGTTCAAACGCATTTTACGGATGCACTAAATTGACCACCCTTATGCTATGCGACGGTCTTGTAAGTATAGAGAGCTCCGCATTTAACGGCTGTAATTATCTTTACACTCTTGCGTTACCTTCAACACTGAGAGAGATAGGCGCAAGCGCCTTCTATGATTGCAGACGTATGTATTCGCTTACCCTTAATAACGGACTTGAGACTATAGGCTCCTCTGCATTCAAGGACTGCGATGCTCTCACGGCAATAACGATTCCCGATTCCGTTACCGAAATAGGGGACAATGCTTTTTCATATTGCGATAAGCTTTCCTCTGTTACGTTTGGCAAAGGAGCAAAAAAGATAGGAAATTACTCTTTTGAAAAATGTACCGTTCTTAATAACGTCATTATTCCCGCAGGTGTAAAGAATATCGGCCACTGTGCTTTTGCCGAATGTCCTTCGCTTACTGCGATCACCTTGCCCGACGGACTTGAAACGATAGAATCGTCTGCGTTCGAGGAATCGGGATTAAAGAGTGTATCTATCCCCGATAGTGTTACCGCTCTTGATTCATATGCTTTCAGAAATTGCGATTCTCTTGAAAGCGTCAGCATAGGCAAGGGCATAGAAACGATGAATTGGTATGCTTTTGCAAAGTGCGATAATCTTACAAAAGCAACCCTGGCCGAAGGACTTGCCCTTTTGGGAGCCAGAGCCTTCTATGAATGCCCGAAGCTCTGTGAGATAAATTTCCCGAAGAGCCTTCGTTCTATCGGAGAGTGCTGCTTCTCGTATGACAACGCACTTACCGATGTCAAGTTAAATGACGGACTTGAGGCTATCGAGTATTCAGCTTTTTCAAGCTGCAGCGGTCTTGTGAGCATCTATATTCCGAAGAGCGTTAGCACGATGGCAACACAGATATTCTCAAACACAAAAAACGTGACCGTATATTGCTATGAAAACAGTACGGCTCACAATTATGCAGTTACAAATTCTCTAAAATATGAGCTGATATCCTCCGAACCCTCGGTTGCTGTAAATGACGTTGTTGCAACGGTAATTAATCTTCATGATATAAGAGATATTTTTATAGCAAAGGGCTATTATGATAACTATACCCTTGTTAACGTCAATAAGATAGTTCGTATCACCGAAGCAAAGCTCGCAGGGGCAACGCAGTACAGCTATACTCTTCCGGGAAGCGGTGACTATACGGTTCTTATCAGATATAACGACGGTACAATGAAATTCCTCTATACCGAGGTCAGTGTTACCGAGCCTGTATTTACACAGAATAACCTCCGGTTAAACGTTGCCAACCTTAACGGTATCAAGGTCATACGTACCGCTTTGGGCGAGCATAAAACCGCCGCGTCCATAAAACGTACCGAGGGCGCAAGAGCCTTTACGGCAAAGGACGTGCTCAAGGATAAAACGGAATACACCATCCAGTACCGGGAGGAAGGCTTATATACCGTTGCGGTATGTTACGAAAACGGTTACAGCGTATTTTACAAATACAACGTTACAAAGAAAACTCCCGTAATGACAAGAGAAGGGAATAAGGTGATATTCGATTCTCTCGATGACCTTAAGGTCATAAGATACGCAAGGGGCGAATATACAACATCGGGCGATATCAAACGTGCAGAGGGCAGTGTGGCACTTACCGCAAATAAGGCTGTAAACGGTAAGATAACGGTAAGCCTTAAAGCGGGTACATATACCTTCTGCGTACAGTATAACGATGAAAGCTATAACTACTATACTGTAGTTGTTATGTGAGAATATTATTTTTAGGAGGAATAAATATGTTTAAGAAGTTGATTGCCGCGGCATTGATCCTTATGATGCTTGTGCCCATGATGACAGGCTTCGCATCTTCTGCGGCAACGGTTAAGTATTCGGGAACAAATGCAGGCCCCAATGTGTCCTGGTATATTGATACAGACGGTCTTTTGTATCTTTACGGTTCGGGTGATACATACGATTTTGAAGCCTTAGCTTATGCCCCCTGGCATATATACCGCTCGGAGATAAAAAGCATTCTCGTTCAGCACGGTGTAACCGGAGTCGGTAAAAACGCTTTTGTAGGCTTGAATCAGGTAACTGCGGTAACTCTCAGCTACACGGTTGCCCGTATAGGTAAAAGTGCATTTAATTCATGTACGGCTCTTCCTTCTATAGTATTACCTCCTTCGGTAAACTATATAGGCGACGGTGCTTTCATGTACTGTCAGTCCTTAACAAGCTTTGTTATTCCCGATGCGGTTACATATATCGGTGAAGGTGCGTTTACTCGTTGTGATAATCTTCAGGTGCTTCATATAAGCGCGGCTAATCCTTCCTATATCTGTGAGTACGGTGTTCTTTACAACAAGAATAAGACCGAGCTTATAGTTTGTCCCTCGGGTACAACTCTTACAAGCTACACTCTTCCCGCATCCTGCGTATCTATTCAGAACGATGCTTTCTACGGCTGTAAGAATCTGCAGAGCGTGACTCTGCCTTCGGGTATAACCTCTATTCCCGAAAATTGCTTCTGTTTCTGTACGTCTCTTAAGGAGGTTAATGTTCAGGGTAATATTACCTTTATGGGTAACGCGGCATTTTCAAACTGTACAGCCCTTGAAAATCTTATTCTTCCCGCTAATGCAACGGAGATTCCCGATTTTGCATTTACTCATTGCTACGCATTGACAGATATCGTTATTCCCGAGGGTGTTACCACCATAGGTCAGTATGCATTCAATTACTGTACAGCTCTGAGTTCTGTTTCCTTGCCCTCTACCCTTACCACTATAAGCGAGGGCGCATTTAAATATATTCCCAACGAGCTTTATCTTGATATTCCTTCAAGTGTTACCGAAATAGGCAATTCGCTTATCGACGATTCTCCCAATATAACTATCAGATGCTCGATTTTCTCTTATGCCTATGATTATGCAATGTCGAAGAGCTATAAGGTGGAAACCTACGAAACCGTAGAATCGATATCGGTTAATACAATGCCCGATAAAACGGTTTACGGTATTGCAGCAGAGAAGCTTGATATGGACGGATTTACACTTAACCTCCATTTAACAAACGGTGATGTACGAGTTGTTGATGCATATTATACCGTCACCGAACCCGATTTCTCCACAGGCGGTGATAAAGTTGTTACCGTTACCTACGGGGATCATACAACAGCCTTCAACATATTTGTAGATGAAACCATCTTCACATATCCCGAATCAGATCATCCTTACCATCCCTTTGAATTTGCTGAATGGAACTTCAAATATCCCGGTCACGCAGATCAGCTTTTGGTTACCTTCTCCGAGGATACTCTCCTTGAAGGCTATGATGATCTTGAGCTTTATACCGTTGTGAGCGGAACAAGCTGGTTTGGAGGCGACGAGCTTGCAGGCAAGACGGTTGCAGTTAAAGGCAGCAGCTTCAGAATAGTTATCCGTTCAAGCGGCGGTGAAAAGACCTACGGCTTTAAGGTAACGAATGTTGTTCCGGTATGCAACTGCTTTAGTTCTTCGGTTGACGGAGTTGATCTTACCGTTGAATATCCGAGATATGATATCAAGGATATCTTTGTAGCAAAAGGCGAATATACAACATATACTGAGGTCAATGCAAATAAGATAGTCCGCCTAACCGCAACAAAGCTTTCTGCAACAAGTACCTACAATTACACATTACCCGGTGCAGGAATATATACCGTTCTTTTCAGAACCGATGACGGCAGAATGGAAATACAGTATGTAACCGTAGATGTAACAGAGCCTGAATTTACTCCCAACGGCTTGCAGCTTAACGTGGCAAACCTTGATGGGATTAAAGTTATCCGTACATCCACGGGCGAGCATAAAACTGCAGCGTCAATAAAGAAAACGGAAGGAGCAAGAGCCTTTACCGCAAAGGACGTTCTTGCAGGTGTGGATAATTATACTATCCAGTACAGAGAAGCGGGTAGGGTTACCGTTGCTGTATGCTATGAAAACGGTTACAGTGCTTTCTATATATATGATGTTACTAAGAAAACTCCCGAAATGACCCAAAGGGGTAATAAGGTGACCTTTACAAATCTTGACGATCTCAAGGTTATAAGATATGCAAAGGGCGAATATACCACCTCCGGTGATATCAAGAGAGCGGAAGGTTCTGTCGGTATCACACCTAAAAAGATAGTTGACGGTGCGATTACTGTTACGCTTAAACCGGGAACGTACACCTTCTGCGTTCAGTACAACGACGAAAGCTATAATTACTACACAATTACGGTTGAATAAGAATTAATGATTTGAGATAGGATGAAATTTTAGGATTTCATCCTATCTTTTGTTGATTTTTCCTGTATTTAAGGTTATAATATAAAAAGCGGGGTGAGAATGTGCTTATTGTAAGAAATAATTCAACAGATCCATATTATAATTTAGCCTTGGAAGAATGGCTTATGGATAACGTAAACGATGACGTTTTTATGCTTTGGAGAAATGAAAAAACTGTGGTTATAGGTAAAAATCAGAATGCTTATGCCGAAATAAACCGTGAATATGCAGATTCTCACAACATTACCGTTTCGAGACGTATGACAGGCGGAGGGGCTGTGTTTCATGACCTTGGTAACGTTAACTTCACCTTTATTGCCAAAAAGGAGGAAGGAAGCGATATTGATTTTGCCCGATTTACAATGCCTGTAATAGATTTGCTTAAAAAGCTTGGGGCGAATGCCGAGCTTTCCGGAAGAAACGATATACTTATAGATAAAAAAAAGGTGTCGGGTAACGCGCAGTGTGTGCGTAACGGGAAGGTGCTTCACCACGGATGTATGCTGTATTCTGCCGATCTTTCCGATGTTGCCTCGGTGCTCAACGTTGACCTTTCAAAATTTCAGGGCAAGGGTATTAAAAGCGTGAGAAGCCGCGTAGCTAATATAAAAGAGCTTTGTGATATCGAAATGGACGTTACCGACTTTATAGATTATATTGAAAAGGGTATTGAAGGTGAAGCGGTTGAGCTTTCGGAAGAACAAATAAAAGAGGTAAAAGCCCTGCGGAACAGCAAGTATGCAACCTGGGAATGGATATGGGGCAGGAACAAGGAATACAGCCTTAAAACGAAAAAGCGCTTTGATTACGGAACGGTCGAGCTCTCTCTTGATACACAGGGAGGTCTTATCAAGGACGTTAAGATCAGAGGCGACTTTTTCGGTGTGGGTGATATAACCGAATTGGAATCCTCTCTTGCGGAGCTTCGTTACGAGCACGTTTGTATTTTTGAGCGTTTGAAGCAAATCGGGATAGAAAGATACATTTTCGGTTCTAATGCCAAAGAAATAGCAGACTTATTTTTTGAAAACTCTTTACTTTAACGCTTTAGTGTGCTAAAATATCCTTAATTCTTTATTGAGAGGTTACAAAATGTTTGATAAGATTAAGGACGAAAATATGGATTATCTGTTTAAGTGTATTCTTTCTCTTGAAACCGAAGAGGAATGCTATCGCTTTTTCGGTGACCTTTGCTCTGTTGCGGAGCTTAAGGAAATGGGGAAAAGAATGCTTGCGGCAAAGAGACTTAACGAAAACAGTGTATATGCCTCGATAGTAAACGAAACAGGCTTATCCAGCGCAACCATAAGCAGAGTGAACCGTGCATTGAAATACGGAAATGACGGTTACAGCTTAGTTCTTGAAAGAATGGAAAAGGAAGATGAATGAACAGTATTCGGTAATTTCTCAGTACTACGAGCTTTTGAATTCGGGAATGGATTACGAAGCATATGCGGATTTTATTGATAAAATAATAAAAGAGAAGGGAATAGAAAAAACAGAGCTTGTACTCGACCTTGCCTGCGGTACGGGTAAGATCACAAGGCTCTTGGCAGACCGCGGATATGATATGACAGGGGTGGATATTTCTCCCGAAATGCTATCTGTTGCAAGGGAGCAGGATTATGATGATCCGAAGGGGATACTCTACCTTTGCCAGGATATGCGTGAGTTCGAGCTTTACGGAACGGTTGACGCCGCAGTATGCTGCCTTGACAGTATAAATTATCTTTTAAAGACGGCGGATGTGGAAAAATGCTTCAGATTGGTACATAACTATCTTGTACCCGACGGTATCTTTATCTTTGACGTAAATACTCCCCGCCGTTTTACCGAAGAATATGCCAAGCATGACTATATTTTAGAGGAAGAGGGAGTTCTTTTGGCTTGGCAGAACTACTATAATGAAAAAAATAAGACCTGTGATTTTGTGTTAAGCTTTTTCGAAGAACAGCAGGACGGCAGCTATGAAAGATACGATGAGATCCAAAGAGAAAAAATATTTTCTATGAGAACTTTGAAATCATTGATATCAAAATGCGGATTTGAGCTTTTGGATATATATTCCGATCTTGACTTTTCGGTCAATATCGACAAAAGCGATAAGTGGTTTTTTGTGTGTAGATGTGCAAAACAGGGATAATAAAAAAATAGAAAAAACTTTCAAAAAAACCTTGACAAACCAGCGTCACTATGCTATAATAACATCCGTCGCAAGACGTGGGAGCATAGCTCAGCTGGGAGAGCATCTGCCTTACAAGCAGGGGGTCATAGGTTCGAGCCCTATTGTTCCCACCATATTTTTCTCGACTTCGGTTGAGATGCATTGTGAGGGGTGGAATACCGTCCTTCGCATATGTGGCCTGGTAGCTCAGTTGGTTAGAGCGCTAGCCTGTCACGCTAGAGGTCGAGGGTTCGAGCCCCTTCCGGGTCGCCAATTTTTCTTTCAGTCGGTCTCTACCGACCATATGCCTCTGTAGCTCAGTTGGTAGAGCAGGGGACTGAAAATCCCCGTGTCGTTGGTTCGATTCCGACCGGAGGCACCAAAATATTTTTTAATAACCACCTGCGGATTTAGCTCATTTGGTAGAGCGCGACCTTGCCAAGGTCGAGGTGGCGGGTTCGAGCCCCGTAATCCGCTCCAGAAAAGAAACACCATTTGTCTTCCGGACAAATGGTGTTTTCTTTTCAACGAAATAAATCCCTTGCGGGATTTGTGAAATACGCTTTGCGTGTGAAATATTGCTTCGCAATGTGAAATGCCTGCGGGCGTGAGTGGATTTATTTCATTTCACATTCGGTGGAACACCGAATATTTCACAATGACCGCAGGTCATTATTTCACATCCAAAGGATATTTCACTTCAATTCCACCGAAGTTTATGGTATAATCAATTAAACAAACTATACTTTGACGGAGAATTGCTATGAAATTGAAGAACATCTTGATTGTTGTTAAGGATATAGAAAAATCGAGAAAATTCTATCACGACTTGTTTGGTATAGATTTAGTGCTTGACAACGACGGCAATATGATTTTAACAGAAGGTCTTGTCCTTCAAGACGAGAAAATATGGAAATCTTTTTTAGATAGGGATATTGTTCCCCAAAATAACGCTTGCGAACTGTATTTTGAAGAACAGGATATTGAGGCATTTGTTGAAAAATTGGAAAGCTTGTATCCCTCTATTGAATATGTAAATCGTCTTATGACACATAGTTGGGGACAGAGAGTAATTCGATTCTACGATTTAGACGGCAACCTAATTGAAGTTGGAACACCGATATAAATAGACTTACTACTTTTGGAGGAGAATATGAAATGAAAAAAGCATTGGGTTCATGGAGCGCTATGAGGAAATATCTTGAACAGGATATGCTTGCAACTGCTCTTCAGGGTAGAATTCGTTACGGATGCACTTCCTATCCTTCAATGGACGGAAAATGTATATTTGAAATATGTATAGATGGAATTCAAGTTAAACGTTTTTCTTGGGAAACCGTAAATACATATTTTATAGATATGGGATATACGACGAACGTTGCTCCTATGGGCAAAAGAGAATATTGGTCAGAGTTTTGGTTGTTGCTTGAGCGATATTCTATGGATAAGCGAAGCGAATATACCGATGGGGAATTTTGCGATGCTTTAGAAACATACCGCAATCAAGATATAAAAGATAGTATGTGTTCAGAAAACGTATTGGTAAGAATGTTTGCGGTGCTCGATAGAAGAGTAGGTAAAAGAACTCTTGAAAAGATAAAAGATACATATGAAATGCAGCCCGAATGGCTTAAAAACTTCTATAAATTGAGATTTGAAGCTGAGAAAATATAATATTTTCGATGCTAAAAATATTTTCAAAAAAATGAAAAAACCTATTGACAAATAAGAATCATTATGCTATAATATCGTCTGTTGCGAGATACGTATAAAGTATTTAGTAAATGGGAGCATAGCTCAGCTGGGAGAGCATCTGCCTTACAAGCAGGGGGTCATAGGTTCGAGCCCTATTGTTCCCACCATAATTCAACTTTGTTGAGCATGGTGAAGAGTCATCTTCACTGATGTGGCCTGGTAGCTCAGTTGGTTAGAGCGCTAGCCTGTCACGCTAGAGGTCGAGGGTTCGAGCCCCTTCCGGGTCGCCAATTTTTCTTTCAGTCGGTCCCTGCCGACATATGCCTCTGTAGCTCAGTTGGTAGAGCAGGGGACTGAAAATCCCCGTGTCGTTGGTTCGATTCCGACCGGAGGCACCAATATTTCATTTAAATAACCACCTGCGGATTTAGCTCATTTGGTAGAGCGCGACCTTGCCAAGGTCGAGGTGGCGGGTTCGAGCCCCGTAATCCGCTCCAAACGGCGACATAGCCAAGTGGTAAGGCAGAGGTCTGCAACACCTTTATCCCCAGTTCAAATCTGGGTGTCGCCTCCAAAAATAAAAGCACTTCGCAAGAAGTGCTTTTATTTTTGTGTTTGTGTCCGCAAGGACACAACATCGTTTGACCGTTTGCGGTCAACATCATTTTTTGCGAAGCAAAAACATCATTCCGCTTTAGCGGACACAAAACGATGTTACACCTTGCGGTGTAAACGATGTGATGCTTCGCATCAACGATGTTGCGACTTTGTCGCAAATACACGCTACGCGTGAGATGTTGCACATTGTGCAAATGTATGGTATAATCTTTCTAGCAAGTGAGGTGATAGCAATGAAAGAAGACAAACTGTCAGACTTATCTATGCAATTATCTGTTGATGTTTTAAAACTGACAAAAGAATTAAGGGCAAAACACGAAACAATAATTTCAAATCAAATAGGCAGAAGTGCCACAAGTGTTTGTGCCAATATTGCAGAAAGTAAATACGGTCATAGCCGTGCTGATTTCATTGCTAAATTGGAAATCGCCTTAAAAGAAGCAAATGAAACCGGCAAATGGCTTGAAATGCTTTTTAGAACTGACCATATTGATGAAGCAACCTATAAATCTATTGACAAGACTTGCTCGACAATTCGCGTATTATTGATTGCTTCGATTAAAACTGCAAAAAGTAGAATCAACAAGTAGTATATGAAAGGTGATTATATGAGCTTTAATAAGACAATCCAAATGTGTATTTTTGATGGGAATCCAAATGGCAGAATTATGTGTGAGTTGTCAAATTGGAATGGTCGTGTTTATAAGGTTTCAAGAAATGATTTAAATGAATTTGCAAATCGTACAGATTCTGAATTTACAGGTGTTTATTTTCTTTTCGGTAAAGATGAAGATAATAATGATACTGTTTATGTTGGAGAAGCCGAAAAAATGCTTGTTAGGTTAAAACAACATCTTAAAGATCATAATTATTGGAATGATTGTGTTGTTGTTATTTCAAAAGATAACATTTTGAATAAGGCACATGTTAAATTTCTTGAAAATAAATTTTATAATTTAGCTAATGATGCAAAACGCGCAACAATAATTAACAATACCGTTCCGACATGTTCTTCAATTTCAGAGTTTGATGAATCTATGTTGGAAGAATTTATTGAAAATGCTAAACTTCTTGTTAATACATTAGGATATAAAGTTTTTGATAAAATTGATGTTTCGGTTATAGATAATAAAGAAGAAAAACAAAATGTTTTCTTTATTAAAGCTGCTCGAGGAGCGGATGCAAAAGGATTACTTGTAGCGGATGGATTCTTAGTGGCAAAAGGTTCTAAAATTGCAACAGACACAGCTCCAAGTATGTCTGCAAATTTAATTAATTTGAGAAAAAAGTTGCTTGATAAAGGGATTATTGACAAAGAATTTTTATTTGTTTCTGATTATGTGTTTACCAGCCCTTCACTTGCAGCGGCAGTTGTGATGGGAAGGAATGCAAACGGAAGAACAGAGTGGAAAACGGTTAATAATAACAGCATAAAAGATATTGAGGAACAGTAATCATATAAGGGTTTAAAAAATGTTAGATTTTATTATAGGTGTATTTGCAACAATCATTTCAACCTTGTTAATAGGATTGTGGGGAATTTTAATTATAAATCCGTATAAAACTCACTTAACAATTTATAAAAAAATTTTAAAATTCATACGAAGTTTTGAAGATCCTCGCAGATTTGAAGGGCAATTTGCGCCAAATGTATTACAAACAAATTGTATTAAGAGACAAATTGAAGAATTAGAAGAAATTTTGGATTTAATTGAAGAACAAAAAGATTTAAATAGATTTTGGTATTGCTTATTTAGTTTTAAAAATGTTTCGCGATATTTGAATACAATATATGAATATATAAGAAATCCGATTATGCTTAATGAGCAGAAAGAATTTAAGGATGACTATGTTCTAGATTGCAACCTTTTCTTAAAAAACTAAAGAAAATAGTTAAAATACCAAATTGGAAAGTATTGCTTATACTCATTTTAGTAACAGTTTTAATGACCTCTGTTGTAATTGTCTCAATATATATTGTTATTTATTGAAATTGAATAAAAATTTCCTCAGTTTTCAGATGCATTCAATTCGTGTCATTAAGTTCAAACTACCCAAAAAAGAACGAAGCATCGCTTCGTTCTTTTTTATCCAAGCCGACAGGCTTGGTATATCATCAGCACGATAGGGCTGTATATCATTGCCGCACGAGTGCGGCATATATCATCACACCTTTAGGTGTGTATTAAAAATCTGTTGGCTTGATGATATACAAAACTAAAGTTTTGATGATATACAATTCCTGCGGAATTGATGATATACAATGCTCCGCATTGATTTGCTGCGGCTTTTATGCTATAATACACTCAGGGCGGTGATTTTATGAAAAAGTTATCAATTATTTTTATGTGTTTGGCGATTATCTTTTCTTTAGCTGCTTGTTCAAATAATGTTAAGTTTACGGAAACCGAAAATAAAACCATTGTAGCAACCGACGGCACGGAATATATTTTTGTCGGCAACGAGGGTAGAGTTTGGTGCTTTGGAGAATGGGAGTTTATCGGTCACGTAAAGGGAGAGAAAAAGACCTTTGTTCATCTTACCAATAAGATAAAAACAGGTATGTATTCTGTTAATAATAGTCAAGATGTGTTAGTAAGATATTTTCCCGACAATGAGTTTTCCGCTGTGTATGTAAAGTCCGAATTGCTGAAAACGGAAGTCTCCCTTGATAATTGTATTAGATTTGAGTTTGTAAAAGGTTTTCTTTTTAATGATAAGATAACAACAATCTCAAACAAAGGAATTACTGAATGCGAACAGTTTGTTAACGAAATTAAAAGTGGACAAAAGGCTAAAGATGCTGGACTGTATGATTTAGTAAAGCAACCTGACGGTACGTTGAAGAATTGTTATGTTTACGGGTATGTTTGTGGAGTTATACAGGACGATATCAATATAGTTATTCCTTTGGAAGTAATGTCATTTGACGATAAGGCATATTCAATTAAAATCAATGATATAGAATATGTTTTACCTCAAGAATGGATTGATAAATTGATGAGCAAGTAATTCTATGAAATCAGAATGAAAATCCGTTTAATTAAGAGAAAATCCTCGGTTTTCAGGCGCATTTTATTCGTGCCATTAAGTTCAAAACTCCCAAAAACCAGTATTTACCTTGTATTTTAGGTATGTGCTGGTTTTTTCTTTTCCACTTACAAAACAAATTAGTTTCCGAATTAGTTTCCAAAAATGAAAGGAAACAAAAATATGAGTGGAACAAGAAGAAAAAATGGAGAAGGCTCTGTGTTTCAAGTATCTGAAAACAAGTGGGTTGCTAAAATCAGTTTAGGGCAGGGGATGGATGGCAAACCGATTATCAAACAATTTTCAGGAAAGTCGGAGGCTATAGTTAAACGGAAATTGAGAGAATTTAAGAAAAGTGCAGATTTTGTTGTTAAACACATGCCGGCTGTTGATACAGTACAATCATATTTTACCATGTGGTTAAGTGAATATCAGTATAATAAATTAAAACCTTCTAGTTATGATAGATTGGAGAGTACAGTTAATAATCATATTATTCCGAATATCGGTGGTATGAAATTAGATAAGGTGACAAGAGATAATATACAAGCGTTAATCAATAAGTTGTATAAGAAGAATAATTTGTCCTATTCAAGTGTTAAAAAGGTGTATGTAGCGCTTAATTCTTGCTATAAGCATGCTTTAATAGATGATGTTGTCATTAAGAATCCTTGTGAGGGTGTTGTGTTACCCTCAGCCATAGAACGAACTAAACAAGTTGTACCATTATCAGCAGAAGAGGTTGAATGTTTGAAATGCGAACTACAGAAAACGGATCATGACGGGAAGCCTCGTTGTTATTACGGTTATGCGTATTTGCTTATCTTGAATACAGGCTTGCGAATGGGCGAAGCGTTATCATTGTGTTGGGATGATGTTGATTTTAATAATATGACTATAACTGTGACAAAAAATAATATTCTTACTAAAAAGCGTGAATTAGACGGGAATTTAATCGGTGGTTATGAATTGAAGACGCAAAATAGCACCAAAACATCTAGTGGTAATAGGGTTATACCTATAAATGAATCTGCATATGAAGCACTTAACGTATTAAAAGAAAATAATAATTCTCGATTTGTGATAATTAATAGTAAGCAAAATCATGTTTTACCAAGTATTTTTGAACGTTCTTTTCATGCGATTTTAAATAGAGCGGGTATAGATGGTGATTATGGGGTACATGTTTTAAGACATACATTTGCCAGTATGCTTTTTGAAAAGGGAATAGATGTTAAAATCGTAAGTGAGTTGTTAGGTCATTCTACGGTTAAAATTACTTATGATATATATGTTCATCTATTTGAAAAAGATATCAGCCGTGTGACTAGTGTACTTGATTAAAATACAGTAAAAAACTAAGTAATACACGATTTTTATACATAGTTTGTAGGCATGGTATAGATATCCCCTACATTGAAACAACATCATTATGACTAAGTAACAGGCGGTTCTGCAGTGTAGAATCGTCTGTTCTTTTTTATATTATCAACATCTTATATTTTTATCTCGTTGACAAACATATATATCAGTGCTATACTGAATATATCAATATAGTAAGGAGAATTGTGATGTTTAAAAAGTTTATATCATTAATTGTTTGTGTTTTAACATTAGTGTCAAGTTTTGTGACAACAGGCATTTTTGTTTCTGCAGATACATACATTGCGGATGATATGATGTCACAGGAAGAGCTTACTGGGGAAAACGCAGAGGAGTCTATTATTACCATATCTGAAAATCCTACTGTAAATGCCGACAGAAACAGTTCTGATGTTCACTATGATACTGCTACGGCTACATACAATGGAACCTGCGGTGATGATCTGACATGGACACTTGATACATCAAACGGGTTGCTTAATATCACAGGTACGGGTGATATGGATGATTTTGTTGATTTTTCAAGTTCACCTTGGTATACATACAATTCTTACATAAAAAGCATAAATATTGATGATGCTGTTACAAGTATTGGCAATAAGGCTTTCTGTTATTGCGAAAATTTAACAGATGTTACTATTCCCGACAGTATTAAAACTATTGGTGTAGCCGCATTCAGCGCTTGCAGCAGTTTGGTAAATATCAGTATACCCGAGGGTGTGACAAGCATCAATGATTCTGCCTTTGTAGGATGCAGCAGCTTAACAAGTATAAGCCTTCCTGACAGCGTAACATACATCGGGTATTCTGCATTTTACAACTGTGAAAAAATAACATATGTTAAGTTGCCCGAAGGTATTACTGCTATAGGTCAGGAGGCATTCTCCTATTGCAGTAGTCTTGCAAGTATAACTATGCCCGAGAGTGTTACAAGTATAGGTATAGGTGCCTTTTATGGTTGCAGCGGCTTAAAAGGCGTATATATAAGTGATATAGGGGCATGGTGTAATATATATTTTAATAGCTTAGAGGCTAATCCTCTGTATTATGCAAAGAAATTATACCTTAACGGTGAATTGATGACAGACCTTGTCATTCCCGAGGGTGTGACAAGCTTAGGTAATTCTGTGTTTTGTAATTTTGACACTCTGAGAAGCATATCTATTCCCGATAGTGTAACAAGCATAGGTTATTCTGCCTTCCGCGGATGCACAGCCTTGAGTAATGTAGTTCTTCCTGATAATGTAACGGTTATCGGTAATTACGCCTTTTACGGATGTAACAAACTGGTAAGTATGACTATCCCCAACGGTGTCAGAAGCATAGGTTATTCTGCCTTCAACGGCTGCACGGCCATGATAAGTGTAACGATTCCTGATAGCGTTACAAGTATAGATGAAAGGGCTTTTTATGATTGCCGCAGTCTGAAAAGTGTAGCTATTCCCGGTAGTGTTATCAGTATCGGCGAGGAGGCGTTTGTAGATTGCACCGGCTTGACGAGTGTAACAATTGCTGACGGTACTGTAAGCATAGGTATGAAAGCATTTGCTTATTGCAGTAATTTAGCAAGTGTGACCCTCCCCGACAGTGTTAGAAGCATAGGAAAATACGCATTTGTTTCGAGTACTTTATATAAAAATGAGTCGAATTGGGATAATAACGTTCTGTATATAGGTAATCACTTGATTGAAAGAAAGAATACTGATATTACTTCCTATTCCATCAGAGAGGGTACGGTTACTATTGCTGATTACGCTTACTCTGCAAATTCTTCAGTTACTGGTATAACTATTCCCGACAGTGTCAGAAGCATAGGTAACGCCGCGTTCCGTAATTGTACAAAAATAACAAGTGTAGATATCCCTGAGGGTGTTACATATATAGGTGACGAGGCGTTCTACGGATGCGACGGCTTGACAAGTGTATCTATCCCCGACAGTGTTGAAAGCATAGGCAAGGAAGCGTTTTATAATACAGCTATATATAAAAAAACCAGCTCTGCCTGGGTAGATGATACTTTATATATCGGGAAGCATCTGATTAAAGCAGACGTGTCTGTTTCAGGTCATTTTACCGTTAAAGAAGGTACATTGACCATAGCAAAATATGCATTTGAAAGATGCAATAATTTAACAGCTGTTACTATCCCCGACAGTATAACAAATATTGATGATTATGTGTTCTCATATTGTAGCAGACTGGCACGTGTATCCATTCCGGACAGTGTTACCGGTATAGGTCAGGGTGCTTTTGCGCATTGCAGCGGCTTGACGGTCATAACTATCCCCGAGAATGTTATTAGTATAAATACTACAAGCTTTAATAAATGTACAGAATTAAAAATTCTTTGCTTCATGGGTTCCTATGCTGACAGCTATGCTCAAAGAATGGATATTCCGGTTGAATATTTATGTAACCATCAGTTTGTTGAGTATATATATGATAACAATGCGACCTGCGTTAAAAACGGCACAGAAACCGCAGTCTGTGAAAATGGATGCGGTGCCACAGACACAATAATTGCAGAGAATAGCGCATTAGGTCATTGTTTTGAAAATTTCATAAATGATAATAATGCTACCTGTACTCAGGATGGTACCAAAACTGCGTACTGTATAAGAAATTGTGGTGAGAGTAAAACCCTGACGATAGAAGATAGTAAACTTGGTCACGATTACCATGATGAAATCACAGAGCCGACTTGTACTGAGGTAGGTAAAAAGATATATACTTGCAGTAGATGTAATGATAGTTATGCTGATGATCCAATCCCAGCCAAAGGTCATACATTTACAAATTACGTATATAACAACAACGCAACTTGTTTTGAAAATGGAACACAAACCGCATATTGCGATAACGGATGTGGTACAACAGATACAAAGATTGTTGAGGGTTCACAGCTTCCACATTCATGGACTGAATGGTCGGTTGTTTCGACTTCTACGCATACAACTCAAGGTTTAAAAACTAGATATTGTAAAACTTGCCTTGTAGAAGATGAAGAGTATATTCCTTCTCTCTCCAATCCCGACATTCCGATTGCCTCAATTGATCATTATTATGATGTATCAAAAAAGTTTTGGGGATATGAGGATATTTCGTGGATAACCTCTATCGGTTTAATGATTGGTACGAGCGATGCTGCTTTTTCACCCAATACTAATATGACACGTGCTATGCTTACAACAGTGCTTTGGCGATATGAGGGAGAACCCTCTGCTAATCCAAGTTCTTTTACAGATGTAAAAAGTAACACTTGGTATAGTAAAAGTGTAGATTGGGCTGCAGAAAATGGTATCGTTTATGGTACATCTGATACAACTTTTTCTCCCAATGGAAATATTACACGCGAACAGGTAGTTACTATTCTCTATAGATATGCTAATATCATAGGAATTGATACATCTGAAAGAGGTGATTTATCTCCCTTTGCGGATATTTCTAAAGTAGGTAGTTGGGCAAAAGAAGGTATTCAATGGGCTGTTGCAGAAGGTTTAATTAAGGGTATTTCCAAAAATGGTGTTCTCTATATTAATCCTAAGGGTAATGCAACAAGAGCCGAGGTAGCTGCAATCTTACATAGATTCAATAAATTGGCGAAATGTTTTGATGGTAAGGATCATAAGGTAATAATAGATAAAGCAATAGCACCTACTTGTACCGAAACAGGTCTTACCGAGGGTAAACACTGTAGAGTATGTAATCGAGTACTTACGGTTCAAAATATCATCCCTGCACTTGGACACACCGAGGGTGAATGGATTGTTGATAGTGAAGCAACCTGCACGGAAAACGGTAACAAACATAAATCATGTACTGTGTGTATGAAGACGATTATTACCGGCACCATTAATGCTACAGGACATAAATACGAGATGACAGGCACAAACAAAACTGCTTCAAATCGTATCGAGGTTATGTACAAGTGTGCAAAATGTTATGACGAATATACAAAATTGACCGATCCGATTACTGTAGATGTAGATTTAACAGGTACAAGTATAAGTATAACAACTAATGGAATGAGATATTCAAGAACATTTAGTGTGTCTGCAAGCGGAGGATATGGCCGTTATAAACACAAATATGAGGTCTATGCTTACAAGAGTGCTACAACACCATCGTTAACCGAAGGCTTTTCATCGACATCATCCTTTGGTTACAGTGCTGCCTCCGGTATAGATAATACTGTTTTGAAAGTAACTGTAACAGACGAAGTAGGAAATACTACTGTTTATAGGGCATACGGCTCAGGAACGTATATAGATTCTTTGATTGCATAACAAAAAACCGTTTCTTTACCAAAAATATGATAATATATGATAGGATCGGAAAAAATGATTAAAATATTATATTATCACAAGGAGGGTAATAACTTATGGAATTGTTGGCAAGTCTTATATGGCTTCTTGCGGGTGTCGGTATATTCATAGTAGGTATGAATTTTATGGGCGATGCCCTTGAAAAAAGCGCCGGTAACGGTATGAAAAAATTACTTGAAAGAATTACAAATAACCGTTTTTCGGGTGTTGGCATAGGCGCAGGCGTAACCGCGATCATCCAGAGCTCCTCCGCTACCTCGGTTATGGTTATCGGTTTGGTCAATGCAGGAGTTTTGAGCCTGATGCAGGCTGTTCCAATAATCATGGGCGCAAATATCGGTACTACAATTACGGGTGTACTTGTTGCTCTTAAAAACGATTATTTTGATATGGCGATGTATCTCCTTGCATTTATAGGAGTCATGATGGGCTTTATGAAACGGGAAAGGGCGAAGATAACAGGCAGCCTTTTCAGCGGTCTCGGTCTTATCTTTGTCGGTCTTAATATCATGTCAAGTGAGGATGCCTTCGGAAGTCAGGTTGTTAAGGATATGTTTACCGATATCTTCAAGGTAATAGATTTTCCTCTTCTTCTTATAATAGTAGGTGCTGTATTTACAGCTCTTATCCAGAGCTCCTCGGCTGCGACAGGTGTTGTTATAACTATGGTTGGTACAGGAGTTTTGACGCTTGATCTTGCTTTGTTTATCATACTCGGAGCTAATATCGGTACCTGTGTTACCGCTCTTTTAGCCTCTGTAGGTGCTAATGCAAACTCCAAACGAGTTGCTTTGATACATTTCACCTTTAACACCGTAGGTACCGTATTGTTTGCGGCATTGATATGGATATTCAAGGAAGGTGCGGTAGAGCTGCTTGTTTCATTCTTCCCGGGGAACGATCCCATGTCGCTCCAGATGAGAGTTTCGTTGTTTCATGTCATCTTCAACGTTACGACCACCCTTCTTCTTCTCCCCTTTGTAAAGCAGCTTGTTGATTATTCCTGCTTTATTATCAAGGATAAGAAGAGTGATGACGACACACTTACTCTCAAGTACGTTGACCGAAGACTTCTCACCATGCCCTCCGTTGCCCTTATTCAGGTGAAAAGGGAGATAGATCATATGCTCGGTCTTGTTGAGGCAAACGTTAACTATTCCTTGTCTGCCGTTGAAAACGGAAAGCTTGAGCATGGGAAAAAGATTGCTGAAAACGAAAGGATAATCGACTTTACAAACAGCGCACTTACTAAATTTTTGATAGAGCTTTCCTCTAACGTTGACCAAAGCGACGAGCGTGTCATAGGTTCTTACTTCCACGTTCTCAACGACCTTGAGCGTATAGGCGACCATGCAGAAAACTTCTACGAGATCGGCGAGGAATTGACGAAAAAGAAGCTCGGATTCTCCGAGGGCGGCAGAGAAGATATAAAGAAAATGCATCAAAAGGTCCTCAGTATGCTCGAGATCTCAAAGGATGCCTTTGAAAATCTTAACAAAAACAGACTTTCAGAGCTTACCGTACTTGAGAACGAGGTTGACGGTATGAAAAAGGAACTTACCGCTAATCATTTTGAACGTTTGGCGCAGGGGCAGTGCAGTATCGAAGTCAGTCCTTATTATTCTTCGGCGGTTTCAGGACTTGAAAGAGTCGCAGACCACCTCGTAAACGTGGGTTACAGTATAGTAAGCCCCGTCGGCTCACAGAAGGAATTAAACTGAAAACTATTGCTTTTTTAAAACTATGTTGATATAATATGATCATCAGGTAAGCATACCGTACAAGGCTGACTTGTACGGTATTTTTACATTACAGGAAAGCACTTTCTGCGGGTCTGCACCCTAGGGTGAGCATTCAAACCCGAACCCGCCGCAAAGCGTGATATTTTGGTGCTTTTTGCTCCGCTCGCGCTTGCAAGGCGGCAAGCATTACTACGCACGATCGAAACAAAAATCCCTCAAAATCTCAT
>SVQZ01000060.1 GCA_015065105.1 Oscillospiraceae bacterium | reverse complement strand
CATTCCGGGGTTCTTGGGGTCACTTGCGGGGAGAGTGATAACTGTTCCTGCATCAACCGTTATTGTTGCGGGAACACCGGTACCGCCGTTACCGTCGAAATAGATGGTACAGCTTTCGGCTGCTGATACGGGTAACTGAAACGCGCACATACCCATCAGCATTATCACTGTTAATAATAATGATGTGATTCTTTGAAGCTTTGACATAGTTCCTCCTAATTTAATAAATTTTGTGTTCAAAACGCTTGAATCATTAGTAATTTTACACTATTATTCACAGATTGTCAATAAGATAAATGTAATTTGTATAAATATATTTGAATATTTCTTAAATATAAAAGCAGTACGCTTGACACGTACTGCCTTTATTTTACAAATACCCAAGTATTTCTTTCTTTTTCTTTAAAAAATCCTCTGTAAGCTCATATTCCTTACATTTGTCATATATTGATATCTCTTTTACTGCAGATGCGTTATTCATCACTATTATACGGTCAGCGAGGATCAATGCTTCATCGGTATCATGAGTTATAATGACCGTAGAAAGCTTCATTTCCTTTGATATCTCAATATACCATTTCTGCAGTTTATTACGAGTAACTGCATCAAGTGCCCCGAAGGGCTCATCGAGAAGCAATACACCTTCCGACTGTATAAATGCACGCAAAAGAGCCGCTCTTTGCTTCATTCCGCCCGACATTTCTCTGGGATATTTATTTTCATAACCCGAAATGCCGAAGAAATCGAAATAGCCTTCGACCTTTTCGATCGCATTCTTCTTTTTCTCTCCTTTAATTATTAAAGGCAGAGCAACGTTTTCTATTACGGTATAATAGGGAAGAAGAAGATCCTTTTGCTGCATATAGCTTATATGCCCCGGCTTTGAGGTTATGTCCTCACCCTTTAAAAATACGTTTCCGCTATCAGGCGCCAAAACTCCGGAAAGTATATTCATAAGAGTCGTCTTACCTATACCGCTGGGTCCGAGCAGAGCGAGGGTCTCGCCCTCTTCAAGGGAGATATCCAGATCTTTGAATATTATATTTTTGTCAAATGCTTTTGTAATTGATCTTGCACTGAGAATTTCTTTCATTTTTATTCAGGCAGATAGTCGTTTGTAAATCCAAAACCGTCTGCTATTTCCTTTTCTGTTAACTTGTTGTCCCAAAGATAATCGAAGAATGCATCCCAACGCTTCTGATCGAATTCTCCCCATCTTTTTGCATCCGCTATATATTCCTTTGCAAGGTATTCCTGACTTGCTTTTACGATATCGCGGTCAAGCTCGGGTGCGTATTTTAAAAGTATATCCGCCGCTTTTCCCGGATCCTCTATTGCATATTCATAACCCTTTTGAGTTGCTTCAAGAAATGCCTTTGCAAGCTCGGGAGAGTCTTTTAAAAAGGAATTGTTTGCGATCAGAACAGGTGTATAATAATCAAATGCGGGATCTATATCCTTGAATGCGAAGTAGTTTGTTTCAAGTCCTTTAGTTTCACAGGCAACACCGTCCCATGCATAATATATCCAGACGCTGTCAACGTTGGTCTGTATGGCGGTCATGGTATCAGTTACTGTCGAGGGGATAAGCTCAAGCTTTGAAAAATCACCGCCCTCTTTTTCCATACAGTCCTTTATCATAGCTTTTTCTATGGGAAGATCCCAGGTTGCGTAGCTTTTGCCCTCGAGATCCTTTGCGCTATTTATACCTTTATCCGCCATAGATATGATACCCGATGTGTTATGCTGGATGAGAGCGGCGACCGCTGTTACCGGCAGGGGGTCGTCGGTTGCATATGCTGCTGCAAGATAATCCTGAAAATCAACACCGAATTCAGCCTTGCCGGAGGCTACAAGTGAGGTTGCACCGTCCTCAGGGGGCTGCTGTATGTTCACTTTAAGTCCGAGCTCCTCGTAAAAACCCTTTTCAAGGGCAACGTACAGTCCGGTGTGATTGGTGTTCGGTGTCCAGTCCAGGACTACGGTTATCTCGTTTTCCTCTTTCTTTGTGCATGACACAAAGGGAAGGATCATTAAAACACAAAGTAATATTGCTGTTAATTTTTTCATTTTATTTTCTCCTTATTGTACGGCATGGTCATTTTTTCAAGCAAGGAGATCAAAGCCATAAGCAAAATACTTAAAACCGATACTAATATAATAACGGCAAACATTTTGTCAAAAGCGTATGATTTTCTTACTCTTGTCATGTACACACCCAGTCCGACAGTACCTCCCAGCCATTCGCTGATAACGGCAGATACTATACAATATGATGAAGAAACCTTGAGTCCCGCAAAAAAGTGCGGTAGGGAACGGGGAAGCTTAACGTGACGGAATATATGTCTCGTATTTGCTCCCATACTTTGAAGAAGCTTTATCTCATCACGGTCGGCAGAGGAAAATCCGTCAAGAAAGCCGACTGCCAGAGGGAAAAAGCAAACAATAACTATAAGTATTATCTTAGGGGACATACCGAATCCAAACCAGAGCACCAGAAGAGGGGCTATGGCTATGGAGGGTATGGTCTGTGTTACTACCAGCAGAGGATAGACCGCTTTTTTTATGAATGAAAATCTATCCATTATTACCGAAAGTGTAAAGCTTAAAATAATACTAATCACCATGCCGAGAAAGGTTTCGGCAAGAGTATAGGCAGAATGAGAGATCAAAAGTGAAAAATCATCCTTAAATGCCTTTATTACCCCGAGGGGGGAGGGAAGCATAAAGGAAGGTAACGCTTCTGATGCCGATATGACTGCCCATATAATTATTATTGAAGCAAAGGTGATTATCGGTAAAAACAGCTCAAATATGCTTTTTTGTTTTTTCATCGATAGTCATTACGTTTCCTTCGGCTTTAGCACAGATCTTAATGTAGGTCATTATTTCATCTGCGCCCGCCTTAAGGCTTATCCTTGTTACTTCGGAAATTATCTTCATTATTGTATCATAGTCACCTTCTACGGTGGTTTCAAAGGGGCCTACTGTTGTATTAAGGCCAAAGCTCTTAATAAAAGCAATAGCCTCGTCAACGATACGTACGACCTCTTTGTCATCTGCGTTCATGGGCAATATCTGAATTGCCGCACTTGTAAGCTGCATAAAAGTACTCCTTTCAAAGAAAAAAGACTTCCCGTCGGAAGTCTTGAAATAGTGTCACTATCTCCCTCCGCCGGCATTATCCGGATCAGGTTATGGGTCCCAAGCTCAACGCTTGATCTCAGCCGAGGTAACTCAGCTCCCCTTTGTACGTGACAATTATATACCTATTATATTGATTTGTCAATAGGATACATAATTATTTTTCGAGAATAAGTGCAATAAACTTCAATTTTTCATCTCCGTTATTTTCCATGCCGTGGCTTTCGCCGTTATCACAGAAAAGAACATCACCGGCTGCTACGTTGTAGCTTTCCCCGTTATCATAATATAAGCCCTTTCCCTCTATAATAAAATAGGTTTCTGTTTCGCCTTCGTGCTTGTGAATACCGAGAGAGCATCCCTTTTCAAGGGTGATTTCCGAATACATACGGCACCCGCCCGACATTTGCTCGGTACCGAGTATTGAATCGGAAATAAGGTGACCCTTACCTCCAAAGCGTTTTTCGATTATTTTATTTATTCTTGTAAGCTTCATAATATTCTCCTTTAATTATTTTTATTGATTTTTTAAAAGTCTTTTTGTTCAGGGAAATCGAAGTTTTAAGGTCTTGAAAGATTCAGGTGAAATAAAAATAACGACTCATAAGAGTCGTTATTTTTTGGCTGCCGAATAGGGATTCGAACCCCAACAAACAGAGTCAGAGTCTGCCGTGCTACCGTTACACAATTCGGCAATCTTCACAACGGAATGTATTATAGCACTTTGTCTTCGATTTGTCAAGTACTATTTTCACTTTTTTTTGTTTTTTTCATATTTTGTTTTTGAGGTGCTTTTATGTCTTTGAATCTTGCTTATTACATACTCGGTTTTTTCACATTTATATTAATAACAAAAGCTTTTAAAAGATAATTTGAAAAAATTCAAAATAACCCTTGACAATACCGAAAAAATATGTTATTATTTTAAAGCATTGAATATGCGGGTGTTGTTCAATGGTAGAATTCCAGCCTTCCAAGCTGGCTGCGTGGGTTCGATTCCCATCACCCGCTCCAGAAAATAACCCACATTTGTCTATGACAAGTGTGGGTTATTTTCAATGAAATAAATCCCTTGCGGGATTTGTGAAATAACGCTTCGCGTTATGAAATAGCTGACGCTATGAAATACGCAGCGGCGTATAAAGGATTTATTTTATTTCACATTTTGCCGTTAAGGCAAAATATTTCATAATCCGAAGGATTATTTCATATTGCGTAGCAATATTTCATTAA
>SVQZ01000029.1 GCA_015065105.1 Oscillospiraceae bacterium | reverse complement strand
AACTTTATCAGGAGTTGTGAAGCTTATTTTCTAATTAATTTATTGGGCGTCTTAAACTTAAAAAAAGAATTTCTTCACACGTCCGACCGACTTTTTCGACAGTCTGAAAGGACACCGAAAGGTGTCCTTTAACATATAGCAGCGAATATTTCTTTGTCTTTTAATTCATTTAAAGCGTTTTCCGCCTTTTGCTTATCCTCGAATATTCCGAAAACAGCGCTTCCGCTTCCGCTCATCATAGAATTCAACGCACCGTATTTGTTCATTATCTCTTTTATCGGTTCAACCGAAGGAACAAGATATTCAAAGCAATTGTACATTGCACGGCAAATTTCTTTAAGATCGCCTTTTTCAAGAAGCGAGGGCATCTTGTTTTCCTTTATTTCTCTGCTTGGGGTTGCATCAATGTTGGCATATGCCTCTTTGGTTGAAACCCCCTCTTTGCCCTTTGCCACGAGTATAACGCATTCGGGAAGTACAGGACAGGGGGTCATGATTTCACCTATTCCTTCACAAAGCATTGCTCCTCCCATGATACAGAAGGGAAGGTCTGCTCCTACTCTTTTACCTATCTCGCAGAGCTTTTCCTTGGAAAGTATATTGTTGTAAAGCTCGTTTAATCCGTTAAGGACAGCCGCGCCGTCGGTGCTTCCGCCAGCAAGCCCGGCCTCCATCGGGATATGCTTTTGTATATCTATATTTAAGCCCGTGTTTTCTTCGTTTATTTCGTCAAAAAACGCCGCGGCGCATTTGTATGCAATATTTCTTTCATCCAAAGGCATAGTAGCGGAATTTGAGGTAATCGTGACAGTGCCCGTATCGTTTTTTGAAAGAGTAATGTCATCGCAAAGATCTATTTCATGCATAACTGTGGAAATGTCGTGATATCCGTTTTCCCGCTTCCCGGTTATTTCAAGAAACAGGTTGATCTTTGCTTTCGCTTTGAGTGTAATAGTCTTCATTTCCTTCTCCAAATAATTTTATATAATTCGTTTCAAAAGTGTTGACATGAGTTTTATTTTGTTATAGAATTAATTAATACGATGATAAGGGGTTTGGGCGTAAATGAAATTAAAAAAAGAAAATAAATACGCAAAAATAGCGGTATATTGCTGCGGGATAATACTGTTTGCTTTGATTGCAGGTTCTGTGTTTACAAATTTTGAAAACGCAAAAGCTGTTGTGAAAAAGTTTTTTGTTGTATTCAGTCCCGTTACATATGGATTTGTTATTGCCTTTTTGGTAAATCCGGTAATGAAATTTTTTGAGAACAGAGTATTTAAATTCTGGAGAACTACCAAAAAAAGCTTTAAATTCAAAAGAGTAGTAACTATGATCTGTGCTTTTTTGGTGGCGGCTTCTCTTATTAGCGGATTTGTTGCATTCCTTGTTCCTCAAATCATAACGAGCTATAAGGATCTTGAATCAAAAATGTCCGAATATGTTTTAAGTGCACAGAAGTGGGTCATGGAAACCTTCGGAAAAGACAGCCGTCTTCCCGATTTTGTGGTTGATTTTATAAATGTTGATAAGCTTGTAAAAAACATCAACAGCTTTATCGGAGACTCCTATGAACTTATAGTTGACGTAACTCCTTATGTCTTTAAGTTTATTGGCAATATAATCAACGAGCTTAAAAATGCTCTTATAGGTATAATCTTCTCCGTTTATTTTCTTTATTCCAAGGAAAGACTTGGAGCAACCTGCAAAAAAATCATTTACGCAATATTTGATGAACCCCGTTCTAACGGTATAATGCGTGTTGCCAAGATGACAAGAGAAAACTTTGAGGGCTTTGTTGTGGGAAAGATAATAGACTCGATAATTATCGGAGTTCTGACATTCTTTGTTCTCATGATATTCAAAATGCCTTATTATCCTATTATTGCTCTCATCGTAGGTATTACAAACGTTATTCCTTTCTTCGGTCCCTTTATAGGTGCTATCCCCAGCGCATTTATTATTTTTATCGCTGATCCCATGAAGGCAATATGGTTCCTTTTGATAATTCTTGTTATTCAACAGATCGACGGTAATATTATCGGTCCTAAGGTTCTCGGCTACAGCACCGACTTAAGCGCTCTCGGAGTTATGCTCGCCATAATAATCATGAGCGGATTCTTCGGAGTTTTAGGTATGGTCATCGGTGTTCCGATTTTTTCAGTTCTTAATATTCTTTTCTTCGAATATGTTGACAAAAGACTTGAAAATAAGAATAAGGATATTGCAGTAGAAGCATATTTCGGAAGCGGAAACGGCGACCTTCCGAAAAAGAAGGAAGAAGAGTGTGAGCCAAAAGAGGAAGAAATCAAAAACTGATTAATCAAATATTGAATTGGGCGGCATCAGAACGGAGAATATACTTGTAACGGGTATGATCTTGATGCCGTTACCTTTATCAAGCTTTTTTGTATAATTTCGCTTGGGTATTATTATTGTATCAAATCCAAGTCTTATTGCTTCGCTTATTCTCTGATCGATATTCGGAACGGCGCGGCACTCTCCCGCAAGTCCGATCTCACCTATGGCTATAACGTTTTCGGGAACAGGCTTGTCCTTCAAGGAGGATATGAGAGCAAGGGCAACCGCCATATCAGCGGCAGGCTCTTCAACTCTCAATCCGCCTACAACGTTTAAATAAATATCATTTTGCGAAAAACGAAGCCCGAGACGCTTTTCAAGTACGGCCAAAAGCATATGCATCCTGTTATAATCTATACCGTTTGAGGAACGCTTGGGTGCGGCAAAAAAGCTTTGAACCCCAAGTGCCTGGATCTCGGCAATGATAGGACGCGAGCCCTCCATAAGACAAACAGCACAGCTTCCCGACACACCCTTTGGTCTGCCTGCAAGCAATGCCTCCGAGGGGTTGGCTACCTCCTCAAGCCCGGTTTCGTTCATTTCGAAAACGCCTATTTCATTTGTAGAACCGAAACGGTTTTTAATAGCGCGGATTATTCTGTAGGAATTACGTTTTTCACCTTCAAAGTATAACACCGCATCAACTGCGTGCTCAAGCACCTTCGGACCTGCTATCATACCTTCCTTGTTTACATGGCTTACAAGAATTATCGAGATACCCTCGTTCTTTGCCTTGTAAATAAATCTGGCGGAGGTTTCACGTACCTGAGTAATACTGCCCGCCGAGGAGGATACTCTGTCATCGTATATCGTCTGAACAGAGTCAACAATAACTATGTCGGGCGCGATCTTATCCATATGGGCGAGAATCTTATCGATATTTGTTTCTATAAGAATATAAAGATTATCCGGGGAAACACCGAGTCTTTTTGCTCTGAGCTTGAGCTGGCTTCCCGATTCCTCTCCCGAAACGTAAAGAACCTTGTTTTCGGGACAGAGTTTTCCCGATATCTGCATAAGCAGGGTGGATTTACCTATTCCGGGTTCGCCCGATAAAAGTACTGCGGAGCCGTTTACCAAGCCTCCGCCCAACACTCTGTCAAGCTCTCCTATACCGCTTTTACTGCGTATATAGTTCGGCAGCTCCAACTCCTTTAAAAGCTCCGGCTTTGTATCGTATAAATTGTTTGCCGTATGTCTTGCTGCCGTTTTCTTCGGAGATTCAACGATTATTCCCTTTTCTTCAAGAGTATTCCACTTCCCGCATTGAGGGCATTTGCCCATCCAACGGGGTGTCTGATAGTTACATTCTGTACATACGAAAACAGTCTTATCTTTCATCTTTTATATCCTTTGATTTGAAATATATTCTATTAGAGAAGTGTATATTATTACAGCTATCTTGTTTTGATATTCTTTTGTGCACAGCAATCGGGCTTCGCTCTGATTTGATATAAAGCCGCATTCTGCCAATACCGCGGGAACCTTCGCGTTATGAAGCAGATATATCGCTGAGGTTGCTTTCTTTGTCTGTCTTTTATTCTCCGGCTGAAGAAGTAATTGGGTTTTGCTTTGAATAAGGTCTGCAAGAACCTTGCTTTCAGGATCGTTACCCGAATAGTAAACCTGTAAGCCTTTGTATTTTTCCGAAGGATATGAATTCATATGTATGCTTACCAGCACCGTATCCCTGTAGCTTTGAGATATTTCAAGACGCTTTTTCAGATCCTGAGATTTCTTTTTGCCGGGCAGGGAATTGTCATAGAGCATAACGTCCTCGCTTCTTGTTAATACCGCAGGAACGTCGCAGGCTCTTAAAAGCTCATATAAGGTCAGCGCTATTTCAAGGTTGATATCCTTTTCTATACATCCGTTGATACCGACCGCACCGCCGTCCTCGCCTCCGTGGCCTGCATCGATTATAACGACCGTTCCTTTATCAAAGGCGGTTACCGTTGCTTGCGAATCAGTTTTTTCACTTAACGTTTTTCCGCATTCGTTCAGTAAAACGGCACAAAGTATCATTATTATCGAAAACACCAAAAGCTTTATTGAGGAAATAACCGATCTTTTATCCAAAAAATCACCTGCTGAGAACATATTGAGCATAACTTGCCCGTATCATATATATGTTTTCGACAGGTGAATATGACTTATCTGTACTTGGGGGGCTTTTGTTTTCTTTCGGGAAGGAAGAAAAGAATCCTTCGTCCTGTTGCTCCGAAATAATACGCTATACCGCAGAATAGCATGGGGAAGAGCGGAGTTACAAGAAAGGTATAGTGAGAAGCGGAAAAGAGTATGCTGTTCATTCCCGCATAGGTTGACTGACTAAGCTTAAGAACTGCGTTCGATATACCGTAAAGTGTCTCGGAGGTCTGTCCCGATATAGCACGGGGCTCGCCGCTTGTTGATATATAGAGGCTGTCGCCGATATCTGTATATAAAATTACTTCTTCGTACTTGCCCTCTTCGTTTTTTTCATAAACGAGAACAGGCTTGCCCAAAGCGTTCTTTATCTGGCTTTCGTATTCATGACCCTCCTCATCGGTATATGCCTTTGCACCGTTATCGGAGAAAAGTGAAATCCTATCATATTTTTCTTCACCTTCTGTAGCATCGGTCTGAATATATACCTGCAGCTCATCTCCTGCTTTATCATAAACGGTAACGGGTTGCTGAAATTCCATAAACAAAAAGGCAACTACCGCAACAACGGCAAGGATCATATTAGGGAGGTTGGCACAGAAGGATATCCAGAAGCCTCTCCAAGGCTTGAGCTCGGCTCTCTTACCGTCAATTGCAGGCTTGTCCTTCGAGCCTATATCATAGACCATGATATAGAGCACATAAAGATAAACTACGGTACAGCAAACACTTGTTATAAAAAACAGCTTGTCATTCTCATAGGTTGCCGACGTCATAATGATACCCAGAACCGCCAATGCGATCTGGTTAACGATCATTTTTAAAATATCATATCCGTTCTTTTTTACAAAATCGATCATGATGAATCCTTTTCTAAATAATATTGATTATATTATATAATACTATATAAAACGATTTTTTACAAGTTTAAAATGTAAATTTATTAAGGAGATATACCATGCCTAAAATGCCTTTATCCGTAGATAGCTATACCAATTACTGCAGAAGTATAAAAAACCGCTCCGAAAAGACGGTTTCGGAATATGAGCATGATCTTTTGACCTTTTTCAGATATATAAAGGCTTATAATGACGGAATTACCGTAAATGAGGAGAATCTGCACGAGGTGGATATAAGTACTATCGGTATGAAGGAGATATCCGAGATAACCTCCGAGGATATTATGCGTTTTTTGAGCTATGCGGCAAAAGACAGAAAAAATTCTGCTGTGACCCGTTCGAGAAAGCTTTCTTCGATAAAGGGGTTCTTCAAATACCTGGTTACGGTACGAAAGGAGCTAAAGGAAAATCCTGCCGCAGATATCGATGCTCCGAAAAAGAAGGCATCTTTGCCTAAATTTTTAAATCTTGATGAGTCATTAGCACTTCTGGACGCTGTGGAAAAGGATGTTGAAAATCCTTACCGCGAAAGAGATTACTGTATAATTACATTATTTTTAAACTGCGGAATGCGTTTATCCGAGCTTACAGGACTTTCGCTTCCCGATCTTGATTCAGAGCTTCGAAGTATGCGTGTTGTGGGTAAGGGTAATAAGGAAAGAGTCATCTATCTTAACGAGGCTTGTGCCGATGCGATAAGAAAATACATAGCCGTAAGAGGAAAACAGGGAGAGATAAAGGATAAGGATGCCTTGTTTATAAGCCGTAACCACCGCCGTATAAGTAATCAGATGGTACAGAAGATAGTCTATAAATATCTTGAAATGGCGGATCTCGGCAATAAGCATTACTCGGTACACAAGCTTCGCCATACCGCCGCTACTCTCATGTATCAAACAGGTAAGGTTGACGTGCGTGTTTTGAAGGATATTTTGGGTCATGAGCAGTTAAATACTACCCAGATATATACCCATGTAAGCGATAAGGGCATGGAAGATGCAATGAAACAGAATCCTTTAAGCAAGAAGAAAAAATAAGGAGCCGTTTTCCGGCTCCTTATAATTTAATTATAGACACATCCTTCTTACCGTCTATTTCGGGAAGATTAACCTTTATTCTTTCGCTTCTTGACGTGGGAATGTTTTTACCTACGTAGTCACCTCTTATGGGGAGCTCTCTGTGCCCTCTGTCGATCAGCACCGCTAACTGGATACAGGAGGGTCTGCCGAGAGTGATCAGGGCATCCATTGCGGCACGTACCGTTCTTCCTGTATAAATAACGTCATCTACAAGCACAACTATCTTGTTATGAATCGGGAAATCTATAACGGTCTCGCTGACTGTTTGAAGGATGGCGGGATCCCCGATGTCATCACGGTGCTTTGTTATATCAAGTTCTCCGATATGAACGTTGATATCAGAGAATTTCTTTATGCACTCTCCTATCTGGTTAGCAAGCGGAACTCCTCTTCTCTGGATACCTATGATACATAATTCCCCTGTGTCGCTGTTCCTTTCGATGATCTCATGAGATATTCTTGTAAGAGCTCTGTCTATAGCCTGTGAGTCAAGTACTGTCTTTTCTTCTGCAGGGTTCATTTCTTCCTCCGTTTGGATAAATAATAAAAATACGTCATACAAAAATGCATGACGGTTATATTAGTAGGTATATGCGCCTTGTCAGCATCTCTGTACTGTGTTAAAGACTTTTGTTTATTATATCACGTTCAGACGCTGTTGTAAAGCAATTTCACGATATTTTTTAATAAATTATAAAAAAAGAAAAAATTTTAAAAAAGACTTGCAAATCTAAAAAATCTGTGGTATAATACAAACAATTGTGAAAAAACTATTGTAAAGGAGTGTCAGGAATGAAGCAGGGAATTCATCCGGATTATAAAGATTGTACAATCACTTGCGCATGCGGTAATGTTATTAACACAAAGTCCACCAAGGGCGATCTCCGTGTTGAAATTTGTTCCAAGTGCCATCCGTTCTTTACCGGTAAGCAGAAGTTCGTAGATGCCGGCGGACGTGTTGATAAGTTCAAGAAGCGTCTTGAGGCAGCAAAATAATTTGTTTTCTACAAACAGGGTGGGAAATGCATATGCGTTTCTCACCTATTTTGTATTAATAGGAAGATCATGCAGAATTTATTAAATGAAGATAAAATAACAAAATGTGCCCTTGTTGCGATAAACACAAGGTATGATGACAGCGATGAAATAGAAGCGTCCCTTGATGAATTGGAGCGTCTTGTTGAGACTGCGGGGGGCGAGGCCTGTATTCGTCTCGTGCAGAACAAGAGTGTTCCCGACGTCCGTACGTATATCGGGCAGGGAAAGGTGAAGGAATTATCCGAGTTTTGCGAAAATAACGAGGTGGAGCTTGTTATATTCGATACAGAGCTGTCACCCTCGCAGATAAGAAATCTTGAAGAGGATATTGAAGCAGACGTAAGAGTTATAGACCGCAGTATGCTTATACTTGATATATTTGCCCTTCATGCACAGAGCGGAGAGGGTAAGCTTCAGGTAGAGCTTGCACAGCTTAAATATACAATTCCGAGACTTATCGGTAAAGGAGAGGAGCTTTCCCGTCTCGGAGGAGGTATAGGTACCAGAGGTCCCGGTGAATCGAAGCTGGAAACAGACCGCAGACATCTTATGCGGCGTATTGCCGCCCTTGAGGCACAGCTCAGGGAAATGGACGAAAACCGCACCACACAGCGCAAAGCGAGAGAAAAGTCAGGTATATGTAAAGTAGCTATTGCAGGTTATACTAATGCGGGCAAGTCCACGTTGCTCAATTATCTTACGGGTGCGGGGATCCTGGCTGAGGATAAGCTCTTTGCCACCCTTGACCCTACAACAAGAAAATTTATCCTTCCCGATAATACAGAGATACTTTTAACGGATACTGTCGGATTTATCCGTAATCTCCCGCATCATCTTATAAGAGCCTTCCGTTCTACCCTTGACGAGGTGAAATATGCGGATGTTATTATGGTGCTTGTCGATACCTCCGACCCCCGTTGTGACGAACAGCTTGAAGTGACACAAAAGCTTCTTTTCGATCTCGGTGCATCAGCAAAGCCTGTTCTTTATGTATATAACAAGTGCGATGAAGCCGATCCCGGTTTTTTGGGTGCATCAAGCAGAATACCCTCTTCATCGGTTGCCTATATCAGTGCAAAAACGGGAGCGGGTGTAAATGAAATGCTCGAGACTCTGTCGAGACTCTGCAATGGCGGAAAAAGCAAGGAGATATTTGCCATTCCTTATTCCGAGCAGGCAAATCTCAATGCATTGTATAAGTACGCAACGGTGCATGACGTGGAATACGGTGACAGCTATATAGCGGTAAGCGCTACAGTCGATGAAAAAACAAAGGGTATGATGGCAAAATATCTGAAAAGGAAAACTGAAGATGAAGAAAAAGAATGAAGCTCCTTTTGAGGAAAAGGTTACTCTATATACCACCCTTGCAGGCAGGGGAGAGGCTGAAATAATTGAGAGAAAATCAAGATTTATAGGCCATGCGAAAAGGGTCACTACCGAGAAAGAGGCTATAGAATTCATTAACGAAATAAGAAGCAAGCATTCACAGGCAACTCATAACGTTTATGCTTATATGGTCAAAGAAAATAATATCCAGAGATATTCCGACGATAATGAACCCCAGGGTACTGCGGGTATTCCTACCCTTGACGTTATAAGGAAAAGCGGTTTTACCGATGCCGTAATAGTTGTAACAAGATATTTCGGAGGAATTCTTTTGGGTGCAGGAGGACTTGTTCGTGCGTACAGCGCGGCGGCAAAGGCGGCGGTAGATGAGGCAAGGATAGTAACCTATGAACAATATACCGAATTTACCTTTACCGTAAACTATTCTGATTATCAGAAGCTTCAATACGATTTTCCAACCTTCGGGATAATTGTAGATTCATGTGATTTCGGCGCGGACGTTACCCTCCATCTTGCAATAAAGGACGTAAGATACGGAGAATATTGCAAAAAGCTTTCCGAAATGACAGGAGGAAAACTGATTCCCGAAAAAATCGGAAACCGTTTTGATTATAAGTAAAAACTTTGAAAATAAAAGAGGTTTTCAGCATATTTTATCGTATATTTATTTTGTTATGATATATACACAGGATTACGATCAGCTGAAGGTCAGATATATCGGAGATTATTACAGTCTCCGCTTCAGCAAGGAAAAAACATATTATGCCAAAAGAGACCTGGAATACGGGATGCTTCATATAGTTGATGACCTTGGAGAAGAAGGCTCCTTTTTGCCCGAGGAATTTGAAGTGGTAAAGGTTTTGAGAAACGGAGGTTTGCCGGATGAAGACGATTCGGGAGATGCTGTGTGAAAGAGAAAATCAGATACTTTCACCCTATGCCGCCCATGCTGATCTCAGCAAGGGCAGAGAGATCAAAATTGAACCCTGCTCGCTTCGTACCGAATTTCAGAGAGACCGGGACCGTATTACCCATTCGAAGGCATTCAGACGCCTTATGTATAAGACACAGGTATTTTTGTCTCCGGAGGCTGACCATTACAGAACAAGACTTACGCATACTCTTGAGGTAACCCAGATCGCGCGAACTATAGCGAGAGCGCTGAATCTTAACGAGGATCTTTGCGAAGCGATCGGACTTGGTCATGACCTCGGTCATACACCCTTCGGTCATGCGGGAGAAAGAGTGCTTCAGCGCTGTTATGATAAGAATTTTTCTCATAATGCACAAAGTCTCCGCGTTGCGGACAAGCTTGAAAAGCTGAACCTTACCTTTGAGGTTCGTGACGGTATTGCGAACCATGTGTGGAAGGAAAACCCCTGTACCCTTGAGGGCAGAATAGTTCAGTATTCTGACAGAATTGCATACATAAACCATGATATAGACGATGCCTGCAGAGCAGGTGTTATGAAGGAAAGCTATATACCCGAATCCATTCTTTCCGTTTTGGGGTATAATCACAGCGACAGAATAAACACTATGGTGACAAGTATAATAAGAGCGAGCACAGGGACCGATACGGTGACCATGGAGATAGATGTTAAAAAGGCCACCATGGATCTTCGCGAGCTTCTTTTTGAGCTTGTTTATAAAAATCCTGTTGCCAAGGGCGAAGAGGGAAAGGCAGAGGAAATGCTGCATATGATGTTTGATTATTTCTGCAGCTATCCCGAAAAGCTTCCCGCGGAGTATCTTCCTACCGTAGAGGAGGAGGGTACGCAGCGTGCGGTATGCGATTATATCTCCGGTATGACCGACAGATATGCGGTGGCAAAATTCAATGAGATATTTATCCCCGAAAGCTGGGGTGCAAAATAATTATTAAGGAGGTAAGCCTTTGATATCAAAGCAGCAGATAGATGAAATAAAATACCGCAATGATATAGAAGACGTTATCTCCCAATATGTTACTCTGAAAAGAGCAGGAAGCAACACTAACGGTCTTTGTCCTTTTCACAGTGAAAAGACTCCTTCGTTTACGGTTTATAAATCAAGTCAGAGCTTTTATTGCTTCGGCTGCGGGGCGGGCGGTGACGTTATTACCTTTATCATGAAGGCCGAAAACCTTGATTACCGTGATGCGCTCGAGTTTTTGGCGAAACGCGCGGGAATCACTCTTCTGGAAAACGAAAGGGATAAGGAGGAGGGGGTCAGAAGAACAAGAGTGCTTGAAATGAACCGAGAAGCGGCAAAGTTCTTCCATGAAAACCTTAAAAATAATCCCGATGCTCTGAAATATGCTGCAAGCAGAGGGCTTGACGGTGCAACCGTAAAGCATTTCGGTATAGGCTATGCACCCGAATCCTTCGGTGCATTGACCGATCATATGCATAAATTGGGTTATACCGACGAGGAGCTCAAAACCGCTTTTCTTGCCGGCATAAGCCAAAAAACAGGAAGAGCGTACGATTATTTCAGAAAGAGGCTCATGTTTCCTATTATAAATACCTCAGGAGAGGTAATAGCCTTCGGCGGAAGAATAACCGATAACACGAAGCCGAAATATATAAATACCTCGGATACGCCTGCATTTAAAAAAAGCAAAAATCTTTTCGCTCTCAATTTTGCGCGAAGCTATTGTGCGCAAGAAATGATACTTTGCGAAGGGTACATGGATGTTGTGGCGCTTCATGCGGCAGGCTTCCAGAATGCAGTTGCTACTCTCGGCACCGCTCTCACCTCGGAGCAGGCGAGACTCCTGAAGAAATATACTAAAAGAGTCATTATTTCCTATGATTCGGACGAGGCGGGACAGGCTGCGGCTGACAGAGCCTTTACCCTTTTGGGTGAAGCGGGTCTTGAAACGAGAATACTTCGTATGGAGGGTGCAAAGGACCCTGATGAATATATAAAGAAGTTCGGCAAGGAAGCATTCCGCAAGCTTATTGAAGGCGGTGTTACCCGTTTCGATTATAAGTTTGACGTTATTATTAAGGAAAACGATATAGCGACCACCGAAGGGAGAATTAAAGCGGCATCGCTTGCGGCGCTGGAAATATCGAAAACTCCCTCCAACGTGGAAAGAGAAATATATATAAATAAGGCGGCGGACAAGCTTAAGATATCGGCTGACAGTTTAAAAAGAGACGTTAATAAGATCATATCGAGCCGAAGCCGTAAGAATCAGAAGGAACAGACACAGAAGATAATACTCGATACCCAGGGATATGCAGACAGGGTGAACCCCGACCGTATCAAAAACCTGAAGGCAAATTCTGCGGAAGAGATGATACTCGGTATCATGCTGAGATTCCATGAATACATAACGGGTGTTAATTCGGGTAAATTTAATTTATCTGCCGATGATTTTGTATCCGAATTTTCAAAAAGAGTATTCGTTGCCATAACCGAGGGCGCAGAGGATTTCGATATCGGAATGCTCAATGAAAAGTTTACCGAGGCGGAAATGGCAAGAATAGTAAAGATGCAGATAGCAAGAGAAGGATTAACGGTAAGTGATAAAATATTTGCCGATTCCATAGATACTTTAAAGGATGCGGGAAAGAAAGAGACGCTTTCGATTGCCGATATAATCAATAAAAAAAGAAACCAATTCAATAACAAATCATAAAACTTGAGGTGTAAGAATGGCTACAAAGAAGAATAAAAATGAAATGACAGAAGAGACTGCGGTAAAGGATGAGGAGCTTGAAGCAAAGAATGCTGAAGAAACCGTTGCCGCGGAAGAAAAGCCTGTAAAGAAAACAAGAACGAGAAAATCAACAAAGAATACCGAAACAGCCGATGAGACTGCTAATAAGGAATCACAGGAAAAGAAGCCCGATATCAATGAGCTTTTTGAAAAAGCAAAGGAAAAGGGAAGCATTTCGAACTCCGAGCTTATGGAGGTTATCGAGGAATGCGACTATGATATCGAGCAGATAGAAAAGATATACGAGCAGTTTGAAGGTGCGGGGATCGAGATAAAGGGATATCTTGATATTCCTGAATTTGAAGAGATCGAAAACGAGGTAGGCAGATACGAAAGCGCGGAAGATATGGAGCAGATGCTCGCGCAGGACGGCCTTGCGATAGATGACCCCGTTCGTATGTATCTTAAAGAGATCGGTAAGGTACCGCTTCTCGAAACGGAAAGAGAGCTTGAACTTGCAAAGAGAATGTCCGAGGGTGACGAAATGGCAAAGACAGAGCTCGTTGAAGCAAACCTTCGACTCGTTGTAAGTATTGCAAAGCGTTACGTAGGTAAGGGAATGTTTTTCCTTGACCTTATTCAGGAAGGTAACCTCGGCCTTATGAAGGCGGTTGAAAAGTTCGATTACCGTAAGGGCTATAAATTCTCTACCTATGCAACATGGTGGATTCGTCAGGCTATTACCCGTTCTATAGCAGATCAGGCAAGAACCATCCGTATTCCCGTACACATGGTTGAAACAATTCATAAGGTTTCCCGTATATCCCGTCAGCTTTTGCAGGAATACGGACATGAGGCAAGTGCCGAGGAGATCGCGGAGGTTATGGGTGTAAGCGCAGACAAGGTGCGCGAGATCATGAAGATAGCACAGGATCCCGTTTCTCTTGAGACCCCTATAGGTGAGGAGGAGGACAGCCATCTCGGAGACTTCATCGAGGACCAGGATTCTCCCGCTCCTGCAGAAGCAGCCTCCTATACCTTGCTCCGTGAGCAGCTTTTTGAAGTGCTTAATACTCTTTCGAGCAGAGAGTCCCAGGTTCTTAAGCTCCGTTTCGGTCTTGAAGACGGCAGAACAAGAACTCTTGAAGAGGTGGGCAAGGAATTCAATATTACTCGTGAAAGAATCAGACAGATCGAGGCAAAAGCGTTAAGAAAGCTTCGTCATCCCAGCCGTTCGAAGAGATTAAAGGATTATCTTGATTAATTATCATTGATTATTTACATTTTAATATTGACATCGACGATAAATTATTGTAAACTAAAGTAAGTATATTTAGGGGGTAAATTATGAAGAAAAGACTTCTCTCCATTATTATGGCGATCATTTTATTGTTGCCTGCTTTAACATTTACCGCATGTAAGGAAAAGGATAAGGTCGTTGTTCTTTCTCCTTCCAATGCAACACCGCTTACACTCACACTCTATACTATAGTTGAGGATGAGACAGCAGAAGACGAGGATACCTTAAAGCTTGTTGAGAATAGGATCAATGAGATCACACGATTCAAGTTCAATACAAACATCATTCTTCGTGCATATTCGGAATCCGAATATAATGAAATTATCGAAGAGCATCTCGCTGATGCGAAAACGAGCGCGGAGAAGAATGCAAACAAGAAATCTGAGGCAAAGGATACCGAAAAGCTTAAGCCCGATACATACAAGAACGGAGAAACAAAGCACGTAACCGTTAAGAAGGCAGAGGCTGTATATCCTGCAGAAGCAGGCAGACAGGTTGATATTTTCCTTATTAACAATATTGATTTATATAATAATTGCATAAATAACGCAAGCATTCAGAATGTTTCAACAGAGCTTCTCCCCGGCGCAGGCTCTGATATACTCACAAAGTATATCAATCCTACAATGATGGAGACCATGGCTAAGACTCATTATTCATTAACATCTTATGCTATCCCCAATAACAGACTTGTTGATTCATTTGAATATATACTTCTTGATAAGGGTCTTGTGGATAAGTACGGCTTTGATTATGAATCTGTAAGCACTGTTACCGATCTTTCCCCCTTCATTGCATCCGCAAAGGGTGAAGCAGGCTACACTGCGGTTCTTGATACCTACGGCGTTGAGCCTCTTGTTGAAAAGCTTAACGGTGTTATGGGTACCTATGCAGGTCCCGGCATGGCATCCGATGCTCAGCTCAGCCCTGAGTGTTATCTCGGAGATGCTTCCTATCAGGCTGAATTCTCTATGCTCAAGTCTTACAGAGAAAACGGTACTATCGTAGAAGCTGATCCCACAGAATTCACAGAGGATACCAAGGCTGCCTGTGTATTCCTTGAAGGAAGTACAGATACTCCCGAAAAGTATGCGGATAAGTATTATGTATGTACTTATAAGAAGCCTACAGCAACTAACGAAACAGTATTTAACGCTGCATACGCAGTAAGCGCTTATACAAAGAATCTCCAGAGATGTATGGAGATAATCACCTATATGCAGACCAACGAGGAGTTTGTAAACGTTCTTCGTTACGGTGTTGAAGGTAAGCACTTTACAGTTGACGAATATGATTTCGTTACCATTAAGAGCGATGCTTACAAGATAGCTCCCGAATATGCAGGAAATATGTTCCTTCAGTATCAGAATGATAAGATGACCGATTATGAGCTTGAGCTTTCTGCTGATAATTGGGCTGCTGCGAAGGCGACAAACCTTGAGCTTGTTAAGGGTCCCTACCTTGGCTTCTCTGATGCTTCTACCAGCATTCTTGCATTCACATTCAATCCTAAGCGCCTTGACAGCGACTATAAGGTTGCCGATTACAGCGCAGAAGAAATCGCAGACCGTATTTCCGAGCTTTCCAAGGAATATGAGACCGAGCTTGCATCCTTGTCCGATTCCGCGCTTACCGCTAAGATGAGCGAGTTGGCTGACGAATTTGAGGATGATAAGTACGTTGATATCGCTCTTGCGAACAATTATAGAGAATCTGTATATGCAAGATATCTCCAGTGGTATTTCGATAACCATCCCGAAACCACAGAGGAAGAGTAATTCAAAACAAATAAATGACCGCCGAAACGGCGGTCATTCTTGATATTATAGGAAGAGGTAGTATTGTGAAATATGATTTTTATATGCCTGTAAAGGTTTTTTCGGGTAAGGACTGTATAAAAAGCAATGCGGACAGATTCGCACTCGGAAGGTGCTGTATGATCGTTACCGGAGCATCCTCCGCGATAAAAAGCGGAGCTCTTGACGACGTTATCTCGGTGCTATCGGATAAAAATATTGAATACGTTATCTTTGATAAGATAAGAGAGAACCCTTTGCTCAGCACCATTTACGATGCGGGTGTAATTGCCGCCGAGAGCGGATGCGACTTCGTTATAGGTATAGGCGGCGGCTCTCCTATGGATGCCGCAAAGGCAATAGCGGCATTTGCCGCAAATCCCGGGATCGAACCTGACGGGATATATAACGTTTCGGCATTAAAGCCTTCGCTTCCCATAATTGAAATTCCTACAACATCGGGTACGGGAAGTGAAGCAAATCCCTATTCAATAATAACTCTCGACGGTGAGGATAAAAAGAAGACCTTTAATTCACCCTGTTCCTATGCAAAGTACGCGTTTCTTGATTATAAATACACCCTGACTCTTTCAAGAAACTATTCTCTTTCAACAGCTCTTGATGCCTTCTGTCACTGTATAGAAAGTTATATTTCCCCTAAATCCACCGAAATATCGAGAATGTTTGCCCTTTGGGGCGCAAAGCATATATGGGATTCCTTCGATGAGCTTGATTCTGGAAATATAAGCGAGAATACAAGAGAGGCTCTTATGTATGCTTCCTTCGCCGGCGGTGTTGCCATAAACACCACGGGGACAGGATTTCCTCATCCTATGGGCTATAATCTTACCTTCCATTCCGAGCTTCCTCACGGAAGAGCCTGTGCAGCATTTATCGGAAAATATGTAGAGTATCAGCAAAAGGATGAAAAGGGAAGAGAGCTTATCGATAATTTTGCAAAGGCCCTCGAAACAACTCCCGAAGAAATTGCACAAAAGCTTCCAAAGCTTTCCGAATATAACGAAAATATAGACGATGAAATCATTTGTATGTTTGCCGAAAAGATCAAGACTGCAGGTAACTTCGCAAATGCACAGTATAAGATATCTTATGAAGAGATGATAGAAATCTACAAGGAACTTTTTCAAAATAATGGCTAATTCAAATCTCGATTCTCAGTTCGTAAAAATGACTGAATCTAAAATCGAGCCTTTGGTACTGAAACTTGCGGTGCCGAGTATTATAAGTATGCTTGTTTCCTCCTTATATAATATGGCGGATACATTCTTTGTGGGTCAGGTGGGTACAAGTGCGACAGCGGCTGTCGGTGTATCCTTTACTCTTATGGCGATGATCCAGGCGATAGGTTTCTTTTTCGGTCACGGCTCCGGAAATTATATTTCCAGAGCAATGGGAAATAAGGAATATTCAAAAGCAACTACTATGGCGTCTGTCGGATTTTATTCTGCAGTAGCCGTGGGTGTCCTTATAACGGTCCTTGGCTTGATATTTCTTAAGCCTCTGGCAGTATTTATGGGTTCTACCAAAACAATATTGCCCCATGCCTGCGAATACATGAAATATATTCTTTTAGCTGCCCCCTTTATGACCGGCTCCTTTGTGCTCAACAATCAACTCAGATTTCAGGGCCGTGCTATGTATTCAATGATCGGTATTACCGCAGGCGGTGTATTGAATATTCTTCTTGATCCCCTTTTTATATTTGCATTTGATATGAAGGTCGCAGGAGCGGCTCTTGCAACAATGATAAGCCAGGGAGTAAGCTTTGTTATCCTTATTATTATGGCATCAAAAAAGGGAATAGGCATCGATTTCCATAAATTAACCGTCAAAGGCTATTATTATAAGGAAATATTCCGCGGAGGCATTCCTTCTCTCGCCCGTCAGGGCTGCGGAAGTCTCTCTACCCTTTGTCTTAATAACGTGGCGGCAGGCTATAGCGACGCGGCTGTGGCAGCAGTATCTATAGTATCCAAGCTCATGCTCTTTGCTATGTCTGCATTAATAGGTTACGGTCAGGGATTTCAGCCGGTGTGTGGAGTGAACTACGGAGCGGGCAACTACAACAGAGTAAAAAAAGCATATTGGTTCTGTGTTAAGACCGCAACGGTGGTACAGATCATATTTGCCGTTACAGGCTTTGTATTTGCACCGAAGATAATTCCCTTATTCCGTGATGATCCCGCAGTTATTAATATAGGTTCAATAGTGCTTCGTTGGCAATGTATTACCTTCCCCTTCTCAGGATTTAACGTACTTTCAAATATGATGGCTCAAACGATAGGTAAGGCGGTAAAGGCAACGGTCCTTGCTCTTTCCCGTCAGTTCCTTTTCTTTGTTCCTTCGATATTTATACTTAATGAAGTTTTCGGGTTACAGGGACTTGAAGCGGCACAGACGTCAGCTGATATATGTGCGCTTATTGTCTGTATTCCCATAACCGCAAGCCTTTTAAAAGAAATGAAAAGCAGTCAGAGCGAATAAGGTCTGACTGTTTCAGAGTGTCGAAAAAGTTGGTCGGACGTGTGGTGCAAGTTGCCCGGCCAAGATCGTGTATGGATATTGTGATGATTCATCATTTAATGCCCGATGTATTATAAGTTTAATAATTGAATAAGTACTCAAACGCGGGGCGAATGTCGAATTCACCCCGCGTTTTCACACTTTTCCGTGAAAAGCCCCTCTACCGTACTTAGTACGCTTACGGAGACTTTTCACGAAAACCTACCTGCCTTTTTCGAAGTCTGTTCAGCTTGTCGATAAGTTTATCGACAAGCTGAAGCAGTCAGACCGAATAAGGTCTGACTGCTTATTTTTCAAGGGCACTGAAGGGGGTAAGCTCGATCTGAGAAATAATGCATTTTGATGCCTCTTCCTCGGTTATAGGTGTTTCCGTGGGACGTTCTGTTCCGTTTAAGGTTACTTTCTTGAAGCTTACCGTTCCGTCTTTTGCAGGGGTGCGGAGAATGAAACTGTTATCTGCCATAAAGTGATATGTTGCCTCAAGGCTGTTTGCAAGATGCCAGGCCTTGCCGTCTTTAATGGTAACAATATCATACACCATTGCATTTTTCTTGAAATCGTCTATGGGTGCGGCTATCATATCCTGAACCCCGTCCCCGTCGATATCGAGTATTGCATAACCAACCTCATCCTTGGTCTTTTCGTACATAAGAATTCTGGCACCGATGAGAGGATCGCTCATAGAGCCTTTACGAAGTCCCCATTCGGAAAGAAGGGTGTTCATGGGTGTAAGGAACTCCTCGGGTATATCGGATGCAAGCTCGGAGTTTTCTACTGTCTTTGGTGTAGTATCTTCAACGTTTTGCGTGTCAACGGTCTCGGGTTCCTTATCCTTACAGGAGGAAAGGGTCATAAGTGCTGCCGCCAAAAGAATAACGGCGGATATCTTTTTTATATTCATAACATACTCCTTTTTTGTATTATAGAAAATTGCTCCGTTTCATGTGAGTTGTTTGTGCTGAAAAATGAGCGGAATTAGGAGCTCCGCGGAGCTTTTATACGTTTTTCTTACCCGAACATCTTCCCGAGCATTTAAGACTCATTTTATTGAAGAAGGCTTCGGTTTTTTCATTTAACGTATATATGTTTTCTTCGTAAATATAACTGCTCTCCACGTTTCTTTTTCTTGTGAGTATTACAAGAAATGCGCCGTGATCCGGGCATGATGCAAGAAAGACCTTGTCACGGTTACGCATACGTAAACGGCGGCTTGTGACCAGAGGAAGATCGCAGTGCGGACAACGCATACTATCCTTACGCTCGGAGCAGATCTCCTTTGTGGCGATAAGATGGGACTTAAGCCCCTGATATCTTGAGTAAGGAGCTTTCTTTTCCTTAGGAGCGGGAGCAACGTATTCTGAGATGCCCTTTTCCATATCAAGGGCGTTGCATATACGGGCGGTATATATAGCGTCATTCAAAGCATCGTGACAGATAAGGTCGAGGGGTAATCCTAATTTTTCCATCGTTGAGCACAGAGACCATTGTCTGTTTTCTCCCGTTATCTGCTTGTTGAATATAAGCTGAAGATTATAACAGAAGGGCAGGGTCGAAACGTCTATTCCGTGCAGTATCATATTGTCGCGAAGAACGGGCATATCATCGGGGCCCCAGGTAATAAACGCGAAATCGTTACCGCACCAGGCTTTAAACTTTTCCAATACCGCAGGGAAGGGCTCACCCCTTGAAAGATCCCTTGTACGGATGCCTGTCAGCTCCTTAACGTAATGATTCATTTCGGTATAATATTTAGGTGAAACGGTATATTCGATTTTATCAACCGTTTTGAAATCGGAATCAAGCTTTACTGCACCGATCTGTATGATCTCTCCGTGGAGCTTTACGGGATCGGTTATCAGCTTACTGCGTCCGGAGGGCTGATTCCATTCCATGTCAAAAACTACATAATTCATATCAGATAAGCATTAAAAGCTCCTTTGCTTTGTTTACAAGAGCCATCGCTCCGCTTTGGATAAGTATATCGACCGATCTGTACCCCCATGTACAGCCGCAGGCGAAGAATCCTGCATTTCTTGCTGTTTCCATATCTACGTTGGAATCACCTACGTAGAGGATCTCTTTGGGCTCACATCCGAATTTTTCTGCTATGTAAAGAGCGGAGGTAGGGTCGGGCTTTGTGGGGAACTCGGGCATAAAGCCTTGGATATGCTCGAAGGTTCCGTCAGGGAAAAGCTTTTTTGTAATATCATTTGTATGTCCGTCGCTTTTATTGGAGAGAACTGCTAATTTAAGACCCTTTTTCTTCATTTCGAGCACGGTCTCTTCGATTCCGTCATAAAGAACGGTCTTGTCGAGATAATGGTTGGTATAGTGTGCCGCATAGCAGTCGTGACACTTTTTAACAAGTTCGTCGTTTCCCCAATGTTCCTCGGGAAGAGATTTTCTTACAAATTCTATAGAACCGCAGTTTACTGCATCCAAAATATCTTGTGTTGAGCGAAGCGGGTAACCCATTTCCTCTAACATCAGGTTCATTCCGGTACGAAGATCCTCAAGGGTATAAGCGAGGGTACCGTCCAAATCAAAAATAACAGCTTTGATCATTTTCTTTCCTCTTTAGTATATACAAATCTCAATTATAATGCATTATAGCATCTTTGTGATTAAATATCAAGATGATTTTCAATATTTCAAAAATTAGTAAAAATATATTGTATTTTGATTCTTAATGTGATATTATAATCTATATTTGAGATCAACAGAGCAGAGGTTAGGTAATGAACAAGGATACCTTATATATACAGGGCTTACTCGATAAGTGCGGAGAGGTAAGGATACCCGAGGGCGTATATATGATAGATACCCCCTTGGTGATCTATGATGATACTCATCTTATCCTTACAGACAAAACCGTTTTCCGTCTTTGTGACGGCGCAAACTGTCAGATAATGATAAACGAGGGTCTTGCAAAAAAGTATAATAAGAATATTACTATAGAAGGCGGTATATGGGACGGAAACAATGAGAATCAGGTACGTCAGGTACAGGATTTTGCGGAGCCTCTCACCGCGTTTGACCAGGATTTCTATTACGGTATAATGCTTCGTTTCGTCGGCATGGAAAACTTCACCATGAAAAATCTTACCTTAAAGGACCCCGAAAGCTACCCGGTACAGATATCCATGGTAAAGAATTTTACCGTAGAGAATATTACCTTTGATTACAACTTATTGCGTACCAATATGGACGGGATACATATAAACGGTCCTGCACAAAACGGCAGAATATGCAATATCTTCGGTTCAACCAATGACGATATGGTTGCCCTTAACTGCGATGACTGCTATGAGACCGAAATAACTCACGGACCTATCGATAATATATACGTTGACAATCTTCACGCTGATAACGGATACACAGCAGTACGTCTTTTATCCTGCGGAAGTCCCCTTTCCAACGTAACCGTGAAAAACGTTTACGGTAAATACAGATATAATGCCGTTTCCTTTACACATCACAGAGTACACCAAGGAGAGTGCTCCCTTTCAAATGTACATATAGAAAATCTTGAGGTGTCAAAGGCGGATGCGGCAAATGACTATGCTGTTATCTGGTTCGCAGAAGGAACTCATAGCTCAAACGTTACCTTAAAAAACATCCGCAGGATCGAAAACATCCCTTCTGCGGCAAATACTGTAAAAATAGATAAGAATACCGTGGTTGAAGATCTTACCATAGATAACGTAACTCAGGAATTTATCGTTGGTGAACCTATGGAGCTTTTCAAAAACAGCGGTACCGTAACAAAGCTTATCATAAGGAATCAGGCATGAAAAAAATAACGGCAGTTTTTTTGACCTTCGTTATTTCCTTTGGCATTATTTCAGCGATCCCGTCTTATGCGGTGAAGCTTCCCGATTATTTTCCTAATACATATAAAAACACGGGAAACCAGCTGGAGGATCTGATAGGGGTCGCGCTTTCTCAAAACGGATATTACGATTTTGAAAGGGATAAGATAACTCCATATTACGGAGAGCTTAACGGCTACACAAAATATTCAGAATGGATGGCAGAAAGCTCATACGGCTGGGCTTGGTGCGCCTCCTTTGTATCCTGGTGTGCAAATCAGGCAGGGATACCGAATAATATCGTGGTATGCTCCTACCGTTGCCAGACTATGCTTAATGAATATAAGAACAGGGGAGTTTTCCATAAATCAAACCCTGCAAGAGGGGATATAATGTTCTTTGATTCAAATCATGACGGCATTTCTGAGCACGTTGCAATAGTTACCGATGTTTTTGATGACGGTATATATACCATTCAGGGTAACCATGAATACAGCGAGGGCAGCTGGAAATGTGCAAAGGTGTTTTATCCCTCGGATGATGAAAGAATTTACGGATATGCCTCTCCCGCTTATTCGGGAAAGAGTATTCCTGTTTATAATTCGGAGAATCCCTTCAGAGATGTTTTCCGTAACGAATGGTATTTCGGCGCAGTCGAATACTGCTACGCAAACAACGTAGTTAACGGTATTTCAAGATTTGAGTTTGCACCTCAGCAAACGCTTACAAGAGCTATGTTTGTGAAAATGCTCATGTCTCATTGCGGTGCGGATACAGCAAACTATCAAACAAGTTACTTTGAAGACGTTCCGGAAGGAGAATGGTTTACTCCTTCGGTCGCATGGGCATACGAGAACGGAATAGTAAACGGAGTTTCCGAAAGTCATTTCAAACCCTCAAAGCCTATAACCAGGCAGGACGTCGTTACGATACTGTACCGATATTATAAAGTAATTCATAATAAAGTCTATTATCCCGAATATGAGGTCTTTTATCATTTCGATGATTATAAAGCTGTTGATATATGGGCTCTTGAACCTGTCGCCTGGGCAATAGAGCAGGGGATGATAGACGGTAACGGCGAGGGTATGCTTATGCCGAAGGGACTTACAACCAGAGCGCAAAGCGTTCAGATGATATATAATTTTGACTTAAAATACAAGCGAGGCTGACAGGATGAATAATCAAACCAACCATAATGTACATTTTTCAAAAAATACGAATCTTTTGGAGCTCGATGCTACCAAGTACGTTCTTCAGGACAGAGAAGAACCCAATCTTTACAGAGATATATTCGATTACGATACCATTCCGAAGGTAACCTTCAACCATAGGCACGTTCCCATGAATATGCCTGAAGAGATATGGATCACCGATACGACCTTCCGTGACGGACAGCAGTCCACCTCTCCCTTTACCGTTGAACAGATAGTTGAAATATATAAGCTTATGAGCCGTCTTGGCGGTCCTAAGGGTCTTATCAGACAAAGTGAATTTTTCGTTTATTCCGAAAAGGACAGAGAAGCTGTTGCACGCTGTATGGATCTCGGTCTTGCATTTCCCGAGGTTACCAGCTGGATAAGAGCTAATGAGAAGGACTTTGAACTTGTAAAGGACCTCGGGCTTAAGGAAACGGGCGTACTTCTCAGTTGCTCCGACTATCATATATATAATAAAATGGGTCTTACCAGAGCAAAGGCTATGGATAAGTATCTCGGAGTTGTAAAGAGTATAATGGATAAGGGTATCAGACCCAGATGCCATTTCGAGGATATTACCCGTGCCGACTTCTACGGTTTTGTTGTTCCTCTTGCGGATGCTTTGCGTGAGCTTTCCGAGGAAAGCGGTATTCCTGTAAAGATCAGAGCCTGCGACACCATGGGCTACGGCGTTGCTTATCCCGGTGCAGCCCTTCCCAGAAGTGTACCCGGTATTATATACGGTCTTAATCATTATGCAGGTATTAAGAGCGAAAATATAGAGTGGCATGGACACAACGATTTCTATAAGGTAGTAAATAATGCTTCCACTGCATGGCTCTATGGATGCTCGGGTATCAACTGCTCCATTCTCGGTATCGGCGAGAGAACAGGTAACTGTCCTCTTGAAGCAATGGTTATCGAATATGCACAGCTAAGAGGTACTACTGACGGTATGGACCTTACAGCCATTACAGATATTGCAGAATACTTTGAAACACATATGGGATACGAGATACCGCCGCGCACTCCTTTTGTCGGCAGAAACTTCAATGTTACAAGAGCGGGCATACATGCCGACGGTCTTTTGAAGAACGAGGAAATATATAATATCTTTAATACAGAAAAGATCCTTAACCGTCCGGCTGCCGTTGCGGTTGATTCTCACAGCGGTCTTGCGGGTATTGCTCATTGGATGACCGGATTCTTCCGTCTTAAATCTGCAGGTATCGCAGTTGATAAGCGTGCTCCCTATGTAATTAAGATGAAGGAGCTTGTGGATGCCGAATATGCTAACGGCAGAAATACCGTAATGGGTGATTATGAGCTTGAAACCATGCTCAAAAAGGTAGATTTTGAAACATATCAGCGTTTTGCCCATATTCATGAAAATATTGAGGCATAAAATAAGAGATAATTTGCTTTTTCTATAATAAAAACCGTGTTTTTAACGCGGTTTTTTAATTTTTTTGCGTAACTATTACTAAAGTATGTCACAATGCACAAAAATGTTAAAAAAAGCATAGTATTAAGATTAAAATAGAACATTTCATTTTTTATTTGAAGCATGGTATAATAAATTGCGCAAAATCGTAATTCTATTCTAATGGAGGATGAAAAAACATGAGAAACTTCAAGCGCGTAATGGCTGTTGTCATTACATTAGCAATGCTCGTACCTATGTGCGTAGTTTCTACAAATGCAGCTGCAGGCGATCCTGTAGGCTCCAATTGGGTTACTTTCGCAATTAAGTACTATGCAAACAAGATGTCTACTAACGGCGCTAAGGGCTTCGTATTTGAAGAAACTGCCAACGGCGGCCTTCATGTAGATATTCCTGCAAAGTCTGAGTATGGTAATACTCCCCCTACAAGATCTGCAAAGCTTCCTCTCACAATGTTTACAACTACAGAGAAGGTTGCTCTTGACGGTCTTACCGCAACCGTTGAATTGGATGATACTTTTTCATACAGTTCTGCATACGGTTCCACCATTTCTTTCCTTTGGACTGATAAGCCCCCCGCAACTCAGGAGAACGTATTTGATACTATCACTGAGACATTAGAGGACGGCACTACTGAAGAAAATAACATCTACGGTGCAGCTCAGAGCTGGGATTCCGTTTATTCCAACGGTCTCCGTTCCATGATCGAAGAAGACACTAAGGGTCTTATGATCGTTATCAACAACAGCTACACTGAGTTCGCAGACACACAGTGGGCTTCCAACGTAATGATTTATTACTTTGACGGTACCTTTAAGGATACAATTGACAACGTTCCCGGTTACAGATGGTCCTTCACAGCAAGAAACTATATCGAAGAGACCCAGAACGGTGACTATACCGGCATCGTTCAGAGATATGAGAGAATCGACTGCTCCAACGGTGTTACATTCTCCGTAAAGGCTGATGAAACTCACGGCTATATTTGTTCTGTAAACGGTAATGAGTATTACCTCGGTTCCAAGATTGGTTACTTCCCCAGCGATACAGGTAATGTTTCTCTTCAGGATCAGCTTGATCTTGCTGAAAATTATACAAGCTCCATGACCTACAAGAGAGAAGACATTGACCTTACCGGTCTTAGAGATATCGTTGACGGCGGTTACCTCACCATCGGTTCCTCCGGTTCCAACAACTCTGAAGGTGATGATACTTACACACTCAGAAGCATTAACGGTATTCCCGCAGCTCAGTTTAATGGCGAAGCTAATACCCATGTTTGCGAAGGCGAAGTTATCTCTTCCACATGGACAGCTTGTACCGACCCCAGCTTCGAGACCTCCAAGTGCTCTACCTGTGGTGCTATCTCCACAAAGAAGACAGAGGCTTTAGGCCACCAGTTCGTTGACGTATCTCATACCGATCCTACTTGTGTTGCAGACGGTTCCGACGTTAAGGAATGTACTGTTTGCGGTCACGTAGAGAATACAGTTCTCAAGGCTCTCGGCCATACATGGTCCGCATATACCATTACAGCTGAGCCTACCGCTACAGCAGCAGGTTCTATGACCAGAACATGTGCTACATGTAACGAAGTTGAAGTTAAGGAAATCGCTCCTACTTCCTCCGATTTCGATGCATTCTGGTATGTTGACGGTCACAACCAGTTCACAAATGATGCTTCTTGGGTTGAGGACACTCCCGTTATTTACCCCACAGTTAAGGAAGACGGCAGTCTCTCCATCTATGACTATGCAAAGCAGTCCGGCACTAAGAACGCTCAGTTCGCTCTTACAAAGGCTCTTTCCAAGTACACAACAACTCTTAACGGCTTCACAGCTACAGTAACTCCTCTCGGCTTCACAACAGTTATGGAAGACAAGGAAGTAGTTGATGAGACAACAGGCGAAACTACAATCGTTACCGAGGAAGTTACCTATGATGTAACTCCCGAGACAATGTCCTTTATCTGGACAGATAATCCCGAAGATTATGACCAGGCGTTCGGCGAATACTCAATCTTTATTGATTACGTAGCTAACTGGACTCCCGTTCATATGCGTTACGGCTGGCATTGGAACAGCAACCTTAAGGGCGGCGAAAACTCTGTTATCGTAACTCTTATGGACTACATGGTATCCGATCAGAATTTCGTTTACGGTACCAAGGACGACAATGTTTATGACGTTGCAGTTTACTCCATCATTTCTGGCGGTGACTTCTGGGCAACCAAGTACATCACCGGTGTTAATATTCCTATGGATGGTACTCCCATCAATGTAAGCCTCGAGTACGATGAAGAGGGCATTCTCGTTGCTAACTTCAATGATACTGTAGTAGCAATGCCCGAGGGTCTTAACAGCCAGACTTACGTTGACGAATATCATTTCGGCGTTGCAGCTTACACTGACGGCGCTATGTTCCTCGGCGGTTCTTCCTTCGAGATCAACACTGTTTGCGGCGAACCCGCAGCTAACTGGGACGGTTATGCTTACGCAGCTCCCGTTGCTCCCACCGAGCCCGAGCTCACAGTTGATAACTATGACGTAAACATCACCTTCGGTGATAAGATCGACGTTATCAGATACGCTCCCGGCGTACACGAAACCTCTTCTGCAATCAAGAATGCAGCAGGCAAGGTTGACATCAGCGCATCTATCGTTAACAAGAACGTTGTTGACGGCGTATTCACATACGGTATGCCTAACGGCGGTGTTTACTCCTTCTGGGTAAGAATGGATGCTGATGAAAACGGCACAAAGAAGGAATACATCTTCGTAGCAGACCTTTCCATAATGAATCAGGAAACTTCTTCCTATGGTGTAACCCTTACCGTTGAGAATCTCTACGGTGTTAAGGACTTCTTCATCGCTCCCGGTCACCTCACCACATATTCTGAGGTTAAGGCTTCCTACATCGTTAACGTAACATCCGCTAAGATCGGCGATAAGCACGATTTCAGCTACGTTCTCGCTAACCCCGGTGAATACACAGTATGGGTAAGATATCAGGATACTTCTCGTGCAGCAGTTGCACTTTACGAAGTTCTTGAAGTAGTTGATCCTATATTCACTCCCAACGGTCTCCAGATGAAGATCAGTAATCTTGAAGACGTTAAGGTTATCCGTACCGCTGAAGGTAAATACAATACCGCCGGTGAGATCAAGAAGGCAGCAGGCGCACGTGGCTTCTCCGGAAAGACCATGGGTGACTCCTACATGATCCAGTACAGAAATCCTGTTACTATCACCATCGCAGTTGTTTACAACCACGGTTATACTGTAATTAAGCATTACGATGTATATTACAACACCGATGCAGCAGCAGTTACTGCTGACGGTAATACCGTAACTCTTACAGGTCTTGACAACCTTCAGGTTGCAAGATACGCTCCCGGCACCTACAAGACCGCTACCGGTATTAAGGGCGCTGCAGGCGTTCAGGTTATCAGAGCTACAGATCCCGTTGACGGCGTTAAGGTTGTTGAGGGTCTCGCAGCAGGCACATGGACATTCTACGTTCAGATGAACGATGAGTCCAAGGCATTCTTCTACGTAACAGTAGAATAATAACCTAACCTAAATAATAAAAGGACTACCTTCGGGTAGTCCTTTTTACTATATATAATGGTTCTATACTAAATGTTGGGGTGAAACCTAACAGATAGGCAAAAAAAGATGAGCATATCTGAAAAAATCTGATAGAATGAAGTTGACAGACAAACATTCATCGGAGGTTTCGGATATGCTCAAT
>SVQZ01000028.1 GCA_015065105.1 Oscillospiraceae bacterium | reverse complement strand
AGCTGAAAAAACAGGCTACCCGTTTTCGGGTAACTCGCTTTATATAAAGGAATCTATTTAATTTCGTGGGATCTGTTAGCGTTAAAGAAAATGAAAGAATCCGTTGCGGAAGTTACCCGTTTTCGGGTAACATTAAAACTATAACTATGCAGTTTAAAACGAAGTATAAAGAGTTACCAAGCTGAAAAAAACAAGTTACCCGTTTTCGGGTAACATTAAAACTATAACTATGCTGTTTAAAACGAAGTATAAAGAGTTACCAAGCTGAAAAAACAGGTTACCCGTTTTCGGGTAACTCACTTTATATAAAGGAATCTATTTAATTTCGTGCGACCTGTTAGCGTTGAAGAAAATTAAAGAATCCGGTGTGAGGGTTACCCGTTTTCGGGTAACTTGCTTCATATAAGGAATTTGTTTAATTTGCTATGATTTGTTAACAGCGAAGAATGTAATGAAATCCTATGTGGGAAGTTACCCGTTTTCGGGTAACTTGCTTTATATAAAGGAATTTATTTTAATTCGTGTGATATGTTCATGCGGTTAAGTGAGCGGAATTCGGTTTTGCGGTTTCTACTTTTTTCTTTGTTTCTATTGTAAAATCGGGAATAATATGCTATAATTAAGTATTACAATAGGAGAATTATGTATGGAAGATATCTTGAAGGAAATAGAGGAATTAAGAAAAAAGCTTAATTATCATTCAAAGCTCTATTATGAAAAGGATGCCCCTGAGATCTCAGACTATGAATACGATATGATGTTCAGACGTCTTACCGAGCTTGAGGCGGAATATCCCGAATACCAAAGCGATACCTCGCCCACGGTACGTGTTGGCGGTGCGGCTCTTGAAAAGTTTGAAAAGGTGGTTCATCCCCAACGAATGGGAAGCCTTCAGGACGTCTTCTCCTATGAGGAGCTTTCCGATTTTATCTCAAGGATAGATGAAAATGACGAATACTCGGTGGAATATAAGATAGACGGACTCTCTGTCGGTCTTACCTATGAAAACGGACGTCTTATCCTCGGCGCTACCAGAGGAGACGGCAACGTAGGCGAAAACGTAACGGAGAATATAAGGACTATCCGCAGTATTCCTTTGGAGATACCCTATAAGGAGCATCTTGTGGTAAGAGGCGAGGTGTATATGCCCCGTGCCTCCTTTGAAAAGCTGAACCTTTCAAGGCAGGAAACGGGAGAACCCCTTTTTGCCAATCCCCGTAACGCGGCTGCAGGCTCCCTTCGTCAGCTCGATTCCAAAATTACCGCAAAGCGTAATCTTGATATATTTATTTTTAACGTTCAGGAGTCTGCTCTCAGCTTCAGCAGTCATCGGGAAAGCCTCGGCTTTCTGCAGGAGCAGGGCTTTAAAACGGTGAAGGGAAGAACTGTCAGAGGTATAGACAGCATTATAAAGGCTGTTAGTGACTTCGGAGAAAAAAGAAGCGAGCTCCCCTTTGATATCGACGGTGCTGTTATAAAGATGGATTCTCTTGTAAGAAGAGTACAGGTCGGCGAAAACACAAGCACTCCCAAGTGGGCTGTTGCTTATAAATTTCCTCCCGAGCAGAAGGAAACGAAGCTTTTGGATATTCAGATAAATGTTGGACGTACAGGAGTACTGACCCCCCTGGCTATCCTTGAGCCTGTTTTCATTGCGGGAAGCACGGTTTCAAAAGCTACTCTTCATAATCTTGATTTTATAAGAGAGAGAGATATTCATATCGGTGATTACGTTACCGTCCAGAAGGCGGGAGATATTATTCCCGAAATAGTTTCGGTAAACAAAAATAAAAGGGAAGGGGTAAAGGAGTTTTCCTTCCCCGAGTACTGTCCCTCCTGCGGTGAAAGGATATATCGCGAAGAGGGTGAGGCGGCATACCGTTGTACCAATATCGGCTGTCCTGCCCAGGCGCTTCGTAATATAGAGCATTTTGCCTCCCGTGATGCCATGAATATTGACGGTATGGGCCCGGCGGTGGTTGAAGCTCTTTATAATGCAGAGCTGATACGTGACGTTTCTGACCTTTACTACCTTAATGCAAGGGATATTGAAAATATTGAAAGAATGGGTGAGACCTCTGCTAAAAATCTTATCGAAGCAGTTGAAAATTCCAAAACGAGAGGTCTTGACAATCTTCTCTATGCCCTCGGTATCCGTCAGATAGGTAAAAAGGCGGCACAGTCTGTGGCAAAGAAATTCAATAATATCGATGATTATTATACTCTGAGCGTTGAGGATCTTTGCAGCATTGACGATATCGGCAGTATATCTGCACAAAACATAGTTAATTACTTTTCACATGAAAAGACGAAAGAAATAATTGAAAGGCTCAAGAATGCGGGGGTTGTAACCGTTTATGAGGGTCAGGAGAATCAAAGTAACCGTTTTGAGGGTATGGCCTTTGTTTTAACGGGAACTCTTCCCACAATGACAAGAAACGAGGCAAGCGATATTATAATCGCCAATGGCGGAAAGGTCTCGGGCAGCGTTTCCAAAAAAACCTCCTTTGTACTTGCAGGTGAGGAAGCGGGAAGCAAGCTGACCAAGGCGCAGAGTCTCGGTGTTAGGATAATCAGCGAAGAAGAATTTCTTGAGATGGTGAAGTAAATGATATTTGACAGAGTTAAGATTTATTGTAAGGCAGGCGACGGAGGAAACGGCTGTGTTTCCTTCCATCGCGAAAAATACGTTGCAAAGGGCGGTCCCGACGGCGGTGACGGCGGTAACGGCGGTTCTATCATATTCAAGATAGACGAGGGCGCTACCACCCTTCTTTACTACAAGTACAGAAGAAAGTTCGTTGCCCAGAGCGGGGGTGACGGCAGAGGAAGCAAATGGCACGGCGCCAACGGCGAGGACCTTGTGCTTCTTGTTCCGAGAGGAACGCTTATCAAGGATGCCGAGACAGGCGCTGTTATCAAGGATATGAGCGACTGTGACGAGTTTGTCGTATGCCGCGGCGGCAGAGGCGGTTGGGGCAATAAGCATTTTGCAACACCCACCCGTCAGATACCCCGTTTTGCAAAAAGCGGTATAAAGGGTGACGAAAAGGAGATCGCTCTTGAGCTTAAGATGATAGCTGACGTAGGACTTGTAGGTCTTCCCAACGTCGGCAAATCCTCGATACTTTCGGTTATAAGCGCATCAAAGCCCAAGATAGGTAATTATAACTTTACCACCCTTTCTCCCAATCTCGGTGTAGTTAAGGTAAGGGATAACGAAGGCTTTATTGCGGCAGACATTCCCGGTCTTATCGAGGGAGCAAGCGAGGGCGCAGGCTTGGGACATGAGTTTCTGCGTCACGTTGAAAGATGCCGTTTACTTATTCACGTAGTTGATATTTCAGGACAAAACTGCAACGATCCGATAGAGGATATCGAGCTTATAAACAACGAGCTTATAACCTACAGCGAAGCTTTGGCGCACCGTCCTCAGATCATATGTGCAAATAAGGCGGATATGATAGACAACGAGCTTGTCGATATAGAGGAATTCGAGGAATATGTACGCGATAACGGCTGGGAGCTTATCTACGTTTCGGCAATTACCCGCGAAAATATAGACAAGCTTGTTTCGATGGTATGGGACAGACTCGCTCTTCTCCCGCCCACTCAGGTCTTTGAATCCACTTACGTCGAGCCGGAAATTACAGACAGCGGCAGTTTTGACGTCAGCATCAGAAACGAAAACGGTATTTACGTTGTCGAGGCAGACTGGCTCTATAAGGTAATGGGCTCTGTAAACTTTGACGATTATGAGTCTCTTTCCTACTTCCAGAAGGTTCTTAAGGATAAGGGAGTTATTGCCGCACTTGAGGAAAAGGGATGCGGCGACGGAGATACCGTAAGCATATATGATTTCGAATTTGACTTTATTAAGTAAAGGAGAAGCCTATGTCAGCAAAGAGAAAAAGAAAAAGGCATAACCATAAGCCCCTGTATATTACGATATTTGCAATTCTTCTCGTTCTTTTGATAGTTACAGTAATAATTATCCCGAAAAAGGGCGGTGAAGAGGAAAAGAAGGATGAACAGACCGAAAAGCAAACAACTGTATTCGATGCCTTTGAGGAGAATAAGGACAATGACGAAACCGAGGCGCAGGAAAGCGAGGAGGAGACCGAGACTCCTGAGCCCGTGCTTCCCGACGTTCCCGTTACCACCGAAAAATCCACCGAAACTGATGAATATGAGTCGGCGGGAGGCGGTATTGCAAGACTTACTGTTAACAAGCCTGTATTTTCCGCAGAGGAATACGGCGAAAATGCAGACCGCTTGAATGAGCTTATAGATCTGAAAACAGATTCTTTAATGAACGAGTATTCAAGACTTATTGCGATGGAGGAGGATTTCTCCGAGGACAGGGAATATACCTTTGACTATCAGATAAGCTATAACGATAATGGCATCGTTTCCTTCCTGTATTATGAGCATACAGGTACTGAGGTTGATGCAAAGAGATATTACGGCAGCATCAACTTTGATATGAATAAGGGTAATTCGCTTACCGTAACCGATCTTCTCCCCGAGACCGATGACCCTCACTCAAATATACTTGAGGCTGTTATGGCTGAGATCACAGCGTCTGCGGATAACTATTCCGTGAGCGATCTTGATACTGTGGCGGCTCTTTACGAAAACTATCACACTCAGTTTGTAACAGATAACGAAACGATCACCGTTTTCTTCCAGCCCGGGGACCTGAATGAAAGCAATATTGATATAACAGAGTTTACTTTTACCCTCGATTCGTTAAAATAACCTAATATTTGTCAAAAATGCCAAAAAAATTTTTTGGCATTTTTTTGCAAAACTATTGAAATATTAAAAACAATATGATATAATTTATTAGTAAATTGTTCATATATGGTATGAAATCATAAACCAAACAGGAGAATAATGAAACCTTTATTCAAAATAATCAAAACTATCTGGAATGCTTTGAGCATTCTTGTAGTAATAATAGTTGTGATACTCGCAATGCTTATTGCAGGTGTGAGAGTCTTCGGTATAACTCCTCTTATGGTGCTTACCGAATCGATGAAACCGAATTATCCTGCGGGTTCTATGATCTATATAAAGGATATGGATGCAAAGGAGCTTAAAAAGGGCGACCCCATAACCTTTTCTTTCAATGAGGACGGAGATCTTGCGACCCACAGAATAGTTGATATAAGAGAATCAAAGGACCTTCCCGGAACCCTTGAGTTCCAGACGAAGGGGGACGCCAACGAGCACGTTGACGGTAAATGGATAAACGAAAGAGACGTTGAGGGTAAATTACTTTTCGGTATTCCCGGATTCGGATTCTTTGCCGATTATATTCAGCATCCCCCCGGACTTTACGTCGCGATCGCCCTTGGCGGTCTGCTTATTCTCTTTGTTTTCCTTCCCGACGTTATTTTTCCGAAAAAGCGTAAGAGTAAGGAATGACCATGAAGTAACGCCGAAAGGCTGCTTAAAATTTTAAAAAAGGAGGTTGTTTTCAAATGAAAAAAGGAACAAAGGCTTTGCTGTTGATCGTATCTGCTCTCCTTGTTTTTGCGGTAGGTGTCGGTCTTACCGTTGCGTATTTCACCGACAGCGCAGAGGCAGTAAACACATTTACGGTTGGTAAGGTTGATATTTCGCTTTACGAAGAAGGCGCGGAATATGCCAATGACGGTACCTACGGTCAGACCTATACTAACGTACAGCCCGGTGACGTGCTCCCCAAGGCTCCTACTGTAACAGTGGAAAAGGGAAGCGTTGAATCCTATGTTCGTATGATAGTTACCGTAAACTTTGAGCAGGCAATGGCAGAAGAACAGCTTGGCGAAAGCCTTGACGGATTATTTGCAGGCGTTGATGCTAATTGGATCCTCGCAGGTAAAAGCGTTGCAGATGATAAGACATCTGTAGAGTATGAATACCGTTATGCAACTACCGTTGAAGCTCTTGACGAAGCAGTTGAGCTTGAGGCTCTCTTTACAGAGATCGTTATTCCCGGAGAATGGGATGCAGAAGATCTTGCAGGCTTTAACAACATGAAGATCAACGTTGAAGGCCACGCAATTCAGGCAAAGAATCTTGCTGATGCCGACGCGGCATGGAATGCATTCGGAGCATAATAAATTCCGAAAGAACTTGAGTTTTATGGGTGAAGTACCCAAAAAAAATAATTTAATTTTAAGGAGAAAGAACTAATGAAAAAGGCATTAATTATCGTAGTTGCTACCCTTTTGGTATGCACAGCTGCTATCTGCGGCACATTGGCATGGCTCAATGACTCTACCGATTCTGTACAGAACACATTCGTAGTAGGCGAAAACATCGACATCGACCTCGATGAAACCACCGGCGATAACTATACAGTTGTTCCCGGCGCAACCATCGCAAAGGACCCTGTTGTAACAGTTAACAACAACGGCGAAGGCTGCTGGGTATTCGTAGAGATCTCTGACAATACCCCTGATTTCATTAACTACACCGTTGATTCCGCTTGGACAGCAGTTCCCGGCTACGCAAACGTTTACTACATCGAGAACGCAGCTGAAACCGAATATGCAGTTCTCGCTAACAACGAAGTAATTGTTGATTCTGACGTTGATGCAGCTGAGATCGAATCAGCTCTCAAGAACAACAATACCCTTACCTTCACAGCATACGCTATCCAGGATGATGCAGCTACAACAGCAGCAGCAGCTTGGGAAGCAATGCTTGCAGAGCTTTAATTTGAAAATAATCTTGTAAAAAAATCGTTTAACGATTTGTAGCCTGCACCGAGCGATCGGTGCAGGGCATACAAGGGTAACTCGGTTAGCTGGGTTGCCGTTGTATGCCCTACGGCAGGATAGAAAAAATGAATGAACTATAAAAGAACATGAGAGACAGGAGTGAAGATACTATGAGGTCAAGAATAGTATTGGCGTGTGCTATAGCATTGTGTATCGCGTGTATCGTGGGTACAACCGTTGCGTATTTTACCGCAGAGGATACGGCGCGTAATGTTATCACCGCAGGCTCGCTCAAAATTTCTGTAATTGAGCAGCAGGATGTAAACGGGGAGCTTATCGATTACCCCGATGAGCCTATCGTTGTTGTTCCGGGTGACGAGCCCTCAAAGATCGTTACCGTAAAGAACGAGGATAAGGATGCCTATATCCGTCTTAAGTATGAGATAACCGTAAAGGATAAGGAGGGTAACGTAATGGACGTACCCGAAGGTCTTGTTACGGTAAAGGCTTCCAATGACGCATGGGTAACGGTAAACGAGGACGGATGGTTTTATTATAATGCCGTTGTTAAAACCGGCGAGATCACCGCGCCCGCTATTGAAAACGTTGTTTTCTCACCCGAAATGGGTAATGAATATCAGGAGGCTACTGCAGAGGTAATTATTACCGCTCAGGCTGTTCAGAGCGATAATAACGGCGAAAGCGTTACCGATGCACAGGGTTGGCCCGAAGAAAAATAATTAAGCAGGAGGAATAATAATGAAAAGAAAAGTCATAGCCTTGTTCCTCACTGTGCTTATGCTGTTTACGGGTATTACCGGAGTACTTAATGTCGGCTCCTTTGCCGATAATGAAGTTGAAAGCACTCTTGTACCCGAGGAAACAGTAAAAACAGAAGGAGCAAACGGCGAAAACACGGTTGTCACTGCCGAAAATGAGGTAGTATTTATGCCGGAGGAGGGAAACGTCAACAGTTATGCTATGGCGCCCCGCTCAAGAGCAACCTCCAATGAAGCTTTGCTTTCCGCAAAGGAAGTGCTTTATACCGTTGACTTCGTTTATAACGGTATAACCTACAGTATTCCCGGTGAATCAAGCCTTCTTATGACCGAGCTTTTTGCAAAGATCGGTATTTATGCGGCGGCAGAGGAAATAGTATCTGTTCATTTTACAAATTATGATTATCTTTCCTTTGAAAAGGAAGGCGCTGATTACAGGATCACTTCACTTGCCCCCTTCCTCTCCGAGGAGCTTCTTACCGTTGATTTTACCGATGGTACCGTAGCTTATATCTATGTATATGACAGCTCGCCCATCATTTCCGAGGCGGCAGGTAACTTCTGTATTCTCTATTACACTACACAGAAGGATCCTGCGGGTAATGACGTAACGGGTATCTATTGGTACAGCAATACCGAATCTGCTTATATTCCCGTTGCTTATTGGGGTGCGCCTACTACAGACTATGAATATATCTGTACAACAATTGAGCAGGCGCTTGAATGGGCTTGTCTCAATATCGGTCTCGGCGCGCTTAACGGCGGTAACGTTCAGGGTATCCGTATCTATATTACCGAAATGTACCACGTTCCCACCGACGGTGAGATATGGGGTCAGTCCTATTTTACAGCACATTGGCCCGGATTTGCATTCGTTCCCACACAGGTGCTTCGCGCACCCGGTTATTCGGACGAAATGATCCATATCCACACAGGCTTCGATAAGCATCTTTACGTACAGAATAACGTGCTTATCGATAACGCATCCGCACACTGTCCCGACAACCCCAACCCCGTAGCAATACGAGTTGCGGACGGCGGTCTTATGATAGCCGACGGATGTATAATCATGGATACCACCATTCCCACAGACACGGTCAATAAGACCGGATATAAAGGTACGGGTGTTCTTCTCACAACTATGAACCCCGAGGATAAGGTATATCCTATGGTCGAGCTTAACGGCGGTGCACTTGAGCTTGTAGGCAATACACAGATCCATCATTTTGCAATGGCTGTTGACTCCGATTACGGTGTAACCCGTCTTCGTGAGCCCAACCCCACCTTAGGTACCTGGAATATCGACAATAACGTTCTTTCCGTAAATCTTGCATACGGTACCTATCTCGGTAAATGGTGTTCTAACATCAACCAGATAAATAACGTATCTGTATTCCTTGAGGACGTTGAAAAGTGGAGCAGCGGTGATATCATCCTTGCTTCAGGTTATAAAACCAACCCCGTATTGGGTCAGCCGGATATCAAAACTCCCGTTGTTCAGAGTGACAGAAATAAGATAGTTATTCAGAACGAAATGGATCTTTCCTATTCGATGGCAGTCAGCTACTACGGCGGTATCACCTCCGATCCCTATCCCGTTATTCGTTTTGAGATAGCGTCGGTTTATAACATTCAGCTTAATAAGTGGTACTTTACCCTTTACGAAGCAGTTGCTGATTCAAGAAATAACGACGAGCTCGTATTCTATAACAGTACAAACGAGGGCTATACCGTTTATATTCCCCATAATCTTACCATCCGTTCCTCCTATGCGGGAGAAAAGCCCGGCGGTAAGAGCGACAGCAGAGCGGGTTCAAACTGTACCGCAACGTGGAACAGTAAAATTATCAATGCCGTGATCGTTGGATTAAATACCAACCCCACCAATAATATGGTAGTTAAGTTCGGTACCAACGATACCTCTGAGCAGTACGGCGAGCTTACCTTTGATACAAATAATAAGTGCAGACACCTTGAAAACTACGGCTATGCATACCTCTATTCAAATCTTACCTTCATAAGAGGTAACTGTGAATACGGCGGTTCGATCTGTAACGTAGGATTCACCTACCTTGACGGTGCAGAGATAGTTAACTGTACCGCAGGTGCAAAGGGTCAGGGCGGTGCTGTTGCGGTTACAAACGGTGCCTTCTATTTCAGATCAGGCCTTATCGATAACTGCAGTGCAAACGAAGGCGGCGCTATATATAACGGCGTAAACGGTACAGCCGAGTTTACAGGCGGTATCATTTCAAACTGCAACGCAAACTTCGGCGGAGCGGTATATCAGAACGGTATCATGTTCGGTGTCGGCGGATCTGTCCGTTTCACAAAGAACGGCGGTTCTGAGGATATCTATCTTCCTTCCACCGCAACCAAGGATACCGCATCGGGCTCTTGTGTTATCACAAAGCTTTCTGATTTTGACTTCGGTACAAATAACCGCGTTAAGATCACCTTAGGTAATTCGGATGCAAACTATTATGACGGACGTAACGTTGTTATCTCCGGTACAGGTACTGTTGTAAACAGCGACCTTGCAAAGTTTACTCTTACAAATACCTCAGGTTTTAATAAGGATCTTTTTGAGACCTTTAAGTTCGTATATACCGCAAAGGATACTACCCCCGGTAATAAGGATAAGAGCGTTCTTGAGCTTGACATCACCTTGACCGTTAAGCTGGGTGATCTTACCATTACCAAAAAGGTAGTTAAGAATAACGGTGTACCCGATGAGGATCAGGCGTTCATATTCGACGTTGTTGGAACCTCTGCAAATAACAGTTCTGTTTCGATGACTGTTATTATCTACGGCAACGGCTCAGTTACCATCAAGGATCTTCCCGAGGGTAACTATAAGGTTACAGAAAGAACCGATTGGAGCTGGAGATATGCAAGAAACTCGGTAACCGTTTCTGTAAACGGCGCAACTGCTGTTAAGGCATATACAAGAACTGTTGCGGTATCTAATACAAAGCCTGCAACTATAGCCTTTACAAACACCCTTACAAACAAACAATGGCTGAGTGACACCTGTTACGCAGTTAATAAATTCAAGGAAGTATAAGGGGGTATTGCAATGAAAAAGATTATCACAAGCTACAAAACTCCCTTTATAATCGCTCTTGTAACAATTCTCGTTATATCGGTAGGCGTGACCTTCGCCTTTATGACCGACTTAACCGATCAGATCGTCAACAGATTTTTCCCCGGTGACATCAGCGCCGAGGTAGTTGAAGAGTTCGACGGCGAGATCAAGGAGCACGTTGTTATCAAGAATACCTCTGAAAAGGTTGATGCGTATATCAGAGCATACTACGTTGTAACCTGGAAGGATGATAACGGAAACGTTTATCCTGCCGCTCCCGTACAGGGAACGGACTATACCTTGAGATTCGGCAGTAATACAAATTGGGATCTCACTACATCAGACGGATATTATTATTACGCATTGCCTATAGCACCCGGTAAATCAACTCCCGACTTTATCAGAGAGTGTAAGCCTGTTGCGGGCAGAACTCCCGCAGGCTATCACCTTGAGGTCGAGATCATTGCCGATGCTATTCAGGCTGTACCCACCTCTGCCGTAAAGGAAGCATGGGGCGTAAAGGTAAGCGGCAACAGAATAAGTAAATAAGGGGGTATCGGTATGAAAAAGACATTTAAAAGAATACTTTTCATTGTATCGGTAGTTCTCCTTACCGTGTCGATGGCACTCTCTGCCTTTGCACAGGGCAACGTTACCTTTGATCCCGGCACCAAGAAGTTTGTCTTTGCTCCGGGAAGCGAGGAATCTCCCACAGACCTCTTTGAATCCTTCAAGGATGTTATGCCGGGTGATACATTGAACGAAAAGATAGAGATCAAAAACGAAAAGTCAAATGACGTTAAGATCAAGCTTTATATGAAGGCTCTTGATACAAGCAAAGAAGAAAAATCCAATGAGGATTTTCTTTCACAGCTTAAATTAACCGTTAAACAGTCCTCTGACACCAACCTCTATCAGGCTCCCGCAAACGAGGAAGCACAGCTTTCCGACTGGGTATATCTCGGTACAATATATTCGGGCGGTAACGTAACTCTCGACGTTACATTAGAGGTTCCCGTTGAAATGGGTAACGAGTTTAAGGATGCCGCAGGCTACGTTGATTGGAGCTTTAAGGCGGAGGAGCTTCCCGTTGAGCCCTCTGATCCCAAGCCTCCCCAAACAGGTGACGATACACAGATGATAACATTTATCGTTATCATGGCTGCAAGCCTTGTTGTTATCATTACAGCGGCTACCTTGATATTTAAAAAGAAAAGAGCAGAATAAGTAAAAAAGGTTTCCTTTCGGAAACCTTTTTTGATTTATAGGTGATTCCTGCGCCTCGTGTGAGTTTTTTGCATTAAGTAAAGGAGTGGGATACGGAGTGCCCTGCGGCACAGCCCCCAAAAGCTGACTCTTTCGGGGGACCCCCTGTTAGGACCCGTACGCTCGCGCCCCGCTCACCGCGGGCGGGTCTGCAAGGTGTAAAAACCGTGGCGCGTGTCCCCGGTTTTTACGGAAATTAAAATTATAATTTGCTCCGTTTCGTGTGAATAGTTTACATTAAGTAAAGGAGTGGGATACGGAGTGTCCGGAGGAAAAATACTTTAAAGCTTTCGTTTGTCTCTTATTTCGTGTGAATTGTTTGCAGTAAGGAAAGGAGCGGTATTCGGAGTGCCCGGAGGAAAAATACTTTAAAGCTTTCGTTTGTCTCTTATTTCGTGTGAATAGTTTACATTAAGGAAAGGAGCGGGGTCGGTGTGCCCGGAGGCACTTTATAATTCTAAAGGTTTATTGTTATTAAAAGACATAGTTTTACTCTTTACATAACATTTGCGGAAATGGCGGTCACCTTATCCACCACTGCGGTGGATGAGGTGACCGAAGCTTTAATATATCTCACGTAATGCAATTATACATTGTAAAAAAACGAGTATGCAGAGTTTGTGTCATTGACTTGCGGCGCGGATAAGGTGTGCGTATTATAATAAATACAATTATTAGCCGAGTCCTCATATTAATTATTCATTCAGTATTACGTATTACTTATTCCTGAATATTACTGACATAATATAAGAGCTGACAATTTAGCTTCGTAATAGTTTTTTATCTTCATTTATCCCGTTAAATTTACACTTTTCACAATTGTCTTGAAAGTGTACCGTATGCTCCCGTTTACTTACCTATGCCGGATAAACTAAAAAGACATATCTTAAAAATTTCATATTTTTTTTAAAAAATCACTATACATACAATGATATTTGTGGTATAATTAGTATGTAATTTTTGTATATTAGAGGTGCTTTGTATGAAGAAGATTTATGAAGGAAAAACCAAGGACGTTTATTCTCTTGACAACGGCAACGTAATGCTCAAGTTTAAGGACGACTGCACCGGCAAAGACGGCGTTTTCGATCCCGGTGAAAACACCGTAGGTCTTACCATCGAAGGTATAGGTAAGGCAAACCTTAAGTCATCTATCCACTATTTCGAGCTTCTTAAGGAAGCAGGTATCAAGACTCACTACGTTTCTGCAGACCTTGATAACGCTACCATGGAGGTTCTTCCCGCAACCGTATTCGGTCACGGTCTTGAAGTTATCTGCCGTCTTGTTGCAACAGGCAGCTTCATCCGCAGATACGGTGAATATATTGCAGACGGTACCGTTCTTGAGGGCGGTTATGTTGAATGTACTTTCAAGAATGACGAAAAGGGCGATCCCCTCGTAACCGGCGAAGGTCTCGCAGCTCTGGGTGTTATGACTCCCGAAATGTTCGAGTCTATGAAGGAACAGACCTTAAAGATCACAAAGATCGTTGCTGACGACCTTAAGTCCATCGGTCTTGACCTTTGGGATATCAAGTTTGAGTTCGGTTATAACAATAACGAGGTTATCCTCATCGACGAGATCGCTTCAGGTAACATGAGAGTTTACAAGGACGGTAAGATCGTTGATCCCGTTGAGCTTACAAAGCTTATCAATAACAGATAACATAATAAAAAAGCACCTTATGGTGCTTTTTCAGACTGTCGAAAAAGTCGGTCGGACGTGTGAGTAAATTATTTTTTAAAAGTTTAATGCCCCCCAATAGATTAATTAGAAAATAAGCTTCACAACTCCTAATCAAGTTGAATAACTATTCAATAGCGGTGTAAACGTCGAGTTCACACCGCTATTTCACACTTTTCCGTGAAAAGGGGCTCTACCGTACATAGTACGCATACGTCCCCTTTTCACGAAAACCTACGCTTCCTTTTTCGAAGTCAGCAGCTTGTCGATAAGTTTATCGACAAGCTGAAAGCACCTTATGGTGCTTTTTTAATTTATAGGAAATTGCTCCAATTCGGGTACTGAAAAAACAAGCTTATAAAAGGTTCAAGCCCGATCATCGGTGCCGGCCGGCGCCCGCTTTTTAATTTATAGGAAATTGCTTTATTTTCTGTAAGCCCTTTGTACCCAAGAACCGAGAGAAATTCGTTACGAAGCCGTGTTTTTTACACGATAATGAGAAATGGCTTGAAGTAAAAATTATTGATTTTATTTGAATTGTATGCTATAATATAGTGGAAAAATGTTGAAAAGGAGAGTTAAATGAATTATTCCGAATTTAAAAGTAAATATAATTTAACTCTCAATTCAAAGCAGGATACGGCGGTGCAGAGCGGAGAGGGTGCGTCTCTTCTCCTTGCAGTTCCGGGAAGCGGTAAAACAACCGTTCTTGTCAGCCGTCTCGGTTATCTTATATACGTTTTGGGTGTTTCTCCCGAGCGTATCCTGACCATGACATATACCGTTGCCGCAACAAAGGATATGAAGCAGAGATTTTGCAAACTCTTCGGTAATGAGTATGAAAACACACTTGAATTCCGTACTATAAACGGTGTCTGTGCCAAGATCATAATGAGCTATGAAAGAAAGCTGGGCGCAAAAGCCTTTGAGCTTGTAACAGATGAAAGAGAGATAGCCGAATCTATCGCAGCTATATACCGCGAGGTGGAAGAAGCCTTTGCATCCGATTCTGATATCAAAAGGGTAAGAACTCTAATAACCTACGCAAAAAATATGATGCTGACAAGAGAGGAGATAGATTCTCTTGGCAGTACAGATATTGAATTTTCTGCCATATACAGGGCATATAACGAGCGTCTTCGTCAGAATAAGAAGATGGACTATGATGACCAGATGCTATATGCCTATACAATATTAAAAAAATACCCTGATATTCTGGCATACTACAGAGAAAGCTACCCTTACATTTTGGTTGACGAAGCCCAGGATACTTCGAAGATTCAGCATGAGATAATAAAGCTCCTTTGCGGTGAAGCGGGCAATCTATTTATGGTGGGCGACGAGGATCAGAGTATATACGGATTTCGTGCCGCATATCCCGACGCTCTTCTCAGCTTTGAAAAGGATCATAAAAACGCAAGGGTCTTCTACATGGACGATAACTTCCGTTCGGATGCCAATATCGTTTCAATGGCGCAAAGATTTATTTCCTCAAACAAATACCGATACCAAAAGCATATGAGGGCGGTCAAGGAAGCAAAAAACAGTGTCAGAAGGATAAATCTCGCCTCCCGTGAGGTTCAATATACCTATCTTTACAAATCGCTTTGTAACACAAATAAAGAGACCGCTGTGCTTTACCGTGATAACGAATCTGCACTTCCTCTTATAGATTTGTTTGAACGTAATTCGATACCGTATAACGCCAAGGCTATGGATACTGCCTTTTTCTCTAACAGGGTGGTAAGGGATATCGTCGATATCATCAGCTTTTCTCTTGATCCCTATGATACAGATATCTTCATGCGTATCTATTATAAACTCTTGAGCTATATTACAAAGGAAAATGCGGAAAAGGCTTGTATAATAGCAAAGCAAAAGGGAATAGCCGTATTTAATGCTGTGCTCTCCCTGCCTGCACTTACAGGCGGTACACAAAAGGCTTGTAAAGCCCTTGTAACTCATTTTCAGTCGCTTTTATCTGAAAAGCCGGGAAACGTTATCTACCGTATAACAAATTATATGGGCTATAACGAGTATCTTGAAAGGGTAGGGGTAAGAACAGGCAAGATATCAATACTTGAGTCTATAGCCTCTAAAACGCGCTCCTGCGAGGAGCTTCTCTCACGGCTCGATGAGCTTTGTGTTATAGTAACCGAAAAGAAATATGATAAGAACGCTTTTGTGACATTATCAACCATTCATTCCTCAAAGGGTCTTGAATACGACAAGGTTTATATAATCGATACGATAGACAGTCTTTTTCCCGAAGAACCGATACTTAATTATAATAATGCCTCCGAGGAGGAGATAAAGTCATACGAAGAAGAAAGACGTCTTTTCTACGTTGCGGCGACAAGGGCAAAAAAGGAGCTTTCCGTCTTTTGTTATTCTAATGCCCGTTCCTGCTTTGCCGAGCAGTTCTTTTGCTCCGGTAAGGAGGAAGAAGCTGCAGAGAAAAAGGAAGAGAACGGAGAAAACGAGCTCTATTTAAAGTATGCAAACGAATTTAAGATCGGTAAAATACTTTGCCACAAGCATTTCGGTGTGGGTACTGTTACCGGTAAAGAGGACAGTTTTATTGAGGTTAAATTCAATATAGGAATCACAAAAAGATTTTTGCTTAAGGTCCTTTATGAAAATAATATTTGTAATCTGATTTAAGGAGAGAATATGAGTAATAAAAGATATTGTATATACGGCGCAGGCTCGCTCGGAACCGTGCTCGGCGCATTCATTACAAAAAACGGTGGCAGCATAGATCTTATCAACAGAAATCTGTCCCACGTTGCCGCGCTTCAGCGTAAGGGCGCGAGAATCAAGGGCAGCGTTGAGTTTTGCGTTCCCGTTGAAGCATATACTCCCGACGATATGGCAGGGAAGTATGACATTATTTTATTAATGACTAAGCAGCTCTATAATTATGAGGTCGTTAGCTTCTTGAGTGACTATCTTTGTGATGACGGTGTTATAGTTACTCTGCAGAACGGACTTCCCGAGCCGGGTATAGCGCAGATCGTGGGCACAAACAGAACTGTCGGATGCGTTGTTGAATGGGGTGCTACCCTTTCATGTCCCGGAGAATGCATTCTTACAAGCGATCCCGACTCACTTTCCTTCCATATGGGTAAGATGGAGGGTATATCGGACGAGCGATTTAAGGAGGTCAAAGAGCTTTTAGAGCTTATGTGTCCGGTTCATGAGGAGTCTAACCTTATCGGCGCAAGATGGTCAAAGCTGCTCATAAATGCCACCTTCTCGGGATTAGGTACGGTTATGGGCGGAGTTTTCGGAGACGTTTGCGAGGATAAGATTGCCCGTAAAATAGCGGTTCGCTGTATGAAGGAATGTATCGACGTAGGCAGAGCGGCGGGTGCTAAATTTGCGCCTGTTCAGGGTAAGAATATTACGGCGCTTTTTTATTACAGAAACGGCTTGAAGCGCGCCTTTGCCGAAATGCTTGTTCCCGTTGCCATGAGAAAGCATTACGATATTGAGCCCTCCATGCTTCAGGATCTTAAGAACGGTAAACCCTGTGAGATCGACGCAATAAACGGCATCGTATGCGAATGGGGCAAAAAATGCGGTGTTCCCACACCTGTAAACGATAAGATCGTTGAGGTGGTAAAGATGGAACAGAAGGGCGAGCTGAAGCTTGAAAGAGCAAATATCGCGCTTTTCAAAGAGCTTCTCTGAATACCGCTCTTTTTGGGTGAAAAAAGCTCACACGAGATGGGGCGTTTTCCTATAAATTAAAAAAAGCGGACGCCGGGTACGCCGAATTCCGCTTCATTCCTTGGTACAAACAGCTTGCACGATATGGAGCAATTTCTTATAAAGTAAAAATCACAGTACTTAAATTTTAACAACAAGTGCTTTGAGCCGATGACAACAAGACACAGCAAGCTTGTTATTCTGATGCATTGCGTGATATATATTAAAGCTTCGGTCACCTCATCCACCGCAGTGGTGGATGAGGTGACCGCCGTTTTCGCGAATGTTATGTAAAGAGTGTATTATATTTTCTTGACTTTTGAGTTAATGGTGGAATTTGTCGAACGATTTTTAGGGGGGTACCCTACCGAACGGCAAAATCCTATGTTATAATTAAAATGGAAGCGCCGAAAGGCGCTTTTAAATTAAATTAAAGAGAGCTGCTAAATGCCGGGAAGTGCAAAAAAATGAGTTGATTTCTACCCGTTTGATATTTTATTTTCAATTGAAGAAGAGACAGTTAAAAGAGACAAAGAAAATATTCTTATCAAAACAAAGGTTATTTCTGTAACAGAAATAAAAATAACTGTAACAGAAACGGTTATTTCTGTAACAGAAATAAAAATAACTGTAGCAGAAACGGTTATTTCTGTAACAGAAATAAAAATAACTGTAACAGAAACGGTTATTTCTGTAACAGAAATAAAAATAACTGTAGCAGAAACGGTTATTTCTGTAACAGAAATGAAAATAACTGTAACAGAAACGGTTATTTCTGTAACAGAAATAAAAATAACTGTAACAGAAACGTCTATTTCTGCAACAGAAATAAAAATGTTTTAAATAATATAATTATATATTTAATATATTAAATAATAATAATAATAATAATAATAATAATAATAATAATAATAATAATAATAATCTCTCTCTTTTTATTTAATTAATAATATTAATAAAAATAATAATAACAATAAAACAAATAAAGAAAGAGATAAGGATTAAACAAAAAAAGAGCGGAGGTCATCCGCTCCGGTATTAAAGGTTCAGCTTTTGCATTCTTATGTCTTTGCCGAAAAACTGTAAGGGCTGGAAGCTGCCTAAAAGACGTGAGGTTATTCTCTGGTCATATCTTGTATTGATCTCTTTTATCGAGAGATTGGTGTTTATTATTACAGGCTTACGGTCGTTTGCACGGCTGTTTATAAGGTTATAAAGCACGGTTACGGTAAAGTTGTTGGTAAGTTCTGTTCCGAGATCGTCGATTATAAGAAGGTCGCAGTCAAAATACCTTTCTGTATCGGGCATCCTTTGATCCTGTGAGCTTGAATCCCTTCTGAATTTCTCACGCTCGAAATCGGAGAGGATATTCTGCGAAGACTCATAAACCACGTTATATCCTTTAGCTATTACTCCTGAAGCAACCGCGGTGGAAAGATGGGTCTTGCCGAGACCTGTGGCTCCGATAAAGATAAGGGAGGGTGAGTCGTCCGGGTCGAAGGAATCAACGTATGCCATGAGATAGAGATAGTTATGCTTCATCTGCTCATATTCACTCTGAGAGGACTTGTAAAAATCAAGATCGAAGCTTTCAAAGGTCTGACTCTTAACGAGAGAGCCGAGTCCCGATTCCTCCAAAGCAATTCTTGAAAGCTCTGCGCGGTAGCATTTACATTCCTTTATGGTGCCGAGAACGTAGCCCTCGTCCTGACATACGGGACAATGGTAGTTGATATCCATATAATTTTCGGGATAACCGTTTTTAACAAGAAGGGCATTGCGCTTCTCCTGTAAAACAAGGTTTCTTTTTTCGATATCCTCAATTACCGCTCTTACCTCTTCCTTCGGTCTGCCGAAGGTAGCTACTATTTCGCTGTATGTATCGGCGATCTTATCGTTTAAAGCCTTGATCTCGGGGAATTTTGAGTTTATCTCTGTTCTGTGAAGCTCGGAGGTCATTCTTGCCTCGTCCCTTCTTTTCTGCATTATTTCCTTTGCTATCTCATGCGTTCTTCTGCTGTAACCCATATCAGCCTCCGTTATAATTTGCCAATTTTTCTCTCGAACGCTTCAGTGCAAGCTCAAAGAATTCGTCAGAGTCAAAGCTCTTTGCGGCATTTTCACCAGCCTTCTTCGACTGCTCGTATTCCCTCAACGCATTCTGAACGTCCTCAAGAGTTTTGTAACCGTGGGAATGCCAATTGGCAAGGATCTTTGAAAGATACGCCAATGCTAACTTTCCCGTTTTCTCAACGGTAATATTATATGCCTCGGTAATGATATCAAGGGTATAGTTGAATTCATCGCTCCACTGAGCGATATGCTTTTTCTCTGTGGGGGTAAGAGCGCGCTCTCCCCATCCGAACAGTGTACGCAGCTTACCCTCAAGGGAACGCTTTTCTTCCTCGTTCTTGATATATTCCTCTAAGCCCTCGATCGAGTCGATTCCGTTGTCATATAGATTATACGCTGTTTTCTCTACGAATTTTAGCGAAACCTGTCCCCTCTCGCATAAATAGGCAAATAAAAGCAATATATGCTCTGCGCTCATGCCGAGATAGCTGTTAAGAGCGGCAATTCTGTTGATTTCTGTTGCGTTAAATATCTTTCCCGTGATACGCTGGCATTCATCTATAACGTATGCAAGACCGTTTTCGTCGATTATCTTGCTTAATTCTTCACCGGTATAAACGGGAGCGGCGGTGTGTCTGTGTACCTTTCTTTCCTTCGGCTTCTTTTCGGAATTGCCTGCAGTTATTATTCCCGCACCGCGCCAGAAAGCAAGGGCGGAATCAAGCGCGGCTCTTTCGAGGTTGAGCTCATCGCAAAGAGAATCCGCATTTGCTTCATAATCCTCGCGCAAAGCCGCATCCGAAGCAAAGGCAATAAGGAATTTAAGCTCTGCCGCACCTGCGTCGGGAAGCTTTTTCATAAGCTGCTCCAAGGGTAAAACGGTAACCGAGCTTCCGTAGTTGATATTATATTTCATTTTCACTCATCCTTTGAACGAAGATCATAGCAGAGCATCATCAGAGAATCACCCATATGTACGCTCTGTACGGTTACGCCGGGATAATCGCTTGCGGATATTTCCTTGCTTGTGAAATTCCAGATACCCTTGATACCGATGCTTGCTACAAGCTTTGCCGCCTCGTCTGCATGATCGGAGGGAAGGGTGAGCACGGCGATATCGATAAGATTTTCATTACAGAATTCTTTAAGCTCGGAAATATCGAGTATTCTTCTGCCATCGATCTCTTTGCCGATTATTTCGGGATTCTTATCGAAGAGAGCGCAGACCTCGACACCTCGCTTTGTGAAAACGGGACTGGATGCCAGCGCCTGACCTAAACGTCCGGCGCCGACAATTATTGCCTGATAGTTTTCGTTAACACCGAGTATCTCGCTTATCTTACCGTAAAGATATGTAACGTTATAGCCGTAGCCCTGCTGACCGAAGCCGCCGAAGCAGTTTAAGTCCTGACGTATCTGGGATGCGGTAACGTTCATCATGTCGGCAAGCTCGTTTGAGGAAACACGGAGCTTGTTTTCGTTCAGGAGCATACGAAGATATCTGAAATATCTCGGAAGCCTTTTTATAACTGCCGCGGAAACGGCTGTCTCTTTTTTATTCTTCTGCATATCTTGACCTTACATATTTGTAATGGTGTCCATTACGTACTGTACGAACTCATCGCAGGTAGCACCTGTATCACGGCCTGTGATGGTATATTTCTTATCCTCGAACATACAGAAGTCAAGAGCCTTTTCGAGCTTGTCTGCCTCTGCCTGACGTCCGATATGGGAGAGAAGAAGAACTGTTGCGCGAAGCATTGAGCAGGGATCTGCATACTTGCCTCTGCCTTCCTTGATCATACGGGGAGCAGAGCCGTGGATAGCCTCGAACATTGCGTATCTCTTACCGATATTAGCGGAGCCTGCGGTACCTACACCGCCCTGGAATTCAGCAGCCTCGTCGGTGATGATGTCGCCGTAGAGGTTGGGAAGAACGATAACCTTGAAGTCGCGGCGGCGCTTTTCGTCAACGAGCTTTGCTGTCATTATGTCAACGAACCAGTCGTCGGTCGTGATATCGGGATATTCCTTTGCGATATCGTAGCAACGGTTAAGAAACTTACCGTCGGTGGTTTTGATAATATTCGCCTTGGTAACTATTGAAACTCTGTCCTTGTTATTGTTCTTTGCATACTCAAAGGCGAGTCTTGCGATTCTGTCACAGCCCTCGGAGGTGGTGATACAGAAGTCAACAGCGAGGTCGTCTGTAACGTTAACGCCCTTGGAGCCTACTGCGTAGGAGCCCTCGGTGTTTTCACGGAAGAAGGTCCAGTCGATGCCCTGCTCGGGAACCTTTACGGGACGAACATTTGCAAAGAGGTCAAGACCCTTACGCATTGCAACGTTTGCGGATTCGATATTGGGCCATTCGTCGCCCTGACGGGGAGTGGTGGTGGGACCCTTTAAGATAACGTGGCAAGCCTTTAATTCTTCCATTACGTCATCGGGAATTGCCTGCATATGTGCGGCACGGTTCTCGATGGTAAGACCGTCGATCTCCTTGAATTCTACCTTGCCTGCGGCAACGTCCTCTGCGAGGAGGTAACGGAGCACATCCTCACTTGCCTTTGTGATGATCGGGCCGATACCGTCGCCGCCGCAGATACCGATAACGATTTTATCGAGCTTGGAATAGTCGATAGCGTCACCTGCTGCGTTGATCCTTTCAACTCTTTCGAGCTGATCCTTTAATAATGCTTCAAACTTAGCGGAAGCGTCCTTGATTACTGCATCGTAATTTGCCATTTTAAATGTCCTCCAAAATATATATATAAATTTATTTTTATTAGAAATTTCCTGTTTGTGAACGGCAATTTTTGCACTTTTTCATATGCTTTTTTTATCCTGAACAAATGTTTTATCCACACTATCAACAGGGTTATCCACACCTTTTGAGGTATAAAACCGTTGATTTATGCCGAAAATACCCTTATTCACCATAGTTATCCATCAAAACAACAGGGGTGTGGATAACTTTGCGAAAAAAACGCCAATGTTAAAAAGGATGCTTTTAACATTAACAATTTTCAAAAAAATAAAGAATAAAAAATAAAGAAAGATCAAAAAATCAGGAATGAAAAGTATTTCTTTTCGTTACCTTCGTTGCATATGCGTTCAGATCTGTACCCGAAAACTCACCGAGCTTTGAATCGTGATATGCCTGTGCCGCTATCATCGCTCCGTTGTCACCGCAAAGGGCAAGGGAAGGCATATAGAGCTTTACTCTCTTTTTTTCGCACATATCGCAAAGAGCCGCGCGGAGATGGGAGTTTGCCGAAACACCGCCCGCCATAACAAGGGTCTTAAGACCTGTACGGTCGAGTGCCTGCGAGAGCTTTGCAACAACAGAGTCGCAAACGGTTTTTGTAAATGCCGCCGCAACATTTTCCTTTGAGATATCCTCACCCTTCTGTGAAGCGTTGTGGAGATAGTTGACTATATGTGTCTTAAGCCCGCTGAAGGAAAAGTCGAGGGTGTCATCATTTATTGCACCCGAGGGAAATTTCGCAAAGCTCTTGTCTCCTATTGAGGCGAACCTGTCCATTTCCTTACCGCCGGGATAGGGAAGTCCCATAATTCTTCCCACCTTATCGAATGCCTCGCCTATCGCGTCGTCCCTTGTTCTGCCGATGGTTTCGGTATCTGTGTAGCTGTTTACCTTTATTATAGAGGTATGACCGCCCGAGGCAACGAAGGCAACAAACGGGGGCTTGAGATCGGGATACTCGATATAGTTTGCGGCTATATGCCCCTTTATATGGTCAACTGCAACAAGGGGTATATTGTTTGCAAATGCAAGAGCCTTTGCAAAATTAACACCTACAAGAAGCGCTCCTATAAGACCGGGAGAATTTGTTACGGCTATAAGGTCGATGTCCTTTAGCTCAAGCTCTGCCTTTTCAAGAGCCTCGTAGGTAATATTTGAAATTGCCTCAACGTGAGCTCTTGAAGCTATTTCGGGAACAACACCGCCGTATAAGGCGTGTACCGAGATCTGTGAGGCTATTATGTTTGATAAAACTGTTATACTCTTGTCATTTGCCGAAACAACAGCTGCAGAGGTTTCGTCACAAGAGCTTTCAAATGCTAAAATATACATTATTTACTGTTTCCTGTCCATACCTTGTAATTCATACTTATATAGTACAGCGTCTTCCTTTGGGTCTGAATAATAGTTCTTTATCCTTCCGTTTTCCTTGTAGGCGAAGGATTCGTAAAGGGTACGCGCGGGGATATTCGATTCTCTTACCTCAAGGGTAACGGCATCAACTCCTCTCGCCGCGGCAAACTCGTGTATCTTTGACATGAGCAGACGGGCAGCACCCTTATTTCTGTGGCCGGGGTGGGTGGCGATATTGATTATTGAGATCTCGTCGATAAGATCGTAAACACCTATGTAGCCCACAGCCTTATCTCCCTCAAAGGCAATAAGATAGAGAGCGTGGCTGTTGTTTAATGCACCCAGAAAGGATTCGAGGGGCCAGGGAGAGCTGAAGCAGAGCGCTTCAATTTCTGCGGCATAAACAGCGGAATCTCTGTCCATTGCTTTGCATACTATCATTGTACAAAAAGCTCCTTTATGCCGGATTCTATCTCGCGAAGGCATGAGCAGTATCTTTCAATGTCTCCTCCGTATGGGTCTGATACCGGCCTCGGCATGGTGAGGATGCGGGAGGCAAGACGGGGGAAACGGTATATAAGCTCAAGGGTGTGGGCTTCGGTCATACCGATTATCTTATCACAGCCGCAGAGTTTGCTTTCGCTTACCGCATGAGCCTTATGAAGATCGAATCTGTTATCGGGGGAGGGGGTCACACCGATGGATACAAGAGCTTCGAGTGCGTTTTCCGAAATGCTTTCACCCTCCATGGGATAAAGACCGAGGGAAACTGCATAGCTGTCTGTTTTTTTGAACAAATGGTTATAGAGAGCCATTGCCATGGGTGAACGGCAGGTGTTTCCTGTACAGACAAAGCATATCTTTGTTGTTCCCGATCCCGAAAGTATCTTATCGGCGGTATCGGTGCTCTGAAATTCGGGCAGAGAGGGCTTTAAGGGCTCAATAGCCGCGGGTTCCGTCAAGACTGTCATCGTTTACTATCCATTCGCGGGTGTCGATGATACGGTACGCTTCTCTTGTATCGCGTACGATTATCGTTTCGATTCCTGCATTGAGTATAAGTCTTTTACACATCGCGCAGGATGTGGTGTTCTCAACGAGAGTGTCGCTGTCTCCCTCCATACAAGCCATATAAAGGGTAGCTCCCAGGGTCTGCTCGCGGGATGCGGCAATGATCGCGTTTGCCTCTGCGTGAACGCTTCTGCAAAGCTCGTAGCGCTCTCCTCTCGGTATATTGAGCTGATCTCTTATGCAGAACTTACGGTCACAGCAATTGACTCTGCCTCTGGGCGCACCGTTATAGCCTGTTGAGATAATGGTGTCGTTTTTAACTATGATCGCTCCGAAGCGCTTGCGAAGGCAGGTGCTTCTTTCGGCAACGGTCTGTGCAATATCGAGATAATAATTGATTTTAGAAACTCGTTCCATGATTAACTCCTTAAAGATTATTCAGTCAAGGTCTAATTCTTTGAGATAAGCCTTAAGCTCCTGTGCAACCTCGGGGTGCTTTAAGGCAACGTCGATATTTGCCTGTAAGAAGCCGAGCTTTGAGCCCATATCATACCGTTTGCCCTTGAAGTCAAGTGCGGTCATACCCTTGGTTCTCGCGAGGGTACACATGGCATCGGTGAGCTGTATCTCGTTGCCCGCTCCCGGAGGGGTATTATCAATGATATCAAAGATATCGGGGGTGAGAAGAACTCTGCCCAATATTGAGAAGTTGCTTAATATATCCTCCTTTGCGGGCTTTTCTATCATATCGTAGATATCATACTCTCCCGCCTCCTCGTCAAGAGGGGTAACTCCGAGGGAGCAGTATTTAACAACGAGCTCGTCGGGGACTGCTTTAACGCCTGCCACAGCCTTGCCGTATTTCTCATATGTATCGATAAGCTGGCGGCAGCAGGGAATATCACCCATGATAATGTCGTCGCCGTAAAGGACAACGAAGGGGTCTTCTCCTGCAAAGGCTCTTGCACAACTTACCGCATGACCCAGCCCCTTGGGTGACTTCTGGCGGATAAACTGAATGTTAGCCCTTTCGGGAAGCTCGCGGATATCGTTGTATGCGTCGGTTTTGCCCTTTGCCAAAAGAGCGGCTTCATATTCCGGGGAATAATCAAAATAGTCTTCTATCGCTCCCTTGCCGCGGTTGGTAATTATAAGGATATCGGTAATTCCGCTGTCTATTGCCTCGCGTACGAGATATTCGATGGCGGGGCGGTCAACTATGGGAAGCACCTCTTTGGGAACGGTTCGTGCTATAGGGAGCATTCTTGTTCCGAGACCGGCGGCAGGGATCACTGCTTTGGTTATTTTTTTCATTACTTTACCCTCAAAATAATATTAAAACGTAATTATATATATTATAATATATAATACCAGAAAAATCAACAATATAATCAAAGTTAATAAATATTTAAACTTATCGTATTACAAAATTAATTCATTGACCGATTTTTCTTGAAGTAAAGTGAAAATTGCTAATTAAACAGCTCCAATATTCTGAATCTCAATACGTATTTCGGCTTTTCACCTTCGGTCAGTATCTTTATCTGCTCGGAGCTGAAGCCTGCTTCCTTTAATTTTTCCTTAGGCTTTGCGCTTGAGGTACAAAGGGCGGGAAAGAGAACGCACCACCAATTCTTGCCCTCTGCTTCTCCTATGAGTATGCGCAGCGAAAGATATTCACCCGAGGGCAGGCGCACTCCCTCGTATTCTCTTGTGGGATAAAGCTCCTTTGAGAGTGTTATCTTGAATGAATAATTATACCCATTGTTTCTTATTGTATTATCAACAACAAGGCTTATGTCATCCTTCATATCCTCTATTTTTTCTTTCGCTTCTTCTTTTGTGCTTACATTCTGAAATTCCTTTGACATAAGCTCAAGCACCGAATCGCGAACCTTTAATTTAAGCTCCTGATCCTCTTCGGAGTCAGAATTTGCAATCACGTGCAGACGTATGGTGTTATCGTATATTTCCTGCTCGCCCTGAAGAGGCAGTACGGGTAAAAGTGCGCATAGAATAAATACAAGGGTACAGAATATTATCAAGCTTCTTTTTGTCATCTTAAAGACCTCGTTTCTTTTGTTATATGAATTTAGTTCATTGTGCCGGTTTGTCCGCCACTGCTTTGGTTTGATTGATGATTCCCCAAATATTGAAAAATTATTCATTGTTTTTGTGAATAGTTATAATTTTTTTGATAAATACTCATGAAACGGATTTTGGAGGATTTTTATGATATACAAGGGCTGTGAAAGAAAGATAATAATGATAAAGAATACCGGCAGTGAGTATTTCGATGAGGCGTATTTTATAGTAAAGGAAAAACAGGAAACGCAACCCGGCTGTAACGAATGCGATATGATAGCCGAGGCAAACAGGCTTGTAAGCATCAATTCTGACAGCTTTGGCAGGCGCAAGAAAAAAACAGCCAAGAATCCCGATATTTTCAGCTTTTTATCGGGAGTTCTCAGCGGTGCGGCGGCTGTGGGGATAATCACTCTGTTTGTCTTTATATAGGAATTTGCCTGTTTTGTTTAAAGATCGTCAGCATCCTGTACAGGGATATCATCCTTTAAGGATTCGGCACTACGGTATATCTTTGCGCCGTCGGTCGGCTTGTCTATATTGTTGCCCGTATATTGACCGAAGGGGTCTGTCATTGACGAGCCTTGATGATATGCGTTTATTACCTCGTTTACCCTTTCCTCTACTCTGATGCGTCTTTTTTCTTTTCTCTTCATGGTTTTCTCCTTTAGTGTATTCTGTCATTAATATTATTTGCGATAAAAGGCGGTGTATGTAATATTGACATAAGTTAAATATTGTGATATAATAGAGTGTCATTTGAAGAACGTTTCAAAAATATGATCGATCGTCTGTTTCTGTTCGCCTTGGATACGGACGGGAAGGAGTTAAATTTTTTATATGAAAAAAAAGAACAATTCAATAAAGCTAAGGGTGATAAGTCTCGGCGGTCTGAACGAGATCGGAAAGAATATGACTGTGCTTGAATGTCAGAACGATATAATTATCGTTGACTGCGGTCTGGGCTTTCCCGATGACGATATGCTCGGAATCGACCTTGTAATTCCCGATATCAGCTATCTTGAGCAGAATGCGGAGAAGATACGCGGTATCTTTCTGACCCACGGCCATGAGGACCATATAGGAGCCCTTCCTTATGTACTTCGTAACATTGACGTACCTGTTTACGGAACACGTCTTACCCTCGGGATCGTACGCAACAAGCTTGATGAACACGGTATTTCCGCAAAGGGACTCAATACCGTTGCGGCGGGGGATACGATAAAGGCAGGCTGCTTCAATGTCGAATTTATCCACGTTAACCATTCTATCGCAGATGCCTGTTGTCTTGCCATTGATACCCCTGTGGGCATGGTGGTGCATTCGGGCGACTTTAAGCTTGACCTTACACCTGTTGACGGCGGTATGATGGATCTTACCCGACTCGGCGAGATAGGAAAGCAGGGCGTTACCCTTCTTATGTGCGAATCCACAAACGTTGAAGAGAAGGGATATACCCCCTCGGAGAGGCTTGTCGGACGTTCCTTTGACAGTATCTTCGAGCGCCATCCCGATAAAAGGATCGTTGTGGCGACCTTCTCCTCGAACGTTCACCGCGTTCAGCAGATAATAAATACCAGCGCCCGTTACAACAGAAAGGTTGCAATTACAGGACGCAGTATGCTCAATATCGTCAAATCTGCGGTGGAACTCGGATATATGAGCTTCCCCAAGGACGTTTTGATAGACGTAAACGAGCTTTCAAGGTATCCTAAAAATCAGACTACCATCATAACAACGGGAAGTCAGGGCGAGCCTATGTCCGCCCTTCACCGTATGGCATTCGGCGGTCACGATAAGATATTCCTCGGCAGAGAGGATCTTGTGGTTATCTCCGCCCACGCTATCCCGGGTAATGAAAAGCTTGTTGGCAACATTATAAACGAGCTTTTGCGAAACGGAGTTTCAGTATTCCATGACAGCGAGGTCGAGGTTCACGTTTCCGGTCATGCCCGTCAGGAAGAGATAAAGCTCATGCACGCTTTGATAAAGCCAAAGTACTTTATGCCCATCCACGGCGAGTTCAAGCATCTTGTCCGTCACAGAGAGCTGGCGGTATCCATGGGCGAGAAAGAGGATTCTATCTTTGTTATGGAGATAGGACAGATGCTTGAGATAGACAATAACGGCGCGAAGATCAACGGTGTCGTTCCTGCGGGAAAGGTGCTTGTTGACGGCTACGGTGTCGGTGACATCGGTAATATAGTTCTCCGCGACAGAAAGCTGCTTTCCCAGGACGGTATAATTATCGTTGTTGCAACGGTTGACATCAACGGATTCTATCTTGTTTCGGGACCCGACGTTGTTTCGAGGGGCTTTGTTTACGTGAGAGAATCGGAGGAGCTTATGGACGAGGCAAGGCAGATTTGTGCGTCTGCCATTAATTCCTGCCTTGATAACGGTATATGCGACTGGACTCAGCTTAAAAACAGAGTCCGTGACGATCTTTCAAAGTACCTCTATGCAATGACCAAGCGTAAACCTGTGGTATTGCCCATAATCATGAACGTGTAAAATACAGAAAGGCAAAATAAAAGTATGAAAAAAATTATAGTTTTTACATCGGTGCTTATTGCTCTTTTTACACTTTTGGCGGTGTCTGTAAGTGCACAGATCTCCTTCAATGACGTAAAAGAAAGCGATTGGTATTATGAGGCGGTAAAGGAAAGCGTTGAAGAGGGAATCTTTACCGGTACCTCAAAAAATGAATTCTCGCCTAAAAAGGGTATGTCGAGAGCGATGTTCGTAACTACCCTTGCAAGACTTTATGAGGTTGACACAAGCAGCTATACAGGCACGTCCTTT
>SVQZ01000005.1 GCA_015065105.1 Oscillospiraceae bacterium | reverse complement strand
AAGTAATTATTAATTAAGTACTACTCTGCGTCATACCGATATAAGATATTAAGAATTACCACTCCCAATAAAGCGCAATAAGCATTCAAACGCGGTGTAAACATTGAGTTTACACCGCGTTTTCACACTTTTCCGCGAAAAGGGGCTCTACCGTACATAGTACGCCGACGTCCCCTTTTCACGAAAACCTACGCTTCCTTTTTCGAAGCCTGACAGCTTGTCGATAAGTTTATCGACAAGCTGAAGTCCTCAGGCGGATGCCTGAGGACTTTTGATTTAGAACTATTGAATTGTGAAATTCACACAATCATAGCTTCCGTCAACATATCTGACGTAGAGAGTATATTCACCCTCGGGTAATTTCACACCATATGTGTAGATATTACTTTCTCCTAATTTAACATAGGTCATACCGAAGCATTTATTGTTTTTAACGTCTCTGTATGTTGAATGAGTACCTTTTCCTATGTAAAGGTCTTTTAAGATTGTATAGTCAAGATCACAGATATATGTGCGTTTGCTATCGGATACAACAGAAGGAGATTCTGAAAGTGCTGCCTTGACCTTTGCGGTTTTAAAGCTTCCGTTATATTTACCAACGTTTATCCTTGCAAAATCTGCTCCTGATCCTTCATAGGTAATACCGGTGATATCACATCCGTCAAAGGTACCCTGTGCTATTTCGTTTACATTCTTGGTTAATCTGACATTTGTAATTGCAGTTCCTCTGAATGCCTTTGCTGATTTCTCTGTAGCAAGAACAACTTCGCCGGCGAGCTTGATACAGCCGTCAAACGCCTGAGTAAGATCCTCAACACCTGTAAGATCGGGAGCGGAGGTAAGAGCAGTACACTTATAGAATGTACCCTTAAGTATTTTAACGCTAACAGGGAGAAGGGGTGCTTCTGCAAGTGCAGGGCAATTATAGAAGGCATAAGTCATATTTTCAACGCCCTCGGGAATTACAGGGGCAGTAGTAAGAGAAGCGCAATTCTTATAGGTATTGTAAAGCACCTTAACACTATCCGGTATTGCAGGTGCCTCTGTCATAGCATAGCATCCGGTAAATGTCTTATACATCATGGTTACAGGATATCCGTTTATTTCGGACTCTATTTCACCGTATGAGCTTAAGGTCTTATCATTTGCCACAACATTCCAGCCTTCGGGTGCACCTGTAGCATGGTTGATATAATAGGTGTATGTATAATCACCTATTGTGACTTTTTCACCGTCTGCTATAAGTGAGAGGCCGCAAGCACAAACTCTGTCAACATATATATGTCCTGTTTCAGGCTCTTTTTCGGTATTGGAATACTCATATATATAGTTTTCCTCACAACAGCCGTTTATAATATTACGATATACTATATCACCGTTTGGATCAAGGGCAGGATATTCGTTCGTTCCTATCGTCTGTGTCCAAACAGTAGGTATCTCTGTTCCTATCCAGTTCCAATCATCGTCATATATATCTTCCTCAGGCTGTGCCGACTGTAACAGATAGGTTATCTCGCCGCTTGCCAACTGCTCTGCGGTTCTGCCACCCTTATCGTTGGATTCTGTTGCAAGATAATAGCAGTTGGTAAAGCTTTCTGCTATCTGATTCTTTGTAGAGGAGTAGCCTGATTCAATTATACCAATATTCAGACAGTTGGTTACGTTATTGCCGTCGCTGTCTCCTGCAATACCCGCCGTATTGATAGTACCTGTAATATGTCCGGTATTGATACAGTTGACGATCTCACCGCTGTACATATTGCCGACGATACCGCCGGTGGAGCTGCCTGAGTTGTAGAAGCTCACGTCACCGCTGTTACTCGACTCGTAGATGCCGCCGCCTATAAGGTAACCTACAAGACCACCCATACTTCCCGAACCAACTATAGTCAAGTCGGAATGGCAGTTTGTTATCATACTTTCTGCACTGGCTATAAGTGAACCAACGTTATCGTTTGCTCTTAAATAACCGTTAGTGAGCTTGATATTGGAAATGGGGTAATTATACATCGTGTTACCGAAAAGACCTGCCATATCCGCCTTAGGATCGTTTATATAAAGACCGCTTACCGTATGGTTACAACCGTCAAAGGAGCCGGTATAGTAAGAATATCCGAGACCGATGGGGGTCCACACACGAAGCTCACCTGCAGTATCTTCAGCAGTGTAACTTCCGTCCTGCGCAAAGGTGTAGCCGGGGTTGAGGTCGATATCTGCCGTAAGCACTGCATCGCCGGTTACGGTGTTCCAGGTATTAACGCTTCTTGCAAACCAGAAGAGATGTCCCGCCTTGGAAATTTCGTAGCGGTAGTTTTCTTCATCGAGATAAGCAGGCTCGTAGCCGCCGCATATTACGCAGAAGCCTTCTGCGTTAAAGCTGTGTGCTTCGGTAGTACTGTCGCACGCACCGCATACGCATACAAGCCAATGCTCGGTATCGTTAAAATCATATTCAGCAAAATCGTGAGGCTCGGTGATTATCTCGCTGTCACAGCATACGTGATACAGAGTATGTGTTCCTGATTCCTCATCATAGAGGTAATAGGTCTCGTCACTTGTGTGGTTATTCATATCGTAATCGCCGAAGGAGTTACCGCAGGTAACACAGTATTGTCTGTTCTGACAATCTGCTTCATAGCCCGAGCAGGACTGAGTCTCGGTGACGTTATACATCTCACATACCTCACGAGTACAGATATATCTTATATGATAAGCCTCACCCTCTACAGGGGTCCACTCGGAGGGAACGTGATAGCTGTCCTCTTCACTTAAAAGAGGAGTGTTGGAGTAATACATATTCGTATTGCCGCAGTCGTAGCCTGCGTAAACCGTTGCGCCGCCAAGCACGGGGTAGGGTTCTGTTCCGATGCTCTGACCCCAGCTTTCGCCCAGGAGGTATGCTACCTCTCCCGACTTAAACTGTTCAGAGGTTTTTCCGCCGTTATCGTTTTCGGTGTCTGCAAGATAATAGCTACCCTCGGGACAATTACCGCTTGTGACTCCGCAGATTTCTCCGCTGTCGGTTACCGCATTTGCCATGCTAAAGCAGTTATTTATCGAAGCCCGGCTGTCATTCATGTTTGTGCGCGCACCGACGATACCGCCAACGCTGCTGCTTCCGCTGATGTCAGTATTTATAACAAAACAGTTTGTGATCTCGGATGCGGTGATGCCTGCAATACCGCCTACCACGTTTTCACCGTTGATATAGGAATTGATAATGCCGAGATCCTTAACTATACCGCCGTCGCCTAATACTCCTATAAAGCCGGTATAATACTCGTTACTGTCGATATAAAGACCTGAGACAGAATGGCCGTTACCGTCAAAGATTCCGCCGTATCTGAAATTGTAAAAGTCATAGCCGATGGGAGTCCACTCTTCAAAGGTAACTCCCTCGGTATCAAAGGGAACGTCGTTTATAACGATATCCGCCATAAGTCTGCCGTTGACTCTTGCAACGCCGTCGTCGTAAACGTAACGGTTTATAAAGTCGGCAAACCAGTAGAGCTGACCCTTGTTGTATATCTCGTAATATCCGTCTTCTGCCAAGGGTGCGGGCTGTAAGCCGCATATCTCGCAGTAGCCGTCTTCGCTGTAATGTTCCTCGGTGTTATACGCTTTTTCGTTAGTATAGCCTATAGCTTCACCTGTTGAACAGAGCTTGCCGTGATATACGGTATCTCCTTCAAATACGGGATAAGCGTCCTCGCCTAAGGTCTGCTTCCAGCTTCCGTTATGGCTTTCACCGTTAAGTATCCAGGTCATCTCACCCGAAGCAAACTGCTCTTCAGTTCTGCCGCCTTCTGCTGTTTCGGCTTCCGAAAGGTAGTAGCAGTTATCGACCGTAGGACTGTTATATCTGTAAGCTGCTATCTGCGCAACGTTATGATATCCTTCAACACTTCCGATGTTATAGCAGTTCTGCACGCCGGACTTGTTGTGATAACCTACGATGCCGCCTGCATCGGATTCATAATCTGCGGTCGTACCTACAATACTGCCGCTGTTATAGCAATCAGCGATCTCAGTACGGTAGTTGCTGCCTGCAATACCGCCTAAGTGGTACCATCCGGTCACCAGCCCCGTGTTATGGCAGCGGTATATCTTTCCCGTTGCCTGATAACCCGCGATACCGCCCGCACCTCCGCCTATGCCGGAGACAACGGTTGAGCTGCTGTGACAGTTATATACGGTGCTTGAGCTCTGTCCCGCTATAGCTCCTACGCTTTGGTTACCGCAAAAGTAAGAATCGGTAACGCCGAGATTGCGGATAACGCTTCCCGAGTGGGTATATTTGAACAGACCTATCTTATTATGGTTTGGATCATAATAGTATAATCCCTTGATATCATAGCCCCGTCCGTCAAAGATGCCTCTGAACTCATCAATGGGTGTCCATTCAAAGAGATTCGAGCCGTCTCCGATAAGCTCGCCGTTTTCATCTATTACCTTGCTGTTTACAGTAATGTTCGTTGTAAGAACGGCGTTTGCCCTTGGATTTTTCAATTCGTTGGGGAGAGTACCGTTTACGAGTGCCGCAAACCAATAGAGCTGACCTTCGTCACTTATCTCATATACGGAATCCTTTGCTCCGTCGTCGTTGACGTCGTATTTATCGGTAGTCAGAGCAGCGGGCCAAAATGTGATACCGTAATCACCCAGCTCGGTACCGATAAGACCGCTTGTGTTTCCTTTGATAAGACCGTAATTTGTGATCCTTCCGTTGTTGACGATATTGCCTTGAACGTCAAGGGTAACACCCTCTTCGATAAAGAGAATCTGATCTGCGCCTATTGTCAGGGTATTGTCCTTGTTGACCGTCAGATCCTCGTAAAGGAAATATTTGTCCCGGTAAAGCGCGCCGTTTCCGTTCTGAAAAACTATACCTCCGGTGATAGAGGTCGTTACCGCAGAGCCTTTTTGACTTTTGCCGATTGGTTCAGCGCCGGCTCCCGAGCTTACAACAACAATACCGTCCGTAATATTAACGTTACCCGGTGCCGTGTCTGATTTGGCTGGGCCGCTGCCGATAGCTGCACTGTTCCATAGCAATGTAGCACCCGACGCATTTACCCTGCCGCCGGATATGGTTATATTACCGCAGGAACCCATGTAACCTCCGCCTATTGCGGCTCCCGACCAATCATACGTAGCCGCGGCAGTTACGTTGCCTCCGTTTATGGTGATGGTTCCGCCGGCTCCGTTTTTACCACCGCCGATGCCTGCGCCTGAGCCATCGGATCGTGCAGTTATATTACCGCCGTTTATGGTGATGCTCTCACCGTTACCTCCGTCACCTCCACCGATAGCAGAGCCGTATAAAGAAATCGTTGCAACGACCGTACCGCCGTTTATGGTTATGGTACCGCTGTTGCCTCGCCAGCCTCCGCCGATAGCAGAAGCGTGACTATTACCGTTAGATGTAACGGTACCTCCGTTTATGGTAATGGTTCCGCCGTTGCCGTCTTTACCACCGCCGATGCCTGCACCTGTACTGCTTGCCTGTGCGGTTATGTTACCGCCGTTTATTGTGATGACACCTGCGCTGTTTTGGTGGTTGCCGCCGATAGCCGCCTGGTCATCGCCGGCACCGGCAACGAGCTTTCCTTGCTTGCTCGGATCTGCCGATACGGCATAGACCGTAAGGCTGTTGCCTGCGTTTACTGCTATACCTGCGTTCGCCGTAAGAACGGCGTTATCTGCAAGGATGATATTACAGTTACCGCTTACCGATATACGGGTGTCTGTAGTGAGGCTTCCCCTCACCAGCCACCACCCCTCGGAAAGGGTAGCTTCGCCTGCATAGACCTTATAGTCGGTGCAGGTCTGCTGATTTCCGTCTGCATCGATATACGTAATACCGTCTGCCGCAAAAGCGGAAAAGGGTATCATACCGATGAGCATTACTGCCGTTAGTAAAATACTGATAAGCTTTTTCATATTTTCTCCTCCTGAGAGTTTATTCTCGTTATTTTAGGTTTGGCTTTCGAGGTAGGAAAGCATATTTGAAATGACGTTTTGCGCTATAGTCGGATAATCAAAGCCGGAAACAAATTCTATAGCTTCTTTAATTTTGTTATCGGGTACGCGATATACAAGAAAAGTGGTTTCTAAAAAACGAGATACCTTTCGCTCCATTGTGAAATACATATTGCAGGGTACCGTCATAAAATTACGCATAATACCTGCCGAGGCTATTTCATATTCGTAAAAATCCTTGGTTTTAAGCTCGGGAAGATGTTCCTTGAAAATATCCTCCAGCTTTTGCGTGATCGCATGATATATGATCTCTGAGGTTTTGGGTAAAGAGTACGAGACCGAATACAATTCTCTGATATGTTCACTCGACTCTGCCATGTATAGCTGCAGAGTGGTCTCCGCCGCATAAAACAGTATCTTGTCGTCCGTAATTCCTTTAAGCATCCGTTTAATCGAATCAAACTGTCCTTCAAGCACATAGGCGACGAGCTCGCAGAGTATATCCTCCTTAGAACCGCAAGTACGTATCATAGCACTTACGTTAATACCTGCCGCCTCGGCTATTTCTCTTACGGTAGATTCGGTATATCCCTTTGCCAAAAAGAGCTTTGCCGCCGCGTTCAGACATTTAGTTTTTATATTTTCAGATTTAATTGTTGCCATAAATCAACCTCTTTTCAGATGAAACACATATCGAAATGTGTTTCGGTTCATGTTTTATTATAGCATTACATATAAAAAATGTCAATGTGCAATTCGCACTTTGTTCAAAAAATAATAGACTTTTATTGATATGTGTGGAGGGTATTAAATTAAAAAGACCCTCGGATCACAAAATCCGAGGATCATTTTATTTCCTGCTCTAAATCACTGAACAAATCCGAATCAAAAAAATCAATAATACTTATACCGAGTCCGTCACATATCTTTTTGACGGTGGAGACGGTAGTGCTGTTGTTTCTTTTACTGACTATATTATTAAGGGTAGATTGTGTAATACCGCTTATCGTTGCCAGCTTGTTCACGGTGACGTTATGTTCCTTGCATAGCTCGAGTATTCTTTCTCGTACAGCCTCTCCAATAACCAATAACACCATCTCCTTTCAAAGTTCCTTGTTTTCATTCTAACCAAATTGAGTTAAAATAGTTACCTCAAAAGAGTTGACTTTTTAGGTTGACTAAGATATAATTAAAGAAAAATATAATGGACGGTATAAATAATGAAAAGATTCTTGGTACTGATTTTGGCATCGCTTGTGCTTTTATCCTTTGTTTCCTGCGGCAAAAAGTCCTCACGGGAGGCATTTGATATTTCAAAGAAAGCATTCGAGAACGTAAACGAGGCATACGAATTGGTAAACGAATATTCCGAGGATATCTATCAAGCATGGTTTATGGGTATCAATGAAAGTGATGATATTTATTATGATGATGAACTCATAAATCTTGCATCAGAGCTTCATATTTCGCAAGACGATCTTGAAAAAAGTATAATAACCCTGCTTGATAAGTCCTACTATAGTGACGGTGACTACGGCTTCGGCAACTGTTACGGAGATTGGTATGACCTTCATTCGGAGCATTATTCCGATTCCTTCTTCTCTGCCTGTGTTGACGTTGTATCCGAAGCATATAAGATAAACGGTACCGTTAAAAAAATAAACGGTCTTTTGGAGGATGCCAAGGATCATATGAAAACACTGAGCGACGAGTATTCCGATTATGAATTCTATCCTGCGTTAAAGGAATATTTTACGACCACATCATCCTTCTTCGGCTTCTGTCAGGATCCCGAGGGCAGCTTTGAACAGGTTGTAGAGACCTTTAACGATTACCGGAACGAAGCAAGAGACCACTATTACGATCTTAGCTACGTTTTTGAGGACGGCAAAAAGAAGGAAGACGAACCCGAAGCAGAATAGTGCTTTATAATAATTTCGGCAGGCATATCTTGACGGTGCCTGCCGTTTTTATATACCTTTTTGACAAAATCAAAATATCGTGCTATAATGTCATCAATAATAGTAATCAAAGGAATGCTTATGTCGGATAAAATCAAAATAGCCGCCGTTGTGGGACCCACGGCGGGCGGTAAAACGGCTCTTGCCATAGAGCTTGCAAAAAGACTTGACGGCGAGATAATATGCTGTGACTCTATGCAGATATATGAAAGAATGATGATAGGCTCCGCCGCTCCCACCGAGGAGGAAAAGCAGGGAATACCCCATCATCTCTTCGGCTTTGTGCCGATAGAAAAGAATTTTTCGGCTGCCGATTACGTCCCTCTTGCAAGGCAGAAGATAGAAGAAATAACTGCAAGGGGCAAGCTGCCCATACTTTGCGGAGGAACGGGGCTGTATCTTGAAAGTCTTCTCTATCAAAGTGATTATTCGCCCTCGGTAGATCCTGAAATAAGAGAGGATCTGAATAAAAAGGACGGGGACGAGCTTTACGAAATGTTAAAGGAGCTCGATCCGGAATCGGCGGTGTCAATACACAAAAACAATAAAAAAAGGGTGGTTCGCGCCCTTGAGATAACCATTGGTACAGGCAGAAAGAAGAGCGAATGGGATGCCCTTACAAGGGTGAAGGAGCCCCTGTACGATGCCCGTGTTGCGGTGCTTTCATACCGCGGCCGTGAGACCCTGTATGACCGTATCAACCGCCGTGTTGACCTTATGCTTGAGGCAGGACTTTTAGACGAGGTGAAAAGTATTGATTTCCCCGAAGGCTCAACGGCGGGCGAGGCTATCGGCTACAAGGAATTGAGGGGATATTTAAATGGGGAGGCGACCCTTGAAGAAGCTTCCGAGGATATTAAACAGGCAACCCGACGTTATGCAAAGCGCCAGATAACCTGGTTCAAAAGAGAGAAAAACGCTCTTTTGCTATATGTTGAGGACTATGATAGCAGCGAGGATATTGTAAACAAAGTGTTAAATTACTTAACAAGTTAAAAAGTTTATGGTATAATACTTCTTATATGTTGAAGGAAAGGAGAGTCCATGGATAAGAAATATCTCAGGAACGTGGGAATTTATATACTGACGGCTATACTCTCCATTCTTTTGATAGCCTATATCATATATCACCTTGTCAACAGCTTTTCCTCCGAGGTGGAAACGATGGCGGCAAACGTGGTAACGTTGAGTGAGACCTATACCGCGGAGGCTTATATCTTCCGTAACGAAACGGTGCTGTATTCAGATGTTTCGGGAAGTGTCAACTATCTTTTTGATGACGGAACGAGAGTTGCAAAGTATGATGAGGTAGCAAAGATCTATTCTGGTAACAATACCGAGGATATAGAGGCGCAGGTAAGCGATATCGAAAGACAGATAAGCATTCTTGAAAACAGCTCTGCCGTTAAGGATACCACCGTCTCGGATTCCTCCGTTATCGATTCCCGTATCGATAGTCTTTACTATACTATAGAGGCGAAGATCAATGACGGCGACCTTGATTACGTTCTGCGAAGAAAGGACGAGCTTCTTACCCTTCTGAACAAGCGTCAGATGATACTCGGTCTGACCGATGGCTTTTCCTCCCGTATAGCTGAGCTTGAAGCGCAGAAAAAGGAGCTTACGGCATCTCTTGACGGCGAGGGCTCGCCTGTAAAAACAGAGGTCAGCGGATATCTTTATTCCGAGGTTGACGGCTATGAGGATATATTCACCGCAGATGCCATCGACAATTTCACGATAGACGATTTTTATAAGATGATAGAGTCGGAGCCCAAGTCTGTAGCAGACGCGGTTGCCAAGATCGCTACCAATTATAAATGGTATATTGCCTGCGAGGTCCCTTCGGTCCATCAGCAGTTTTATACAGAGGGTAATTCCTATACAGTAAATTTCCCCTATTGCGGCGGTGCCTCCATTCCCATGGAGCTTTACCGTATTGTGACCGGAGCCCGGAGCGAGAATATCATTCTTGTTTTCGAGACCGGTAACGTTCCTCAAGACTTCAATTATCTTCGCAAGCAGTCTGTTGAGATAGTACAGCAGTCCTATACGGGCTACAGAGTTCCTGTTTCTGCCGTAAGAATAGTTGATGATAAAAAGGGTGTTTACGTAAAGAGCGGAAATACCGCAGTCTTTAAAGAGATAATTCCTCTGACCGAGCTTGACGGTTATTTCATCGTCAAGGAGCAGGACAAGGTAAACGATAAGGAGTATGCCTCAAAATTAGGTATGTATGACCTTGTTATCGTAAAAGGAAAGAAAATGTATGAAAACAAGATTATCCAATGAGTATAAGGTCTGCCTTGCCGAAAATATCGCTTCGATAAGGCAGAGAATGGAAAGGGCAGGGGAAAAGGGCAAAGGACAGGACGTGACCCTTCTCTGCGCCACGAAGACCGTACCCGCCGACGTTATAAATTACGTTATCCGCGAGCACGGGATAACCGATATAGGTGAAAACCGTGTGCAGGAGCTTCTTGAAAAGTATGACGAGCTCGAGCTTGAGGGCGTTAATCTTCACTTTATAGGCTCCTTGCAGACGAACAAGGTAAAATATATAATCGATAAGGTTTGTATGATCCACTCTCTCGATTCGCTCAGGCTTGCAAGGGAGATCGACCGCCAGGCAAAAAAGATAGGCAAGGTGATGGACGTTCTTGTTGAGGTGAATATCGGAGAAGAGGAGAACAAGGGCGGTATAATGCCCTCGGAATTAGAGACGTTTCTGGATGAAATTAGCGCTTTTGACAGCATTCGTGTGCGCGGATTAATGACAATTGCGCCAAATTGCGAAAGAAATGAGGATTATTATAAATATTTTGAAAAAACTTATCAGTTTTTTATTGACATTTTACCAAAAAAAATACATAATATATATAGTCCTATCCTGTCAATGGGTATGAGCGACAGCTTTGAGACCGCAATAGGCTGCGGCTCCAACCTGATAAGGCTTGGAACCGTTATATTCGGTCAGAGATAAGCAGAGTTTTCTGCACCATGTTTCGTTAGTAAAAAATTAGATAATATATGGAGGTACACTAATCATGGGTTTCATGGACAAGTTCAAGAATATTGTAAATCCCGACGAAAATTATGAAGAGGAAGAATACGGTTACGAGGGTGAAGAATACGAAACCGTAGAGCAGCAGGTTCCCCAGGCAAACCAGACCTACGGCTCTGCAAGCGTAGGCTCCGCACTTGAGCTTAAGGTGGTACGCCCCGAGCGTTTTGAAACAGTTACACAGATAGCTGATCACCTTATCAACAACCGCACAGTTGTACTTAACCTCGAAGCAACCAATAAGGAGACCGCAAAGAGAATGATCGATTTCCTTTCCGGTGTTGCATATTCCATCGAGGGTAATCTCAAGAAGGTTGCTAACAACACCTTCGTTATTACTCCCGGTAACGTTGCAGTTTCCAACGAGCAGGTTGCTCCTCAGGCAGCTCCTCAGGCAGCACCCCAGAACGTTTCCGAGGTAATTTTATAAGCCTACTTTAAGTAAATATATTGGGAGGCCGGGAAAGACGGTCTCCCAATAGCATCTTATAAAGATATTTGGAAAAAAGCGCAAAGCAGGGTGAAAATGTATATAATTTGGTATTTGTTGAGATCGGTGCTGTCTCTTTTACTTGATGCGGTATCATTGCTTCTGGTTATAAGAGCAATACTCTCCTGGATATTTCCCGTTCCGGAGAATAATGTCCTGTTTTTTATATACACGCTGGCGGATAAGATAGTAGAGCCTGTAAAAAGATTTCTCTCCCGTTTCCGTTTCGTCCGCGAATGTCCTATCGACCTCTCCTTTCTTGCAGCTTTTGTTTTGATCAGCTTTTTAAGGTCGGTTATCTGAATGAGTGAGCTTTTATTTGCCAGGATCGATGATATTCTGCAAATGGCGGAGAATGGAATATTCTCTTACAGCGATTTTCTTAACGAAAGTGAAGCTGCCAAGGTAAGAAGGTATATTTCAAAGCCTGCAGAGGGTATCATATACAGCTTTTTCGGAGGCTTTGAGGATAGCGAAAGATGCAGATTTTTCGCATATCCCGATTATTACGTTTTTGATGATAATAAGGACTGCATAAGAGCAGTTGAGATAAGAGGAAGCGGATTTGCCGCCCTGCGCCACTCCTCATTTTTGGGCGCTCTGACCTCCCTTGGTATAGACAGAGCGAAAATGGGCGACATAATTATTTCGGGCAACAGCGCCATAGTGTTTGTTGACGAAAAAATAAGAGATTTTTTGCTTTCCGAGCCCTCGCCCCTTCAGAGAGTGGGCAGAGATACGGTAAAGGTTTTTGATTTTGAAATACCGAAGGATTTCGGTATAAAAAGAGAGTATAAAGAGATATTTGATACCATCGCCTCTCCCCGGCTCGATGCGGCGGTATCCGCCCTTGCAAATGTGGCAAGAGAAAAGGCAAAGGGCTTGATAGTATCGGGCAACGTTATGCTGAACTACATAGAGGAACAGCGCCCCGACGTGAAAATAGCCGAGAATGATATAGTCACCGTCCGCGGAATAGGAAAATTCCGAATAACCGCCGTCGGTGAGAAAACAAAAAAAGACAGATACAGGCTTAATGCTTTAAAGTATATATAAGTCGATAAGGAGAAGCAGTATGTTGACTCCAAAAGAGTTGAAAATAACTGAGTTTTCCAAATCTCTCAGAGGATATAATCCTCAGGAGGTGGATGCTCAGATAGAATATTTGAAAAAGAACTATACAGAGCTTTACGAACGCTTACAGAAAAGCGAGGAATCCAACCTTGAGCTACGCAGGATGTACAAGGAGGCTATAAAGGATAAGGATGCCGTAAGGAACGATCTGCTTGATGCAAAGATAGCCAGTGAGCAGATAATAGCGGACGCAAAGGAAAAGGCGGATATCGTGGTTCAGGCAACAAAGCGTAACTGCGATTTCATAATAAACGATTTCCGCCGCGCCGTTGAGGAGGAAAGAAACAAGCTTCTTGCGATACAGGCAAGAATACAGTCTCTTAAGGATACCCTTCTCGGCGAGTGCAGAGATTATATGGATGCTATAGATAATCTCACAGAGATAGCTGATACCACCCTTTACTATCAGAGCAACGAGGAGCTTGTTGCAAGAGCGATAGACGAGGTAAAAACAGACGTTAAATATGCCATGGTTGAAAAGCAGCAGCTTGACACCATTTCGGACGAGGATGCAAAGGTCGATCTCGAGTGCTTCTCCGAGGTACCTATCGAGGATGACGATGACGATGAGGATGCCGACGTAAAGATAGCACCCTCCCACAAAAAGCTCAATACCGAGCAGCAGATGGCAAGAACGGTAATGATACCCGATGAAGAAAAATCCACCATCGGTGATAAATATATGGAGTTCTTAAACGAGCTCTCAAAGGATAAAAGCGATACTGATAAGGAGTAACAGATAGATATGGATTACACCGCAACACTTAATCTGCCCAAGACCGAGTTTTCGATGAGGGCAAACCTTCCCCAGCGCGAGCCTGATATGCTCAAGGCAATGGAGGATAAGGATCTTTATAATGCAATGCTTACCCGTAATGAGGGCAAGCCCTATTTCGTACTTCATGACGGACCTCCCTTCTCAAACGGAAATATCCACATGGGTACAGCACTTAACAAGGTATTAAAGGACTTTATCGTTAAGTATAAGTCTATGGCGGGCTTCTATACCCCCTATGTTCCCGGTTGGGATAACCACGGTATGCCTATTGAAAGTGCGATCATCAAGAAGAATAAATTAGATAGAAAGAAGATGTCTGTTTCCGACTTCCGCCGTGCCTGCCACGAGTTCGCAATGAATTTCGTTGACATCCAGATGACCTCCTTTAAGCGTCTCGGTGTTCTCGGTGAGTGGGATGACCCCTACCTCACCATGGATCCCAAGTTCGAGGCAAAGGAAGTAAGAGTATTCGGCGAGATGTACAAGAAGGGTTACATCTACAAGGGTCTTAAGCCCGTTTATTGGTGTCCCCGTGACGAAACAGCTCTTGCAGAGGCAGAGATCGAATATAAGGATGCAGGATGTACCTCCATCTTCGTTAAGTTCAACGTAACCGATGATATGGGTAAGTTTGATGGTCTCTGCGATCTTTCCAAAACATATTTCATTATCTGGACAACAACAACATGGACTCTCCCCGGCAACGTAGCAATAGCTATTCATCCCAGAGAGAACTATTCTCTTATCAAGGCGGCAAACGGTGAGTTCTACGTAACAGCAGACGTGCTTGCTGACCGTACCATGAAGAACGGCGGTATTGAGGAATACGAGATCGTTGCAACCTTCAAGGGCAGCGAGCTTGAGTTTGTTAAGACTCAGCATCCCTTCCTTGACCGTGAGAGCGTTGTAGTTAACGCTGATTACGTTACCATGGAAAGCGGTACAGGCTGTGTACACACCGCTCCCGGCTTCGGTGCAGAGGACTATATCACAGGTATGAAGTACAAGATGGATATCGTTGTTCCCGTTGACGACCGCGGTTACCAGACCGAGGCGGCAGGCAAGTTTGCAGGTATGTACTATGAGGAATCAAACGATGCCATCCTTGCAGATCTTAAGGAAAGCGGCGCACTCTTTGCAAGCGAGGAGGTAGTTCACTCTTATCCTCACTGCTGGAGATGTAAGAAGCCTATCATCTTCCGTGCAACTCCCCAGTGGTTCTGTTCTGTTGATGCATTCAAGGAAGAGGCTGTTGCAGCTTGTGACAACGTGACCTGGATGCCTGCATGGGGTGAGGGAAGAATGAAGTCGATGATCCGTGAGAGAGCAGACTGGTGTATCTCCCGTCAGCGTCATTGGGGTCTTCCCATTCCCGTTGTTTACTGTGAAAAGTGCGGCAAGCCTATCTGTACAGATGAAACCATCAATAAGATAGCAGAAACCTTCGCGGCTGACGGTTCCAATGCATGGTTTGATAAGGAGGCTGCAGAGCTTCTTCCCGAAGGCTTTGTATGTCCCGTTTGCGGCGATACACATTTCACAAAAGAGACCGACACCCTTGACGGTTGGTTCGACTCCGGTTCTACCCACTTCCAGGTTCTTGAAGAGGCTGAAAATATGCCCTGGCCCGCAGACCTCTATCTTGAGGGTGCTGACCAGTACAGAGGCTGGTTCCAGTCATCCCTTCTCACCGCTGTAGGTGCAAAGGGCGAAGGTGCTCCCTATAAGGCTGTACTTACCCACGGCTGGGTCGTTGACGGTGAAGGTAAGGCAATGCACAAGTCTTTGGGTAACGGTGTTGCTCCCGAAGAGGTCATCAAGAAGTACGGTGCAGACCTTCTCAGACTTTGGGCGGCATCCGGCGACTTCCGTGTAGATGTTCGTGTATCCGACAATATCTTCAAGCAGCTTTCCGAAACCTACAGAAAGATAAGAAATACCGCAAGAATGTTTATGGCTAACATCGGTTCTCCCGAGGAGGACTTTGATCCCAACAGAGATATGGTAGCCGTAGATGAGCTTTGCGATATAGACAAGTGGGCTCTTGCAAGAATGAATAAGCTCGTTGCAAGCGTAAGAGAAGCCTACGATAATTACGAGTTCCATATTCTCTATCATGAGATCGCTAACTTCTGTACTATCGATATGTCCAAGCTTTATATCGATATCGTAAAGGATAGACTTTACGTTGAGCGTAAGGAAAGCCTTGCACGCCGCAGTGCACAGACCGCTATGTATATCATTCTCAATGCATTGACAAGAATGATCGCTCCCATCCTTTCCTTCACAGCAGATGAAATTTGGGAAACAATGAGTCATGAGGACAGCGACGATAAGCGCTCCGCACTTCTCAACGATATGCCTTGTTATGAGGAAAAGTATGCATTTACAGAGATCGAGGAGCATTGGAACAAGCTCTTTGAAATGAGAGACGACGTTATGAAGGCCCTTGAAGAAGCAAGAGCCGCTAAGCTTATCGGCAAGTCTCTTGAGGCTAAGGTGGCTATCGGTGCCAATGCTGAAAAGAAGGCGATCCTCGAGAGCTTCGGCGACGAACTTAAGGTAGCATTTATCGTTTCCGATGTTGAGCTTACAGATGCAGAGGGCGAGGAGCTTAAGGTCGAGGTCAGTGTTGCCGGCGGTAAAAAGTGCGATCGTTGTTGGATGCATTCCACAGAAGGTGTTGAGACCGAGGACGGCTTCATTTGTAAGAGATGCGCAGAGATACTCGCATAAGATTAATATGGCTTTCGGTGATCGCGGCGGTAACCGCGGCTCTTGACCAGCTCACAAAATATTTGTGTGTGAAAAATATAGAGCTCGGTGAATCTGTTACCGTGATCCCGGGGGTTCTTGATTTTACCTATATACGTAACGAGGGCGCCGCGTTCGGAAGTCTTTCGGACAGCCGTTGGGTGTTTATGATAGCCTCGGTTCTGCTTATCTGCGCCATAGCGGGTTACGTTGTATATGATAAGAGCTTAAAGCCCTCTATGGTGGTATGTCTTTCCGCGATAGCGGGGGGCGGTATCGGAAACATGATAGACCGTTTCGCTTTAGGCTACGTTGTGGATTTTATAGACGTTAAATTTCTGCCATTCTGGAAATGGATATTCAACGTGGCGGACAGCTTTGTCTGCGTTGGCGCGGCATTGCTCATGGTGCTCTTTATAATATACGAGATAAAAGAAAAAAAGGAAAAGAAAAACGATGTCAATACAGAGCTTTGATGCCCAAACTGATGATATCGGAAAGAGAATCGATCAATTTATTGCGGAACGGGCTGATATAACCCGTTCCGCTTCTCAAAAGATACTGACAGACGGGAATGCGGCTGTAAACGGTTCTCCTGTTAAGAAAAACTATAAGATCACAGAGGGAGACAGGGTTGAGGTAGAGATACCCGATCCCGAGCCTCTTGATGCTCTGCCCGAGAATATCCCCGTTGATATCGTCTATGAGGACGAGCATCTGGCGGTGGTGAATAAGCCTAAAGGAATGGTGGTGCATCCCGCACCGGGAAATTATACGGGAACCTTGGTAAATGCTCTGCTGTATCATATGGAGGGCAGACTCTCCTCGATAAACGGGGTCATTCGTCCCGGAATCGTTCACCGTATAGATAAGAACACTTCGGGACTTCTTATGATAGCCAAAACAGATGCGGCGCATCTCGGTCTTGCCGGGCAGATAAAGGAACACAGCTTTGAAAGATATTACGAAGCGATCCTTGTCGGAAATTTGAAGGATGATCGCGGTACTATCGATGCTCCCATAGGACGTCATCCCGAGGACCGGAAAAAGATGGCTGTGGTCAAGGACGGAAGGGAAGCGGTAACTCATTACGAGGTGCTTGAACGCTTTCCCGGCTTCTGCCACGTAAGACTTAAGCTTGAAACGGGCAGGACACATCAGATAAGAGTACATACCAAAAGCATCGGACACGGTGTTTTGGGGGATACTCTTTACGGACAGGGTAAAACGAAATTCGAACAGAACAATAAGTCACTTATATGTGAGCAATGCCTTCACGCAAGAACGGTGGGCTTTGTTCATCCCATAACCAAAGAAAATATCAGCTTTTCAAGCGAGCTTCCCGAGTATTTTACCGCTCTGCTTGAAAAACTGCGAAAATTAAACGACTGACGGAGGAAACATAATGAATAAGGAAAAATTCTATATAACCACGGCGATAGCATATGCATCCCGTAAGCCCCATATCGGTAATACCTACGAGGTTATTATGACCGATGCCATAGCGAGATACAAGAGAATGATGGGCTATGATGTTTTCTTCCTCACAGGAACGGACGAGCACGGCCAGAAGATAGAGGATCTCGCAAAGGAAGCGGGTATCGAGCCTCAGAAGTATGTTGACGGTGTTGCGGATACCATCAAGGGTATCTGGGATATGGTCGGTGCAAGTTACGATAAGTTCATCCGTACAACAGACGATTATCACGAAAAGACCGTTCAGCATATCTTCAAGAAGCTTTATGATCAGGGCGATATCTATAAGAGTGAGTATGAGGGCTGGTACTGTGTACCCTGCGAATCCTTCTTCACCGACACACAGGTGGTTGACGGCAAGTGCCCCGACTGCGGAAGACCTGTTCAGCGTATGAAGGAAGAGGCATACTTCTTCAAGATGAGCGCATATCAGGACAGACTGCTTAAATATATCGAAGAAAATCCCGGCTTTATCGAGCCCGAATCACGTAAGAAGGAAATGGTAAACAATTTCTTGAAGGCAGGTCTTCAGGATCTCTGCGTTTCAAGAACCAGCTTTAAGTGGGGCGTTCCCGTTACCTTTGATGACAGACACGTTATCTACGTTTGGATAGATGCACTTTCAAACTATATTACCGCTCTCGGCTACGACGTTGACGAAAAGGGTGAGCTTTATTCCAAGTATTGGCCTGCCGACGTTCATATCATCGGTAAGGACATCCTTCGTTTCCATACAATTTATTGGCCTATCATCCTTATGGCATTGGGCGAGCCCCTTCCCAAGAAGATATTCGGCCATCCCTGGCTTCTCTTCGGCGCAGACAAGATGAGTAAGTCGAGAGGAAATACGATTTATGCAGATGATCTTGTAGCACGCTTCGGTGTTGACGGTACACGTCACTACGTTCTTTCCGAAATGCCCTATAACTCTGACGGAAGCATTACCTACGAAAACTTTATTGCACGTTATAACTCCGATCTTGCAAACAACCTCGGTAATCTTGTAAACAGAACCATTGCCATGACAAAGAAGTACTTTGACGGCACCGTTCCTGCAAGAGGCGAGGTGACCGAGCTTGACCGCGAGCTTATCACCGCAGTTGAGGAAGCAAAGTCCGCTATGTTCAAGAACATGGACGAATACAAGATAGCTGATGCAGAGGATGCGGTATTTACCGCTCTTCGCCGTGCAAACAAGTATATAGACGAAACAACACCCTGGGTCCTTGCAAAGAACGAAGAGGATAAGCCCAGACTCGGTTCGGTTATGTATAACCTCCTTGAGACCATCAGAGTATGCGCTAACCTGCTCTATCCCTTCCTCCCTTCAACCTCCGAAAAGATACTTTGTCAGCTCAATACCGAGTGCAAGTCTCTTGAATTCGGCGGTATCGAAGAGGGCAAGGCTGTGGGTGAAGCAGAGGTACTCTTCTCAAGAATTGACGAAGCAAAGATGCTTGCCGAAATCGAGGCTGAAATGGCTGCAAAGGCAGAAGCCCAAAAGCCCGTTGAAAAGCCCGAAGGCCTTGCGCTTATTAACTTCGAGGACTTCGGTAAGATTGAGCTTCGTACCGCGCAGGTTGTAGAGTGTGAGCCTATTCCCAAGGCAAAGAAGCTTCTTAAGCTTCAGCTTGACCTCGGTTACGAAAAGAGACAGGTGGTTTCGGGTATTGCAAAGTTCTATAAGCCCGAAGACCTTATCGGCAAGAAGGTGGTTATGGTTGCTAACCTTAAGCCCGCAAAGCTCTGCGGAGTTGAATCCAACGGCATGATCTTAGCATCCGGAGAGGATACTGTAAGAGTAGTATTCCTTGACCCCGAGACCCCCAACGGAGAAAGAGTTTGTTAAATGAAAATTATCGATACCCATGCTCATTACGATGACAGAAGGTTTGATGATAACAGAGACGAGATTATAGCCGGTGTATTATCCACCGGCTATATCAAAAATATCATCAATGCAGGCTGTGATATAGAAAGCTCCAAGGCAAGCCTTGCCCTGGCAAAAAAATATCCGCAGTTTTACGCAACCTGCGGTATTCATCCTCATGACAGCGCAAAGTACCTTCGTGATAAGGACAGAGCTCTTTTCGAGCTTGAAAGTCTTTTAAGGGAAGAAAAATGTGTGGCATTAGGCGAAATAGGTCTTGACTATCATTACGATTTCTCGGATAGAGAGAGCCAAAAGAAAATGTTCGAATATCAGATGCAGCTGGCAAAGCGTCTTTCGATGCCTGTAGTTATCCATGACCGCGAGGCACACGGAGACTGTATGGATATGGTAAGAAAATATCCGGACGTAATAGGTGAATTTCACAGTTATTCGGGCAGTGCTGAAATGGCAAAGGAGCTTATTAAACGCGGATGGTATATCTCCTTTTCGGGAGTTATTACCTTTAAAAACGCTTCGAAGGTTCTCGAAGCAATGGCTGCTGTACCGCTTGACAGAATAATGATAGAGACCGATGCTCCGTATCTTGCTCCGGTACCCATGAGAGGAAAGGATAATAATTCCGCATATATGAAATATACCGCCGAGGCAGGTGCTAAGGTGTATGGTATTACCACAGAAGAATTTTGCCGTATTACCACAGAAAATGCCGAAAGATTTTTCGGTATATAATAAAAAGAGGAAGAAAATGAAAAGAATCTTATCGCTTTTTCTCGTTATTGCCGCCGTTATGACCATGAGCGCCTGCGCGAAGGGTAAGGCTCTCGATAACGAGATAGAGAAAAAGATAGAAGAGGACGGAGAATTTAACATTCTTATTCTCGGAGATGACCTTATGGAGTCGAGCAAGGCTTATGAATATTTCATCAAGCTCTGCGAGATAAATGAAAAGGACGTTCGTGTAGATCACCGTACCGAGGAGGATGCAAGGCTCTACACCTTTGCGGATCTTTGTAAAACGGACAAGGATTTTGCACAAAAGGTTGCAAAGGCGGAGGTTCTGATATTCGAGGAGGGTACTGCGGAGACCGCGACCACCGTTGAGTCTCTTAAGGGTATTCTTGAATATGCCAACGATCCGGTAACGGTAAACGTTAATTTTTACGGCTACCAGAAGCGTTTTTACAAGAGCATATTCAAGGAAGACTTCAAGGATATGCAATATGCCGATGCGGATCGTTACGTAAAAAAGATAATAGCCTCTGACGAGGACGTTATCGGATACGAGCATCTTTACCATGAGGACAGGATACATCCCAACCGACTCTGCGGTTATCTTACCGCTATAGTTATATATTGCGAGGTCTTTAATGCTACACCGAAGAGCATGAGCTTTGAGGGCTTTGAGTATGACGATACTCTTATTGCCTGCGCTCCCGAGGAATGGAAGGGCAGGGAGGACGAGCTTTGGGTAAAGCTCAACGAAATGCTTATCGATCTTATGTGATAAGGGAGATCTTAATGAAGCTGTTATTTAAACAAAGGTTTTTTTCTTGGCTTGACAGTTATGATATCTACGACGAGCAGGGAAACACCCTGTTTGTTGTAAAAGGAGAGCTTTCCTTTTCCCATCTTCTCCGCATATACGACGCACAAGGTAAAGAGCTTGGATATATAAGAGAAAAAATTCTCGCGTGGTTCCCGAAATTCGAAATGTATATCGGCGGAAGCTATATCGGTTGTATAAACAAGGAGTTTTCATTGCTGCGTCCGCGTTTTAATATCGACTGTAACGGTTGGCGCATAAACGGTGACGTATTTGAATGGGATTATACCATACGTGATTTCAAAGGGTATAATGTTGCCATAGTAACAAAGGAGCTCTGGAAGCTTACCGATACGTATATTATCGACGTAAACGATTCGAAGGACGCACTTTGCGTGCTTATGCTCGTTCTTGCCATCGACGCAGAGAAATGCTCAAGAAAATAAAAAAGCGCCGTGCGGCACACCTGATTTCGCCCGTTTCACGGTACAAGCAAATCGTAGAAAGCAAAGCATATTCCTATATTTAAAAAGACGTCAACCGGGCATTTAAGATTAAATCATTTCCGCAGATGCCCGGGCATAAGAAGTATCTTATATATAAAAAAACAGCCGAACCAAACGGTTCGGCATAGTTTTTTAATTAAAGAGCTGCAAGCATCTTTGTGTAGCGGGACTTCTTTCTCGCACCGGTATTCTTGTGGATGATACCCTTAGAAACTGCAACGTCAACCTTCTTGATTGCTGCTGCATATGCAACTGCTGCGTCTTCCTTGTTACCTGCTTCGCAAGCTGCTTCGAACTTCTTGCAGATGTTCTTGTAAGATGTCTTGAATGCTTTGTTCTGCATGGTCTTGGTTTCGGTAACCAATACACGCTTCTTTGCTGATCTGATATTAGGCATTAGATTTTCCTCCGTAATAAAATATATATTGAAAAATGTTTTTCGCTGTCGCGTTTCTAAATAATACCACAGTATAAGGGAAAATGCAACCCCTTGTAGGGATTTTTAATAGTTTTGTCACAAATATTTAATATATTAAATTTTGGTTAACTTTCGGCTCGGTAGTTGACAAATAGTTCATAATATGATAGAATGTTGAAACGTATCCAATTTAATTAATGTAATTCGAGGTCATACTTGATGTTTTAAAGTTTTCGAGGGCAGATTTCGGTTTAAATGTGACGCTTTTGCTTATAATTTGACTGTAACCAGCATGTCATACGGGTGAGGGCTCCTTTAGGTCGGTCTGTGTTCGACTGTCGGCGAGGCACAGGTATGGTCTATTCTTTTGATAGGAGGATTTTAAAATGGTAAAAGAGCATAAGCTCGGTCAGAATACCAGAATGAGTTTTTCTAAAATCGGTGAAGAATATGAAATGCCGAATCTCATCGAAGTACAGAAAAAGTCATACCAGTGGTTCCTTGAAAAGGGACTGATGGAGGTATTGCAGGACGTATCCCCCATTGTAGATTATTCGGGAAATCTTCATATTGAATTCGTTGATTTCAGAATTGAAGAAACACCCAAATATCCCGTTGAGGAGTGTAAGGACAGAGACGTAAACTTTGCCGCACCCCTTCGCGTGACCGTACGTCTTTACAACAAGGCTACGGGTGAGGTAATCGAGCGTGAGATATTCATGGGAGATTTTCCTTTGATGACAGAGAACGGAACCTTCGTTATCAACGGTGCTGAAAGAGTAATCGTTTCCCAGATCGTTCGTTCTCCCGGTATGTACTATGATTCTACCGTTGATAAGACCGGTAAGAAGCTTTTCACAGCTACCGTAATTCCTTACAGAGGCGCGTGGCTTGAATATGAGACCGATCTTAACGACGTATTCTATGTTCGTATCGATAAAAACCGTAAGATCCCGATCACCGTTCTTATCCGTGCTCTCGGTATAGACTCCAATGCTGAGATCATCAATATGTTCGGTGACAACAGACTCATCGCCTCCACCCTCGAAAAGGACATTATGCCCTCCGAGGCAGAGAAGAACGGCACTTCCGCGAGCGATGAGGCGCTTAAAGAAATATATAAGAAGCTCCGTCCCGGTGAGCCTCCTCTTGTAGAGAGCGCTCAGATCCTTATCAATAACCTTTTCTTCGATCCCAAGCGTTATGACTTGGCGGCAGTCGGAAGATATAAGTATGATAAGAAGATGGGTATGGCGGCAAGACTTGAGGGACACACCCTTTCAAGACCCTGCGTTGATCCCTTCACAGGCGAGATCTTAGCTGATGCAGATGAGCTTATCACCCGCGAAAAGGCTAATGAGATCGAAATGGCAGGTGTAAACGAAGCCTGGGTAAAGGCTGTTCACGATGATTCCGAAACCAAGGTATTCTCCAACGGCACAGTATATCCCGAAACTCTTCTCGGTTATGACCTTCGCGATATCGGTGTTACCGGTAAGGTAAACGCAAAGGTGCTTGCTGAGATCATGGAGGCCTGCGGAGACGATGCGGATACCCTTAAGGAAGAATGTAAGTTCAGAATGGGCGAGCTCGTTCCCAAGCATATCACAAAGGACGATATCTTTGCTTCCATTAACTATCTTATAGGTCTTGCGGCTGACATTGGTGTTACAGATGATATCGACCATCTCGGCAACAGACGTCTTCGCAGCGTAGGCGAGCTTCTCCAGAATCAGTTCCGTATAGGCTTCAGCCGTATGGACAAGATCATCAAGGAGCGTATGACCATTCAGGACAGCGAAAACCTTACTCCCGAGGCGCTTATCAATATCCGTCCCGTAGTAACTGCTATCCGTGAGTTCTTCGGCTCATCCCCTCTTTCTCAGTTCATGGATCAGAACAACCCCTTGGCTGAGCTTACACACAAGCGCCGTCTTTCCGCGCTTGGTCCCGGCGGTCTTTCGAGAGACCGTGCATCCTTCGAGGTTCGAGACGTACACTATACCCATTACGGCAGAATGTGTCCTATCGAGACTCCCGAAGGTCCTAACATCGGTCTTATCTCTTATCTTGCAACCTATGCAAAGATCAGCGATTACGGCTTTATCGAAGCACCCTACCGCCGTATAGATAAGGAAACGGGTGTGGTTACAAACGAGATCGTTTATATGACCGCAGACGTTGAGGATAACTATATCGTTGCTCAGGCAAACGAGCCCCTTGACGAAAACCACCGCTTCAAGAATACAAAGGTTACTGCACGCCACCGCGCAGACATCATTGAGATAAACGCATCCGAAGCAGACTTCATGGACGTTTCTCCCAAGATGGTGGTTTCTGTTGCAACAGCTATGATCCCCTTCCTTGAAAACGACGACAACTCCCGTGCACTTATGGGTTCAAACATGCAGAAGCAGGCAGTTCCGCTTATGGTTACCGACTCTCCTATCGTTGGTACAGGTATGGAATACAAGGCTGCAGTTGACTCCGGAGTAGTTGTATGTGCAAAGGAAGAGGGTACTGTTGAAAAGGTAAGCGCTGACGAGATCACCATCCTTGAAAAGGGCGGCGAAAAGAGAGTATATCATCTCATTAAGTTCAAGCGCTCCAACCAGGGCACCTGTATAAACCAGAGACCCTTGGTAAACGTAGGCGACTACGTTGAAAAAGGACAGGTTATCGCAGACGGCCCCGCAACCTCTAACGGTGAGATCTCCCTCGGTAAGAACGCTCTCATCGGCTTCATGACCTGGGAAGGTTACAACTACGAGGACGCGGTACTTCTTAACGAAAACCTCGTTCGTAACGATGTTTATACATCCATTCATATAGAAGAATATTCACACGAAGCAAGAGATACCAAGCTCGGTCCGGAAGAGATCACACGCGAGGTTCCCAACGTTGGTGACGATGCGTTGAAGGATCTTACCGCTGAGGGTATCATCCGTAAGGGTACGGAGGTTCGCGCAGGCGACATCCTCGTTGGTAAGGTTACACCCAAGGGTGAAACAGAGCTTACCGCGGAGGAAAGACTCTTACGTGCCATCTTCGGTGAAAAGGCGAGAGAAGTAAGAGATACCTCTCTTCGTCTCCCCCACGGTGAAAGCGGTATCGTTGTTGACGTTAAGGTCTTCTCCCGTGAAAACGGCGACGAGCTTTCTCCCGGTGTTAACAAGGTAGTTCGTGTATATATTGCACAGAAGCGTAAGATCTCGGTTGGTGACAAGATGGCGGGACGTCACGGTAACAAGGGTGTCGTTTCCCGTATCCTTCCTCCCGAAGATATGCCCTTCCTGGCAGACGGTACTCCCCTTGATATCGTTCTTAATCCTCTGGGCGTTCCTTCCCGAATGAATATCGGTCAGGTGCTCGAGGTACACCTCGGTATCGCTGCAAAGCGTCTCGGTTGGAAGATCATGACCCCTGTGTTCGACGGCGCAAACGAGCAGGATATCGCAAACTGTCTTGAAATGGCAGGCATGAACCGTAACGGTAAGAGCATTCTTTACGATGGCAGAACGGGTGAACCCTTCGATAACCCCGTTACAGTAGGTATCATGTACTACCTTAAGCTCCATCACCTTGTTGACGATAAGATCCACGCAAGATCCACAGGTCCCTACTCCCTCGTTACACAGCAGCCCCTCGGCGGTAAAGCCCAGTTCGGCGGTCAGCGTTTCGGAGAAATGGAGGTTTGGGCGCTTGAGGCATACGGCGCGGCTTATACCCTCCAGGAGATCCTTACCGTTAAGTCTGACGACGTAACAGGACGTGTTAAGACCTATGAGGCTATCGTTAAGGGTGAGAACATCCCCAATCCCGGTGTTCCCGAATCCTTCAAGGTTCTTGTTAAGGAGCTTCAGTCTCTCTGTCTCGACGTTCGTGTTCTCGACAGTGAGGGCAACGAAATAGAGCTTTCCACCCTCGGTGAGGAAGAAGATAACCTCCCTGTTTACGTTTCTCAGGAGGATCTCGGAGATATGGTTGAAACCGACGATATCTTTGATGCAGCCCAGGAGGAACACGCAGAGGATGATGACGAATATGCATTCGATGACGAATTTGACGATGACGACTTCGGTGCAGACGATTATGATGAAGAATAAGAAAGGAGAAAGCAAATATGGCAAACAATGCATTTGATTCTATTAAAATAGGTCTGGCTTCTCCTGAAATGATAAGAAGCTGGTCTTTCGGCGAGGTAAAGAAGCCCGAGACCATCAACTACCGTACGCTTAAAGCCGAAAAGGACGGTCTTTTCTGCGAAAGGATCTTTGGCCCTACAAAGGACTGGGAATGTCTTTGCGGAAAGTACAAGAGAGTTCGCTATAAGGGTAAGGTATGTGAAAAGTGCGGCGTTGAGGTAACCACAAAGAAGGTGCGCCGTGAGAGAATGGGTCACATTGAGCTTGCAGCTCCCGTTTCTCACATCTGGTATTTCAGAGCTATCCCTTCCAGAATGGGTCTTTTGCTCGACATCTCCGCAAGATTACTTGAAAAGGTACTTTACTTTGCACAGTATATCGTAATCGATCCCGGTAACACTCCCCTTCAGAAGTATCAGCTCTTGACAGAGCGTGAGTACAGAGAAAACTACGAGCGTTACGAGAACGATTTCCGCGTTGGTATGGGTGCAGAGGCAGTTAAGGAGCTCCTTGCAGAACTTGATATCACAGCTCTTTCCGAACAGCTTAAGGCTGAGCTTGCACAGGCAAGCGGACAGAAGAAGCTCCGTATTATCAAGCGTCTCGAGGTAGTTGAGGCGTTCAGAAAGTCGGGTAACCGTCCCGAGTGGATGATCCTTGACGTGCTTCCCGTAATTCCCCCTGAGATCAGACCTATGGTACAGCTCGACGGCGGACGCTTTGCATCCTCCGACTTAAACGATCTTTACCGCAGAGTAATTAACAGAAACAACCGTCTTTTCAGACTTAAGGAGCTTATGGCTCCCGAAATAATCATCCGCAACGAGAAGCGTATGCTTCAGGAAGCGGTTGACGCGCTCATTGACAACGGAAGAAGAGGCAAGCCCGTTACAGGCCCCAACAACAGACCTCTCAAGTCTCTTTCCGAAATGCTCCGCGGTAAGCAGGGACGTTTCAGACAGAACCTTCTCGGTAAGCGTGTTGACTATTCCGGACGTTCTGTTATCGTTGTAGGACCCGAGCTTAAGATCTACCAGTGCGGTCTCCCCCGTGAAATGGCACTTGAGCTCTTCAAGCCCTTTGTAATGAAGAGACTTGTTGAAACACAGAAGGCATCCAACATCAAGGACGCAAAGAAGAAGGTTGACAAGGTAAGCCCCGAGGTTTGGGATGCTCTTGAAGTAGTAATAAAGGGTCACCCCGTGCTTCTCAACCGTGCGCCTACACTTCACCGTCTTTCTATTCAGGCGTTCGAGCCCATCCTTGTTGAAGGTAGAGCTATCAAGCTTCATCCCCTCGTGTGCTCCGCGTTTAACGCAGACTTCGACGGTGACCAGATGCCTGTTCACGTACCCCTTTCCGCAGAAGCACAGGCTGAGGCAAGATTCCTCATGCTTTCTGCAAACAACCTCTTAAAGCCCGCGGACGGCAGAGCTGTTACCGTTCCTTCTCAGGATATGGTGCTCGGTTCTTACTACCTTACCATAGATAAGGCAGGAGAGCCCGGTGAAGGAAGCGTATATACCTCCTTCAACGAAGCTATGTTGGCTTATGAAAACGGTTATCTCGGACTTCACGCCCCCATTAAGGTTCGTGTGTCCAAGGAAATAGACGGAGTAGTTCATACCGGTATTATCGATGCTACCCTCGGCAGAATGATATTCAACCAGGCTATTCCTCAGGATCTCGGTTTTGTTGACCGCAGCGATCCCTCCAAGCTTCTTGACCTCGAGATCATGTTCGAGTGTAAGAAGAAGCAGTTAGGTCAGATAGTTGACCTCTGTATCCACAAGCACGGCTTTGCCGTAACAAGCGAGGTTCTTGACAACATCAAGAGCATGGGTTATAAGTATTCTACCCGTGCGGCTATCTCTATCTCTGTTGCGGATATCGACATCCCCGGTGCAAAATATGAATTGGTTTCCGAGGCTGAAAAGCAGGTTGACCGTATTCAGGCTCACTTCGAAAGAGGCCGTTTGACCGAGGACGAGCGTTACAGAAGCGTTATCAAGATCTGGGAGGACACAACCAAGGACGTTGTTGCTTCTCTCCAGAGCGGTTTTGATAAATACAATTCCATCAAGATGATGATCGACTCCGGAGCCCGCGGTAATACCACACAGCTCCGTCAGTTAGCAGGTATGCGTGGTCTTATGTTTGCGGCGAACGGCCGTACCATGGAGATCCCGATCAAGTCCAACTTCCGTGAAGGTCTTAACATCCTCGAGTACTTCATCGCTGCCCGCGGTGCGCGTAAGTCACTTTCGGATACAGCGCTTCGTACGGCTGACTCGGGATACCTTACAAGACGTCTTGTTGACGTATCTCAGGAGGTTATCATCCGCGAGGACAACTGTCACTCCAAGGAAGGTATCTGGGTATCCGCTATCGTTGACGGTAAGGACACCATCGAGCCCTTCGCAGACAGACTTTTAGGCAGGTTCCCCATTGGCGATATCGTATATCCCGAAGGTCATGAAAAGGCAGGTCAGGTAATCGTTCCCGATGATACTATGATCACCGAGGAACAGGTTAAAGAGATCATTGCCGCAGGTATTGAAAAGGCGTACATCCGTACCATCCTCCGTTGTAAGTGCAAGCACGGTGTTTGTGCTCACTGTTACGGTGCCGACCTTGCATCCGGTAAGCCTGTTAACGTTGGTGAGTCTGTAGGCATCATTGCTGCTCAGTCTATCGGTGAGCCCGGTACACAGCTTACGATGAGAACCTTCCATACCGGCGGTGTTGCGGGATCCGACATTACAAACGGTCTTCCCAGAGTTGAAGAGCTCTTCGAAGCCCGCCGTCCCAAGAAGACTGCTATCGTATCCGAGGTTAACGGTGTAGTCCGTATCCAGGATGCGAAGCGTGCAAGAAACGTTATTGTTACCACTGATTCGGGTGAAGAAAAGACCTATGCAGTTCCTTACGGTATCCATATCCTCGTTGGTGAGGGCGATATCGTCGGCAGAGGTCAGGCTATCACCGAAGGTAATATGAGTCTTGCTGATATTACTAAGATCAACGGTCTTGATGCGGTTTATGACTACATCATCCGTGAGGTTCAGAGAGTTTACCGTATGCAGTCGGTTGAGATCAACGATAAGCATATCGAGGTTATTGCCCGTCAGATGACCAGAAAGGTTAAGATCGAGGACGAAGGCGATTCTACAATGCTTCTCGGCTCTGTTGTTGACGTTTCCGATTTCGAAAGCGAAAATGAAGTAATTCAGGCTCGTATCGATGCAGGTGAACGTGAGCTCCGCCTTGCAGTTGCATCTCCCATGCTTCTCGGTATTACCAAGGCATCTCTCCAGACCGAATCCTTCCTTTCCGCTGCTTCCTTCCAGGAAACAACAAAGGTTCTTACAGAAGCGGCTATCAAGGGTAAGGTCGATAACCTTATGGGTCTTAAGGAAAACGTTATCATCGGTAAGCTTATCCCTGCAGGTACAGGTATGGCTTGCTACCGTGACGTTGAAGTAGGCAAAGCGGAAGCTCCTGCCCAAGACACAACAATAGCTGAATAATTAATTTTAAAAGCTCCTTTCTCCGGAAGGGAGCTTTTTGTATTACTGCGGTATGTTGTTTGATATTATGTTTGTTTATTACCGTAGGTGGGATTTTGGTTAGTTTTTGTATGGAAGGCAGACCCTTGCCTTCCGGGAAATTACGAATGATTTACAGTAACTATACGTCTTAAAAAAATACAGTAAGAACCAACAAACCGGTAGGGAATGCAGTCCTCTGCATTCCATTATAGAACTATAAATTATGATGTAAGAACTGTTTTTGGTTTACTTATTCGTATTTAATAAATCTATTGTTTGTAACGGAATGCAGTGGTCTGCATTCCCTACAGTATATGGGTATTCAACGTTTCGTTATAGACGTTCAGATTTATATAATTCGTTTGTTTGTTAGCGGAAGGCAAGGGTCTGCCTTCCCTACAGGTTTACACGCTCTCATCGCTTAATTAAGATATTTCATCATATTAAATTTGTAACCTTAGGTTACAATCTTTTTTAATCGTTCGCTCCACTTCGGGAACTGAATGTCGAATTCAACCGGCAGTTGCATTCCCCTCGAAAAATCGGTTATTGTAATTTACGGCATTTATGATATACTTAAATCAGAAAACCGGTTTTTAATAAATTCATGAGGTGATAATATGACCATAGGCGAAAAAATAAAACAACTGCGAAAAAAGAATGACATGACTCAGGAAAAGCTGGCTGATTTTCTTTGCGTATCGTATCAGGCAGTTTCAAAATGGGAATGCGGTCTTTCAAGCCCCGATCTTTCCTTAATAGTCCCTTTGGCTAAGCTTTTCAATGTTACTGCCGATGAGCTTTTGGGAATGGATAAGGATGAACAAAGTGCGTTGCGCAAGGAGCTTGAGGATGCATATAACGATACCTACAAAACCGGAGATATGGAGAAGCGTATCGAAATTGACGAAAGAGCAATAAAGGAATTCCCCGGAGATATGGAATGGCTGAACCGTTACGCATGGGATATCTGGTGCGCCGCTACGGGAATTAAGGATGATAACGGGTTTAAAGCGGAAAGGGAAAGGGCAATAAAGCTCTTTGATACCGTTATAGAAAATGCCGAAGATACTAAAATCAAATGTATGGCTATAACCGGAATAGTTCAATGCCTTTGCAGCAAGGGTTGCAGGGAAGAAGCAAGGAAATATGTTGAGCTTTATCCCGACGGGCCTATGATGAGCAACAAAAAAGAGCTTTTGGCAAGCTGCCTTGAGGGAGAGGAAAAACTCAAGCATAAACAAGAATATACCCTTGAGTATTTTCAGGATGTTATAACCGCCCTTGTATGGAACGGTATTGCCGATGTTAAATATACCGCCGATACCGCAATAAGGCTTATGGAGGCTGTGTTTACCGATGGTAATTATCTCTATTTCCATTTCGAAATGGCGCATAGCTGTTTCAAGAAAGCAGAGCTTGCCGTATCATCGGGTGATCTTGAAAATGCAAAGTCAAATCTAATAAAATCAATATACCACGCAAGGGAATATGACAGGATCGTGTATATCTCCCCGGGTAAATATAGCTTTACTACACCGATATTCGATAAAATAACCATTGATACAAGGAACTTTGCTCATACCACCATGGGTCGTCTGCTTGACGATATAAAAAATATGTCAACCCGGCGATGCTTTGATGCTATAAAAAATGACGAAGATTTTAAAGCAATATTTGAGTGATAAAACCGCCGCTTCAGGCGGTTTTATTGGCCCTTTTTGACCTCAAATTGTTCGAAATGTTAAAATTTTTTGTATAAAGATGATTTTACTTGACAATTATATTCGTTAGGTGTTATAATCTATCTTGTGTCGAAATGCATATATCTTTTCGCACGCGAAAATTTATAAATACTTAAGAAAGGAGTTGTAGCATGCCTACCTTTAACCAGTTAGTCAGATACGGCCGTCAGGACAAGACCTATAAGTCTAAGGCTCCTGTACTTCAGAAGGGCTTCAACAGCCTTACAAACAAGCCTACTGATCAGAGCGCACCCCAGAAGCGCGGTGTATGCACAAAGGTAACAACCACAAGCCCTAAGAAGCCTAACTCTGCTCTTCGTAAGATCGCCAGAGTAAGACTTACCAACGGCATGGAGGCAACAACCTATATCCCCGGTATAGGCCATAACCTTCAGGAGCACTCGGTTGTACTTATCCGCGGAGGAAGAGTTCGTGACCTCCCCGGTGTACGTTACCACATTATCCGCGGCGCATTAGACGCACAGGGCGTTGACGCACGCAGACAGAGCCGTTCCAAGTACGGTGCAAAGAGACCTAAAGCAGGTAAATAATTACATCACAAGGATTGCTTAAGGTCGGAATCATGCTATAACAAATATATATACTATGTTTCCTGACCCTTAATAAGCATCTACGAAAACAAAATTTTCGAGTACCTGTGATATCATTTTTTATGAAGGAGGGAAGATCATGCCTAGAAGAGGTCAGATATCTAAGAGAGATGTATTGCCGGATCCTATGTATAATTCCAAGCTTGTTACCAAGCTTATCAACAACATCATGTACGACGGTAAAAGAGGAGTAGCTCAGAAGATCGTTTACGATGCATTTAAGATTGTTGAAGAGAAGACCGGTAAGAATGCACTTGAAGCATTCCGTGAAGCTCTCGAAAACGTTATGCCTGTTCTCGAGGTTAAGGCTCGCAGAATAGGTGGTTCTACTTACCAGGTTCCTATGGAAGTAAGAGAAGAAAGACGTCAGACATTAGGTCTGCGTTGGATCAGAACTTATTCCAGAAACAGAAGTGAGAGAACTATGGCTGAAAAGCTTGCAGGTGAAATTATGGACGCTCTTAATTCCACCGGCGGTGCTTTCAAGAAGAAAGAAGAAACACACAGAATGGCAGAAGCAAACCGTGCTTTCGCTCATTACAGATATTAATGTGCCGTGTGTTTGCATACTGTGAAATATTAAGGAGTAAACAATGCCGAGACAGTATTCATTAGAAAACACAAGAAATATCGGTATTATGGCACATATCGATGCCGGAAAGACTACCACCACCGAGCGTATCCTGTTCTATACAGGTGTAAACCACCGCTTGGGTGAGACTCATGACGGCTCTGCTACGATGGACTGGATGGAGCAGGAACAGGAAAGAGGTATTACCATTACTTCCGCTGCTACCACTTGCTACTGGGCAGGTTCTGCAAATCAGTACAAGAAGCATCGTATCAATATTATAGACACTCCCGGTCACGTTGACTTTACCGTGGAGGTTGAGCGTTCACTCAGAGTATTGGACGGCTCAGTTACAGTTTTCTGTGCCAAGGGTGGCGTTGAGCCCCAGTCGGAAACTGTATGGCGCCAGGCAGACCAGTATGGTGTACCGAGAATGGCGTATGTAAACAAGATGGACATTATGGGTGCTGACTTCTATCGTGTTGTTGACATGATGAAGGAAAGACTCAAGTGTAACGCACTTCCTATTCAGCTCCCCATCGGCGCTGAGGAAACATTCAAGGGTATCATCGACCTTCTTAAGATGGAAGCCGATGTTTACTATGATGACCTCGGTAAGGATATGCGTACAGAGCCCATTCCCGAAGATATGATGGAAAAGGCTCAGGAATATCACAATGCCCTCATCGAATCTGTTGTTGAACAGGACGATGAGCTCATGGAAAAGTACCTTATGGGTGAGGAACCCACTCTTGAAGAGATCAAGAGAGTTCTTCGTAAGGCTACTATCGAGAACAAGATCGTTCCCGTAGTTTGCGGTACTTCCTATAAAAACAAGGGTGTTCAGAAGATGCTCGATGCAGTTATCGACTATATGCCTTCTCCCGTTGATATCCCCGCTATTAAGGGTATCCACCCCGAAACCGAGGAAGAGGATGAAAGACACGCTTCTGATGACGAACCCTTCTCCGCACTTGCATTTAAGATCATGACCGACCCCTTCGTTGGTAAGCTCTGCTTCTTCAGAGTTTATTCCGGTGCTGTTGAAGCAGGTACAACCGTTTACAACTCCACCAAGGGTCAGCGTGAAAGATGCGGACGTATTCTCCAGATGCACTCTAACGAAAGAACTGATATCGATATTTGTTACGCAGGTGACATCGCAGCGGTTGTTGGTGTAAAGAATACCACAACAGGTGATACCCTCTGTGATGAAAATCATCCTATCATTCTTGAGTCTATGGAATTCCCTGAACCTGTTATCCGTGTTGCTATTGAACCCAAGACCAAGGCAGGTCAGGAAAAGATGGGTATTGCTCTTGCGAAGCTCGCAGAGGAAGACCCCACATTCAGAACCTATACCGATGAAGAAACCGGTCAGACCATTATCGCAGGTATGGGTGAGCTTCACCTCGAAATCATCGTTGATAGACTTCTCCGTGAATTCAAGGTAGAGGCTAACGTAGGTAAACCTCAGGTTGCATATAAAGAAACCGTTAAGGGTACTGCTGACGTTGATATGAAGTATGCCCGTCAGTCCGGCGGTAAGGGTCAGTACGGTCACGTTAAGATCATTCTCGAGCCCAACGAGCCCGGCGCAGGCTATGAATTCACCAACAAGGTTGTCGGCGGTGCTATTCCCAAGGAATACATCCCCGCAGTTGACGCAGGTATCCAGGGCGCTATGCAGAACGGTGTTCTTGCAGGTTACAACGTTGTTGACGTTAAGATCACACTTTACGATGGTTCTTACCACGAAGTTGACTCTTCTGAAATGGCATTTAAGATCGCCGGCTCTATGGCGTTCAAGGATGCAATGAAGAAGGCTAACCCCGTTCTTACAGAGCCTATCATGAAGGTTGTAGTTGTAACTCCCGAGGACTACATGGGAGACGTTATCGGTAGCCTTAACTCCCGCCGCGGACAGATTCAGTCCATGGAGAGCATCCCCGGTGCACAGCAGATCAATGCTTTCGTACCTCTCTCTGAGATGTTCGGTTACGCAACAGAGCTTAGATCCAAGACTCAGGGTCGTGGTCAGTACTCTATGGAGCCCAGCCACTTCGAAGAAGTTCCCAAGTCTATTCTCGAAAACATTGTAAAATCTAAAAATCAATAATAATTAAATTTTAGGAGGAAAACTAAAATGGCAAAGGAAAAATTCGTCAGAACGAAACCCCACGTTAACATTGGTACTATCGGTCACGTTGACCATGGTAAGACCACACTTACAGCAGCTATCACCAAGACTCTCTCTCTTACAAACGAGAAGATCGAATTCCAGGCATATGACCAGATCGACAACGCTCCCGAAGAAAGAGAAAGAGGTATTACAATTAACACCCGTCACGTTGAGTATGAAACCGACGCTCGTCACTATGCTCACGTTGACTGCCCCGGCCACGCCGACTACGTTAAGAACATGATCACCGGTGCTGCTCAGATGGACGGCGCTATCCTCGTTGTTGCAGGTACAGACGGTCCTCTTCAGCAGACCCGTGAGCACGTACTTCTCGCTCGTCAGGTTGACGTTCCCGCTCTCGTTGTATTCATGAACAAGACTGACCTTGTTGATGACGAAGAGCTCCTCGAGCTCGTTGAGATGGAGATCAGAGATCTTCTTTCTCAGTACGACTTCCCCGGCGACGATCTTCCTATCGTTCGCGGTTCCGCAAGAGAAGCACTTCTCTCCGAGTCCAAGGATGTTAACTCTCCCGAGTACGCTCCTATCGTTGAGCTTATGAAGCAGGTTGACGAGTACATTCCTACTCCTGAGAGAAAGGCTGACCTCGACTTCCTTCTCCCTGTAGAGGACGTATTCTCCATTTCCGGTCGTGGTACCGTTGCTACCGGTAGAGTAGAGCGTGGTACTGTTAAGGTTGGTGACGTTGTAGAAATCGTTGGTCTTACCAATGATAAGCCCCAGACCACCACTATCACCGGTGTTGAAATGTTCCACAAGATGATGGATCAGGCTGAAGCTGGCGACAACGTAGGTCTCCTTCTCCGTGGTATCGACAAGAAGGGTATCGAAAGAGGTCAGGTTCTCTGTAAGCCCGGCTCTATCAAGCCCCACACCAAGTTCATCGGTCAGGTTTACGTTCTTACCGAAAAAGAAGGCGGCCGTAAGAAGCCCTTCTTCTCCGGCTACAGACCTCAGTTCTACTTCAGAACAACTGACGTTACCGGTATCATCACTCTTCCCGAAGGCACCGAAATGTGCCGTCCCGGCGATAACGTTGATATGAGCGTTGAACTCATCACTCCTATCGCTATTGAAAAGGGTCTCCGTTTCGCTATCCGTGAGGGTGGTAGAACCGTAGGTTCCGGTGTTGTTATCGAAATCAACGAGTAATTTTAATTAAATTGCAATGCAAGGAAAGTCCTCGGACTTTCCTTGTTTGTAATTATAGATAATATGAAAAGAACTAAAACAACAATACTTTGGTGCTTGGTTGTAGTTTGGATGGCAGTTATATTCTGTTTTTCAAATCAGTCAAGCGTTAATTCGGGAGCAGTAAGCACCGCAGTTGCGGAAACTGTATATGAAAACGTTGACCTTACCCCCGAAAGATTTGAATATAAAAACGATAATTGGCTTATTGCCCATTATGAAATGCTTCTGCGTAAGGCAGCCCATTTGTTTATATTTGCGGTACTCGGAGCTTTATTCTGCCTTGCGTTAAGCTCTCATTTAAAGAAAAAATCATATGTCTTTCTGTTCTCTGTTCTGCTTGGCATTATCTATGCCGTAAGCGATGAGATACATCAGCATTTCGTTCCCGGAAGATCCTTTCTTTTAAAAGATATACTTATCGATTCTATAGGAGTAATTATCGGTGCCGGAGTGATTATACTGATCATGTTCCTGATATCGAAAATAAAAAAGCGGGCGCCGGCCCGCAGCGAAGATCGGGCTTGAACCTTACATAAGTTTATTTCTTCAGTACCCGAATCGAAGCAAATTCCTATAATAACAAAGGTTGAAAAAGAATGAGTAAAAAAGCTATCATTTCAATATTACTTATAGCGGCAGTAATCGGCTGGATGTCCTTTATTTTTTCATTATCTGCCGAGCCCGCAGAGGTCTCCTCCGAAACCAGCGGAAGAATAGTCAGAAGGCTTTGCAGAATAATAGAGCCGGATTTTGATACATGGTCAGAGCAAGAGCAGTTTGAAATGACAGAAAGATATCAGTTTTATATCAGAAAGACCGCGCATTTCAGTGCCTATGCTATTCTTGCTCTTTTAACAGGTACCGCTATCACTCCTCATACAAAAAAGCTTGCTTACCGTCTCGGCGGTGCATTTATAATAAGCGTTCTGTATGCGGTAAGCGACGAGATCCATCAGTATTTTGTACCCGGAAGAAGCTGTGAGCTCCGTGACGTGCTTATAGACTCCTCGGGAGTTACTCTTGGATGTATTTTTCTGTTCGCTTTATTTAAATTATTTCAAAATAAAAAACGCTCAATTTGAGCGTTTCAGCTTGTCGATAAACTTATCGACAAGCTGTCAGGCTTCGAAAAAGGAAGCGTAGGTTTTCGTGAAAAGGGGACGTAGGCGTACTATGTACGGTAGAGCCCCTTTTCACGGAAAAGTGTGAAATAGCGGTGTGAACTCGACGTTTACACCGCTATTGAATAGTTATTCAACTTTATCAGGAGTTGTGAAGCTTATTTTCTAATTAATTTATTGGGCGTCTTAAACTTAAAAAAAGAATTTCTTCACACGTCCGACCGACTTTTTCGACAGTCTGAAACGCTCAATTTGAGCGTTTTTTATTATATAGGAAATTGCTCCGCTTCATGAGATTGAAGAATCTGATAATCACTAATTGTTGGGGCGGAATTGGGTGCGGCAACTTGCCGCTTTTACTTTATTTGTTCAGTATCTTTCTTAAATAGTGACCCGTATAGGATGTTCTGCACTTTGCAACCTCCTCGGGAGTACCTGTTGCAATTACAGTACCGCCCTTGTCACCGCCCTCGGGTCCGAGGTCGATAATGTAGTCGGCAGTCTTTATCATATCGAGATTATGCTCGATAACAAGCACAGTGTTTCCTGCATCCACAAGACGCTGTAAAACCTCTATAAGCTTTTTGACGTCTGCCGAATGAAGTCCCGTAGTGGGCTCGTCAAGGATATATATGGTCTTGCCGGTGCTTCTCTTTGAAAGCTCGGTGGCAAGCTTGACTCTCTGCGCCTCACCGCCCGAAAGCTGTGTGGAGGACTGACCTAACTTGATATAACCCAGGCCAACGTCATAAAGGGTCTGAAGCTTACGCTTGACCTTGGGAAGGCTGGAGAAGAAATCAAGAGCTTCTTCTACCGTCATTTCAAGAACGTCATAGATATTCTTGCCCTTGTATTTTACCTCAAGAGTATCGCGATTGTATCGCTGTCCCTTACAAACGTCACAGGTTACGTAAACGTCGGGAAGAAAATGCATTTCTATCTTTTTGACACCGTCGCCCTCGCAGGCCTCACAGCGTCCGCCCTTAAGGTTAAATGAGAAGCGGTTTGCCTTGTAGCCTCGTTGCTTTGCATCGGGAGTTGCGGCAAAAAGCTCGCGAAGATCTGTAAACAGTCCTGTATATGTGGCAGGATTGGAACGGGGAGTTCTGCCTATGGGCGCCTGGTCAATATCGATCACCTTGTCGAGATTTTCAATACCCTCTATTCTGTCATGCTTGCCGGGGAAGGAAATTGAACGGTTGAGTGTCTTTGCAAGGGAACGGTGAAGAACCGCGTTGATAAGACTTGATTTGCCCGAACCTGAAACACCGGTAACGCATACGAATTTACCTAAAGGAATTTCAACGTCAACGTTTTTAAGGTTGTTTTCTCTTGCACCTATTATCTTGATAGATTTTCCGTTACCCTCACGGCGGTTTTTGGGAACCTCTATCCTTTCTTTACCCGAAAGGAATCTGCCCGTAACGGAATTTTCGTCAGCCATGATCTCGGCGGGTGTACCTTGAGAAACTATATGCCCTCCGTGGATGCCCGCGCCGGGCCCTATATCTACGATATAGTCTGATTCAAGCATAGTTTCCTCGTCATGCTCAACAACGATAAGGCTGTTACCCACGTCGCGGAGCTTTTTAAGAGTGTCTATGAGCTTTGAATTGTCCCTCTGATGAAGACCTATACTGGGCTCGTCAAGGATATAAAGCACACCCATAAGGGATGAGCCTATCTGTGTGGCAAGACGTATTCTTTGTGCCTCACCGCCTGAAAGAGTCCCCGCTTTACGGTTAAGGGTAAGATAGTCGAGACCTACGTTTATCATGAATTCAAGGCGGCTCTTTATCTCCTTAAGTATATCCTTCGCAATGGTCATCTCTGTTTCGGTGAATTGAAGATCCTTTACGAAATCAAGAGCCTCCGCAACCGACATACAGCAGAATTCGTGAATGTTTTTACCGCCGACGGTTACAGCAAGCACCTCCTTGGAAAGCCGCTTGCCCTTGCATTTTGGGCAGGGAACTTCTTCAATAAAGTCTTGATAATATTCGTTCTGTGACTGCTCGTATCTCTGCTGAAGGATATTTAAAAGTCCTTCAAAGCGGTAGTCCTTAACGTTATGACCCACACCGTCAAAGTATCTTACAACGTCAAAACGATCATTTGAGCCGTAGAGCAATACCTCAAGAGCTTCGGGAGTATAATCACATATCTTTGTGTCAAGGGTGAAGCCGTAGAGCTTGCCTACCTCTGCCACAACGGGACCTGTCCAGGAGCTTTCGTCCATGGTCTTGAATCCGTTTACCTGCAATGCGCCCTCGCGTAACGACAATGTTTTGTCGGGTACTACACGGTCAAAGGATATACGGGGCAGAACACCTATACCGAGACATTCGGGACAAGCACCCATGGGATTGTTGAAGGAAAACATTCTGGGTGAAAGCTCGCCTATAGAGATCCCGTGCTCCTCGCAGGCGTAGTTAAGGGAGAAGGAAAGCTCGCTCTCCTCGTTTTCGTCATATTCCTCACCCTCGCGGCGCACTATCGAAATACCCACAACACCCTCGGTTAAGGAAAGAGCATTTTCAAGGGAATCGGAAAGACGGGAGCGGATATTTTCACGCATCACAAGACGGTCAACGATTATCTCAACGGTATGCTTGATATTCTTATCAAGCTTTATTTCCTCGCTTAAGTCATACATGATTCCGTCAACACGTACTCTGACGTAACCGCTCTTTGTCGCCTTTTCAAAGACCTTTTCGTGCATACCCTTTTTGGCCTTTACCACGGGGGCTAACACCATGAATCGGGTACCCTCGGGTAAAGCCATAATGCGGTCGATTATCTGGTCAACCGTCTGCTGTCTTATCTCTCTGCCGCATATAGGGCAGTGGGGAATGCCAACGCGGGCATATAAAAGACGGAGATAATCGTATATTTCGGTAACGGTACCTACCGTAGAGCGGGGGTTTTTTGAGGTGGTTTTCTGGTCGATAGAAATTGCGGGAGAAAGACCCTCTATTGAGTCGATATCAGGCTTGTCCAGCTGACCCAAAAACATTCTTGCATAGGAGGAAAGAGACTCAACGAATCTTCTGTGACCTTCTGCATATATCGTATCAAAGGCAAGGGAGGACTTTCCCGAGCCTGAAAGTCCCGTAAAAACAACAAGTTTATCTCTGGGTATGGTAATATCCACATTTTTCAGGTTGTGTACTCTCGCTCCTGTAATAGTCAGATTTTTATTTGCCATATAGGAATTCCTCCAAGGATTTTTCTGAAATTATTATCTATCTTATTATTATACCATATATAAATGAATAAATAAAGCAATTTAATAAAAATCCCCATAAAGGAATCAACCTTTATGGGGAAAAGTCAATATATTAAATTAACCGCCTATCTGCCATGTATCGGGACCCTTTGTAAAGTCACAGTCGGCAAGAGAACCGTGAACTGCTTCTGTCCATATAACGTCGTTTTCCATAACATAATTATACAAAGCCTTATTTGCGGCAACAAATTCAGCTTTTTCTTTTTCTGTACCCATTTCATAACGGTCCTTTTGTGTAGCCGACTGTCTTAAATATATCCAGGAGTGTCTTGCCAAGGTAAGACGCTCAAGCTCGGTACCCTCTGCCAAGGCTGCCGCTTTATCCCACAATGCATCTAATTCATCTGCCTTTGCCGCTACAGATGTATAATCGTAGTAGGCTGAGGCGGGAGCATGGAAGGAATGACACTTTTCGTTACCAAGCTCAGCGATGGTATCAATATATTCACGCAGGTATTTCCAACCGTCTCCGTAATATACCTCAAGAGCATTGTTAAGATGATAATTATATTCCTCTTCGCTCATATAGGGATCAAGATACATAATAGAGAAGAGGTAGCATCTGAGTTGTCCGAAATCGGGATGCTTACCGCCGAATACGCTGTTCATAAGTATTCCGGATTCCTCATAGCTGTGATCTGCAAGGAACTGTATATTATGAAGCTGTGAATTCCAATCGGGGAAGGGGGTCATAAACTGTACAAATGCACCTGAATGATCCCAAAAATGGAGTTTGTTGTTTGTAAGCTCATACCAACCGATAAGCTCGTCATACATTGCCTTATTGATCTGACAATCCGGGTCGTCATATGTATGACCTGCGCAGGCTTCAATGGTAATATATCTTACTGTAATATTTTTATGAAGCTCCATCCCTACAGGGGGTGTAGCTGTATAGGTATATGCACCGATCTCTACCTCAAAATCTGCATATATGGCTTCAAGCTCCTTCGCGGCAAGATTAGCAAGGTTAACTATAGTTGCAGAACGGGACTTATATTCTCTGTACATTGCCATACAACCCGTGCACTTACAGTATTTGGGAGAATCGCATATACCGATAGATATCTTACTCAATTCGGGATCCGTTTCTGCGGACAGACGGATATTACCAAGCATAGTGGTGAGGTTATTCTCATCTGTTAAGCAGGGCGTGGGATCGTAATTGTGTTCGTAGCTGCCAAAATCACCGGTAAGATAATTATATAACTGCTCGGAAGCATCAACCTTGGGCTCTTCCGTTGAGAGGATGTTTCCCGACATATAGAAGATCCTGTGTTTAAAGAAGGGCTCGTCAGTATAGAGGTATCCGTCATCAAGGGATATCACGGGGTCGGGTGAATACCTTATCATATCAAGCTCTTCGTCGTCATATAATTCCAAACCGAATTTATTTACAAGGAAATAATAAGCAGCTTCTTTGGTAGGATCGCCGTATCTTGCCTCGCGTGTGCCGTGCTTGTAGCAATCGTTACCGGTTATAATAAGACGGTTGCCTTGAACGGTATAAATAAAGGTATTATAGCTTTCAAAGGAATCTCTGTCTATAGAAACGAGTCCCATATCTTCACGGTTGGTTTTACCAACGAGAATTTCGTATTCGCCGACTTTTGCATCATCGGTCACTATGGGAAGCTTAATACCTATAGAGTTTTCGATATGAGCTGAAAGAAATTCAGCAGCTTCTTTTATTGTGTCATTCCTTTTGTTTTCTTCTGCTGAATATACGATAGTATAAAGAGAAAGATCATTTCCGTTGATCTCGTATTCAGGCTCAAGATAAAGGAAATTAGAAAGCATCTGGGAGCAAGCGGCTCTTGTTGCCTTGTTTGTGGGGTTAAGATAAAGAGTGCCCTTAACGTCAGCACCTGCGATAACACCGGTATCTACCGCCCATGCCATTGCTTCCTTTGCCCAATCGGACACCTTGTCTGCATCTGCAAAACCTGCAAAGGATGAGCTTTCAAAAGAGGTATCCATTTCTTTATATTCTGCATATCTTTTGAGCATGGTTGCAAGCTGCTGACGGGTGATTATAGTATCGGGTGAAAACTTACCGTTTCCCATTCCCTCGGTCACCTTATTTCTGCTTGCCCATTCTACAGCAGAGGCGTACCATTTGTTTTCATCAACGTCAATAAAGGAAGAACCTTTATAATCATCTTTATTATATCCGTCTGCATTTGCAAGAACCTGCGCAAGCATGGCTCTGTTCATCTGCTTTGAGGGCTCAAAGGTGGTTTCCGAAGTACCGTTGAAAAGCTTGTTCTCATTACATATACGTACCGCATCGTAATACCATGCGTCACTCTTTACGTCTTTAAAAGGATTTTCATCCCACCATTTTGCGCTTGCGGATACAGATAATACGGTTAAAAGTACAACTATAAAAGCAAGGGTCAAAAGTACGCGTTTTTTCATTAGAACGTCCTCCTTGAAATTTTATGGTATATATTATCTCAACTTTTAATTGTTTTCTTTAAGAGCATTGATCTGATCTCGTATAATCGCCGCTTTTTCAAATTCAAGAGCAGCGGCAGCCTCTCTCATTTCGGTGTTAAGCTGCTCTATCATAGCCGCTTTCTGCTTTTCGGAAAGCTTGCGTTCGGGCATCTTCTTTTTCTTCTTGTCATCTTTTGAGCCGATATCTATAAGATCACGGACAGCCTTAACAACGCTCTTAGGTTCAATGCCGTGCTCGCGGTTGTATGCCTCCTGAATGGAACGGCGGCGGTTGGTTTCATCAATAGCGGTCTTCATTGCCTTTGTTATCTTTTCGGCATACATAATGACCTTGCCGTTAACGTTACGTGCCGCACGTCCTATCGTCTGGATAAGGGCGGTCTCACTGCGCAAAAGACCTTCTTTATCCGCATCAAGTATGGCAACCAAGGAAACCTCGGGAATGTCAAGACCTTCACGCAAAAGGTTGATGCCTACAAGAACGTCAAAGTTACCGAGGCGCAGATCGCGGATTATCTCGGTACGTTCCATTGTTTCAACGTTATGGTGTATATACTTGACCTTAATAAGATTAAGCTCCAAAAATTCGGTAAGATCCTCTGCCATCTTTTTGGTAAGGGTGGTAACAAGAACTCGCTCGCCTCGCTCTGTTCTTACTCGAATTTCGGAAATAAGATCGTCTATCTGATCTTCAACGCCTCTAACCTCAACCTCGGGATCAAGCAGGCCCGTAGGACGGATGATCTGCTCAACGGTCTGCTCGGTGTGCTCCTTTTCGTAAGGGCCGGGAGTAGCACTTACGTATATGGTCTGATTTAATTTGTCCTCAAATTCCTCAAAAACAAGGGGGCGGTTATCGTATGCCGAGGGCAACCGGAAACCGTACTCCACAAGGTTTTCCTTTCTTGCTCGATCTCCGCCGCTCATACCGCGAACCTGGGGCAGGGTAACGTGGCTTTCATCCACAAAAAGCAGAAAATCCTTGGGAAAATAGTCAAGCAGTGTGTAGGGAACGGAGCCGGGCTCTCTGCCTGCAAGAACTCTTGAATAGTTTTCAACGCCGGAGCAATAACCTATCTCCCGCATCATTTCAAGATCGTAAAGAGTTCTTTCCTCAATTCTCTGTGCCTCAATGAGCTTATTTTGAGATTTGAAATATTCAACTCTTTCCTCCATCTCCCGCTCTATCTCTTCAAGAGCCTTTTCGCGGCGCTCGGGGGAAACGGCATAGTGGGTGGCGGGGAATATACAGATATATGAAACATCACGGGCAACCTTGCCTGTTACGATATTAAACTCTGAAATTCGGGTAATTTCGTCATCGAAAAATTCAACTCTTATACCCTCGTTGTCTCCCGAAGCAGGGAAGACCTCAACCACATCACCGCGTACCCTGAACTTGTTACGGGTGAAATTTATATCGTTTCTGTCATAATTTATGGCAATGAGACGGCGGATAAACTCATCACGGTCCATTATACCGCCTACGCGTAGTCCTATAAGCATACTGTTATACTCATTGGGGTCCCCCAGGGTATATATGCAGGAAACCGAGGAAACCACGATAACGTCCTTGCGTTCAAAGAGTGCGGAGGTTGCAGAGTGACGCAATTTGTCTATCTCGTCATTAACCGAGGAATCCTTTTCAATATAGGTGTCCTTACCGGGGATATATGCTTCGGGCTGGTAGTAGTCATAGTAGCTAACAAAATACTCCACCGCATTGTCGGGGAAAAATTCTTTGAACTCACTGCAGAGCTGTGCCGCAAGAGTCTTATTATGGGCAAGCACAAGGGTAGGCTTATTTACGTTTGCGATAATATTTGCCATGGTAAAGGTCTTACCCGAGCCTGTAACACCAAGTAAGGTCTGCTTTTTCATGCCCGCATCAACACCTGCCGAAAGCTTATCTATCGCCTCGGGCTGGTCACCTGTGGGCTTGTAGGGTGAAACAAGCTTAAATTTTCTTTCTTCTGCCATTTTTCTGCCTCCCTTGTAAGGATATTGTAACTGAAAATACCTTTAAAATAATTTAATTATTATATTATAACACATATTTATAAAAAATAAAAGAGGAAAATTCTATAAACTACAATTTGGAATTAACTCCACCTCGGGCGTTGAAGAAACAATTTCATCGAACTTCAAGGCCGATTCTTGCCCGTGGGGGCTCCCCGCCAAACTGTAATTTACCTTTCAATAACAAGCATAAAACGGAGTCGCAATGCGAGCCCCTACGAGGATAACGTTATGTTTATTGTAGTGGCAACTATTGGTTGTCCGTCTATTTGGATTATAACATAATTGTATTTTGGGCATTGTAAAACGGCTATTACAAATTCCACGCCCGATACGGATGGCTAAAGGGTGAAAGCCTTCAGTTTTCGTAAAGTCTGTTTATCATATAGCTTACGTCCCTTGCCGCATCGATTCCGCAGACGGGATCTATCTCTTCATAAACAAACTGCTTTAAGGGATGGAACATACCCGGCAGCTTCTCGATTTCGGTATATTCGTCATTTGTTTCGGGGCTTCTTTTTATAACCCTGTCGCAGGTCCAGAGAAGCGAACCCTTTTCGCCGTTGACCTCCAGGGTCATAGGACCTTGAGTAACCGAAGATGATTCATTTATCGCAATACAACCATCGGGATAAGCCATAACCGAAACGCTTGAATCCTCAACTCTGTCGATATTTTTCTTTTCGGCATTCTCGTTTGAGTTTGCTATAGTGCCTATATGCTTGAATTGAGCGGGCATACCCTTGAAGAAATATATCATATGTATTCCGTGGGCGCCGTGGTCTATAAGCGAACCGCCACCGCATTCTTTTTTACAGTAAAAATGAGCGGGCAGGGTATCATTCGAGGTTGCAGTATGTGAGTATTTGAATCGAATACAGTTGACCTTGCCTATCTCGCCTAAATCAACTATAGCTTTAATAGTTCTTGCACCGTCATAGAAAGCATTGGGCAGACATATAGCAAATTTGATACCGCTTTCCTTTACCGCTTTTACTATCTCATCGCAATCCTCGTCGGTGAGCGCCAAGACCTTTTCGGTAAAAACGTGTTTTCCTGCTTTCGTAAGGGTAAGTATGGTTTCCTTATGCTTTGAGGTTGGAGTGCAAACTATAACCCCCTCTGCGTCTGATGAAAGCATTTCCTCAAGGGAAGAAAAGGCGTAAAGGTTATATTTTTTACAAAATTCGTTAAGAGCCTTTGTATCTTCATCCCAGACTCCTATAAGGGAAGCGTATTTTTGAGCTAATTCAGCCAAATGGCCTGCGTGGACGTGCCAAAGGCCCCAAAGGGCAAGCTTTTTCATCTTTTTTCTCCTTTAAGTTTATAAAATAAGTATAGCGGTATTTTCAAAAATAGTCAATAAAATACTTGAAAAACAACATAATATAATGTATATTTAAATTCGGTGAAACATTTTCGGATGTAATATACACTTATATAATAAAGGTGGTGAAGAGAATGACGGAAATTGAAGGTATATTCAATGAATTGTATGATTCTACATACCAAAAGACCCTTATATACGTTACTGCGAAATGTTCAAAGCTCCATGACGTTGAGGATATTTTGCAGGAGATATACACCGAGGTTTATTCTGTTTTATTGAATAAGGGGAGAGAATATATACAAAACGAAGAGGCATTTGTAATAAAAATAGCCAAGACAAAGATATTCCGTCATTATTCGCTTAAGCAGAGGCTGTCAGCCATAACGCTGAACATCGCCAAGGAAGAAAGAGGAGAAGGAGCTCTTCGATTATATTCCGGACAGCTTTGTGCTTGAGGATGAGCTTTGCACCAAGGAGACGTTGGAGGAGATAGGTAAATTCGTGCTTTCAAAACCACCTGATACACAAAAGATCTTCACCCTCTTTTATTTGCACGATTTGACTATATCCGATATAGCGGATCTTCTTTGTACAAGCGAGTCTTTTGTTAAAAACAGGCTTTACAGAACCTTAAGGGAAATAAAGAAGGAATACGGAGGTGAGAAGGAATGAAGGAAAGAGAAATATTGAAAAAAGCCATGGAAAGTACACTTCCCGATAAGGAAAGGATACGTGCAGGGGTGCTTTCTGAAAAGCGTAAAAGAAAAAGCTATAAAAGAATAATGCTTGCGGCGGCTTGCATTACCCTTCTTTGTGCATTGCTTCTCTGTCTTCCCTTATTTAAAAAGGAAAAAAAGGAGAAGAATGCTGAAATCCCCTTTGATACATTTTCTGAGGAGAGTGTGTTGCCCGAGGATGATATCGGTGTGATGAAGCTTTCGGAAAGAAAGGAGAGCTACCGCCCTGCCGTAGGAGGGGGAAGTACGGGTATATGTAAGATCCATAACTGTGAATACCATGCGATTCCCGGTTATATGCTTGACTACGTCGGTAATGAAAAATTCGAGCTCTGGGCGGCACAGTTCAAGGATGCCGACGGTTGGTTTGTATGCGATGAGAATAACTGTACACCCGGATTTAATATAGTTGATTTTATTATACATTTTGATATTCCCGCGGAGCTTATATATAAGGACTATCCCGGATATTATAACCCCAACAGCGTTTTCTGGGATCTCGACCTTCTTCTGGCAAGGGATGCCGAAGGATATGAGGAATTTGCGAGAACAAAGCTTTCTCTTACCTCCGAGGAGGAATATGAATTCGACAAGCGTTCGGAGGACAAAGGCTTCAAGTGCATTCTTCTTAATATTCTTGAACAAAAGAACGATCAGAGATCAAAGGATTATTATAATCTTATAACCTATAATAATACAAGAATAAATTACAGCGAATTTTCGGTGCTTGATATCGTTGAAAATTCTTCAATAACAAAGGCTGAGGTGGAGGCTGCCTATAAGCCCCATGAAAGAAGCTACAGTCCTTACGTAACAAACGATTATTATTATACCTACAATATAGATCTGCTCTTTGATGAAAGAGAGATTCTGTATAAGGAGATAGAAAAGCTTAAGAATATACCGTACGTTCCTATGGCGGCACAGATAGACTCACTTTTGCGTATCGGAAGAAATACCGAATATACAAAAGCAGGAAAGGCTGTAGAGATAAAGGACGGAATATATATCCCCGAGGGGTATATGCCCGACGGCGATGACAGCTTCTATCTTGAAAAGGATCTTATCGTATATGGAGGAAGGGTGTATTGGCACGTTGAGACACTAAGTCTCGGCGAGGATAAGATAATGGAGAATATCCGTGATACAATACCCGTAGGCCATACGTGGGCAGAGCTGAAAAGATGGCAGGTGTTCTGGGAACGTTTTTGCTATTCTGACTACGTTTCAAGCTATGAGGGAGACGTTTATCTTCTCAATGATTATGACGAGTCCTACCGTATAATGTGTAATAATTATTATGAGGATAAGGACAGCATGAGGATATACGAGGCCTGCAGGGGAATAGTTCTTAAGACGGGAAGTGATATCTTCGGCAGGGATAAGCTTGCTCTTGAAGAAAACGCAGTATCATTCGGAAGCTACGACAGTGAAAACGGTGAATTAAAAGAATCAAAGGTATTGAACCGTAAAAGAGATATGATCATAAAAATGCTTTTAAAGGCAGAATTCTGTCTTGACAGCTCGGATATTTCATACGTTGGGCATTCCCGTGTCTCTATCGAAATGAAGGACGGCTCATGTGTTGATCTGACAGTATATGAAAATGGTTACGTTGAATATGAGCATATCAGCGGCTACGGGGTTTACCTCAAGCTTACAAATCTGGATATGATCAATATGCTGATATCAGAAGGAAGTTAAATGCTGAGCTTTCTGTATTTTCACGGTCATGGCTTTTGCCGATATATTTTAGTTTAACTCATTTTTTATGCTTCATATAGAAAAACCTCCCTTCGAAAGGAGGTTTTTAATTTATAGGAATTGCTTTACTTCGGGCAGATGCCCGCTATACGGTAACGTATAGTTTATTACTTGAGAATTCTGATGTTACCGATAATGGGGAGCTTCTTTGCCTTGCCTGTTACAGCGGAAATGATTCCGAGGATCATAAGAGCAAGAAGTGCAATGTTAACAACGCCGGCTAAAAGACCGATGATACCTATTAAAGCACCGAATATGATCTTAAAGAACACAGCCTTGATAAAGACGAAAAGCAATACGGGGAGAGCTTCAAGAATAGCGGTTACAACACCTGCAACTACATAGAAGATGCAAAGAACGATACCCTGATTGGTATGGAATCTTGCAAATTTGGAATCCTTGCAGGCGAACATGGGGATAAGGAAGAGAATACCTATGTATGCGAAAAGAGACATGATCTTATTCTTTTCAATATCTTCCTTTTCGAAGAAGGATGTTCCGTCAATTATCTTGAAAAGATCCTTGAGGCCTTCCTTTGAGAGATTGAGCTTTTTACCTTCTTTTTTTGCAGGCTTTGCCGCCTCTTTTTTTACGGGAGCTTCGGGAGCCTTGGGTGCCTTGGGTGCCTGGTTTATTGCCTGACCGCATTCGGCGCAAAAAACTTCACCTTCAACGTTTTCAAATCCACAGCTGTTACACTTAGCCATTGTATTTCCTCCTTTATTATCTAAACATTTCGGAATATTTAGCCTTGGCAGCTTCAATATCCACGGATGCTTCGTTTTCGTAATCAATAAGGGTAAATGCAGCCTTTACAAGGTGGTCAAACTTGGGGTTTTCGTAAGCCTTGCAGATAAAGGACTGTCTGGGAGTGTTGATATCTTCGCCGCTGATCTGGAAGAAGCCGTGTTCATCGCAGAGAGCCATTATCTTATCAAGCTGTTCCATAGTGTTTCTGGTGGGCATGAAGGTAACTGCATCAAAGCCGAGCTCCTTGATGGTCTCAAAGAGAAGATCGATGTAATCGTCCTCAAACTTCTGAGCCTTCTTGTCGCCTGTTACAGAATCTCCAACGTCACCGAGGTATGCGTAAGCCGCAACACCGCCGTTTTCGTGAACCATCTTGATGAATTCTGTAACGTCGGGAAGCTCGTCGGTTGCGTCAACGTAGAACTTTTCAACCATGTTACCCTTAAGAGCGCCGAGAATATCGTATTCATAGAAATCGGGAGTTTCTCTGCCATTAAGGATCTGGTCTCTTACCTTTGCAGAAAGAGCAATGCCCATCTTGTTCTCGATGAAGTCAACTGCTTCCTCGGGAGTGGGATAAGCCGCTGTGATCTTCTTTGCAAGAGCAAAGAGAATGTGACGCTCTGTTACGGTAGAGGTAGCAAGGGGCTTTACGTCAGCCTCAAAATCAAGGGTGATGCCGTAAGCCTTGGTTATCTCTGTGATATTCTCACACATCTTTGCGTTACGGATATTTCTCTTTTCGCGGTAGGGAGCAAAGAAAGCATCTACCTTGTCAATGTTCTGGTGGGGAATACCGTGCATGGCAACGTAAGCAACGGAGATCTGGTCGGGGTTGTTGATACGCTTACCGCAAAGCTTGGTGTTTGCCATATTTACACGGCACTCAACACCTACTGTTACGGGCATATCGTACTTCTTACCCGCTTCGATAAATTCCTTTGCGCCGCCAACAGAATCATGGTCCATGATACCTGCGGTCTTAAGTCCGCTCTTCTTTGCAGCCTCTACAGCAGTTGTAGGGGTGTAGGGAGAAAAGGAATATATAGTATGAATGTGATTGTTTACATAAGTAGCCATCTTTTGACCTCACAAAATTTATTTGAATGAAGAAGTAAGGAAGATAAAAGTTGAAAATTCAACTTTTATCTACCTTTTCTTTTATCTATTCTCTCTTATCTTTCATCTGTTGCATTAAAGCAACAGCAAGTATTGCTTTAATGCAACATTACCTGTCCGCCTGTTACGGGGATAGCCTGACCTGTTTCGTACTTCTGTTCTACGCAGTACATAATTGCGCGTGCAACGTCAACGGGGAGGCAGCCTCTGTTAAGGGGTACCTTGGACATATAGAACTTGCGAACGTCTTCAACAGTCTTAGCACCGGGAACCTTGCCCGCATTGAGGTACTGAACGAAGAGACCCTTTTCGGGATCGGACCAGAGGGGACCGTCAAGATAGTTACCGGGGCAAACAGCGTTAACCTTGATGTTGTAGGGAGCAAGCTCCATAGCAAAGGAAGCTGTAAGACCGATACCGCCGAACTTAGAGCCGGAGTAAGCGAAGTTCTTGTTAGAGCCTTCAAGGCCGGACTTGGAGTTGTTTTCAACGATATCCATCATGTAATCGGGAGCAACCGAGTGCTGGATCTTCATAACTCTGGAAGCGTATTTTGCGCAGAGGAAGTAACCGGTGTAGTTAACTGCGGTAACAAATTCAAGAGTACCCTTCTGCATTTCCTCAAGGCTGCCGGCTTTCGCGATACCTGCGTTATTTACGAACACGTCGAGACCGCCGTAGTTAACAACAACAGCATCAACCATTGCCTTAACGCTGTCCTCATCGGTAACGTTAACCGCAACTGCCATAGCGTTGGGAAGCTTGTCTGCGGCAGCCTTAGCGCCGTCATAGTTCATGTCGGCAATAGCAACATAAGCACCGTTAGCCGCAAGCTCCTCGGCAATACCGAGACCGAAGCCCTGAGCACCGCCGGTAACGATTATAACCTTCTTATCAAGACGCTTTGCACCGCCTGCCGCAAGGCTTACCTTTGCGCGGTAGCTTTCAACCTCCCAGTTGATGATGAAGGTCTCAAGCCAATCGGGCATAGTGGAGATACCGCCGAAGGACTGTGCGAATACGCTGATCTTGATAGCGTCACGGAATACGATCTCAGCGGTCTTTGCGTTCTTATAAGTATCAGCCATAGCGAACATACCGAGACCAACGTAGTAAGCGATCTTGGGCTTGTAGCCGTTAGCTTGTACGTATGCATCGTACTTTTCCTTAATATCGTCGCCGTCAGCGAGCACAAGGGGGGAAGCCTTGCAATATACGATATGGTCGGGAGTAAAGCTCTTGGTTGCGGGATCGTAATCAAGAACTGCCTTAGAGGTCGAGAAGATAACGGATGAAGCCTCGCCGTCACCTGTAAGCATACGGAGTACCGGAGCAACTGCGGTAACCTTGTCAACGTCATATTCAACGGGTGTGAAATCGGGTTCAGCCTTAATTTCAGCCTTGATCTTGCCCATTACGTCTGCAACGATAACATCGAGCTCCTCGGTGGTATCTGCCGCAAAGAATACACCGTGGTTTTCAAGGAAGATAAGGTTGGGGCAAGCGCCCTTTTCTGCCTTAGCCGCTTCAATAGTCTTTAAGCAGAGCATTGCAAGGGTGTAGCCGGGCTTGGAGTTTGCAACCCAGATAGCATCGGGGAAAAGACGCTTGATGGTAGCCTCACCCGACTTTGAGCAGGTAATACCGTTAACGGTTGCGGGGTGGAGGTGGAGAACGTACTTGTACTCCATAAGATCGTGAAGAACGGTTTCAACGCTGGGACGTCTTGTTTCGCCCTTAACGCGTGCGTTCATCATATCCTCGAGAACCTCTGCCTCGCACTCTGCCTCAACCTCAGAATACTTCTTGGTTCTGATCTCGTTTAAGAGCGCGCGCTCCATTCTTACAAACTCATCGGGCTTGATGGTTGCAAGAGCTGTACCGGAGCCCTTGATAAAGAGTAATTCATCATTTTTGAAAGAGGTGTTACCGCCGCCTGCAAGAACGAACTCGGGGTTTGAGCCGTACTTGTTGGACATATCGGCTAATGCCTGTAACTGCTTGTCTAACATTTTTTATTTCCTTTCAGTCAAAAAATTCAAATTGAAGGAGATTTCCGTCGAGACGGAAATCACCCTCAATATTTGTCCTGGACAAATATATCATTCATCATTTATCATCTGCCAACAGCAGATATCATTGCATTCGCAGAATGCTTATATATCTTTTGCGTTTTCAAGAACGTACTTTTCAGCCTCGAGGCACCAGAGACCGTTGTTAGCGGAAACGATAGCGTCAAGGTCTGCATAGAACTTATCGGTCTTGCCGAGTTCAGCAAAATCAGAGATAGCAACCATGGGCATATCCTTGTTTGTGTAAACGAGCTTCTTACCGCCGGGGATCTTGGGAAGGTTCATTGTGGTGTCGATAACAGAGTTAAGACCGCCGACGTGAGTGATCATAGCAGCGGGATTGAGCTTACCTGTCTCCATCATGGTGATAGACTCGATCATGTCAGCAGTGTTACCGCCGGAGGTACCGCAGATGTGAGTTGCGGAGTAGTGAACGTTGTAGAAGTTGAACATAGCGGAGAAGTCAGTCTTTGTAGGACCTGCGAAGAAGTTGAGACAGCCGTCGCGGGCTAAAAGTCTGTCGCCCATTTCAACTACGGGCTTAACGGGAGCATATACGAATACGTCGTTGTAACCCTTACCGTCGGTGAGAGACATGAGGAATGCATCGGGATCTTCATATTCGCTTGTGTTAACGTAGAGAAGCTTAACGCCGTTCTTTGCAGCCTCCTCGGGAGAGAGGATCTGTGCCGCTCTTTCGAGACGGGCGGTGTCGAGGTCTGTTACAACAACGAGAGAGGGCTTTCTGTCGCAGTGGATAGCATAGTCGATAGCACCGAGACCCATAGGACCCGCACCTGCAAGGATAGCACAGTTACCGCCTTCAACGATACCCATATCGTGAACGTAGCTTCCTGCGGTGGTGTGGTAGTTAGCATGATAACCGCCAACGATACAGCTCATGGGCTCGGCAAGAGAGCCGTAGAAGAATGCATCGCCCTTGTAACTGAGAAGACAGCCTGTTTCCATAACCTCGTGGGGGATGATAACGTAGGTGGCGTCACCGCCGATGAACTGATAGGAATAACCGGGAGCCGCAAGACTGCCCTTGTAGTTCATTGCAGGCTGGATAGCGAACTTGTCGCCGGGCTTGAACTGGTCAGCCCACTTTGCGCCAACCTCTACGATCTCACCGCAGAACTCATGACCTATGATTACGGGATTTTCTGCAACGTCGTCGGGAACTCTCTTATGGTTGGGGCCCTGAATAGCCGCCTTGTGGGAGGACATACAAATACTGTCGGAAATAACGTGAGCAAGTATTTCGTCATCCTTGATCGCGGGGAGCTCAAACTCCTCAAGTCTTAAATCGTTAGTGCCGTAAATACGAACCGCTTTGGTTTTCATATTCTCGTACCTTTCGCCCTTTCGGGCATCCTTTCTGATTTAGATATATATATATTATTATTTATAAACATACATATTTATTTTATCATTATTATATTTAAGTGTCAATGGTAATAATTTAAGAATTGTTATTATTTTGTTATATTTTGATATGAATTATTTTAAAAATTGAAAAAAGCCGTCGTTCTTAACAGAGCAACGGCTATTAAATATTGAATATTTGATCGAAATCAACGTTGAGTATTTCTTTTATGAGAATAATTTCATCGGGATATATATGCCTTTGGCCTACCTCTATCTTCGCTATTGCACTTCTTGTCATATCACATCCTGCAATTTGCATTTTTGCGGAAAGCTGTTCTTGGGTCATGGAGGCACCTTCTCTTAATATCCGGATATTATTACCAATTATTTTTTCTATCCTTTTATCCAAACAAACGACCTCCCTCTGCCTTGATTTAACAAGATATCTTGTTTTTATTATAAACCTATGATAAAATATAAATGCACTTATATCGGTGCAACAAACAGAAAAGCGCTTCGTCCGAAGCGCTTTTCTGTTTGTTATTAGTTTTCCGAAAAATTTTCAATCAGATGATCTGCTATGGTCTCACCGAAAAGCTTTCTGCCTTCTTTATTCAGATGCGTTCCGTCCTCAAGAAAATCACGGGCATTGCTCTGCTTTATGCCAAGCTCGGCAAGATTATCGATATAGGTTACCGAATTCTCCTCAGCTGCCTTTTTCATTTCCTCGCAAAGATCATAAAGGGTATTTCCGAAGGAATCCTCTCTGTCCTCCGCATATACCGATTCTCCGTCGGGGGAGGTCCATACTCTGTAAACGGGAAGAGAGACAACTATCTCTGAATCGGGACAAGCCTCTTTTAATTTTTTTATCGTATATCTTAATGCTCCGCAAACGGTGTTTGTGTCATCGGGATCGGACGAATTTGAAAGGGGTATGTATTTACTGTTAAAATCGTTCGTACCGTAATGAAGCACTATGATATCCACCTCAGAAAAATCAATGCCCATAAGAATATTGAGCTGATCCTCGAAATATTCCTCACCGTCGGCTATCTGAGCCTGCTGAAGAGACCAATCTCCTGTTGCAACAGCATCGGCTAAACGAAATCCCGAAAAAGCATCATAGCCCGAATAGGGATGGTAGGATATACGGCTGCCGCCGAAGCCCGCGTTATATACCGCAGCACCGGTGAGATCGGCGATAGGCTTTGTGGAGGCTGTCTGGTCGCGGTACATACCGAAAAGCGAGTCGCCCAAGCAGACAACTGTCTTTCCTTCAAGGGGAAGGGGCTCGGTTTCCGGATCGGCCTCGCTTTGAGAGGTATAGCTGTCTATTATTTCCTTTTTTACCTTTAATTCGGCATCCCGGCATCCTGTTAAGGACATCAGAATAACTGCCGTTAATATAACGCAAAAGAATCTTTTCATTTATTCCTCTGTATAATTATTCGATATTATGAAAATATTCTATCACTTATATAGGTTATATGTCAATGTTATTGCAGGGATATTTATATTTTTCGGTAACTTTTATTTCATTTTGTTCAAAAATGCAGGGGTACCGTTCTGAGATTTTTCAAATTTTTATTGAATCATTCGGTCAATATATTGCAAAAAAGGGTGGGAATATGGTAAAATAAAATGATAAAATACGTTTATAACGTTCGGAGGTCAAAATGAAAAGAGTTTTATGTATAATAACGGCGATATTGCTTATAATTGCCGCAACCCCCGTCTCTTTTGCCGAATCGGGTGTGAAATACACCGATATAGGTAACAAAAGAGCGAGACTTGATAAAGCGGAGATAGTTGACGGTACAGCACTCTGTGATATCGATGCACAGGGACTGACCATAGTTGAATTGGGCAGGGAGATATTTGCTTACCTTCCGGTCGAGAGCATTGAATTCCCGAAAGGACTTGAAAAGATAGGATATTCTGCTTTTCTGGGATGCGATAAGCTTGAGAGCGTTGAGATACCTCTGACCGTCAGAATAATAGATACCTATGCCTTCTCGGAATGCTATTCTCTTGAAAGCGTGACCATCCCCGAGACCGTCGAATATATCGGCGAATGGGCTTTTGATTTCGGAGACCTTGAGGTAAAGGTGTATGAAGGAAGCTATGCCGAAGAATACTGTATTGTAAACGGCTTTGACTATATATTGGCGGATAAGGATTGTCCGCACTCCGAAAAGATTTCCGTTATAACCGAATATGCCGCCTGCGAATATACGGGTGAGGAGGCTGAGCAGTGCGTTGCCTGCGGAAAGCTTACAAACAGAACCGTGATCAAAGCAAAGGGACATGATTTCGGCCTCTGGAGCTTTGAGGAGGGTGTAAGAGCAAGAGAATGTAAGAGCTGCGGTAACAGCTTTGAGGGCTTTGAAAGGGAATATACAGAGCTTCCCTTTACCGACGTGTCCGAAAAGGAATGGTATTTTGAATCTGTACGCTTCTGCTATACCAACAGCCTTGTAAAGGGAACTTCCGCTTCAAGCTTTGCTCCCAAGGGTTCTACCACACGTGCGGCTGTGGTACAGATACTTTCCCAGTATGCGGGAGCAGATCTTTCGGCTTATACCGATTCAAAGTTCATAGACGTATCACCCTCCGACTGGTATGCGCCCTGTACTGCATGGGCAGGGGAGAACGGCATTGTAAACGGCAATGAAAAGGGCGAATTTATGCCCAAAAAGAACGTCAGCCGCGAGCAGCTTACCGTTATACTCAAAAACTTTGCGGATTTTATGGGCTATGAGTATGCAGAGACTTATACCGATGTTGCAAGGGAATTTTCAGATGCAGACCGTGTTGCGTCATGGGCGAAGGAATCTATGGACTGGGCGGTATCCCTTAAGATAGTCAACGGCGTGGGCGCAGGCAAGTTGGATCCCAAGGGACTTGCCTCAAGAGGACAGATAGCCAAGATGACCGCCTACTTTGCCGATATCTTTGAGCCCGAGACCCTTTACGGCTATGACAGGGTAGTGGTATTTATGATAGACGGCGCTGGAAATTTCTTCAAGGATGCTAAGACTGCCAATATCGACAAGATCTTTGATCTTACCGCGGTATCAAGGGCAAGCGGACCTGTTAATTGCATGAGCGAAAGAGCTTCTGTTCTTACAGGTACAGACGGCTCTGTTCACGGTATCAGCCACAGGGACGATGCGGCAAGAGATGTATATAATGAACGTAACGGTATCAAGACCTTCCTCGGCGAGGTAAAGGAAAAGTACCCCGAAAAGGAGGTTGCCTGCTTTGCCTCAAGTCTTGAGATATCACAGCTTGCAGAGGAGGAGGGCGGTGTGTATGCCCCCATTGATGAAAACGAGCTTGATAACGTTGTAACCGATATTCTCTGCAACGAGGGCGGTTATCTTGAAAATAATGATCCTTCGCTTCTCTTTGTTGAGATGCGTCAGGTGCTCCAGGGCGGAGTTCACTTTGAAGGAGGCTTCGGCAGCAGCGATTATCTGATGCAGCTTTCTCTGACCGACGGATATATCGGCAGGATATATAACAAATACGAAGAGCTCGGCAGAAACGAAAACACCCTTTATCTGCTTATAACAGACCACGGCGGTGTTATCGGCGGCAGCTCATATACGGGAGATTCTGATGACGAGTTGAATTCCTTTATTGGCATAGGCGGTAAGGGAGTAAATAAGGATGCTGACCTTACAGGCTTTTCAAATACCGACCTTTACGGTATCATTCTTGACGTTTTCGGAATCGACAGACCTTATACGTCGATTTCTTCAAAATATAACGATCTTTTTATCGGTGAATGAAAATGAAAAAGGCTTTATCAATTATTTTAGTATTAATAATGCTTTTGCCCCTGTCGGCAAATGCGCTTAATATCGGCGAAGAGGAAAGCCAAACGGCTTATTCCCAAGCCGAGCTTTATAAGGGTGTTACCCATACCCATATAGCAACCGATTCCACCTCCCGTTACAATATACAGAATTTTAACGCAGTGGAGTTCGACCCTTCGGCAAATGATCTTTATATAGATGTAACAGGCGGCGGAAAATACGCAAATAAGCTTTCAAAAACCAGCGACACCATGGCGGAGTTTGCGAAAAACAATCCCGATAAAACCCCCATTGCCGCCATTAACGGAGACCTCTGGATGGTTGCCTATGCCCACGCAAGGATCGAGGGAAGCGGGACGGATTACAACGGCTATAACGATGCGGTGGTAAAAAAGGAGCTTACCTTACCCCGCGGCTTCAATATGTATGACGGCGAGATAATTACGTCGGATTACATGATACAGGAGACCCCCTACGAGGGTCAGTTCTGGGCATTCGGCTCTACGGCAGATAACCGTGTTGCCATAGGCTGTCCCAAGCTTGATATCACCCTTGATAACGTAAAGGCTGACGGACTTAACCGCTTGCCTGCAAATAACGCCCTTGTGGTTTATACGGATAAGGGATGCCTTAACAGCTATGCTCTCGACGATGCCCTTGAGCTTTTGGTAAAAACAGACGGCTATACCGTAAAGCACGGTGCAAATATCGAGGGCGAGATAATAGGTATATATGACGAATCTTCCGATTCCGACCCTCAAATGGCAGAGGACCATATCATTCTTTGTGCAAGGGGCACTGCTATGGAAAAGCTCAACGGCTACGAGGTTGGCGATAAGATTAAGCTTTCCTTTGAGGTAAGAGAGCTCTTCGGACGCGACACTGAGCTTTGGCAGAATATGACCAACGTTGTGGGCGGACATACCCCCTTCGTTATTGACGGTGTTAAAAACGAAAGCGGTACCACAACGGGCTATCCTACAACAATAGTCGGAATCAAGAATAACGGTAACGTAGTTTTCCTTGTGAATGACGGAAGACAGAGTGATTTCAGCAAAGGTCTTGATTTCAACAAGTATTGGGATATTGCGGATGAGCTCGATCTCAATACCGCCTTTATTCTTGACGGCGGCGGCTCTGCCACCATGGTGCTGGCGGATGAGGGCGAATACAAGGTGGTCAACCGTCCCTGCGACAGCGGAAACGTTGAGAGAACTGTAGTAAACTCTGTCATACTTTCCAGGGGAAAGCCCCATGATACCGCAAAAAATATACCCGAGATACCCTCTGAATATATCGAATTCGGTGCGGTTCACTTTGCGGCAAGCGATACACACTGTCTTATCCCAAACACAAGCCAGCTTTCTGTCTCGGGAAATGCAGAGGGCATTGACCTGACGGTAACGGATCTTTACAGCGATCCCTCGGCAACTCTGAGCTTCGGCTTGCCTAACACAAGAGTTGATAATCCCGATTCAAGTGTTTCCCGCGGTTATGCATACCTTGATCTTGACGAATATAATTATGCAATAATTGACATGAAGCTTGAGCACAAGGATAAAAATCCCTATATGTTTCAGGCGGTATATGCCACCACGGGAAAACAGACAGGTATAGATCAGAATGCCTTTGCAGGCTTTATAAACGCAGTAAACGACGGCAATTACCATACCTATATCATCGATCTTTCCGCTTTTTCCGGCAAGCTCAATACCCTTCGTTTCTCCTTTATGTCGGTAAACGGAACAAAGGTTGAGGAGGGTGACGTTATATCAATTCATTCTATACGCTTTGCAAGAGATTCCTCCGAGGCCGACGCCCTTGCGGCAAGAGGCCATTACAAGAGCTATAATGTTGATTTTTACGATCAGAACGGAAATTATGTCTCTTCAAAAAGAGTGGTCGGAGGAAGAAAGTATATGGATTTCCCCAAGGTGAATACCGAGGGATATATCGTTGAGGGCTGGTGCTTTGATGACGGAGAACCGGTATATGAAGGGGACGTTGTAAATATTTACGAGGACGTTTCTCTCTACCTTAAGGCAAAGACGCCGTTCCCCGACGTTGAAACGGGTAAATGGTACACCGATACAGCGGTAAAGGCATCGTTGAAGGGATATTTTACAGGTAATGACAAGGGTATGTTCCTTCCCGCTAAAGCTCTTACCCGCGAGCAGTTCGTTTTGGTTCTGGCAAGGATCGACGGAGCTGATCTCAGCGGATATGAGGGCATGGATACAGGCTTTAGCGACGTTAAAAGCGGAGAATGGTATTCAGCCGCAGTTGCCTGGGCAAGTGCAGAGGGATATTGTAACGGAGTCGGCAACGGCAGATTCGGACTCGGTGTTAAGATAAGCCGTGGACAGCTTGCGAGATTCTTTTATAACTATGCCTTGAAAAACGGAATGGATATGACAAAAAAGGCTGACCTTTCGGTCTATTCCGATAATACGGATATAGCAGATTGGGCAAGGGAAGCTCTTTGCTGGGCGGTAGGTACGGGACTTATAAACGGAACCTCCCAAACCACCCTTTCGCCTAATATGACAGCTTCGAGGGCGCAAGCTGCAAAGATCTGCATAACCTTCGGTGATCTTTAAATAAAAAGGGACGGTGCAAGTCGAAAGATCCGACTTGCACCGTTTTTTGTTATACGAAAAAGCAAGGCGGGAGACCGCCTTGCTGTCGTTTTCATTAACAAGCATAAGTGTCCTATGTAGTCTTCGCTTCATCATGCTCTGTAGAATCGTAGGATTTAACGAATTTCAGAACATAGTCTTCTTCAACGTTCTCGCCCGTTTGCTGTTTGATTTTAAGACAGATAGCAATTTCTTGTTTTACGTTTGTTTCATAAGAAGGACAGCGCCCTCTGTCTAATTAGTTATTTTGCATTATATAATTGTAAATTACTTAGATCATTCATGTTACAATCGATTCGTATATTATCTTTTATTTTATAAATATATACCTTTCTTTCGTTATACTCTTCTTTGAAAACAATATGTCCTTCTTTTGCCCCGGTATTTACCGGTTTTTTGATTGTATCCCAAACATTATATGACAAGCTTTCAGCTTTTTGAGCATATGTGACAATATATGTATAATTGTCTAAATCAAACTCTAAATTTTCAAAGTCATAATCATATTTTTCAGGCTTAAATATAAACGAAGCCGGTTTGGAACCATCAGCTTTATAAACACCGCACCATTTTTTTCCGTATAATATTTCATAATTATCCTGCTTTGGGAGTGTATATTCTTTCACAAGAACCAATTCGACATTTTTTTCAAAGGGGTAAATATATATACCGTAGGATAAGATAGCATATACGGTTAATATGCTCACAATGACTGTACAGATAATAGATTTTATGTAACGGCGATTTGATCTGATATTATGTATTAGATGTTTTGTTGTTTTAAAAGAAATAACAACAAGCATACTTAACGCAATTAGTACTAATATTGACTTCAATATATTCATAAAATATACCACCTATTTAAAAATATAGTTCTTACGTGTTCGAGATACCCATACCCCGCCGTCTGCATATGGTTTATTTGTTAAAATATTGTAATTAACCGAACCATTAGAAACAGCGGTAACACAAGCACCTGTAATATCCGAGAAAGCATTCGCTAAACTGATCCCGTCTTGATTTAGAGTAGCTCCATTACAAGAATACAAATATATATTTTTAGTATCTATTGCACTTAAATCCCAAATTGAATAGGAAGAATTTTGATCAACACCGAGATTTTCACCTTCACACCACAAATTACCCGGATCTCCATGTGCTAATATATATACACGGTCATATGTGTCATTTAGAGAATTCCAACCATCTACAACCCCCCCTAAAGTATCAAATGAAATAGCATCAACCTCGTAAGATGATTGTAATTCCTCAACTAATGACTCTCCTTGTTTTTCAAATCCTTGACCATCTATTAAACCAAAAAACGAACCACTCGATCTACCATCATATAGTACAGCTGCTTTTTTTCTTGTTGACTTATAGTTTTTGCTTGTTTTACAGGTAACCTTATGACAATCGAATTTTATAAAAAGGATTTTTTTACAATAACCGTTTGAATCTATAGAAGTAACAGGTGTGTTTTCACAGTATGAAAATAAATTATAACCTAAAAACGAACTTGTAATAAAAATAGAATCCGCACTGACAAACCTACCCACCGCAGGATCATAATATCTGCTCTGCAGATAATAGAATATTACTTCGGCTGGGTTCTGCTATTTACCCGGAGGGGATAATCCCTCCGGGTCATTATTTTTCGGTCGGTTACTTGCCGAAAAAAGAAAACTGTTATGTACCGTAAACATCGCGTTTGGTCACCCAAACGCAGACTTGTCAGGAATATTCCTGAAACCTTTAAGGGCTTGGGATTCTCCCAACAAACTGCCTTTTGTCCCCAAAAGGCGATGCTTGCTGGGATGGTGCTAAAAATGTTCAAGCATTGCGCTTTAGCTTAATGAACTGCCAAATAACAACTGCTACAACAAGACAAATAAATACAATAACCCCACCAACAACTACTACCATATTTGAAAATTGAGCCGAATTTACATCATATATAATACTTTCTTCACCGTATTTATTTGTGATGATTAATTGAGAATATGATGATGCAAATACATTTAAAATACCCATATCATTTTTAAGGAAATATTCGGTATCTCCAATTTTTCGTCTGGTTGAAAAAACGCAATCATTCCAATAAGAGTTGTTTTCGGATGTGTTTTGAATTTTAAGGATACTCTCTACTTCTCCAACAGAATTAACAGCAATTGCAATATCACTACGAACAAGATAAATATTTAATACACTTTTATCAAATTCAATGCCGAAATTACCACTACATTTAAAACTGTAACCATATTGAAAAACGCCGTCACTTGTATAAATACATACTACTTTGTTTTCAGAACTATTACAGCCAATAGCGATCACTCCATCTTCATTAACAGCAAAACACTCAATTGTTTTCTTTGGTGGCTCGTCTGTCAACATAGATATATTTACATTTTTGAGCAATGTATTCATATCATCTTCTGGCAACGATTCAGTAGAAAAACCTGTATTCATAGCCAACACCTCTACCCCTCCAAAAACTAGCAAAAGTAGTGTTAATATGATTGTGAAAATATGTCGAATCAACTTCATCTTTACCACTCCATAATCTTAATGTAAACGTCTTCAGCCACATCAAATATGTTAAACCGAGTGGCATTCCATGTGGCAGTTTCACCCCATTCAACATGAAACTCTCCACCAGGCGTTCCAATCCCCACATTACTTGTTGCACCATAATATGTTGTGTTTAGGGCGCTATCTGGAATTATGTTGAAGTCACCCCCTACAGCCAGTGGAACCTCATATACAGGGACTCCTATAGAACCACCAATTTGATAACCGGAGTCCTCAAGTTTGGCTATACTTGGCGCATTGGTTACACTTTGATATGCCGTGATAGATGCACTGGGTACTCCACCCGTAATGCCTCCTCCGGCAGACCCCTGTATTGCAACATTCCCTTTTGTGTCTATGGATATACCTGCCTGAAGATTGAAAATAAAAGCACTTGGTGTCCCACTAACATTGATACCTCGCGAATATGTAGCATCAACCTTGGAAAGAGTCTTTTTGACAGTTTTTACAACTGGTTTAACAACATTCTTAGCCACCCATTTAACAGTATTTTTCACCCATTTGGGCCAATTACCGGATTCATCATCCATATTTACAGGATTATTGAAACTGTAGGCAAACTGGTTATATCCCAACATCGGTCCGTTGATACCGGAAATTGTATTATCTGCATTTATAAATCTACCGATCTCAGGATCGTAATAACGGCTGGATACATAATAGAATCCCGTCTCGTTATCGTAAACGTAACCTCTGTAGCGTAAGGGGTTAAGGTTTGCGATATGGTTTGCATTACCGGATAGGTCTGTTCCGCTTGCATTTGTTACCGAAAGAATATTACCCCAGGCGTCGTAAAGGTATTCGGCAACTATTTCGTGATTTGCATTCATGAGAGCAACAACGTCGCCCTGCAGGTTTGTTACGTAATAGTAGGAGGATGAATACTTTACTGAGTTTTCGGTATAGCAATATACCATGCTGTAGGGATTACCGCTTGAGTCATAAAGAAAGCTCAGCATTTTTGCGCCGTTTTCCCAAGTCAAGGTCTTTCCAACCACTAAGATTTGCACTACCCTTGACAAATTCAAGAATCTGTCAAGGATAACGCATTTCTTTAAACTTTTAAACTTTTTCTATTGACTTTCTACAGTTAGTCTGGGTTGCGATGTTATTATACCAATCGATTCGCATATAATATGAATTTCTTTATCAAAGAACATTTCAAATATAAAATAAAAATTATTTTGTGAAAATTTCAGAGATAGTTCATTTAGAACTTCATTATTATCGTTAGATTTGCTTACAACTAAAGTGTTAATATTATTAGAGTTATTTGAAGCTGTGTTGGTAAATAATAAATATTCAATATTATAAAATTTCAAAGTATATTGTATATTAAACGAATAATTAGCGACTTTAATTGTGAAACAATTGTTTTTTAAATCATATTTACTGTATTTTACTATAGCATCATGTATATTGCTGTAGTATATAAACTCTTTTAGTTTCTCGATTTTTGATATATTATATTTGATCATAATTTAAAAGTTCCTTGTATTATTCAGAAAAATATAATGTTGCATATGGTTCTGGCACATTAGTTCCAGGTGCATAATGGCCGCTGCCGTAGATATGATAATGAGGACCATTTGAGAAATTAGTATTTTCATCCCACCGAAAAACTTCAACATTCGTTACCGGACTCATCCAACTAATTAATTTTCCGTTTTTACTACCTTCTCTAGGTACTTTTATCAAACCTCTTGGACAAAATAGATTTGGGTCAACAGGAAATATTATCGGTTCGTTTGATTTGTTATTGGAAACAGAATCCGAAATTTTTTCTCTTTCTTCTGTTTCCTCTTCAGCACGAGATTTAACATTTGATACAACTTTAACTCCAGCAACAAAAAATATACCTGCTCCGACAATATCAGCAACAAAAGACGGTCCATCAGCAACAGCAGCACTTATACCAGCTACTAAACCCTCGATTAGAGTTTTTATATCTTCAGAATTTAGAGCAATAGAAAGACACCCACTATGATCACTAAACATCACCGAATTATTGTTACAGTACGCAAACATATTATGACCAAGGAATCCGGTATCGGTAGAAATGAATCCGTCAAGGTTAATAAATCGCCCAATCACAGGATCATAATACCTACTCTGAAGATAGTAGAACCCTGTCTCGTTATCGTAAACGTAACCTCTGTAGCGTAAGGGGTTAAGGTTTGCGATATGGGTTGCATTGCCGGATAGGTCTGTTCCGTTTGCATTTGTTACCGAAAGGATATTACCCCAGGCGTCGTAAAGGTATTCGGCAACTATTTCGTGATTTGCGTTCATGAGGGCTATAACGTCACCCTGTAGGTTTGTTACGTAATAGTAGGAGGATGAATACTTTACTCCGCTTTCGGTATAGCAATATACCATGCTGTAGGGTGCTCCGCTTGAGTCATAAAGAAAACTCAGCATCTTTGTGCCGTTCTCCCAGGTCATGGCATGAAGCTTATTGCCCGAATAATAGTAATTATAGGTTTCACCGTTTTGTACAGTCTTCTTGGTACGAAGTCCGTCTATATCATACTCAAAGGACAAATTAGTACCATTTACCGAAACAGTTGCCATCTGACGTCCGTTCTGCCAGGTGAAGGTATAGTTCTTTCCATTGTAATACGTTAACGGATTACCTATGATATCATGGCTGAAGGGTACGTTATTGTACTCGGTTAAAAGATCGAACCATTCGTAATCGTCATATTCATAGACGTCGGTGGATAACAGAGTACAGTTTGCCGCTATATCCTCCGGATCTGCATAGTTGCCGTAGGTATATGTCTTTTTACTGCGGATATTTCCGTAGGTATCATATTCATATACGTAGGCTCTGTTCGTTGCCGCACAGCGCTCGCTTACAAGCTGATTCTGCTCGTCATAGCCGTATCTTACGGTATATACGTAATTGCTGTCATACTTGCTCGTTACGGTTGCGGTCTTGATATTTCCGCCCCTGTCATATACGTAATCGAATTTATAGGCATCGCTTTCATAAACACTTGTTCCGTAGCTCTTTCTGTTTATTAAATTCGAAGTATATGCAGAATCCTTAAGATTATTTGCGTATCTGTAGTTAACACTATAGCTCTTGCCGTCATGGGCAACGGTGGTTGAATCGGCACGCTTTAAATGGTCATAGCTGTAGCTGAAGGTGTTCGTTGAGTTTTTGTAGCCCGCATGATACTGCTGTGTAACAGAGGTCACAAGACCGTTGCTTTCGTTATATGTATAGCTGTCCTTTACCTCGTTACAGCCGAATTTTTCGGTTACGGAGGAGGTGCGTCCGTGTTCATCGTAACCAAAGGACTGATAATCGGTAACCGTACCGTTTTCATAGGTCACAAGGCTTACAAGACGTCCTATGCCGTCATAGTTATAGTAATGGCTCTTTGTTCCTTCGGTTACCTTATACAAAGCACCGTCGCCGTTAAAGGAATATCTACATCTTTCGATACCATTATACGATACTTTAACGATTCTGTCAAGGTTATCGTACTCGTATTCTATATACGCACCGTTGCCGTAGGTCATCTTGATAAGATTTCCGTTGTTCGGTGCATATTCGTAGCTTGCAAGCATCGTATCATCACCGAGACGGGTCTGTGCGGTATTGCCCCATTCATCGTAAACAAAGCTGTAGCTCTGGCTCTGTTTTGTGCTGTTTCCCGGGATATATCCGCCCCTTGTGATGCCGGTGAGCATACCGTCGGTGTAGCTGTAGTCAAGGGATATTTTTCCCGAAATATACGTGGTCTTGCTTCTGCCTATGCTGTCATAGGTGTAATTCGTTGTGACGTCACCATTACTTAAGGTCTCCGAGCTTTGAACGGCAGAGCTTGAAAGCTGATTTTTGTTATCATAGCTATAGCTTGCGCTGATACCGTTTGCATCTTCGCTGTAGCTTACGTGGTCCCCATCGGCACTGTAGCTTGCGCTTGAGCATATCTTTTTGCCGCTTGTATTTGAGGTGCTTTCAAGGGTCGATAGCGTGTTTGTTCCCGCCGCACTGTATTCCAATGACATTTTGAGATCGTCACAGGTAACGGTTTCTGCTAAATGCGTATTACCCGTTTGTTTATATGTATAGTTACACGTTCCGCTTCCCGGCATGGCGGCGCTGATGAGATCTGCACCGTCATAGCTGTAGCTTGCCTTTTCCTCGCTTGCCGATGAGCCCGCCTGAATAAGGTTGCCCTCCTCGTCATAGCTGTAGGTCTGAACGTCCTCGCGGATAAGGCTGAGGTTATCAAGATATGCGCTGCCGTTATTATTTGCATAGCATACTCCTACTGTTATACTGCTTATCGCGGCATCATGCTTCGGTACTATCATAAGACTTAAAAACTGCCATTCGTTTCGTATATCAGGGTTAAAATCTGCTCTGTACCAGGAGTCGCCTATACTTGTATCGGTATAGCTCACCTTGGCGAAGAGCTTGAATTTTGATTCAAGCTTGCTTTCATCTCCGTTTCCTTCTCTTACGGGTATCGAATCCGCCCATGCCCAGCCGCTCAACACAAAGGTCTCAGCTGAATTTGCTGAATTAACGGCTGTGGTCTGAGTTATCTGAGACTGTGTACCTGCACCTGCCGTCAGCTTGTAGCTGCATTGCGAACCGGGCATATATTTATCTGTACTTACCGTACCAACGCCTGAAGCAAGCGTCCATTTATCATCCGAATGCTCAAAGCCGCCGTTTGAAAGTAAGCCGGGACGGCTTGCGCCATCTCCCGCTTCAAGCTGGAGGTCGTCGGCATATACCGTTGCATCAGGGGTGTTGGTTTTAATATATATTCCGTAATTCTTGTTCGCCTGTGCATCGAAGGTAACGCTTAAGCGTTCCCATTGACCGTTTGAGGTGCTTTCCCGTATCGTTCTGCTTTGTGTGAGATTACCCTGTTGATCGGAGACGTAAAGATATACTTCGGGAATTTCATTTTCCGCTCCCATTACCCTTAGGTATGCCGATGCTGTATGTTTGCCCGCGCTTTTTATCTGTCTTGTCTGGCAGGCATAAGCGCCCGTGCCCTTGAGCTTTATCGATTTTTCACCGCTTCTTACGTTTTCAAGGACCGAATTCAAGCTTCCGCCGTTTTGCAGCTGCCAATATGAGCCGTTACCCTCGGCGCTCGGATTCATGAGCAGATTTACCGCCACTCTGCCGCTGGAGGTCTCTGCGCTTATTCTGTTGTTCTTTTCGGGGGCGGATATGCTTGTGGGGGTGTATGCCGCCGCACCTGTTCCGTAAAGCGAAAACGCTTGCGTACCGTCGGTTATCTTCGTATTTGCGCTGTAGCAGTTTACCGTTCTTGCATAGTCATCGAAAAGATAGGTGGTTACTATATCGTCTGCGGTATTTAGCGTTCTGTCCGCACCTGAATACCTGAAATACGTTACCTTATCTCCCGATGTGTTATACCAATAGGATGCACCCGTTGTTTTGTTTACGGGATTGCAGTTGTTGTCATGATTTGAGCAAAACTCATTAAAGGCGACTACCGAAAGTCCTTTATATGCGTAGTCAATTCCGTAACCCGATCCGCTGTCATAGGCGGAAATGAGCTTACCCGCAGACGTTTGGGAATCATAGATATACTTACTCCTTACACCGTCACAGTCCTTAAAATAGTCTATCTGGCCTATGCCTGTATATTCTATGGTGGTTCTTCTTCCTGCGATATCGGTTACCGAATACAGGAAGTTGTCTGACGCATAGCTGAAACGGGCTATACTTTTTGTTGTACCGCCTGCCGCTGTCTGCTTTATTTCAAGTATTCTGTTTCTGTTTTCCGCAGGCTTGTGCTCGGTTCCTGCGGTATTCTGCGCGGAATCGCCGTAATATATTTCTACGTAGTTCCCGTTGGCATCCTCTATCTTATACAGGTAGCCGTTACAGAAATACATCCTAACGTCCTTTTCGCTTTTTATTATCCATTCGCCGTTTTCGCTGAAGGCGGTCAGATCCATACCTTCTTCGTCTATATATCGAGTATTATTGTCGGGATCCTTGTTGAAATAATGCTCGGTTCCGTCTTCGTCGGTATATATAAGATAGCTTTGGGCGTTTCCGTTTATATCGGTTATCTGCTTTTCAACCACGGTCTGCTGCAGATTTAGCTTCCATCCCTTGCCCACGAACATCTGGTCATAGTTTTTGGTGTTGAGGACCGTGCCGTTTGAGGTGAAATGATTTTTATGGTATTTTGTGTTATATATATGGCTTACGGTAAATGACATTGCCGTGCTTGAAAAGGATGCGTCATTTCTCAGTAAGGTAAGGTCTGCGTCGTATGCTCGTATATTTCCCGTTCCCGCTCTTCCGATATTCTGAGTGTTGCTGCTGTATCTTTGCTCCATGCCTATCATGTTCTGATAGTACACGACGAATTTGGGCTTACAGCCTTCGTTAAAATTAAGGTTATGAAATCCGTACAGGGTAGCTTTCGCATTATAACTGTCATTAAGGTCATGCTCCGAAACGAATACTATGCCCTTGTTTTCAAGAGCGTTGTCTTCCTCGGGATCACTGTTGAATATATACCATCCCTTTGCCGCATCCGAGATATCCCAGCTCACAAATTCTCCCACCGTATCATCGGATAATACGGTATAGTCAAGGACGGTATTAGAATACTGAGTGTACCATGTGTTTCCCGTGACCGCTCTTGCGGACACGTTCAAGCTCTCCATGCTTTCGCCGTCATAGGCATAGTGGCCGAGATAAACGTATGCCTTTACAGGGGATGCGCCGTAAGGGATCGCGGGTAATGTATTTACCTTTAAATATCCTATATATTCACCATCATACCATGAATCGTACCCCATGTATATCTCCTGCATGGCAGTATTCACGGTATTGGCACCGGCTGCATAATAGGACGTGGTCATTGCATTTGTTTTGTCCTCGCCCGTAACGTTCAATGCAGGGTCTATCATAACGGGATAGCTTCGGTCTTCGGAATCAAGCCATTCCTTGTTTGCCGATATCTTAAAGCTTATGCCCTCGCCGCTTTCTTCAATTATGTATTCGCAGTCATATGACACTACGCCCGAAGCATCGGTCATAAAGGGCGCGGGGATCATAAATATCCTGTTGAAATCCTTATCGCATATCGAAACGCTCTTATCGTTATTTAATACAGGTATAAGTCCGTCGAGCTTCATATTAAAACTGAAGATATTACCTTCGGGCTTCTCCTTTAATATTATGTATTCCTTTAACTCGTTGCCTGATATATCATATCTTAAGTCTATACCCTTTGTGATATTTATATATTTTATCGAGGACTCGTTTTTAATTTGATTGCTTAGTACGTCCTCGACAGAGGGCTTTTCAATATTAAGAGGCCCTTCGCGTGTGGTAAAGGCAGAGACGGTCCCGTTCTTTTCTTCTGTTACTCTGTCTTCGGGGTTGATTATCTCAATGCTTTTATTCGAGCTTTTGCTTTTTGTTTCAAGGTCTGATGTATTATCGGAAAGCGGCAATTCCGACGTTACTCCGGTAAAATCTATCTCAAGCTCATAACTGCCGTAGCTTATGTCAAGAATTTCGTTTGTATCTGTATCAGTACTGAAGGTGTAGTTGACGTCGTTTTCCCGGTTACTGTACCCGTCTTCTCCCTTTATGAGGGTATTGTCTATCTCTGAATAACTTTTATCCTCATTTTCATAATGTACAGAATAGGGAAACTCTACTGCCGCGAAGCTTCCGTTGCTCATTCTGTAATGCTTTACCCTTTCTTCTCTTAAATTTTCTTCTTCGTATAAAACGTAGGGAGGTTCTTCTTGTTGGACTTCGATGACGTTATTATCCGTAATTTCGGGTACGGGGTCATATGAAGAGATGCTTTTCGTTGATTTATTTCCCGATGCTCCGTAGGGAAAGAGGTGGAATATCATCAGTATAGACAATATCATGCTTAAGCTTCTTTTTGTGATTCTTTTCATTTTTTCTCCTTTGTTTTTGCTTGGTTTTTTTCGCTTTGGGTACGGACGGGATTCGGTGTACCCGGCGTGCTGTTTGGCAAGGATGGCGATTTTTGCCGTCCTTGTAGATTTATAATACACCTTTGTAAAGGAGAAATTTGTTTATATTTGTCAGTGAATAAAAATAAACCGTCCTTTTCAAAGACGGTTTATTTTGTACAGTATGTCTGTAAATCTGTCGATCTCTTCAAGGGTGTTGAAGCCTCCGGGTGAAACGCGGACTGCACCGTTTTCTCCCGTTTTTAACAGCTTATGTGCCAAGGGGGAACAATGAAAGCCTCCCCTTACACATACCCCTTCACGGTCTAAAAGCTCTGTTGTTTCTATAGAGCTTTTACTCAAAAGGTTAAAAAGAATTATATTTGTTTTTGAAAACTCTGGGCAGTAGAGCTTTACTCCTCTTAAGCTTTTAAGGTTTTCGCGAAGTCTTTTGCAAAGAAGATATTCATGTGCTCGAATATTATCCGTTCCCGTTTCTTTTACCGCCCTTATACCCGCAAGCAGACCTGCAATGGCAGGGGTGGGCAGAGTACCGCTTTCAAGACGTTCCGGGAGTCTTTTGGGCATAAACGGTTCAAAGGAGGCAACTCCGTTACCGCCCTCGGTCAGACATTTTATTCTTTCTCCCTTATCCCCCTCGAATTTTGAGGAGAGCAGCAGAGCGCCGCAGCCCTGTATTCCGTATAGTCCCTTGTGGGCGGGGATGCAGAGGGCATCTATATTTGATTTTTTCATGCTGATGGGATGTATGCCCGCACTCTGGGCAGCGTCAACTATGAAATATATCCCTCTTCGCTTTGCCATAGCTCCTATCTCCTTTATCGGGTTACAGATAGGGGATATATTTGAGGCATGACTGCAAATTATCATTTTTGTGTCGGCTCTCAGCTTTTCGCTTATCTCCTTTAAGAGCTTTTCCTTTGGCTGATAGCTGTTGAATATATCGAATTTACATCCGGATGCCATGACGGGACGATATACCGAATTATGCTCTATATTTGAGATAAGTACATGATCGTTATCGCTCATAAGTCCCTTGAGTGCCATATTCAGACTGTGGGTGGTATTCAGCGTGAATATAACGTTCTCTGTATTTTCACATTCAAAAAGCGCGGCTAATTCCTGCCTGCATTCATATACCGTTTTTGCGGCGGCAAGGGAGAGCGAGTGACCGCTTCTCCCGGGATTTCCGCAATATTCCTCTATACACCGTCTGACCTCATGATATACAGATGCGGGCTTTGGAAAGCTTGTGGCGGCGTTGTCTAAATATATCAGCTCTCCCATTTCAGCCTCCCCTTATCTCACTTATGGGGATATTCCGTTCAAGGAGTATATTCTTTGCTCTCAAAAGATTTTTGCAGTCGGTCTCGATTCCGTTGGCGCATCCCTTTTTTGTCATTGAGGGGTCGAGGGAGAGTACCCTTGAATCGATACCGTAGTTTTTTAGAAGCTCACTTGCTCTCATGGCATAGGTTACGGAGGGGAGAGCAAGGAGACATCGGTTATTTCTTTTTCCCATATATTAAACCTCCCTTACTGCATTTTATGCAGGGATAAGGGAGGTTGTTATATTAAAGCATAAGATCTTCGGGCGATACTTTTATTATCCGGATCGGCTCGGGGCTTCTTTTTAATGGGTCGTAAAGAAATTTCTTGCATTTATATCCTGCAGAGACCACACCCTTTAAGGAGCAAAGCATTTTTTCTTTGTCATGCATACATTCCGCAAGCTCGCAGAAGGCGCACACCTTGGTTATTTCGTAGCTGTTCTTTTTGGACATCTTTTCACATCCTTTTCGTTATTAAAATCAGTATAACCTATATTTAAATTTTTTTCAAGTCATTTTTACAAATAACGTTATCAAAAATGCAAATACTGCTTGAAACAGCTTGTTTAATATAAGCTTTTTTGTTTTGAGGACGCCCCTTACACAGCTGTATATCTGTAAATGCACGCAAAGTCCCGAGAAAACAACTGCGAACGACAAAAGGGGGAGAGCGAGGGCAGAGGGAAGGAGGGAGATACGGTAAGAGGCATTGCTGATTTCTAAAAAGGAGAAAAGAAAAGCGCAAAAAGCGGGAGAAAATGATAAAAAGGCGAAAAAACGTTCTGCAAATTCGGATATTACCCCGAATATCATTACGTAACCGCAGACAAGAGCCATAGGATAAAGAGATCCCGTAAGAGCCTTTGAAAAAACATTAAATCCTATATCCTTTTCGTTTTTTTTATCTGCTTTTATTTCTTTGGGGTAATTTTTAGGTCTGAAAATGAGGGCATACAGAAGGGATGCGGCAAATTGTGCGGAAAAAATGCATAAGGTATCCCATTTTGAAAAGCCAAGGGTACGGCATACACCAATTATAAAGCCTATGCCGGTATTGTTGCAAAAAGACAGAGCGTGCTCCGCTTCCGCCCTTGTACATCCCCCTTTTTTGTATATATTCATAACTGCGATACTGCCTTGGGGATAGCCTGAGATCATGCCGATGATATAAGGAAAAACAAGGTTGGGATCAAGATGAAAAAGTCTTTTGAAAGGCTTTGAAAAGGGTCTTGATATGCTCTTTTCAAAATCGCATTCAAGGAGAAGGTTGGTTGCAAAGCAGAAGGGAAAAAGGGAGGGAAGCAGAGTGAACAGACAGAGTTCCAACGCTGCCTTGACACCGTCGGCACAGACCTCTGTGAATAGTGTGACGGCTATATAAAGAGTGAGGGCAAGAAAGGGAATAAGACTTCGTTTTTTCGGTATGTAATTAATGTAAAACACCTCGCATAAAATAAAAAGAATAGCTTTAAGGAGGAAAAAATGAAAAGAGAGAGATTTACCAAACGTTTATCCGACGGTGCTCTTCTTCCCGAGGATATCTTTTTGGGGAGCTGTGTTATAAATATTATTCAGAACAGCGAGGTAAGTGTTGAGAACTGCAAGGCCATACTTCTGTATGAGAGCGAACGTATTCATTTGAAAACTCCCGATTTTATACTATGTATTGAGGGTGAAAATATGACCCTGAAGAGTTATTTTTGTTCCCACGTTACCGTTAAGGGCAGGATAAAGGGAGTTCGTCTGGAGGAAGGAAAATGCTTGTAAAATGGTTGTACGGATACAGAAAAGTCTTTTGTGAAAAGGGGTACGGGATAAGGGTACTCAATATTATGCTGCGTAACAATATCGGATATTGGGGACTTAAAAGAGGGGAGGATGAGCGTTTTGAGTTCAGCTTGCTTGAAAAAGATTACAAAAACCTCCTTTCTCTTCTTGACAAATATCAATTAAGGGTTTATAGTGTAAAAGGTAGAGGTTTACGCTTTATCTGCAAAGCTCACAAAAACAGAGCAGGATTACTTGTGGGTCTGTTCCTTTTTTTCATACTTTTGCTTTCCTCATCCTTGTTTATCTGGGAGGTAAAGGTGGTAAGTGATACCGATATTCCGCATAACGAGATATTGGCAAATCTCAAAACTCTCGGATGCTTTGAGGGGAGCTTTGTACCGTCAATAGATTTTGAGGATCTTTGTATCGATTACGTTAATAAATATAAGGACTGCTCATGGATATCGGTAAATCTCAAGGGTACGGTAGCATACGTTGAGATACAGGATAAAAGGATCTACGATGAGCTGAACAGTACACCGAGAAACCTTGTGGCAGGCTATGACGGAATAATCGAGAGCTTTTCGGTTTACAGCGGAAAAAGCATGGTCGAAAGCGGCAGTGTAGTAAAAAAAGGCGATATTTTAGTCAGCGGTATAGTTGATTCAAAGCATGGCGAGGTTAGGCTCTGCAGAGCGGATGCGGAGGTTAGGGCTTTGGTGGAGCTGACGTTCTGCGAGGAGGTTATGTACTCATATAAAAAGCAGGTGTTTACCGATAGGGAATGTGAGAAAAAGAGCCTTCGTTTCTTTGATCTCACCCTGCCTTTAAGTCTTGAAGCTACGCCCGATTATTGTGAATATACGACCTCGAGGGAAAGCAACGGTGCAGTTGTTTTTGATGTTATAGAGCTGCCTCTTTCGATAGAAAAAGAGGTTATGCGTGAATATATCGTAGAGGATTTCACCTATACTCCCGATGAGGCGGGAAGGGTCGCCGAGGCGCGTATGAAAAAGAGGATAGAAGAAGAGCTTTTTTCGTCCGAGATAATTTCGATAGAAACGAACGGGGAAAACACAAAGGATTCGTATATACTTACCTGTAAAATAAAATGCAGGCTTGATATAGCAATGCCTAAAGATATAAAAACACAGTAATGAAAGGATGCCACAATGGCTCAAAGAATTATTTTAACAGACTCAATAGAACAGACTGCCGCAATCTTCGGCAGCTTTGATTCTAACATTACCATAATCGAAAAGGCCTTCGGTGTTGAGATAAACAACAGAGATACCGAAAAGACCGCGGGAGACGCTATAGTTATAACCGGAGATGACGAGGCTGTGGAAAATGCCGCAGATGCCGTTAGCTATATGAAGCGTATGGTGAATCTCAATTCCGAGCTTTCTGCCCAGAGTATTCAGTATATCGTGGATATGGTCAAGGACGGAAGGCAGGATGAATTGAGGGGCTTTGACGACGATTGCATCTGTATTACAAACCGCGGAAAGCCCATCAAGGCAAAGACCGTGGGACAGAAAAAATACGTTGAGGCTATAGCAAAAAACACCATAGTTATGGGTATCGGTCCTGCAGGTACGGGTAAAACGTTTCTTGCCGTTGCTATGGCTGTAAAGGCTTTGCGTGCGAAGCAGGTAAACCGTATAATACTTACACGTCCTGCAGTTGAAGCTGGAGAGAGATTAGGCTATCTTCCCGGAGATCTTCAAAGTAAGATAGACCCCTATCTGCGCCCCTTGTACGATGCTCTTTTTGAGATGATGGGACCCGAAAATTATGCGAGATATCTTGAAAGAGGAACTATAGAAATTGCCCCCCTTGCCTATATGAGAGGAAGAACGTTGGATGATTCCTTTATCATTCTCGATGAGGCGCAGAATACTACCCCCGAACAGATGAAGATGTTTTTGACACGTCTCGGCTTTAACTCCAAGGCGGTGGTAACGGGTGACGTCACTCAGACCGACCTGCCCTTCGGCAAAAAGAGCGGTCTTGTTGAGGCAACAAGAATACTTGAGGGTATAGAGGATATCGAGATCCACCGCTTTACCGAGCGTGACGTTGTACGTCACCATCTTGTACAGAAGATAATCAAGGCTTATGAGAAATACGACAAGGAGAGAAAAGAGAAAAATGAGGAAAAACGGCCACGACGTTTTTATAACAAATGAGCAGGATATAATCGACGTTACGAAAGAGATCAAAAGCCTTATAGTTTCGGCAATAGCCGAAAGCCTGAAATACGAAAAGGTTGAGAAAAAATGCGAGGTTTCGGTAACGCTTTGCGATAATGATACCATTCACGGGTTAAACCGCGAATACCGCGGTGTTGACAGACCAACCGACGTGCTTTCGTTCCCGATATTCGACGAGGATGATATGGGTTCGAAGGCGGTTTTGGGTGATATAGTGCTTTCTCTTGAAAAGGCAAGAGCGCAGGCAGAGGAATACGGACATTCCTTTGAAAGAGAGATCGCGTTTTTATGCGTTCACTCCATGCTTCACCTCCTGGGCTATGACCATGAGGAGGGAAGGGCTCAGGAAAGTGAAATGTTTTCCCGCCAGGAAGAAATTTTGTGCAATATGGGTATTGCACGTTGAACGTAAATATAGTATAATATATATAATTATATGTTTTTATAGAGGTATTTGATGAAAAAAACAGGATTTGTAGCAATAGTAGGCAGACCCAACGTTGGTAAGTCCACATTACTTAACGCGCTTTTGGGAGAAAAAATAGCGATAATCTCCAAAAAGCCCCAAACCACAAGAAACAGAATAACCGGTATCTTAACAAGAGGCGAAACACAGTTCGTTTTCCTTGATACTCCCGGAATGCATAATCCCAAGACCAAATTGGGTGATTTTATGGTTAAGGCTGTTTCGGGGGCTATCGGTGACGTGGATGCCGCAATTCTTGTTGTAGAAGCAGGTGCAAGACCCCATAATATAGAGCTCGGTCTTATCGAGAAATTTAAAAAAGCGGACATGCCTGCGCTTCTGGTCATCAATAAGACTGATAAGTCCGATCCCGGAAAGGTTGCGGAAACGATTCAGGAATACGCGCCTCTTTATGACTTTTCTTCGATAGTTCCTATCTCCGCCCTTAAGAATGACGGTGTTGATATAGTGCTTGACGAAACCGAAAAGTTTATGGAGGAGGGAATATGGTTCTTCCCCGAGGATGCTGTTACCGACCAGCCCGAACGTCAGATCGCGGCTGAGATCATCCGCGAAAAGCTTCTTCGCACCATGGACGATGAGATCCCTCACGGTACGGCTGTTGTTATCGAAGCCTTTGAGGAGACCCCCAAGCTTTTGAAGATACGTGCCGAGATATTCTGCGAAAAGCAGTCCCATAAGGGAATCATTATAGGCAAGCACGGAGCTTCTCTAAAGACCATAGGCAGTTATGCCCGCGAGGATATGGAAAAGTTCTTCGGAACAAAGGTGTTTCTTGACCTTTGGGTAAAGGTAAAGGAGAATTGGAGAGACAGCAGCTTTAATCTTAATAATTTCGGCTTTAACGATAATATCGGAGAATAATAATGCGCGAAAGCATAGAAGGTCTGATACTGTCACAAACAATACTTAAGGAAAGCGATAAGTTTTTAACCGTGCTTACCGCAAAATACGGAAAGATATCGGTTTACGCAAATCATGTAAGAAATATCAAAAGAGGTTCTCTTGTATATTCGATGCCGTTGCAGTATTGCAGATTTATTATAAACCGCAAGGGCGACAGCTATAATCTTGTAAGCGGGGACGTGATACATTCCTTTCTTGATCTCAATGACGATCTTGTGCGTTTTTCCCTTGCCCAGTATGTTCTTGATATTGCAAGGGAATTAAGTGTTGAGAATAACGACGAAAGCGAAATGCTTCAGCTTGCTCTGAATACTCTTTTTATGATACAAAAGGGTACTTTGCCCCTTCCCTTGATAAAGGCGACCTTTGAGTTCCGCGCCATGGCGCAGTCGGGATATATGCCCGAGCTTCACGGCTGTGATTTTTGCTCAAAGGACGGAGGCGAAATGTTTCTCGATATAATGAACGGCAGACTTATCTGTAATGACTGTCAGAGAATAAGGAATCTCGGAGAGGTGCAAAGCCGTGACGCAGCTGAGAGCGTAATAGTTGTCCGTATTTCCCCTTCAATGCTCAAGGGCTTAAGATACGTTCTTTCGAGCGAGGCTAAAAGAATATTTTCATATTCGATAGCCGAGGATGAGCTTTCCGATTATGCCGATGTGTGTGAAAAATATATACTTAATCATTTAGAGCGTGGATTTGATACCCTTGATTTTTACAAAGAGGTCTCTTCCATGCCGTTATAGGAAAAGAAATGGTAAATTACCGAAAAGCGATAAAAATTTTAGAATTCGATAAGATACGCGGGATGCTTTGCGATGCGGCTGTAACCGAAGGAGCAAAGGCGAAGGCTCTTGAAATAATGCCTTCTCCCGATGTATTCGAGGTCCGCCGTAAGCAGCTGCTTACAACGGACGCAAAGCGTCTTATAGACGAAAAGGGAATGCCCCCCTTCGGTGATATCAAGGATATAACCTCATCTCTTGAAAGATGTGAAAAGGGTGCGTCCTTAAATACCGTTGAGCTGTTGCGGATCGCAGAGCTTCTATGCAGCGCAAGAAGGCTTCAGGAATATATTGATTCCAACAAACGCTTTGAAACGATGCTCGACGAAAGCTTCTATCTTCTGTCTCCGAATAAGGTATTGGAGGACAGGATAAGAAAGGTGATAATCACCGCCGATATGATAGCCGACGATGCAAGTCCTGCATTATCGGATATAAGGCGAAAGATAAAAAATACAAACAACAAGATAAAGGAGACCCTTTCGAGATATACAGGAGGAGCGTATTCCAAGTATCTTCAGGAAAATATAGTTACCCAGAGAGACGGAAGGTACGTTGTTCCCGTAAAGATCGAATATAAAAACGAGATAAAGGGTCTTGTACATGATACTTCATCCTCGGGTGCCACATTGTTTATAGAGCCTATGCAGGTGGTTGAAGCAAACAATACGTTACGGGAGCTTGAATCCGCAGAAAAATTTGAGATCGAAAAGATACTTGCAGGTTTAAGCGCCGAGGTTGCAAAGGATTCCTGGAACATAGGAAATAACTATGAAAATATAACCGAGCTTGCCCTTACCTTTGCAATGGGTATGCTCTCGGTAAGAATGGATGCAAGAGCCCCCATGATAAATGAGGACGGCGAATTTACCCTTGTACGTGCAAAGCATCCCCTTCTCGATCCGAAGAAGGCGGTGCCGATAAACGTATCCGTTGGAGGTAAATACGATACTCTTGTGGTAACGGGACCGAATACGGGCGGTAAAACGGTAACACTTAAAACGCTCGGTCTTTTCGCACTTATGATACAGTCGGGGCTTCACGTTCCTCTGTATGAAGAATCAACGGTCTGTGTTTTTGACAAGATCCTCTGCGATATAGGCGATGAACAGAGTATAGAGCAGTCACTTTCAACCTTTTCAGCTCATATGGTGAATATAGTTGATATAGTTGCAAAGGCGGAGAAAAAGAGCCTTGTTCTCTTTGACGAGCTCGGCTCGGGCACCGACCCTGTTGAGGGCGCGGCCCTTGCCGTTTCGGTGCTTGAGAGGATAAGGGAAAAGGGTGCCCTTTGTGCCGCAACCACCCACTATGCGGAATTGAAGGTGTACGCCCTTGATACCGAAGGAGTATGTAACGCATCCTGTGAATTCGATATAGAGACTCTTCGTCCCACCTACCGTCTTATAACGGGAACTCCGGGAAAATCGAACGCATTTGCGATATCTAAGAAGCTGGGACTTCCCGATGAGATAATCGAGAGAGCAGAAGGCTATATTTCGGGAGATAATAAGCGCTTTGAATATGTTATCGAAAAGCTTGAAGCCACCCGAATCGAAATGGAGCGCGAAAGAGACGAGGCAAGAGCTCTTAAGGCAGAGTACGAAAACTTCAAGCGTACTGCGGAAAAGAGAATGAAAGAGCGTCTTGAGGAAAGCGAAAAGCAGGTTGAAAGAGCAGAAGCAAAGGCGGCGGCAATGATAGCAAGCGCCCGTGCTTCCAGCGATTTTGTTTTCCGTGAGCTTGAAAAGGTTAAAAAGCAGAGGGATTCGCAAAAGCTTTCCGAGGGTCTTGAAGCGGCAAGAGATAAGATAAGACGGGAGCTTCGCCGTGCGGATGATAAAACAAACCCTGTGGTTGAACGCGGAGATTCCACCTACAAGCTTCCCCGTAAGCTCAAAAAGGGAGATCTTGTTCATATAGTAAATATCGACCGTGACGGAATCGTTGCCGAGGAACCCAAGGGTGACGGAAACGTAAGCGTGCGTATCGGTCAGATGATAACCAAAACAAAGGAAAAGAACCTGATGCTGGTGGGAGACGGTGCAATCACTGTAACCACCGCGGAAAAGAAAAAGGTGAGTCACGGTGAATATTCAAAGAGCGTGTCAAGCGGCTTTAAGCCGGAGCTTGACCTGCGCGGAATGAACGGTGAGGACGCCTGGTATCAGGTCGATAAATATTTAGACGATGCTCTTCTGTCGGGCATTCGTATCGTTACTCTTATACACGGTAAGGGTACGGGTAAATTAAAGGCCGCGTTAAAGCCCCTTCTTAAAAAGGATAGACGGGTTGCCAACTTCCGGGAAGGAATGTACGGCGAGGGTGACGGCGGTGTTACCATAGTTGAATTAAAATAATTACAATAGAGGAATAAAAAATGGAAAAGATGAAATTCGGCTTACAGTTATACACCATTCGTGATTACTGTGCCACAAGACCTCTTTTTGAGAGATCTATACGTAAGGTAGCTGAAATGGGATATAAATATTTCCAGCTTTCCGGTGAAGGTGAAGGAGCTACCGATCCCAAGCGCTTAAAGGAGCTTTGCGATGAAACGGGACTCGTTTGCGGACTTACCCATTGGGATGATAACGAAATAGTTAATAATACAGAAAAATGTATAGAGGATCATGAGATCTTCGGTTGTAACGGTATCGGTATCGGCGGTATGCCCGGCGAGTACCGTAACTATGAGGGCTATAGCCGCTTTATCGAAAAATACGGACCTGCCTGTGAAAAGATAGGTAAGGCCGGAAAGAGCTTTTGCTATCATAACCATTGGTTTGAGTTTGAAAGATTTGAAAACGGTAAAACAGGCTTGGAAATGCTTTTGGAGGGTATGCCCGAGGGCTTCAAATTCACCTTTGATACAGCGTGGGCTCAGATAGCGGGTATCGACTGCGCGGCATTTATACGTAAATATTCAGATAAGATCTTTGCAACTCATTTCAAGGATCTTACCGTTAAGGATAACGTGCTTCAGGTAACCGAGCTTCTTACGGGTAATATGAACTTTGACGCTATTGTTGAAGCAAGCCGTGACGCGGGCATTGAGTGGCATTTTATCGAACAGGATTTTGTAAGACGTTACAATATCTATGATTCCGCTAAGCTCAGCCGTGATAATATCATGGAAAGATACTCCGATTACTTGCAATAAGGAAAAAAATATGGTACAATTCAAATTAAGTGCTTTTGCAGATGAGTACAGCCCTGAAATAGACAAGCAGATCTCCTGGCTTTCGGCAAACGGTGTTGACCTTCTTGAAATAAGAGGTGTTGACGGTACACCCGTGGCAGATATAACTCTTGACAAGGCAAGAGAGGTAAAGGCGAAGCTTGATAAGGCAGGTATTGCTATCTCGGCTGTCGGCTCTCCTGCAGGTAAGATAAATATTAAAGATGAATTTGCTCCTCACCTTGAACAGTTTAAGCATCTTTGCGAAATTGCTCATATATTAGAGGCGAAGAGAATGAGAATTTTCAGCTTCTTCATGCCCGAGGGGGATGATCCCGAAATATGGTTTGACGAGGTTGTAAAGCGTCTTTCTGTATTCTGCGATATTGCGGAAAAGGAAGGAATTATCCTTTGTCACGAAAATGAAAAGCAGATCTACGGTGAAACACCCGAAAGATGTATTAAGCTGTATAATGCTCTCGGCGGCAGAATGAAATGTGTTTTTGACCATGCAAACTTCATTGCCTGCGATATAGAGGCATATCCCTTTGCTTATAATACGGTAAAGGATGCCTTGAGTTATATGCATATAAAGGATGCAAACGAGCAGAAGGAAATGGTCGTGGCAGGACAGGGAATAGGAAGAATACCCGAAACCCTTGCAAGGCTCAAGGATGATTTCGAGGGTGATTTTATTCTTACCCTTGAACCCCATCTTTTGGAGTTTGACGGTCTTAAGGGACTTGAAAGCGAAGGTCATACATCCAATGTGGGTAATAAATATGCCAACACCGATGAAGCCTTCGGTGCGGCACTTTCAGCATTGAAAAAATATATTTAAATAAACATTTAAACTTAAAATACAGGGGGACTTTAAAAATGGCAGATTTTAAAATGTTAGCCATCGACCTCGGTGCTTCCAGCGGCAGAGGTATCGTAGGCCGTTTTGACGGCAGTAAGCTGACTCTTGAAGAGAACCACCGTTTCTCTAACGATCCCGTAATTGCGGCAGGTACATTCTATTGGGATATTCTCCGTATATTCTTCGAGATCAAGAATTCCATCCGTAAGTGTGCACTTTCCGCAGATAAGGATATCGCCTCCATCGGTATCGACACATGGGGCGTTGACTTCGGTTTCCTTGATAAGGAAGGCAAGCTTATGGCAAATCCCGTTCACTACCGTGATGCGCGCACCATGGACTTTGAGAATTGGGCATTTGAAAAGCTTTCCAAGGAAGATATCTTCAATAAGACAGGTATCGCACACGTAAACTTCAACAGCGTATATCAGCTTATGTCTGTGCTTCGCACAAACCCGGCGTCTCTTGAAGCGGCAGATAAGCTTCTCTTTATTCCCGACCTTCTCAACTACTTCTTAACAGGTCAGGCTAAAACAGAATATACCGTTGCATCCACAGGCGGTCTTTTAGACGTTAAGACCCGTAACTGGGCAATGGATATGATAGCAGAGCTCGGAATCCCCACAAAGATGTTTACCGAGATAGCACAGCCCGGTACAGTTTTAGGCAAGCTTCTTCCTCAGATATCCGAGGATACAGGTATCTATGATGCAAACGTTGTTCACGTTGCGGCTCACGACACTGCAAGTGCGGTAGTTTCGGTTCCCGCAAAGGGCGACGATTTCATCTACATCAGCTCGGGTACATGGTCGCTTATGGGTATGGAGCTCAACGAGCCCAATCCTACCATCGAGGCGATGAACTGCGGCTTTACCAACGAAGGCGGCACAAACGGTAAGATCAGATTCCTCCGTAACATCATGGGACTTTGGCTTGAGCAGGAATCAAAGCGTCAGTGGGAGAGAGAAGGCGAAAAGACAACCTACGACCAGCTCTCCGATATGGCTATGGCAAGCGAAGCGCATAAGTGCTTCATCAATCCCGACGATCCTTCCTTCATGGCACCCGGCAACCTTCCCAAGAGAGTTGCAGAGTTCTGTGAAAAGACAGGTCAGTACGTTCCCCAGACCAAGGGTGAGATCATTCGCTGTATCTTTGAATCCCTTGCTCTTAAGTACCGTTGGACTGTTGAGAATATGGACGATATGATGGGCAGACACACTCCCTTCATCAATATCGTTGGCGGCGGTACAAAGGAGGCTCCTCTCTGTCAGTTTACCGCAGATGCTTGTAAGCGTCCCGTATATGCAGGACCCACAGAGGCAACCTCTATCGGTAACCTTCTTGTTCAGCTTATGGCTGCAGGTAAGGTTAAGGACCTTGCAGAAGCCCGTCAGGTAGTTCGCGATTCCTTCGAGATCAAGTGCTACGAGCCTAAGGATGCAGATAAGTGGGATGCGGCTTACGAAAGATTCTTAAAGTTATTATAATTAAAAATAAATTTGGAGGACATATAAATGATTAACAAGAGCTATGAATTAGCTAAAGAGATCTATGCAGCTCAGGGTATTGATACCGATGCTGTGATCGCAAAGCTTAAGAACATTCCTGTTTCTCTCCACTGCTGGCAGGGTGACGACGTTATCGGCTTTGACCATGACGGCCCTCTTAACGGCGGTATTCAGACCACAGGTAACTATCCCGGCAAGGCAACCACTCCCGAACAGCTTATGGCTGATATGGACAAGGTGATCTCCCTTTGCCCCGGTACAAAGAAGATCAACGTTCATGCTTGTTATGCAATCTTTGAGGATGGCGAGTTCGTTGACCGTGATAAGCTTGAGCCCAAGCATTTTGCAAAGTGGGTAGAGTTTGCAAAGGAAAGAGGCTGCGGCCTTGATTTCAACCCCACCTTCTTCTCACATCCCATGCAGAAGGACGGACTTACCCTCTCCAGCCCCGACGAAAGCGTTCGTAAGTTCTGGATAGAGCACGGAAAGGCTTGTATCCGTATTTCCGAGTATTTCGCAAAGGAAACAGGTATGCCCTGTGTTATGAACATCTGGACAGGCGACGGCTTCAAGGATATTCCTGCTGACCGTATGGGCCCCAGAATGAGATATAAGGAATCCATCGAACAGATCCTCACCGAGCCCTACGATTTCAACCTTGTTAAGCCCTGCGTTGAGTCAAAGGTATTCGGTATTGGTGTTGAGTCCTACACCGCAGGCTCCGCAGAGTTTGCGCTCTCTATTGTAGCGGCTAACTCCGACAAGTGCATTCCTCTTATGGATAACGGCCACTATCATCCCACCGAGGTTGTTTCGGACAAGATCCCCGCACTTCTTTGCTTCTTCCCTGAGATCGCACTTCATATCACCAGAGGCGTTCGCTGGGACTCTGACCACGTTGTTCTCTTTGACGATGAGACCAAGGAAATGGCGAAGGAGATCGTTCGTTGCGACGCTCTTGACCGTGCGTACATGGCACTTGACTATTTTGATGCTTCCATCAACCGTATCAGCGCATGGACCACAGGCTTCAGAAGCTGGCAGAAGGCTCTTCTTGCGGCTATGTGTACACCCAATGCGGCTCTTAAAGCTCTTCAGGACGAAGGTAACTTCACCAAGCTTATGGTTATGCAGGAAGAAGCTAAGATGCTCCCCTTCGGCGCAGTATGGGCTAAGTACTGTGAGGAATGCGGCGTAGCAGGCGATGCTTCCTGGTATGATGAAATTGAAAAGTACGAAGCAGAAGTACTTTCCAAAAGATAAGCGGCAGATTGCCGCAGCCAAGCTTCGAGTATGAGGCTTGATTGAGACTTTTTTGTTCCTTGCCCGAGGTGAGGAATTTGATAAATTTATTTTTCACAAAGAAGGTTATACACTATGATGATGAATCTTGAAAAGGAGATCCGTGAACAGCCCGAGGTGCTTGCACGAGTTCTCAATACAAACAAAGAAGTAATCGAGGCGGCTGCTGCCGCAATTAAGGCAAGAGGCGATATTACAAACGTAGTATTCGCGGCACGCGGTACATCCGACCACGCTTGTATCTATGCTCAGTATCTCTATCAGAGATATCTCGGCATTCCCTGCGGTCTTGCTACCTCCTCCGTTAACACCAAGTACGGCGCAACCGTGAACTACAAGAATACTCTTGTTATCGGTGTTTCCCAGTCCGGTATGGCAAAGGACGTTCTTGCTATTATCGAAATGGCAAAGGCAACAGGCGGTCTTACCGTTACAATTACAAACAATACAGAGTCTCCCGTAGCTAAAGCAGGTGATTTCCACCTCTTTATCGACTCGGGTCACGAGGCTTCTATCGCAGCTACAAAGACCTTTACCTCCGAGATGTATCTCCTTGCAAAGCTCGGCCAGGCTTGGTGCGGTGATGAAGAACTTGCAAAGGAGCTTGAGCTTGTTCCCGCGGCAGTAGGTGAGCTTCTTGACTATATGCCCGACAAGGTTCTTGCAACAGTTGAGAGATTCCGTTTCATGCGCGAGGGCGTTCTTGTAGGCAGAGGTATGACATATCCCATCGCTCTTGAGGGTGCTCTCAAGATCATGGAGACCAACTGCTTAAAGATCTCCGGATACGCTATCAGTGACTTCCAGCACGGTCCCCTTGCACAGCTCAATAAGAACGGTCTCTGTATTGTTCTTGCAGCTAACGGTGCATGCCTTGACGATGCTAAAATCGTAATTGAAAAGGTTAAGCCTACAGAAGCTGAGGTTCTCGTTATCACCGATTCCGATGATTTCGACGATATGCCCCTCGTATTCAAGCTTCCCAAGCTTCCTTCCGATAACGTTTCTCCTTACCTCTTTGCAGTTACGGTTCAGCTTATCGCTATGGAGCTTACAAAGGTAAGAGGAATCGACCCCGACGTTTCTGTTGTACTTAATAAGATCACAGTAACTAAATAATAAAACGGAGCATTGCGAAACGAAATTCGCAATGCTCTTTTACTTTAAATGATCTCTTTCGTGTGAGCAGTTTACACTTCAGAAACGGGAGATACTCGGTGTACCGGAGCCGCTTTTGTTAAAATTCGAATTATGAACTACTAAGTCGTTTACAAAATAAAAAACACGTGATATAATTAGATTATAAACAATAGGAGGACAGGCAAATGAAACAGTTTAAGAGAATTTTTTCATTAATTTTAATTATGATCATGCTTATATCCGTATTTTCGGTAACAGTACCCGTAAGCCATGCGGAGACAGAAGGTAAGTGCGGTGACGACCTTGCCTGGAGATTCTCTCCTGCGAGCGGTGTGCTTACCATTCTCGGTGAGGGGGAAATGTATGATTACAGCTATTCCTCAGAAGCGCCTTGGCATAGCTATGCTTCAAGTATAACAGGTCTTGTTCTCGGTACGGGCGTAACTTCTGTAGGTGATATAGCTTTTTCTCAGTGCAGCGGACTCAAAACTCTATCCTTTCCCATCTCGCTTACAAGAATCGGAAATTATGCCTTTTCAGGCTGTTCTTCGCTGAAATCAGTTATAATTACCGATTATATTACCGACCTCGGATACGGCGCATTTTACAACTGCTCATTACTTGAGACGGTGATCATAGGAAACGGTATAACAGAGATCAAATACTTTACTTTTGCAAATTGTACCTCCTTATATGAGGTTAAATTCCCTGAAACCCTTGTATCTATCGGAAAAGAAGCTTTTTCATCTTGCAAGGCTTATAAGAATATACTTCTTCCCGATCATTACATAATGCTTGAAAGTAACACCTTTGCAGGTACTGCGTTCTTTGATGATCCCGATAATTGGGACGGAGAGGAATTATATTTAGGAAATTATCTTTTATACGTTAAGGATGCAGGCCAGTCAGAGGTCGTTGTAAATATAGGAACGGAATATATTGCCGGACATGCAATGTCGGATGTTTATGATCTATACAGAGTTTATTATCCCAGAAGCCTCAAAAAGATCAACGGAGAAATATTTGAAATAAAAAAAGAGGGGTTCGGTACAAAGGTGGATATTTACTATCCCCGAGGTTACGGATACCGCGGCAACCCTTACTACGGCGGTTCGGGCAGTACATACTATACCGAAGGTAAATGCGGTGCAAATGCGTCCTTTTCCTATGACGAAACGGGAACTGTGATCACAATATCCGGCACGGGACCCTTAAGTACCTATGACTATACCTATGACGGATATGACACCTTTTTAGCTACTCCCTGGGGGTATATTGATATATATATCCAGGAAGCGGTCATAAAAGAGGGTATCACTACCATGGGTCTGTATTCGGTTCCCTCCGTTGGAAAGATTACTCTTCCCGACAGCGTGACTCATATCTATGATAATGCTTTATCCGGATATTTTCCTACCATAAAGCTTCCTGCAAAGCTCCAGTATATAGATGTTGACAGCCTTCCTTATTCATTAAAGGAAATCACCATAAGCGAAGAAAATACTGTCTATGCTACGGATAACGGTATTCTTTATTCCAAAGATATGAAGACCCTTATAAGATATCCGGGAAGTAAGGACGGAGAATACTTTGCAGTGCCCGAGCATGTTTCTGTCATAGGAGAAGAAGCCTTTGGACATCAGAGAAACCTTAAGACATTATATATTCCGAGAACGGTTACTAAAATAGAGCCCTTGATATTTGAAACCTATAAAGACAATGTCACCATTCAATGCTATCCCGATTCAGAAGCATATAGTTATGCGGTGAAAAACGGTTTAAAATATGAATTGATATGTAATCACTCTTTTACAAGCTATATAATTACTCCCGCTACCTGTACCGAGGACGGTTATAGGACCGCGGTATGTGATAACGGCTGCGGTAAGGTTGACAAAATAATCGATGAAGGCTCGGCTCTCGGCCACAACTTTGTGAATTATAAGTATAACGAAGATGCCGCCTGTACGGAAAACGGTACATCCACAGCCCTTTGCGAAAACGGCTGCGGTGTTACCGATACAAGGGAGAATGAAAATACAGCGTACGGTCACAGCTTTACAGATTATACGGTCATTATTCCTGCAGACTGTATCAATAACGAGATACAGGAGGCTTTCTGCGATAACGGTTGCGGAACAAGGGATACCAGAATAATAAATAACAGTGCATTGGGTCATACGTTTGCCGAGTATATCGAGGATAATAATGCCGACTGTACTCATAACGGAACAAAGACTGCCGTATGTACAGTATGTAACGCAATTGATACCGTTGTTATAGAAGGAAGTGCGTTGGGCCACAGCTTCACAGATTACAAGACTGTAACAGAAGCAAGCTGTACCGAAAACGGCGTAAAAGAAGCAGTATGCGATAATGGCTGTAAAGAAAAGGACACGGTTATCATTGAAGCGAAGGGACATATTCCCGGCGAATGGGAGGCTTCGCCTGAGAATGAGAATGAAAATATACTTAAATGTATCAATTGCGGTGAGGTTCTTGAGGTTAAAGATGAAACCCCCGGACCCCGTCCTATGCCCGATATTGACGAAAACGCATGGTATTACGAAGGAGTGATCCATTGCGTTAAAAAGGGATATATCCTTGGTAATGACAAGGGAGAATTTAATCCCGCGGGTAAGCTTACCAGAGAGCAGTTCGTCGTTATACTTGCAAGAGTTGCGGGAGCAGATCTCGGAGAATATAAAGAAAGCCCCTTTACAGACGTTTCGGCTGACATCTGGTATGGAGCATCTGTAATTTGGGCAAACGAAAACGGATACGTAAACGGTATCGGTAACGGTCTGTTCGGCGTGGGAAACGCTATGACAAGAGAAAGTGTTGCGGTAATACTCTGCAGATATTCAAGGGACGAAACTGTATATCCCGATCTTCTCGAGAGCTACAGCGACAGTGCAGAGCTGTCAGATTGGGCAAAGACAGGAATGAACTGGGCATTAAATAACCGGCTTATGGGATCGACGAGCTCTGAAACTCTTATTATCTCACCGAAAATGACCCTTTCACGTGCACAGGCTGCAAAGGTATTCATGTCTTATGATGCTTATATAACCGAGCAGCAGTGATTGATCAACCCCAAAAATCTGATAAAAGGAGAATCACATAATGAAAGGAATCAAACGTGTAGTATCGTCAGTTCTTGTTATTATCATGCTAATATCCTGTCTTTCTGCAAGCTCGTTTGTAAGCCATGCGGAAAAAAGCGGAAAGTGCGGAGAAAATGTCAGTTGGACGTTATCGGGCGGCACTCTTACTATATCCGGTACAGGAGCTATGGAGGACTACGGATGGTCGGGCAGCGAAAGCCAGCCCTGGTATTCCTCTCGCTCGAGTATTAGCAGAATTGTGATCGAGAACGGAATTACCCATATAGGCAGCTATATGGCATATTCTCACAAATATTTAAAAACGGTATATATTCCTGAAAGTGTTACGTCTATAGGCGAAAGTGCGTTCTGGACCCATGAAGTTATCGGAACTCTGCATATAACCGATCTGTCTGCATGGTGTAACATTGATTTTCAAGATACCAGCGCTAATCCTATGTTTTTGGGAGCTTCACTGTATTTAAACAGTGAAAAAATGGTGGATATAGTAATTCCCGATGATGTTGAAAAAATCAGTTCCTATGCCTTTAAAGGCTGTGATATGAATACGGTTACCATAGGTAAGAATGTAAAAAGTATCGGTGACAGGGTCTTTTATTCATGCGATAATTTAACCGCTATCAATGTAAGTGAAGAAAATCCATATTATTCTTCGATTGACGGTGTTCTTTTTGATACCGATAGAAAGGCTTTAATAAAGTATCCTGTTATGAAAACGGATACCGAATATACTATACCCGATTTTGTTCGGGAAATTGATCCCTATGCCTTTTTTGAAAATAGCTGTATCCAAAAGCTTACCATGCCGGACAGCGTTACAACTGTCGGTGAATGGTCTTTTCGTGATATGGAACAGCTTAAGGAAGCAGAGCTTTCTGATAATATCGAAACGCTGCCCTTTCACTTTATGTCCTTTTGTTATAAGCTTGAAAAAATAAAGCTTCCTGCAAATATTAAGGTATTTGGGGACTATTCTGTAGCATTTAATGCAATAAAAGAAATTGAGATCCCTTACGGTACTGAGTATATAGGCTATTATGCTCTGAGCGGTATGGATATAAAGAGTCTTTCGATTCCCGATACTGTTACGTTTATGGATTACGGTGCTTTTTCCGGTTGTACTTATTTAAAAGATATTGATTTGGGCAGCGGAATAAGTGTTATAAGCGGTGAATGCTTCAGCGAATGCGGGGCTATTGAGAGTATCGATATTCCCGATAATATTGTTGAAATAGAATCTTATGCGTTTTATGCCTGTACTTCTCTGAGAAATATAAAAATGCCCGAGCATCTTTATAAAATCGGGTCAGGTGCATTTTCCGATACATCGTATTATAATTCACATATCAACTGGACTCAGGATGCTCTTTATATTAATAACGTTTTGTTGGATTATAACGGCACAGAGGAAAGATTCGTCCTTCCTTCCCATATTAAAGGTATTGCGGGAAGTGCCTTTTCAGGAAATGAAAGTATTATAACCGTTGAAATACCCGATACTGTTCAGGCTGTGGGTGAATGGGCTTTCTCAGGATGTACCTCATTAAAGAACGTTAATATTCCCGAAGGGGTTGAGCGCATAGGAGCATACTGTTTTTATGAATGTGAAGCTCTTACCAAATTTGAAATGCCTGACAGCGTTAAGATCGTAGAAAGCTATGCTTTTCTCAGTTCGGGCATATATAAAGACAAAACAAACTGGGAAGACGGAGCTCTTTACATGAATGGGCATATAATTGCAGTTGACAAGGGTCTTACAGGCACTTATGTTGTGAAGGACGGCACAAAATCGGTTGCAGGCCATGCATTTGCAGGCTGTGAAAAGCTTTCCCATATAATTCTTCCCGAAAGTGTTAAGAACATTCTTTATCAGGCATTTGTATTCTGCGGTAATCTTAAAACCGTATATATCCCCGGAGAGCTTGATTTCATGGCGAAAAACGTGTTCGGTGATGATCCTACGGTGATCTGTTATGCGAATTCTTACGTACATAAGCTCGCACTTGAGGAAGGATGGCCCTTCAAGCTGATCTGTAAAGAGCATATATTTACCAATTATGTTGATGATAACAATACCACCTGTACCCAAAACGGAACAAAGACCGCATATTGCGATAACGGCTGCGGCGCAAGTGACACAATTGAAATAGAAAATACCGCATTCGGTCACAGCTTCACAAATTACGTTACGATCTCCGAGCTTGGATGTACGGTAAACGGGGTAAAGGAGGCTGTGTGTGATAACGGCTGCGGCACAAAGGATGTATTGACCGAGGAAGCACAGGGTCACAAGACCGGCGAATGGGAAATAACAAAGGATCCCGACTATTATAACCTTGGCTGTAAGATTCAGAAATGTACGGTATGTACTGAAGTAATAAACACCGAAAGCATTCCTGTGCTTGATTATGACGGCTTCCCCGACGTATGGGAAAATTCCTGGTATGCCGAGGGTGTTGAGTATTGCTACAAGCACGGATATATTACGGGTACCGATAAGGGAATATTTAATCCCAACGGTAAGCTTACCAGAGAGCAGTTCGTCGTTATACTTGCAAGAGTTGCGGGGGCGGATCTCGAAGAATATAAAGAAAGCCCCTTTACAGACGTTTCGGTTGACATCTGGTACGGAGCATCGGTGATTTGGGCTAATTCGGAAGGAATTATAAACGGTATAGGTAACGGCAGATTCGGCAAAGGTCAGCCCATGACCCGCGAAGCTTTGGCGACGATGCTTTACAGATATGCAAAGACTCAGGGAATCAACACCGATAAGAGGGCAGCGCTTTCATACTGTGAGGATGCAGAGGATATAAGCGAGTGGGCGCATGAAGCCTGTGCGTGGGCTGTCAATGCAGGATTGCTCGGCTCAACAAGTGAGACGGTAAATATTCTTTCGCCCAAGGTAACTGTAACGAGAGCGCAGGCGGCGAAGATATTTATGTACTTTGATAAATATAAAGAAGGATAATTATGAATTAAACGAAAAAAGGACTTGCTGATGCAAGTCCTTTTTGATCGTTGTTAAGTTAGATAAGTTCCTTAACCTTGGATGCCTTACCAACTCTGCCGCGGAGATAATAAAGCTTAGCTCTTCTAACCTTACCGCGTCTTACTGTTTCGACCTTTTCAACGTTGGGAGAGTGAACCGGGAAGGTCTTCTCAACGCCTACGCCGTAGGAAATTCTTCTAACTGTGAAGGTTTCGGAAATTCCGCCGCCGTGACGGGCAATGATGGTGCCCTCAAAGATCTGAATTCTTTCTCTTGTACCTTCCTTGATCTTGTTGTGAACACGAACGGTATCACCGATCTTGAGTTCAGGTACTTCTTTCTTTAACTGCTCGCTTGTAAAAGCCTTTAACATATCCATTGTGGCTTCCTCCTGTTCTTTACGGATATTCTTGCAGAGCATACGCAGAGGACTATCCGTGTTATATTCGTAACGGAGCAATTATATCACAGCTTTTTACAAATTGCAAGGGGTTTTGGCGAATTTACTATTTAGTCACATTTGAGTAGGATACAAATTTGTTTAATTTTAATTCAAAAACTTTTAAAAAAGTATTGTAAAAGTTATAAAAATGATATATAATATTACATTATAATGCAATTACTATATCTATATAAAAGAGGCAATGATTTATGAAATATTTAGTTTTGGTAACCGATGGTGCGGCTGATTATAAAATTGAAGAATTAGGTAATGCTACACCTCTCGAAAAGGCGAACAAGCCTACTATAGATGCACTTTGCAAAAAGAGCTTTTGCGGTACTGTTTCCAACGTTCCCGAAGGAATGGTTCCCGAAAGCGATACCGCAAATATTGCGATAATGTCCTACGACCCCAAGATATATTCCAAGGGACGTTCGCCCCTTGAAGCGGTAAGCATGGGTATTGAAATGATGCCCGATGAGACCGCCTTTCGAACCAACGTTGTTACTCTCGGTGACGAAGAGGGCTATGAAAACAAGACTATGATAGACCATTCTGCCGACGAGATAACCACCGCAGAGGCAGATCTTCTTATAAAGACGATCGACGAGGAGTTAGGCGATGAGCTTAAAAAGTTCTACACAGGTGTAAGTTACCGTCACTGTCTCATCTGGAAGGATGCTCCCGAAAACATGGAGTTTATGCGTCCCCACGATATTCTCGGTCAGAAGATAACAGAGTATCTTCCTCCCGAGCCTGTTCTTGAAATGCAGAAAAAGAGCTACGATATCCTTTCCAAGCATCCCGTTAACCTTGCAAGAAAAGAAAGAGGTCTTCGTCCTGCAAACTCACTTTGGCTCTGGAGCCCCGGCAAAAAGCCCGCTCTTCCTTCCTTTAAGGAAAAGTGGGGACTCGATGCATCGGTGATCTCCGCTGTTGACCTTATCAAGGGTATAGGTCTTTGTGCAGGTATGGAGTCTATCGACGTTGAAGGTACAACAGGTAACGTACATACAAACTATAAGGGTAAGGCCGATGCGGCAATTGACGCATTTAAGCGCGGAAAGAATTTCGTTTACGTTCACGTTGAAGCACCCGATGAATGCGGTCATAGAGCAGAGCTTGAAAATAAGGTACTTTCTGTTGAGCTTATCGACGAAAAGATCCTTAAGCCTGTTTACGAATATCTTAAGGGCTGCGGAGAAGACTTCAAGATCCTTATTCTTCCCGACCATCCCACACCCATTTGTACACGTACTCATGCAATGGATCCCGTGCCCTTTATGATCTATTCTTCAAATGAAGAGCTTGACGGTGCGGCATCCTTTGCGGAAAAGGATATGGAAGGAAGAACTTATATTGCAGATGGAAGCACCTTGCTTTCATATATGATAAAGGAATAAAAAATGGAAAACAAAGTAGAAAAAACCGATTTATTAAAAACAGTATTTGAATGGGTGGAGCTTGTCGCCTTTTCGGTAGCCTGCGTCATCATTGTTCTTAACTGTTTTGCCCGTTACTCTCCTGTTGATGGCGATTCGATGAATCAGACTCTTATAAACGGAGACGTGCTTATTTTGAGCAATCTCTTTTATGAGCCCGACGTGGGAGATATAGTGGTATTTGCCAATGAGCGTACCACCTACAAAAAGCCGTACGTTAAAAGAGTTATCGCAACCGAGGGACAGCACCTTGTGATAGACCGCGAAGCAAAGACCGTAACGGTGGACGGGGAGGTATCCGAATGCGAGGAGTTTGCCTTTTATGATCCTACTAAACAGATAGTGGACATTTATTGGCCGGATATCGACATTACCGTACCCGAGGGTCATATATTCGTTATGGGTGATAACAGATATAATTCCACCGACAGCCGTATGATCGGTTGCGTTGATACCCGGGATATTATAGGAAAGGTCGTTTTCAGACTTCTTCCCTTTGAAAGCATGGGAAAGGTTAAATAGGAGATAGCGGTATGCCGTCAACACAGATACAATGGTTTCCCGGCCATATGGCCAAGACCCGACGCCTTATTACGGAAAATTTAGGCTCGGTAGATATAGTTATAGAAATACTTGATGCAAGAATCCCCGAAAGCTCGAGAAATCCCGAGATCCGCCGTCTTTGTAAGGATAAGCCGATGCTTACACTTCTTTCAAAGTCCTCTCTTGCAGATCCCGTTGCTTCCGATAAGTGGCGCGCTTTTTATGCAAAGCAGGGTATGCACTGTATGTTTATTGACAGCGTTACAGGTGCGGCAATAAAGGATATAGGTAAGGCGGTACGGGAGATACTTGCCGAAAAGGTTGAAAGATACGAGAGCAAGGGAATGGCGGGAAGACCCTTGAAGGCTATGATAGTGGGTATTCCGAACGTTGGAAAATCCTCACTTATAAATAAGCTTGCCGGTCAGAAAAAGGCAAGGGTAGAGGACCGTCCCGGTGTTACGACCGCAAAGCAGTGGGTATCCACTAACGTCGGTCTTGAGCTTCTTGATATGCCCGGTGTGCTCTGGCCGAAGTTTGAGGATGATTTTGTCGGTGAGAGTCTTGCGATTACGGGAGCGATAAAGGATCAGGTAATAGATCTTGACAGAATTTGTACCGTTCTTGTAGGCAGATTACGCAGAAAGTATCCCGAGCTTCTTTGCGAAAGATACAAATTAGGCGATATTTCTCAGTATGATGAGCTTGAAGATTGGGAGCTTGTTGAGGTCATTGGTAAAAAACGCGGATTTCTTATTTCGGGCGGAGAAATAAATTGGGAAAGAACCTCCAATATTCTTCTTGACGAATTCAGAGCCGCAAAGATAGGCAGAATAACTCTTGAATTGCCCGGAGAAGAACATATATGAACTGGGATTTAGAGAATAAGTATTACGACGAGGGAGCAGAATCGGTCTGCGGTACCGACGAAGCGGGCAGAGGTCCTTTGGCAGGGCCTGTTGTAGCGGCGGCGGTCATCCTGCCCCGAGGTATAGAAATAGAAGGTCTTAATGATTCGAAAAAGCTTACCGAAAAGAAAAGGGAAGCGCTTTTCGATATTATAATTGAAAAAGCAATAAGCTATGCTATATGTGAATCCTCGGTAGAGGAGATAGACGAGCTTAATATACTTAACGCTTCTCAGTTAGCAATGCGCAGATGTGTTGCGAAGCTTGATCCTAAAGCGGACGTGGTGCTTGTTGACGGAAATATAGCAAGGGATTTTGAGATAAAGGCTGTACCCGTGATAAAGGGTGATGCGCTTTCTCCCTCTATTGCGGCGGCATCTATTCTGGCAAAGGTGACCCGTGACCGTATGTGTGCGGCACTTGATAAGGAGTATCCCGAATATAACTTTGCAAAGCATAAAGGATACCCCACAAAGGAGCACCGCGAGGCAGTTATTAAATACGGGCCTTCGCCTGTGCACCGCAAGACCTTTTTAAAGTTTTTAAATAAATGAGTACAAAGGAAACGGGAGATTACGGAGAAGCTTTGGCGAGAAGATACCTTCGCCGCAAATTTTTCCGTATTCTTCATAAAAATTATATAGCAAGACACGGCGAGATAGATATAATTGCAAAAAACAGAAAATATATTGTTTTCTGCGAGGTAAAAACAAGAAGCGATACAGCCACCCTGAAGTATTTCGGCAGGCCGAGCAATGCAGTAAACGCTGAAAAAAGAAGACATATAATATCTGCCGTAAAGGAGTATCTTCATAAAAATAATACCTCTCTTATACCGCGAATAGATATAATAGAGGTGTATATAAACCCCGAAAACGAAAGAAAATACCGCATTGAGCATATTGAAAACGCTTTCGGTGAATAGGAGGTAAAAATGAAGCTTTTTGATCTTCATTGCGATACTCTTTATGAAATGTATAAAAGGGACTGCTCCTTTGAGAATAACACTCTCAATATAAGCCTTGAAAAGGCGCAGTGCTTTGAAAAATACGTACAGGTTCTTGCGATATGGAGTCAGAACGATATTTCCGAAAGGGAACGTTTTGAACAGTTTTTAGCTGTTTATGATATATATAAAGAAAGAATTCCCGTCGGTTTCCCTCACGTTTTGGCAGTTGAGGGCGGAGGAGCTTTGGCGGGAGATATAAATAATATTGAGCTTTTTTATTCAATGGGAGTTCGTTTTCTTACCCTTGTGTGGGGTGGAGAATGCTCGTTGGGCGGTGCACACGATACAAATATCGGTCTTACCGATTTTGGATCTAAGGTATTGCAAAAATGCTTTGATTTTGGTATAATACCGGATGTTTCCCATGCATCCGACAAGATGTTCTGGCAGGTATGGGAGGAATCGAAGAAAAGGGGAATGCCCTTTGTTGCTACCCATTCAAATTCGAGATCGGTTTTTTACCACAGCCGTAATATCAGTGATGAAATGTTTGTTTCTCTAAGAGACAGCGGCGGTGTGGTCGGCGTAAGTCTTGAGCCAACTCATACCTCGGATAAGCAGGAGCCGGATGAAAATGATGTTTGCCGTCATATCCTTCATTATCTTGAATTGGGTGGTGAAAACAGCGTATGTCTCGGCTGTGATTTTGACGGAGTAACGAGAAATATAAAGGCGGTACCCGATATTTCACATCTGTATAAAATTGCGAATACTCTTGCAAAAGAAGGGGTTTGCGATGATTGGATAGAAAATATATTTTATAATAATGCAAATAATTTTATAATAAGGAATATAAAGCTATGAACTACAGAAGTACAAGAAATCTTAATCAGGAAGCGGTTTCTGCCGCTCAGGCTATCAAGCAGGGCCTTTGTAATGACGGCGGTCTTTTTATGCCCGAAGAGATACCTGCGATTACTCTTGACGATATTAAAGCATTAAGCGAGAAGAGCTATGCACAGAGAGCCGCATATATCCTTTCTCTCTTTTTAACAGACTATACCTATGAAGAGCTTTTGGAGGACTGCTCCGAGGCTTACAGCGATAAGCGTTTTAAGGGCGGAGCCGCTCCTTTGGCAAGGTTAAACGACAATACCTCCGTGCTTGAGCTCTGGCACGGTCCTACCAGCGCTTTCAAGGATATGGCGCTCCAGATAATGCCCCGTCTTCTTTCCCGTGCACTTACAAAGACAGGTGAAGAGAGAACGGCATTTATTCTCGTTGCTACCTCGGGTGATACCGGTAAGGCTGCACTTGAAGGTTACCGCGACGTTGATAAGGTTAAGATCACGGTATTCTATCCTGTTGACGGTGTAAGCCGTGTACAGAAGCTTCAGATGGCTACTCAGGAGGGTGAAAACGTATTCGTTTGTGCTGTAAAGGGTAATTTCGACGATGCACAGAACGGTGTTAAGAAGATATTCTCCGATAAGGCTATGGCAGAAAAGCTCAACGAAAACGGCTATTTCCTTTCCAGCGCTAACTCCATTAACTGGGGCAGACTTGCTCCCCAGATCGCTTATTACGTATCTGCATACTGCGATCTTGTGGCAGAGGGTAAGATCGAGCTTGGCGATAAGATGAACGTTTGTGTTCCTACAGGTAATTTCGGTAATATCTTTGCCGCTTACATTGCAAAGCGTATGGGCCTTCCCGTAAACAAGTTCGTATGTGCATCCAACAAGAACAATATTCTTACAACTTTCTTAAATGAAGGTATATATGACCGCAACCGCGAGTTCTTTACCACCATGTCTCCCTCTATGGATATTCTTATCTCCAGCAACCTTGAGCGTCTTCTCTATCTTCTCGGTGGAAGCGAAAGAACCGCCGCTTACATGAAGGCTCTTTCGGAGAAGGGTGTTTACAGCGTTGATGCTGATATCAAGGAAAAGCTTGACGCTGAATTTGCGGGTTATTTTGCGGATGAAGCTGAATGTGCCGAAACTATTAAAAACACCTTCAAGGACGGATATCTCTGCGATACGCATACCGCTGTTGCTATATGTGCCGCAAAGAAATATCAGGAGCAGAGCGGTGATGATACCCACATGGTTGTAGCATCCACCGCCAGCCCCTATAAGTTTGCCGCAGACGTTTACGCTTCTATCGAGCCCAGAGAATTTGCCGACGATTACGAAGCGCTTCCTTGTCTGAATTCGCTTTCCGGTGTTGAAATACCCGAGGGTCTTGCAACACTTCTTTCAAAGGAAGTACGCTTTGAAAAGGTTATTGAAGCGGCGGCTATGCCTGAAGAGGTTCTTTTTGAACTTGGTATTCAATAAGATCTGAACGTTGCGCATACGGTTTCGGTGGATGAGGTTGCACTCATCGGACCAACTGATACCTGGTTCGCGGTACAGTGGTTCTTGCCGTCATTGTATGCGCAGTTTTCTACACTGCATTTTATACCCTTTATAGGCTTGGTTGTATTATACACGTTACTTGTGTCAAAAATATCCATAATATCGCCTCCTTTCGCGGCATATTATTATTCTGTACGGCAGTAAAATTTCTATACACGGAGAAAAATATGGCTCTTTTTGTACTTTCGGATACTCATCTTTCCTTAGGCACCGATAAGCCTATGGACGTTTTCGGCAAGCGCTGGAACGGTTATATGAAAAGAATAAAAGAAGAATGGGAATCTGTTGTAACAAAGGAGGATACCGTTGTTATTCCCGGTGATATCTCATGGGGGATGGATTTTGAGGAGGCGAAAGAGGACCTTGTGTTTCTTGATTCGCTTCCCGGCAGAAAGCTTATATCCAAGGGTAATCATGATTATTGGTGGGCGACAAAGGCAAAGCAGGATGCTTTTTACAGGACAGCAGGTATAACCACCATCGAGCTTTTATATAACTCTGCCTATAAAGTGGGTAATTATATGGTATGCGGTTCCCGCGGTTGGTATGCCGATGATCATAATGCTCCAAAGGACAGCGATTATATGAAGATAGTGAACCGAGAGGTTGGCAGAATGGAGCTGAGTATTGCCACCGCAAATAAAATAGATGCGGAATGTGAAAAGCTTATGTTTCTTCATTTTCCTCCCGTTTACGGGGATTACGTTTGCGAAGAAATAGTTGACTGTCTTATAAAGCATAATATCAAACGCTGTTATTACGGGCATATTCACGGAAATTATGATGTTGAGCCTGTAAGTGAGTATAAAGGCATTGAATTTTTTATTGTTTCTGCCGATTATCTGAATTTTAAACCTCTTAAGATTGAATAAATTGATAATTTTTCCTGTTTTGTATTGACATTATTAAATAAATAGGTAAAATAGATATGTTATATTAAAAGATTTTTTAAAGACGAAAGGACATTGAGAACAATGGCAAAAGTAAAAGTAAACAACCTTGAAACTAACAGAGTAGAGCTTGAGTTTTCGGTTGATAAGGCTACTTTTGATAAGGCATGCAGCGATGCATACAAGAAGAACGTAAAGAGCATCAATATTCCCGGTTTCCGTAAGGGTAAGGCTCCCAGAAGTGTAATCGAAAAGATGTACGGTAAGGGCGTATTCTATGAAGATGCGCTTAACGCAATCCTCCCCGAGGCTACCGAAGCTGCAGTTAAGGAAGCGGCTATCAAGCCTGTATCCGCACCCGAATACGATATCGATAAGATCGATGATGACGGTGTAGTTGTAAAGGCTAAGTTCTATGTATATCCCACAGTAGATGTTAAAGAATACAAGGGCATCAAGGTTGAGAGAAACGTTAAGAACGTTACCGCAACCGAGGTAAATGAAGAGATCAAGAGAGTTCAGCAGAGAAATGCAAGAACTATTGAGGTTACCGACAGAGCTGCAAAGAAGGATGATACCGTTACCATCGATTACGAAGGCTTCGTTGACGGCGTAGCATTCGAGGGCGGTAAGGGTGAAGGCCATCCCCTTAAGCTCGGTTCCGGTCAGTTTATTCCCGGCTTTGAGGATCAGATCATCGGTCATAAGATCGGCGATGAATTCGACGTTGAGGTTACCTTCCCCGAAGAGTACCATGCAGAGGATCTTAAGGGTAAGCCTGCAGTATTCAAGACCAAGCTCCACGCTATCAAGTACGAAGAGCTTCCTAAGCTTGACGATGAATTTGCAAAGGATGTTTCCGAGTTTGATACACTTGCTGAATATAAGGCAGACGTTAAGGCAAAACTCGTAGAGAGAAACGAAAAGGCTGCAGATGCTGAAGTTGAAAACGCTTTGGTTGAAGCACTTGTAAACAACCTTGAAGGCGAAGTACCCGAGGTTATGGTAGCTAACGAAGCAGAAAATATGGTTCGTGATTATGACTACCGTCTCCGTTCCCAGGGTCTTGACCTCAACACCTACTTCCAGTACACAGGTCAGAACCTCGACACCTTAAGAGAGCAGTTCAAGCCTCAGGCAGAGCGTCAGGTTAAGAGCCGTCTTGCTCTTGAAAAGATCGCTGAGCTTGAAGCTATTAAGGCTACAGATGAGGAAGTTGAAGAAGAATACAGCAAGCTTGCTACCATGTACGGCCTTGAGCTCGAAAAGGTTAAGGAGCTTGTAGATGCAGAATCGGTTTCCGCTGATATCGCTATCAGAAAGACTGTTGACTTTGTAAAGTCCAACGCTTCTATCACAGCTAAGAAGAAGACCACAAAGAAGGCTGCTGAAAAGGCTGAAGGCGAAGAGACAGAGGAAAAGAAGCCCGCTGCAAAGAAAACAACCGCAAAGAAGTCTTGTGCAAAGAAGACCACCAAGGAAACAGAAGACAAATAATTTTTAATGATCACTTGCGGCTTTGTCGCAAGTGATTATTGCATATATATAATATACAGGAGGAATTAACAATGGCATTAGTACCAACCGTTATAGAACAGACAAACCGCGGAGAGCGCGCGTATGATATTTATTCCCGCCTTCTCAATGACAGAATCGTATTTTTGGCAGATGAAGTTAACGACGTAACTGCATCCCTTGTTGTTGCCCAGCTTTTATTCCTTGAGGCACAGGATCCCGATAAGGATATCTGTATGTATATCAACAGCCCCGGCGGTTCTGTAAGTGCAGGTATGGCTATTTATGACACTATGAACTATATCAAGTGTGACGTTTCTACCGTTTGCATCGGTATGGCGGCATCTATGGGTGCATTTCTGCTTTCGTCCGGCGCAAAGGGTAAGAGAATTGCTCTTCCCAACAGCGAGATCATGATACATCAGCCCCTCGGCGGTATGCAGGGTCAGGCATCCGATATCAAGATCCATGCCGATCATATTCTCCGCACCAAGGCAAAGCTCAACCAGATATTGGCTGAAAACACAGGCAAGCCTCTCGAGCAGATCGAAAAGGATACCGACAGAGACAACTTCTTGAGTGCACAAGAGGCACTTGAATACGGACTTATCGACCGTGTATTCGATAAGCGTGCGTAATTTTTGAAAGGAAAGCGGGTAACCGCATATCACTTTAATGTCTGATACTACGAATTCAACTACAAAATCCCCGTTCTGCTGCTCATTTTGCGGCAGACCGGAGGAGCTTACACTTTTTCTTATACCCTCGCCCACAAAGAAAAACGTTTTTATCTGTGACGAGTGTATAAATGCGTGCTTCGATATTATCGAGGACGCAAAGTTTGATGAAGCGGCTGTGACCGACAGTAAGCTTTCCTATGAGAATCTTCCCAAGCCGATGGTGATAAAACAGACTCTTGATGAATACGTTATCGGTCAGGATGAAGCTAAAAAGGTGCTTTCGGTTGCGGTTTACAATCACTATAAGCGTATTCTTTCAAAGGATAAAAAGAAGAAGGACGAGGACGATGAGGTTGATATACAGAAGAGCAACGTGCTTCTTTTAGGTCCTACGGGTGTAGGTAAGACTTTCCTTGCCCAGACTCTTGCAAAGACCCTTCAGGTACCCTTTGCAATAGCAGATGCTACTACCTTGACCGAGGCAGGCTATGTTGGTGAGGACGTTGAGAATATACTTTTGCGTCTTATACAGGCAGCCGATTACGATATCGCTCTTGCAGAGAAGGGTATAATCTATATCGATGAGATAGATAAGATATCCCGCAGAAGCGAGAACCGTTCTATTACCCGTGACGTTTCGGGCGAAGGGGTACAGCAGGCGCTTTTAAAGATTCTTGAGGGTACCGTTTCGAACGTACCTCCCCAGGGCGGACGTAAGCACCCCAACCAGGATTTCATACAGATAAATACCGAAAACATTCTCTTTATATGCGGCGGTGCCTTTGACGGTATTTCCGAAATTATCGAAAAGAGAAAGGGCTCGGGAGCACTTGGATTCGGTGTTGAAATAAAATCCAAGAAGGAAACTCAGACCGCTGATATCTATAAGGACGTAAATCCCCATGATATTATGAAGTACGGTCTTATCCCCGAGCTCGTAGGACGTTTGCCCATGATCGTGGGACTTGAGGGCCTTGACCGCGACGCTCTTGTACGTATTCTTAAGGAGCCTAAGAATTCTTTGGTAAAGCAGTATAAGAAGCTTTTCGGTATGGACGATATGGAACTCGAATTTACCGAGGACGCTCTTTATAAGATAGCCGATCTTGCCATTGAGAGAAATATCGGTGCAAGAGGTCTTCGTTCTATCATGGAAAACATAATGCTTCCTATGATGTATGAGCTTCCTTCCCGTGAGGGTATTGCGAAGACTATCGTTAACGCCGGCGTGGTTACAGGGGACGAAGAGCCCGAAATTATAACAAAATAAAAAAAGAGGTGTGAAGATCTACTTCTCACCTCTTTTATATATGAGATTTTTTTAGTTCGTGTGAGATTTTTTACGGGAGGGGTACGCTTTAAATTTTTATTAAGAGCGCACGGCAGGGAGCACCGTCGCAGCCGCCGAGATTAAGGGGAGCACTGCAAAGCAGATATTTTCCGCAGGGTATCTCTGAAAGCCTTATGCCCTCAAGGAGGATAACTTCCGCACCCAAAAGCTCTTTGTGTACCGCCATGGGGGCATCTTCGGGACCTACCGTTTGTGATTCATTACCTAAAATATCGAGCTTTGCTTTAGCAAATACCTTTGCGGCATCAATTGATACCGTTGTATCGCCTTTTATAAGAATTTTTTTACAGTTTTCCGATTCGTTAAGGATCCTTTCGGCATCAATTTCCGAAAGTGTTCCGTTATGCTCTGCAACATAGCAGCAGCCTACAAATTTTTCTATCGGTATTTCATCCACCTTTTTTCCGTTATCAAAAAAATGATAGGGGGCATCTATATGGGTACCGTTGTGGTTGCAGAAATACGTTCCGGACAAATTACACACGCCGTTTTCTTCTATAGTGGTTATGATCTCTTTTCTCGGCGCGGGATCTCCCGGATAAACCTCGCATGAGAAAAGCTCCTGGGTAATATCGTATATTTTCATAATGCTCTCCGAAACTATTGACTTGTTATATATTTTAATATTATAATAATTATATAATAAAATTGATTTACCGTCAAGGAGAAATAAAATGAATAAGAACTTCGGCTTTGGATGTATGAGACTTCCTACGGTTAATGACGATATAGATCATAATGCATTTTCGGAAATGGTTGATACCTTTTTAGAAGCAGGCTTTAACTATTTTGATACCGCTCACGGTTATCACGGGGGTAAGAGCGAGATCGCTGTCCGCGAGTGCCTTGTGAAGCGCCATCCCCGTGAAAGCTTTTTGCTTTGCAACAAATTATCCACAAACTTTTTTGAAAGGGAAGAGGAAATAATACCCTTTTTTGAGAATCAGCTCGAATGGTGCGGTGTTGATTATTTTGACTATTATCTTCTTCATGCCCAGGACAGAAATCTTTACGAAAAATATATGAAGTGCAATGCTTACGAGCACGTAAAAACATTTAAAGACCAGGGAAGAGTGAAGCATATCGGTATTTCCTTCCACGATAAGGCGGATGTGCTCGAAAGAATACTTACAGAGCATCCCGAAATTGAGATAGTACAGATACAGTTCAATTACGTTGATTATGAGGATCAGTCTGTAGAATCGAAAAAGGTATATGAGGTTTGCCGTAGGTTTAATAAGCCGGTTATAGTTATGGAGCCTGTTCGCGGAGGAAGCCTTGTACGCTTACCCGATGAAGCTAAACGCGTATTTGACACATTTGGCGGCGGCAGCTACGCAAGCTATGCCATCCGCTTTGCCGCAGGCTTTGAGGGCGTTATGATGGTACTTTCGGGTATGGGAGACCTTGCAATGGTTAAGGATAACATCTCTTATATGAGCGATTTTAAGCCCTTAAACGAAGCAGAAAGGGAAGCGGTAGATAAGGTATGCTCGATTCTTACCGAAAAGGATCTTATCCCTTGTACAGCCTGCAATTACTGTACCGACAGCTGCCCCATGAATATTCCTATCCCCGACTTTTTCTCCTGTCTTAACGCTAAAAAGCGTTTTAATACATGGAATTCAAATTACTATTACGGTATTTATACTCAAAGAGACGCAAAGGCAAGCGATTGCATTGAATGCGGCGCTTGTGAGGCTCTTTGTCCCCAGCATTTGAATATCAGGTATCTATTAAAGGATGTTGCAAAGGAATTTGAAAAACATTAAATAATAGATTTACAATTTAAAATTTATTTATATGATATAATAATTTCAAAGAAAGGGGTTAAAAATGAACAGATTAACAGATACATTCAAATTGAATAACGGCTATGAGATACCCTGCGTAGGCTTCGGTACATGGCAGGCACCCGATGGGGAAGTGTGTACAAATTCTGTTATAAAGGCAATAGAGTGCGGGTACCGTCATATTGATACAGCCGCGGTTTACGGTAACGAAAAGAGCGTTGGTAATGCTATTAAAAATTGCGGAGTGAAAAGGGAAGAGCTTTTTATAACAAGCAAGGTTTGGAACAGCGAGCGCGGTTATGAAACGACCCTTGCAGCTTTTGAGAAAACAATGAGCGACCTTTCACTTGATTATCTTGACCTATATCTTATCCATTGGCCTGCCTCTGCTTACCGCTTTAAGAATTGGGAAGAGATAAATCTCGGTACCTGGAAGGCGATGACCGAGCTTTATGATTCGGGAAGGATAAAGGCTATAGGGGTTTCAAACTTTCTGCCCCATCATATGGAAGCGCTGATGAAAACCGAGGTTCGTCCTATGGTTAATCAGATAGAATACCATCCGGGCCAGCTTCAGGAGAAAACGGTAGAGTATTGCGTAAATAACAAAGTTACAGTAGAAGCATGGAGCCCTCTCGGTACGGGAAGAATGCTTACAAACGAAAAGCTTGGTGCAATTGCCGGAAGGTACAACGTAAGCACGGCACAGCTTTGTATCCGTTTTTGCCTGCAGAACGGGATCTTGCCTTTGCCTAAGTCTGTTACTCCTTCAAGAATAGAGGAAAATGCAAGGGTATTTGACTTTGAAATATCAAAAGAGGATATGGCGCAGATCAATGCAATGGAGTATTTTGCAGGTTCGGGACTTGACCCCGATACCGAAGATTTTTGATATTTTTTGTAAAAAACAGAAGAAATTGTATTGTATAATCGAAAAAATCGTGATATAATTTACTTAATATTGAATTTTATTTTAAAGGAGCAAATAAAGTGAACGAAAAAGTACAGAGAGTCATGGATATGATCCGTGAAAACGACATTAAAATGGTTGACTTTAAGATGGTTGACATCAACGGTCAGTTCCGTCACGTTACTATTCCCGCAAAGGACTTCTCCGAAGAGGTAATGAAGAACGGTATCGGCTTCGATGCTTCTAACTACGGTTATGCGGTTGTTGAAAAGAGCGATATGGTGTTCATTCCCGATCCTGACAGTGCTGCGATCGACCCCTTCTGCGAAATTCCCACCGTATCTATGGTTGGTAACGCAATGATCATCGATTATCCCGAAAACCGTCCCCTTCCTCAGTATCCCAGAAATATCGTTTTGGCGGCTGAGCAGTATATGAAGGACAGCGGTATTGCTGATGAAATGTACATACTCCCCGAGTTTGAATTCTACCTTTTCGATCAGGTAGGCTGGGACGTTTCCGCTAATTCCATCGGTATGAACATTGATTACGCTCAGGCTCATTGGAACAGCTATAATGAAGGAACAGGTGTTGTAGTTCCAAAGCAGAAGAACTATCACATTGCGAAGCCCTTTGACGATTCCTACGAAATGAGATCTGAAATGTGTATGCTCATGGAGGATCTTGGTATAGCCATCAACTACCATCATCCCGAGGTTGGTGCGGCAGGTCAGTTTGAGATCGAGCCTAAGCTCGGCAAGATGTCTAAAATGGCTGACGCTACCATGCAGATCAAGTATATCATTCATAACGTTGCACGTAAGTACGGTAAATCAGCTACCTTTATGCCCAAGCCCGTTATGGGTGAGGCAGGTAACGGTATGCACGTTCATATGCTTCTCTTAAAGGACGGCGAGCCCGTATTCTCGGATGATAACGGTTATTCTCACCTTTCTAAGGAAGCACACTACTTTATGGGCGGTCTTCTCAAGCATATCGCTTCTCTTTGTGCTATTACAAACCCCAGCACAAACTCCTTCAAGCGTCTTGTTCCCGGCTTCGAGGCTCCCGTAACCGTTGGTTATGCAACCTCCAACAGAAGTGCGGTTATCAGAATTCCCGCTTATGCAAAGGAACCCAAGCTCCGCCGCTTCGAGCTTCGTAACCCCGACGCTACCTGTAACCCCTATCTCTGCTATGCGGCTATCCTCATGGCAGGTCTTGACGGTATCAAGAATAAGATCGATCCCCATGAAAACGGCTGGGGTCCCTACGATATGAACCTCTTCCATTTGAGTGACGAGGAAAAGGCAAAGCTTACTCAGCTTCCCACATCCCTTGACCAGGCTCTCGATGCTCTTGAAAAGGATTACGAATACCTTACGGCAGGCGGTGTATTCCCCGAATCACTTATCAAGAAGTTTATTGCAACAAAGCGCGAGGAGTGCAGAGCACTTGCGGCTATTCCTCATCCCGCTGAATTTGACCGTTACTACAATCTTTAATAAATAACGTCATTATTTCACAAAAATAAAAGCTTATGAAAATAATTGTTAGTATTCTTCTTATAGTTTTATCCATTGTGTTCTGCAGTTGTACTGCAACAGTTTTAAAGGATACAAACGGTGAAGATGATTACAGCTTGCAAACTATAACCGATAAGGATATAATTGACGGTACAAATACAACTCAATTTATGGCTGTATCTAAAACGAAAGATGGTGAAAGAATTTGCAGCGCTCGAAAGTTTTCGGGGGTGTTACCTGTATATGATGCAGAAATAAATGCAAATAAGTTTTCTATCACTTTGTCATCAAGAATAACTGTTGGTAATGCAAGACTGGTTTTGGTATATAATGACGAAATAGTGCATGAATTTGATGTAAATTCGACCGATCAAACTGCTGATTTGGAGGATGTGCACGGTATTGTTCAGTTGAAGATCGCAGGTGAAAGTGCTGATTATGAACTCAAATATTCCGTGAACCAATATTAATTGCTTTAATTTTAAAGCTTTATTTTAAAAGGAAAATTCCGAACCGTAAGGTTCGGAATTTTTTAACTTATAGATTGCAAATAAATAATCGAGTTTGTTTTCAAAATTGGGGTGGAATTCTATATCTATTGGCGTTTTGATCACTGATGAACAAAAACGAGACATGAGTCGCTGTTGCCGGCATCGGAGGTTGCGGTTATCATAACCAAGCCGGGAGATACAGCGGAAACTATTCCGTTTTCGTCAACGGTTGCGATAGAGGGATCGTTGGATCTCCATGTAACACCTGCAATATCTGCGGTGGTATCTATATCAAGAATACTACCCATTGTTACTATCGGTACGTCATTTACGTCGATATAGGTCTGCGAAGAGTATCCTACGAATATCTTATCACCGTATTTAACCTGGATCTTGAGCCAGATGGGATTCTCGGTGTCGCCTGTGTTTACGGTATCTATTATGGTTACAGGAGTACCCTTGAGGAGTCTGATGAAGCTGTCGGGGTCGTATTCGTTTACAAGAACCTGTGCATAGCTCTTTGAGGGGCCTGTACGCATAAAGAGGAAGGAGGTTTCGGGTACGTTTACTATACCTGTTTTTGCGGTACTGCAGTTTGCTATCTTAACGATAAGCATATCGTCGATATTTACCTCACTCTCGCTTATTGTGGTACGGTAGCCGGAGATCTCAAAGGGGTCGTTGCAAACAACAGAGTTTAAAAGATGTCCGTTGAATACTCTGAAAAATTTCATTTCTTCATCTGTTGAGGGCTCGGAGCTTAATCTTGAGATAGATAAGCTTTCTGATTCGATCATCTCAAACTTTGAATTGAAGCGATAGAGAACGAAGGAATAATCCATCTGGTAATCTTCGCTTATAAGCTCGATGTTCTGATAATAGTCCATAACGTATGCGTTGGATTCATAATTTACAGCGAACACCGCTTTGTTGTCGTTATCCGAAGCGGAATGGAATTTTACGAGCTTACCCTGATTCATATAAAGCATATCAACGTAATAGGTTCCGTCTATTGAATAGACAAAAACTACCTCGTCGCCGTTAATATCGCATATATCCGAATTCATTGCCCTGATCTCGGAGCCGCCGATGCTCTTAATATAATTTCCGTAATAACGCACTGCATTGTTTATATTGGAAGAGATAACGGTTTCGGCATCTACTGTATAGACCATAAGATCTCCTGTGGGAAGAGCAAGGGAGATGACACCGTCTTTACCTCCGATATAAAGCTCCTTTGTTGCGGATACGTCGGGAATCGACTTTGTCTGTATAACGGTATGGCCGTCATATTCGTCAAGATATATTATAACAAGATAATTACCGCTAAAGGCTGACTCTTCAAGCATAAAATCGTCATCAAAGAGCTTGTCCTTACCGGACCAATCGGCAGAAAGCTTGTTTATGGTATATATCTTTTCCTTCTCTCCGTCGCCGTCAAGGTCTCCGCTTCTTACGTAGAATCCGTTTTCGGTAATTTCTTCAAGGTGTGCGGTATATGTATCTGTAACCTTTTGCAGATCATTTTCAGTCTTTGCGATACACGCATCGGTGTATATGCTGCCCACAGCCTTGATATCCTCCGTTTCGGCGAGAACTGACGCCATAACGGCTTTGTCTATCAGGGTGTTAAGCTCGGGATCTTCGATAGAAGCCTCCGCCTTCTTCGCTTTTGTGAAGGGGTTCAGCTCATTTGCCTTTTCAAGCAGTGTGCAGGATGTGAGTGAAAAAATGAGTAATAATGAAATAACTATTAAAGAAAAACGTTTAAAAGTATTCACCGTAATAATCTCCTGTTATGTTTAAATTTTGTTAATAAATTATAGCACATTACCCGATAATTGTCAATAAGCGATATGCGGTTGACAGAAAAAGATTATATTTTTATTTGGCCTGTTTTGCTTTTTCTTTGCTCTTCATTTCGAGCTTGTAAAGCTCTTCAACCGCAAAGGCTAATTTTGTTATAACGTTTTGCTTTGCGGGATAGCAATAGAAGGAATCGTTTTCTGTTGAGATATCAAAACAGTCAAAGGGCTTTATGTAGCAGTAATCATATTCAATATGCAAGCTGTTTGTAGCTTTGGGGGAACGCTGTATCTCATAGTCCTCGCCTCTGTAGTGACCCTTTAGAACAAATCCCTTTTCGGGGGTATGGGTAACGTAAGCCTTTCCAAGCTTTTCAAAGCGCCAGCAACGGGGAAGAGAATATACCTCGACCTCATCCTCAAAGTGATATTCACCTCGCTCGATCTGTGCCCTGACGTTTTCTCTTTCCCATTCAAACCATGTGGGAATATGAGAAAATTCGGTTTCGCCCTCTATGGCACGAAGCTCACCGTTCTCTTCAAGATTCCAACGCTTACCGCATTCTGTACAGAATATTTCGGTACCCTTTGAATCCATTTTCGATTCGGTTTTACAGCAGGGGCACTGATAAAGCACCTTATGAAGTCCCTCGGCGCGGAAGGGCTCGGTTATCTTTATGTTATTTTCCTTCTGGTATTTGTATTCGTCGTAGCTCATGGCTTCTTTAATGACTTTATTTATCTCTTCAACCGAAAGCTCCTGTACCTGCTCTGCTGTGAGCACCTGGGTCATAGTTGCATACATCGGAACCTTACGGGGCTTTCTGAAATTCCAAAAGGGGGTATGAAGATGATTCCCGTGATGCTTTATTACCACTAAAGGAACCTTGTTCATCTTAACCATCTGACCAAGAGTGTCGGGCAGAAAGGAGGTAGCGCCTATGGGTGTATATCTTGCCTCGGGATACATACAAAGTATATCGCCCTTTTTAAGCACGTGTTTTATAGAGCGAAGCGTGTTGAGCTCTGCAACGTATTTTCTTTTGCAGATAGCGCCTATAAGCTCCATAAGCCAGGGACGGCGGTAATATCCGTCTATACTTACGATATTGTTTACGCGGTGTGGAAATGTACCCATTGCCGCGATCTCAAAATCGATGAAATACATATGGTTACTGAAAAGAATATAAGGGGGCTTTAGTCCGTCCATGTTTATCTTTTCAAGCTTATACTTTTTGCCGATAAGCATTATTCTTGATAAAAGAGCAATAAGACCAACTATTATAAGGGGCTGGCGTATCGGCTTTTTACCCGTATTATAACGTTTTTTATTTTTGTAATTTACATCCATCATATCATCCACCAAAGCTTTCCTTCCACAAAAAACTTTAGTTAAAAAGCTCTAATACCGCTTGAGGTACGTATTTCCCGACGTCCTTGCCGTAATAAGCGAGCTCCTTTACCATTGAGGAGGAGACCGCAACGTTATCCGCCCGGAAATACACGTATTCAAGATCCGGGTTTATAAGCTTGTTTATCTCCGCAATGTTTTCTTCGTAATTGTAATCCATATTATTACGAAGCCCTCTTATCATATAGCCTGCATTATGCTCTGCGGCAAATTCCGCCACAAGTCCGTCATATATGCACACCTCACAGTTGTCGAGTCCGTTGTCGAGTAAAGCCTTTTCAATAGCCGGCTTCATTATCTCAGCGGTGAAGCTTCGTTTTTTCGTTGCGTTTGTACCGATTATAACGTAAACCTTATTGAAAATAGCTGCGGCTTTACGTACTATATCCAGATGCCCGTTTGTAAAGGGGTCAAAGGAGCCGGGATAAATAGCTGTATTTTTCATTTCATCCTCCTAAAATTTAGTATCCTCGGGGTTGTCTGCTTTTATAAATTTCTGATTTTTGCCCCATCTTGAAACATTCTGCTTTTGCATTGCATGAAATACACGGTGCTTGAAGCCCTCATATTCACGGTCGAGGCTATCTACAAGCTGTTTTATACTCTCTCTTTCGGTATGCTTGTCTTCGGGACAGAGACTTTTTGAAACAGGGAGAGTATTCTGTCTTGCGAAATACTCAATATCCTTTTCGGGGCAGTAGGATAAGGGACGTATTACCGTCAGGTCAACGTTTGAAAGATAGGTAACGGGGGAAAAGGACGCTATTCGTCCTTCATGAACAAGGTTCAGCATAAAGGTGTTTATTGCGTCGTCGTAATGATGACCCAAGGCTACCTTATTGCAGCCCGCCTCCTTTGCCGTTTCGTTCAGTACTCCGCGCCGCATCTTTGCACAAAGGGCGCAGGGGTTGGATTCCTTGCGTATATCAAATATTATTTCTGCAATAGAGGTCTTTTTTACTATATATTCAACCCCTATCTCACGGCAGAAAAGCTCTGTTTCGGAATAGTCGCTTCCTTCAAAGCCAAGGTCAACGGTGATTCCCATAACCTCAAATTTCTTGGGATAAAAGAGTGCCAGATCGCGAAGGGTACAGAGCAGGGCACAGGAGTCCTTGCCTCCCGAAAGCCCTACGGCAATTCTGTCTCCCTCTTCTATCATATTGTAATCATCCACACAGCGGCGTGTACAGCTGAGTAATCTTCTTATCTTGTTAAATTTCATATAACTATGCCTTTTCGTATAATTAATTCATTTTACCATAAGAACGAAAAAAAGTAAAGGTAAATATAATAATAATGAGGTGATTTTTTATGGCAATTAAAATTTTTATAGATCAGGGGCATAATCCCACGAATCCGAATGCGGGAGCGGAAGGAAACGGACTGCGTGAGCAGGATCTTACATATGAGATAGGAATAATATTGGCACAGCTTCTATCGGAAAACGGAAATTACGAGGTTCTTGTTTCGCGTCCTACTCCCGAAACACAGCTTGGTACTACCAACGCTCAAAGCCTTGCCGCCAGAGTAAATGCAGCAAACAGCTGGGGTGCGGATTATTTTATAAGTCTTCATGCCAACGCTTCTTCTATCACAAGCGCCTCCGGAAGCGAGGGTTACGTTTACAGTCTCGGAGGGGCGGCACAGCAGTTTGCGGAAAACATACTTACAGGCTTAAGTGATGTAACGGGACTTCCCAACAGAGGTGTTTTTGCAAGACCTACGCTTTACGTTCTGCGCAGGACAGCAATGCCGGCAGCTCTTATAGAATTAGGCTTTATCACAAATCCGGGAGATGCGGCATTGATGAGCGAAGATCCCCAGCTTTTTGCTTTAGGTGTATATAACGGAATAAACCGCTATTTCGGTCTTGCATGATTTGAAAAAGTGTGATATACTTTAATAAATTAAAAATTTATTGGAGTTATTATGCAGATAAATGAAATGAGTCCCTCCGCTCTTGCTTACCTCGGTGACAGCGTTCTTGAGCTTATGACAAGAACAATGCTTGTTAGATCCGGGGTTGCGGATGCGGGAAAGCTGAATAAGCTTGCCCTTGATTATGTTAAAGCCACGGCACAGTGCGATGCGGTGGATAAAATGATGGAGCATTTGAGCGAGGAAGAGGTATATTGGTATAAAAGAGGCAGAAACCACAGCACCTCCTCTGCGCCTAAAAGTGCAAGTACGGGACAGTACAGAAAGGCAACGGGGCTGGAGGTTCTTTTTGCTTGCCTTTATCTGAACGGACAGACCGAGAGAATGCAGGAGCTTTACGATATAGGCTTTAAGCAGATATAAATTTAACCCTTAAAGGCATTGCTTTTAAGGGTTATTTTTAACTTTATAGGAAATTGCTCCACCTCGTGAGATCGAAGAAACGGTTAATCGCTAAAGATTGGGGAGGAATTGGGTGAGGCAACTTGCCGCTTTTTTAGTTTATAGGAAATTGCTCCGCTTCGGGCACTGAAGAAAGAAGCTTATGTAAGGTTCACGCCCGATCATCTCTGCGGGCCGACGCCCGCTTTTGTATTAAAATAATAAAATATATAAATCTATTTTGTTGATGTAACAGTTGACAAAAGAGAAATCGGATGATATAATAACACATGATATATAACATATGTTATATGAAAGGGGGCGGCAATATGGCACCGAAGGTTAAAATAACCAAAGAGGATATATTGAATAGGGCTGTTGATATGGTAAAGCAAAACGGTATAGAATCTCTTAATGCCAGAGCCTTGGCAAAGGAGCTTGAATGCTCAACCCAGCCTATATTTTCAAACTATAAAACCATGGATGAGCTTTACGATGACTTAATTGCAGAAGCAAATAAGATATATAACAGCTTTGTTGAGGCTCAAACAGGTAAATATCCGATTTATAAGACCCACGGTATGGGATATATATGCTTTGCAAAGGAAGAAAAAGAGCTTTTTAAGCTTCTTTATATGAGAAACAGAGAAGGGGAATATCAAGGGGACGAGGATTTACAGCCCATATATCAAATGCTTATGGAGCTGCTGGATGTTTCATTGGAAGATGCAAAAATGTTTCACCTTGAAACATGGCTTTTTGTTCACGGTATTGCTTCAACTATAGCAAGTAATTATCTTGATCTGGATGTTGAACTTATAAGTAAGATGATAACCGATGTTTTTGAGGGTTTAAAGTGTAAATACGGAGTTAAAAATGATAAAAACTAAGCTTTTTGAAATGCAGGATCCTTTATACCGCGATTTTCAGGCAAAGCTTATGCCCACTGTACCAAAAAATAAAATTATAGGTGTACGTACTCCTGTGCTTCGTGAATTTGCAAAGGAATTGTATAAGGGCGGAGAATATAAGGATTTTTTAAAGCGTTTGCCTCATGAATACTATGAGGAAGATAATCTTCACGGCTTTTTGATAGAGATGATAAGTGATTATGACGAGTGTATAAAAGAGCTTAACCGATTTTTACCTTATGTGGATAATTGGGCAAGCTGTGACTGTACTAATCCGAAAATTCTGAAAAAATATCCTGAAAAAACATTTTCAGAGATAGAAAAATGGCTTTTGTCGGGGCATACCTATACGGTACGTTACGGTATAAAAAAACTAATGGATAATTTTCTTGACGAAGATTTTGATGAAAAATATCTTGATATCGCTGCCGGTGTAAAAAGTGATGAATACTACGTAAAAATGATGAAGGCGTGGTATTTTGCTACAGCTCTGGCAAAACGGTATGAAGAGAGCGTGATTTATCTCAAGGAAAAAAGACTTACGGTATGGGAACATAATAAAACTATACAAAAGGCTGTAGAAAGCTGCAGAATAAGCAGAGATAAAAAAGAAGAACTGAGAAAAATGAGGATATTGCAATGAATGATATTATAAGAATTGATGGGCTGCACAAAAGCTTCGGCGAGGTAAAGGCGGTGCAGGACCTTAGCCTTAAGGTAAGACAGGGTGAGCTTTTTGCCTTTTTGGGTGTAAACGGTGCGGGTAAATCTACCACCATTTCGATAATTTGCGGACAACTGAAAAAGGATTCGGGAAGAGTTTTTGTTAACGGCTATGATATCGACAGCATAAAGGGTGAATTCAAAACTGACATCGGAGTAGTTTTTCAAAGCTCGGTGCTTGATAAGAGCTTAACTGTTCTGGATAATCTTAAAAGCCGTGCCGCCCTTTACGGTATTTACGGCGAGGATTTTGAAAATAAGCTTAAGGAGCTTTCAGAGCTTCTTGACTTTTCCGACCTTTTAAAGCGTACCGTCGGCAAGCTTTCGGGAGGGCAGAGAAGGAGAATAGATATTGCAAGAGCTCTTTTGCATGATCCCAGGATCCTTATTCTTGACGAGCCCACCACGGGTCTCGACCCTCAAACGCGAAAGCTGCTGTGGGACGTAGTGCGTGAGTTCCAGAAAAAGAAGAATATGACCGTGTTTCTTACCACCCACTATATGGAGGAGGCCGCCGATGCCGATTACGTTGTAATTCTCGATTCCGGCAGAATTGCGGCAGAGGGTACTCCTCTTGAATTGAAAAATACTTATACGGGAGATTTTATAACCGTTTATTCGATAACAGAGGAATCGGTAAAGCGTTTGGGTAAGCCATACGAAGCTATAAGAGACGCTTACAGAATAAAGGTGAAGAATACCGAGCAGGCAACAGAGCTTATTACAAAATTTCCTGAAACATTCAAGGATTATGAGATCACAAAGGGTAAAATGGATGATGTTTTTCTTTCGGTAACCGGTAAAAGCTTAACGGGAGGTAATGAAGAATGAATACACTCAGAATTTTGATAGGCAGAAATATAAAGCTCTTTTTTAAGGATAAGGGAATGTTTTTTACTTCACTTATTACACCCTTGATACTTTTGGTGCTTTATGCCACCTTTCTCGGAAACGTTTTTGAAGACAGCTTTCGTATGGTCATACCCGAGGGGGTCGCGATAGACGATAATATTCTTTCCGGAATAGTGGGAGGTCAGCTGTTGTCTTCTCTTTTGGCTGTAAGCTGTGTAACCGTTGCCTTTTGCTCCAATATGCTTATGGTTCAGGATAAGGTGACCGGTGCGGCAATGGATATTGCAATGACACCCGTTAAGGGCTCGACTCTTGCCTTGGGTTATTATATTGCCAGCTTTACTTCAACCTTTATTATAAGCGTTGCGGCGATGGCGGCGGGACTTATATATATTTCTGTGATAGGTTGGTATATTACCTTTTCCGACGTTATGTTTATACTTTTTGACGTGTTTTTGCTTGTAATGTTCGGTACAGCTCTCTCCTCCGTGATAAATTATTTTCTTACCACACAGGGACAGATCTCAGCCGTAGGCAGTATAGTAAGCTCAATGTACGGCTTTATCTGCGGTGCATATATGCCTATTTCCTCCTTTGGCAGCGGGGTACAGAAGATGGTAAGCTTCCTTCCCGGTACCTATGCAACGTCACTTTTACGCAACCATTGTATGGGAAGTGCATTCGATGAATTTGAAGACTCGGGAGTGCCGTCCGAAATAGTTGAAGCCATGAGGGATACGGTGGATTGTAATCTGTATTTCTTTGATAAAGAGGTAGCGGTACCCGTGATGTATCTTGTTCTCGGCTCAAGTATGCTTCTGCTTGTCGGAATATATGTGTTGATGAATTATAGGAAAAGCAGAAGGATCAGATGATAACTGCAGGGCTGATCAAAGCAAACATAATTGTTCAAACGCGGTGCAAACATTGAGTTTACACCGCTTTTTCCTTTATAGGAAATTGAGTTATTTCATATCCCTCTGTCCGTAATGAAAACAGCACATTTCGATAATGATTGTAAACAGCTTTGATGTGTGCGGTATAGTATTCGTTGTGAAGCGGAGGCTTTCGCTGAAAAAGCATTTCGTAAGACCTGCTTGCATTGTTGACAAAAGAAGATAAATGTTATATAATTAAATGTAATACATTTTTAGCAAGTATCCAAGGAGAACAAGGTAAAATGAAGGGTTGTATCTTTAATATTCAGCGGTTTTCAATACATGACGGCCCGGGTATCCGCACCAACGTTTTTTTAAAGGGTTGTCCCTTGAATTGCCTTTGGTGTCATAATCCCGAAGGACTTGATCCAAAGCCTCAAATTAAATATTCACCCGAAAAATGTATAGGATGCGCTGAATGCTTAAAGGTATGTGAGCCTAAAGGCCACAAGGTGGAAAACGGAATACATACCCTTGATTTTTCCCGTTGTATAGCCTGTATGAAATGTGCCGAAAACTGTCCTGCGGGAGCTGTGGAGCGTGACGGCGAGGAAAAGAGCGTTGAGGAGATAATCGACACCGTTCTCCGTGATAAAAGCTTTTATGAAAAAAGCGGCGGCGGTATGACTCTTTCGGGAGGGGAGCCTCTGTATCAGGGAGAATTTGCCCTCGGAATTTTAAAGGCGGCAAAGCAGCAGGGAATACACACCGCAGTCGAGACCTGCGGAATGACAAGCTCCGATATAATGAAAAGTGTTGCACCTTACGTTGACCTTTTTCTCTACGATTACAAGGCAACAGGGGAGGAGGAGCACAAGCGTTTGACAGGTGCCTCCCAAAGGCAGATACTTTTAAATCTCAATCTGCTTGAGAAATTAAATGCAAATGTTATTCTGCGCTGTCCCATTATTCCCGGTATCAATGATAACGAGGAGCATTATAGGGGTATAGCTGAGGTTGCGAATAAACATAAAAACATAAATGAGATAAATATAATGCCTTACCATTCATTGGGCAATTCCAAGCGTAAAAAGTTAGGATTGGCGGTAACCTATGAAGCCGAGACCATGAAGCAGGCAACAGCAAAGATAATAAAGGAAGCTATCGAAAAATATACCGAAAAGGAGGTCAAGGTGGTATAATGAAGGACTATAGAAGTACAGAGGAAAAGTACGAATACTCTCCGATAATGGAAGAGGTCTATTCCGAAATGTTGAAGAGAAAAAGAGATAACAGGACCCGTGAAGGAATTGAGACAGGTAAAGAGCCTGACGGCAAGACCCCCTTCTTTGATATATTCATAAATCACCGTGAAAAGCCTTATCCTATAAAGCTTGCAATGGGAATAGTCGAAAGCTGGATGGTGACCGAGCCTACAATGCACGATAAGGAGGTGCTTGTTGGCTTTCCGCGTCCTATGCGTCCCATTCACGAGCATTTCAGTATAGGTCTCTGCCGTGAAAGACACGTTTTAAACCATCCCTCCTATGCAGACCGTAAGGAGGAGCTTAACGCTCTTATGACAGCTATGCGTCCCGAATTTCATCCCGACGAGGGCAAGGCGGCGGCAGCTCTTGAGGAATCGATGTTCTGCACCGAGGAATTCCCAAATGCAAATCAGCTTCTCTGGGGAGCGTTATGGCATACAGGCGGTTATCAGGGACACACCGTTCCCAACTATGATATTCTTCTGACACGCGGTGTAGGTGACGTGCTTCGTGAAACAAGACAGCGTCTTGCAAAAGAAACAGAGGAAAAGAAGATACTGATGTACAAGGCCTGTGAGATAATTCTTCAGGGCTTCGGAGATTGGATAAAGCTTCAGGCAACGGCTGCCGATAAAAAGGCGGAGGATGAAAGCGATCCCGTTCTCAAGAAAAGATATTTAAATGCTGCGCAGAACTGCCGTGATATCGCATTCGATGCTCCCAAGACCTATTATCAGGCGGCACAGCTCACCTTCTTCTATAATCTTTGGGATGCCAACGACTGTACAGGCAGAACCGACCAATATCTCTATCCCTTCTTTGAGAAGGCGGTAAAGGAGGACAGAGCCTTTGCCGAGGAGGTAACGGCCTCCCTTATGATGAAGTTCTACGAGCACGGTGTACACAATATAACCGTTGGAGGTATAATACCCGAAACAGGGGAGGATGCGGCAAACGATCTTACCTTCCTTATGCTCCAGATACTTCGCCGTAACCACGCTACCCATCCCCGTATGAGTATCCGCGTAAACGAAAAATCCGATCCCCGTATGCTTGCCCTGGCAGTACAAATGTGGTCGGAGGGAATGAGCGATCCCACCGTTGCAAGCGACAGCACCATTATCCCCGCATTTATCAATAACTACGGCGTTGAACCAAAGGACGCTATGAACTATTCGCTTTTAGGCTGTCAGGAGCTTGAGATCCCCGGAAAGAGCAACTTCGGCTGTGAGGACGGTGTGTTCAACCTTGCAAAGGTTCTTGAATATACACTTAATAACGGTATGGACCGTTACGACAATAAGGCTGTCCTCGGTCTGCCCTTGGGTAAGATAACCGATTATGAGACCTTTGATGATCTTTGGAATGCCTTTGAAAAGCAGATAGTTTTTCTTACCAAGCGTTTCTGCGAGCTTTGTGACGTGGGTCAGCAGATAAGAGCGGCAAACTATGCAAAGCTTGTGAAAACCCCCTTTACCGAGGCTTGTCTTGAAAGAGGTCTTAACCTTGATGACGGCGGTGCATATTACGGCTACGGATGTGTTGAAACAGCGGGAAGCTCGGTAACGGCAGATTCCCTTACCGCCATAAAGAAATTGGTTTATGATGAAAAGCTTATTTCCCGCCATACCCTTGAAGCGGCACTTGCGGCAAACTTTGAGGGCTATGAAAAGGAAAGACAGCTTCTTCTCAACCGCGCCCCTAAGTTCGGTAACGATAACGAGGAAGCGGATGAAATGGCGCAGAGGGTATTGAAGCTCTTCTGGACCGAAATAAAGAAATATAAGAGTATTCGCGGTATGGAATACAGCGGTGCCTGCTCGCTTCTTTCCGGAGGCCTTCATTACGGCGAGCATACTTGGGCATCTGCTGACGGCAGATTTGCGGGAGAGCCCTTGGGTAACTCTATAGGACCCCGTCCCGGTGCGGATACAAACGGTCTTACCGCAATGCTTAATTCGGTTTCCAAGTTACCTCTTGATCTCGGTGTGGGCGGTACTACCTGTAATATCGTAATTCCCACAAGTACTACCTCTACCCCCGAAATGAGAAAGAATATAGAGGACATGATCTATACCTTCCTTAATAACGGCGGTCAGCTCGGTCAGATAACAACAGCGAATCTTGATGATCTCGTTGATGCAAAGGCTCACCCCGAGCTTCATTCCGACCTTATCATCCGTATAGGAGGATTCTCTATTAAGTTCATAGAGCTTGCTGAGGACGAGCAGGACGAGATAATCTCAAGATATTCGGCATAATTTACAAAAGAAGCTCCATTGGGGCTTCTTTTTATGTTGACATTATACACCGGATGATGTATAATAAGAATAAATATAACACAGGAAGGCAGGATATCTTATGAAACGTATTATTTCGGTGCTTTTGAGCTTTATAATGATAATAACGTTAATCTTGAACTGCGGTATTTTTGTTTTTTCTCAAGAAACGGAAGCGGATCTGAAAACAAACGGTCTTACCGTAACAGTATTTAATCTGCAGGATGCAAGAGATTTCTTTATTGCCAAGGGAATACATACGGCATATTCCGAGGTTAAAGCAAACCGAGTGGTTCAGATAAGCGAAACAAAGCTTAAAGGAGCGTCAGAGTATTCGTATATTCTGCCCGATGCGGGGGAATATACTCTTTTGGTACGTTACAGTGACGGCTCAAGGGCCTATACCGTAAAGCATTTCACAATAACCGTAACAAAGCCGGAATACTTTGAAAACGGGCTTCAGCTTACCGTTTCAAATATTGCCGATGCCAAGGTGATACGCTGTGCCTACGGTGATTATGACAGCCCCTCTTTGATAAAGAGAGCTTCGGGCGCAAGAGCCTTTACCGCAAAGGATGTTTTGAAGAACAGAAATGAATATACCATACAGTTCCGTGAAAACGGACTTGCCAGCATTGCTGTTGTTTATAACAGCGGATATCAGGAGATATATAAATATCAGGTAACAAAGAAAACACCCTCTTTTGAGCAGAACGGCACAAGTGTCTCCTTCGGTGATCTTGAAGGGCTGAAGGTGCTTCGTTATGCAAAAGGTGATTATTCAGCCTCCTCTGAGATAAAGCGTGCAGAGGGTTCTGTTGCACTTAATTCAAATGCTCTTATCGATAACAGAATAACGATAAATCTTACTGTTTCGGGCAGATATACCTTCTGCGTTCAGTATGATGACGAAAGCTATAACTATTACAAGGTAGATATAGAGGTTCCCGTTGTTCCCGAGCCCGAGCCTGAGCCTGAACCCGAGCCTTTGGAGGGTGCGGCAACGAATCTTACCGTATCTCAGGCATTCTCTGATAATATGATAGTCCAGCGAGACGAGCCCCTTTCTGTGTGGGGAACAGGTGATCCCTTAAGCGGTAAGGTGGGTGTTGCCTTCGGCGGTGTTATGACCTATGCAGAGGTTGATGCGCAGGGCTTCTGGAAGGCTACCTTCCCGAATACCTTCCCGTATAACAAGGTTGGTCAGTCGCTTTACGTTGCGGGAGCTGTACAGAATTTTGAATTTAAGAACGTACTTGTAGGCGATGTTTACTACATAATGGGTCAGTCCAACGTTTTCTATTCAATGGCTGAGCTTATATGTGACCTTTCGGTAACGGGCGCTCTTAATACCCTTACCTATGATTTCAGTGATGCAAGAAATATGCGCTTCTACCGTATTTCAAGCACCGATTATTCATATCTCGGCGGAAACGTAGCGCAGGGAACGACCACCCTTTATACCGATGTGTATAACGGCGGCAAATGGATGAAGCCCTCGGATATCGGAGCAAAGACCCTGCCTCATATTACCCCTCTTCCCACTGCTCAGAATTATGACCGCGTTGCTATAAGCACCGATTCCTTCTCGGCTCTCGGTTATCTCTTTGCCTATAACATGACGAATCAGAGCGACGTTCCCGTGGGTGTGATAGAGATAGATGCATCGGGCTATCCCCTTATAACCTTTGCTCCCAATGAATTGGCGGATAAATGGGGTCACGATAGGCTTGATACGGCAAGCGGCACGTATTACTATTATCTCAGCAGTACTATGAATACTCCGAGCATGAAGACGAGATTTGCATATAACCAGCAGATATATCCTTTAAGAAATTTCTCAACGGCGGGTATAATATGGTATCAGGGTGAAAGCGACCATGCGAATCTCCGTGAGATATACGGAATTGAATATGAAAACAGTTTTTCACATCAGTTTACCGAGCTTATGACCTATTTCCGAAATAATTTCGGTAACTCTGATTTCCCCGTATATATGATAGAATTCCCTGCGTGCTATGACGATAGCGGAACACCTGCTTATCTTGATACGGGCGGAGTAAGAGCAGAGCTTGGTACTATCCCTCAGATTTTGACAAACTCCTACGTTATTTCCTCTTCCGACCTTTGGGCGGACAGAACGTGGGCGAATAATATCCATCCGTACGTCAAGCATTTCAACGCTATCAGATTAAGCGATGCCGTGCTTGCTCAGAAATTCGGCACTAAAACTGTGGACAATACCCTGGGCCCGAGGCTTACAGGTGTTGAATATACAAGCAACACAACAGCTGTTCTTAGCTTTGCTCACGTTGGAAGCGGACTTACCACCGCTGACGGTACGGGTATGGTTAAGGGTGTGGAGCTCTTTATACAGAACGGTAATTCGCTTTTGTGGATACCCTATGACGGACAAATTATTACGGGATCGAATACTATTGCCGTTTCCTCAGGCTCATACAAGCTCTGGGGTGTGAGATATAACCGAAATACCGAAGCCTTTTTCCCGAATACCATTAATCTCTGCAACAGCTACGGTATGCCCGGGGTTGCGTTTGTGGATTATTGCAGAGTGGCGGATATTTCTCCTGAACCCGCACCTGAGCCGACACCGGGTGCGGCAACGAATATTGCTGTTTCAAAGGCATTTTCGGATAATATGATACTTCAAAGGGATGAGCCCCTTTCGGTATGGGGAACTGCGGACCCCTCAAGCGGTAACGTTTACGTTGCCTTTGCGGGAAAAACCGCAAGTGCCTCTGTAGATTCTCTCGGCTTCTGGAAGGCGACCTTTGATACCACCTTCTCTTATACTACCGTTGGTCAGCCTCTTTACGTTGCAGGTGCAAATCAGAATATTACCTTCAATAACGTTCTTATCGGTGACGTATATTTCATGATAGGTCAATCTAACGTTTTCTACTCAATGGCAGAGCAGATATTCGACCTGAGTATGAAAAATATGGGCT
>SVQZ01000059.1 GCA_015065105.1 Oscillospiraceae bacterium | reverse complement strand
GCTATTGAATAGTTATTCAACTTTATCAGGAGTTGTGAAGCTTATTTTCTAATTAATTTATTGGGCGTCTTAAACTTAAAAAAAGAATTTCTTCACACGTCCGACCGACTTTTTCGACAGTCTGAAAAGGGACTTGCAAAAGTCCCTTTTTAGTTTAAATAGTATTCTGTTTGTATATTGTGTATCTTCGCTTCACCCGTTTTCAAATTATAATAAACGGTTATAAACTGTTTTCTTGACATATCGCTGCCGATATCCTCTCTGAAGGTACCGTCATTACGGTAGATACTGTACTTCAGGGTATATTGTACGGCATCGGTATCATTGTCTATTTCTGTTTTTGACATAAAGCGAAGATCGATATCGTAAACCATCTGCTTTGTAAACCTGCTCTGCTTGTCCCTCTTTTTGAAGTACTTATCCTCGAATAGAGAGTTATAAGCCTCATGGTCGCCTTCCTTTACAGCCTTGAAATATTTATAGAAGAATTCGGCGGTATCACCCTGTTTTTTATAGTTATCTTCGGTTATCTCGATCTGCTGTCTTGTTTCATCGGTATATTTTATAGATCTGTCCTTTTCAAGATATTCCGGATAATCGTTTATATCAAGGGCAAAATCCGGCTCGTAAAAATCGTAATCGTATTCAGGCTCCGCCTTGGTCCTGCCCGATACCGCCCATAATATCAGCGATACAACGGTAAGCACAGCTAAAACTATGCCTATTATGATAAAAGCTCTTATAATGTATTTTTTCGTATTCATGATAATATACTTTCTATAGTTTAAATTTTATATTATGATTATTTTACCACATAAAAAACGGTTTGTAAACAATTTTCCATATTATTGATATCAACAAATACGGAACAGGAAAATGCCCCCAATAGGTATTGACAAGAGGTAAAGAATTCTATATAATATCTTTAGCAAAACCTACTATAATTATTATAAGGAGGCAGATATATGCCAAAGCCTATCAAGCGTGTAGTTGAGCCCAGATTCATAAAGGATCTTCGCGATCTTATCGTGGGCAACGCAAAAGTATATGGCGACAAACCTCTTTATCAGTACAAAGAGAATAAAGAAATCATAACCTTTACCCACAACGATCAGCTTGATCATATGAACCGTTTGGGTACCGCGTTTGAAAAAATGGGACTCATGGGTAAGCATATCGCAGTTATCGGTGATACCCGTCCCGCTTATATGACCACTTATTATACCACCGTAAACGGAGGCGGTGTAATAGTACCTCTCGACCGTGAATTAGAGCTTGATCAGATCGCAAATTTCTGCGTTCTTGCAGAGGTTGAAGCTATCGTATATACAAAGAGCTTCAATAAAAAGCTTTTATCGGTTGCAGAAAAAATGCCCTGCGTAAGATATTTTATACCGATATCTCCCGATCAGGAAGAGGAAGAAAGCGAAAAGGTAGTAACCTACCAAAAGATGCTTGATATCGGTAAGGAGGAGCTGGATGCAGGAAACCGCACATATATCGATCATGAGATCGATATGGAAAAGCTTGCGGCTATTCTTTTCACCTCCGGCACCACCGGTACAAGTAAGGGTGTTATGCTCTCACAAAAGAATCTTACCGCAGCAACAAACTCATCCTGTCAGTCCATGGAATGCGATTACCGTAACACCTTTGTTTCGGTACTCCCCATCCATCACACATATGAGTGCACCTGTGCACATTTAGCGCTTTCAAATATAGGAGGTCAGGTGTTCATCAACGACGGTCTTAAGAACACTATGAAATCCTTCGCATATTTCAAACCCAATACCCTTGTGCTCGTTCCTCTTTACGTTGAAACCATGTACAAGAGAATATGGGCTGAAATAGATAAAAAGGGCATGACCAAGAAGGTTAAGTTTGCTATGAAATTAAGCAATGCTCTTTTAAAGGTGGGTATCGACTTAAGAGATAAGTTATTTGCCCAGATCAAAGAGGGCTTCGGCGGAAATCTCCGCAGTATCATCTGCGGCGGTGCGCCCCTTTCTCCCCAGCTTGTAAAGGATTTTGAGACCTTTGGTATTACCATAATCGAGGGCTACGGCATAACCGAATGTGCTCCCCTTGTTGCGGTAAACCGTCCTAACAATATAATCCTTCATTCTGTCGGCACCCCCGTTTACGGCTGTGACGTTAAGATCGATAAGTCCCCCGAGGAAGAAACGGGCGAGATCCTTGTAAAGGGCGATAACGTTATGATGGGTTATTATAAGAACCCCGAAGCGACTGCCGAGGTATTCACCGAGGACGGATATTTCCGTACAGGAGATATCGGTTTCATCGATAATAAGGGTGCGATCCATATCACCGGAAGAAAGAAGAACGTTATTATCTTGAGTAACGGTAAGAACGTATTCCCCGAGGAGATCGAAGAGCACCTTGCCTCCTGCGACAGAATTGCAGAGTGCGTTGTTATCGGCAGAGAAAACGCAAACAATGAGATCGTTATCACCGCTATCGTATATCCCAATTTCGACGTTGTAGGGGCAGACACCCCCGTTGAAAAGATCCATGAAGCAGTTAAGGAACAGATCTTCGAGGTAAACCGTAATCTTCCCAGCTTTAAGCAGGTAAGAGAAATAGAAATAAGAACTGTAGAGTTCGAAAAGACAACATCAAGAAAAATCAAAAGATTTTTAATTAAATAAGACTATATAAAAGGAGATATTATTATGTTTGAGAAGGTTAAAGAGATTCTTATGGAAGAAATGCAGGTAGAGGCTGACGTTATTACTCTTGAGGCTGAGCTTGTAAATGACCTCGGTGTAAATTCACTTGAGCTTGCCGATCTTATTCTTCTTTGCGAAGAAAAGTTTGATATCGAAATCAATGATGAGGATATTCATAAGTTTATCACCGTAGGCGACGTTGTTAATTACCTCGATCAGCTTGCAAGCGATAACTGATAACAAATGACTTTAAAGCAGGTTGTCCGCTGGCGGTTCAACCTGCTTTTTTAAAACAAAGATATGAAAATACTGTTTTTATTATTTTTAATACTCGGCATTATAGGGCTTACTCTGTTCATCGTATATTATATGATGATGCTCATGGGCCGGATGAATGCCGCAAGAATGCTGCAATACGGCAGAGACAGAGAGTACTTCATATACGAGATGCTCCGCAGCGCCTTCGGTTCTGACAGAGTAATGAAAAATCTTTATTTTCCCGTCCCCACAAAGGAAGGGGTATTCGATACCGAGGTAGATATCGTTTGTATAACACGGGGCGGTGTCTCGGTTATAGAGGTCAAGGGCAGTAAGGGTGTAATCGACACCCCGAAGGACGGCCCCTGGTGTCAGCGTTACGGTAAAAAGGAAAGATTTTTTGAAAATCCTTATTATCAGAACCAGACCCATGCCGCCGCACTCAAAAGAGCTCTTGAAAAGGCGGGAATAACAAACGTTCCCATATATAATTATGTTGTTTTCACGGATATTAAGGTGAGGTTCACCCATAACTATCCCTGGCTTGTGCGATCGGACAAGCTTCTTGAGGTAACCGAGCGTCTTGATGACAAGCTCATCCTTACGCGAAGAGACGTGAGAAATATCACACAGGTAATTAAACGTCACAAGAGACCCAGACATACTACGTTTAAGGCGAAGTTCCGCCGTGAGAACCAAAGAAAAGGAAGAAGACGATGAAGGTTAGATTCAAAAGGTTAAATGAAAGGGCGGCAGTTCCCTCTTACGGCTCACCCTACAGCGCAGGTGCCGACCTTTATAATGCAGAGGAAAAGACAATAACTCTCGCTTCGGGAGAAAGCTATCTTTTCCACACAGGAATTGCAATGGAGATACCTGCAGGCTATGTAGGTCTCATATACGCAAGAAGCGGACTTGCTTCAAAGAAGGGTCTTGCTCCCGCAAATAAGGTCGGTGTAGTAGATGCAGATTACCGCGGTGAGGTAATGGTCTGCCTGTACAATCATTCAAAAAACAAACAAAGCGTTGAACCGGGCGAAAGAATAGCCCAGATGGTCATCGCGCCCTTCCTTTCAGTTGAATACGAGGAATCCGACGAGCTTTCCGACACAGTAAGAGGCGAAGGAGGATTCGGTTCAACCGGAACAAAATAATGTTAGCTGTTATACTCAATATTTTATTTTTAGTCTTAGGCTTTATAATGCTCGCAAAGGGCTCGGATTGGTTTGTTGACGGTGCGGCAAGTATCGCGGCAAAATTTAAGATCCCTCAGCTCATCATAGGACTTACTGTTGTTGCGATGGGTACAAGCGCCCCCGAGTCGGCGGTAAGCATAACGGCAGCTTTCGGGGGCAGCGCAGATATTACTATCGGAAATGTTGTCGGAAGTAATATCCTTAACGTTCTTATCATTTTAGGTTTGACTACCGTTATCATCCCCATAGCTGTTTCAAGGTCCATACTTAAAATAGATACGCCTTTTATGATAGCTATAACCCTCCTTCTTTTGCTTTTAGGTTTGGACGGAGTTGTAGAATTATATGAAGGTATTATCCTTCTTGTTGTATTTTCCGCTTATATAACATATCTTATAATTTCAGCAAAAAAGAACAAGGAGGAACCGGAAAAAGTAAAAGATCTTTCCACACCCATTGCGATTTTACTTACGGCTGTGGGTCTCGGTGTTGTTATCCTCGGAAGTAGATTCACTGTTGATACCGCAACCTTCTTAGCACAAAAGATCGGTCTCAGCGAAAGATTTATCGGCCTTACGATAGTTGCACTCGGCACATCCCTTCCCGAGCTCTTCACCTCTGTTACAGCCGCAAGAAAGGGTAACGCGGATATCGCCATAGGTAATATCGTCGGAAGTAACATCTTTAACATCCTTTTTGTTATAGGTCTTTCCTCTTTGATAATACCCGTTCCATTTGCAAAGGAGTTTGTTTTCGACTTTATAGTTTCGATTGCCGCAGGAGTATTGCTTTGGTTGTTCTCTGTTAAAGGAAAGCTCCATCGCCGGGCAGGTGTTGTTCTGCTTTTGGGTTATGCCGCTTATTTCGTAAAAATATTGTTATACTGAAAAGCGCCGCCATGCGGGCACGAGCCTCCCTTTCCGGTGTCTCTCACAAAAGCGTTAAGTTTTTTGTATGATAAACTAAAAGGACTGCAAATGCAGTCCTTTCAGACTGTCGAAAAACTCGGTCGGACGTGTGAAATAATTATTTATAATAGTTGTTTGCTCCACTTTATAAATACTAAAATTTACATTTTATTCTCCGCATATAGCTGAATAAGTATTCAAAAGCACCGTAAACATTGAGTTCACGGTGCTTTTTCACACTTTTCCGC
>SVQZ01000027.1 GCA_015065105.1 Oscillospiraceae bacterium | reverse complement strand
AATCGCCGGTGTTGATACCATACTCTGTAGGACCAACCATTTCGCCGCCGTCGGGATCGAAGTACATTGTCCAATCCTTCTCAACGGGTTCGTCGGGAACAATGGGTTCATCGGGCTCAACGGGAGCCTCTTCCCAAAGTGCTACAAAGTAGCTGTCTTCAGCAACTGCATAGTAGCCGCCGCCTACAACGTCACCGTCAGTAAGTGTGAAGTTGTACTTTTCAAGGTACCAGCCGATAAGCTTGTAGCCTTCAAGAACAGCCTGAGGAATGGTTTCACCAAAGATATCTTCGTAGAAATCGCCGGTGTTGATACCATACTCTGTAGGACCAACCATTTCGCCGCCGTCGGGATCGAAGTACATTGTCCAATCCTTCTCAACGGGTTCGTCGGGAACAATGGGTTCATCGGGCTCAACGGGAGCTTCTTCCCAAATTGCTACGAAGGTAATATCTTCGTTAACTGCAAAGTAGGAAGTAGGATCCATATCAAGCCAGTAGTTCCACTTTTCGCAGAACCAACCAACGAGGTTGTAGCCTTCCATTGTTGCTTTGGGAGCTTCTTCGCCGAAAATATCAACGTAGAAGTCGCCAACGTTCACGTCGTAAGTCGCGGGACCTACGAGTTCGCCGCCATCAGCATCAAAGGTGATGGTGTAACTTGCTGCAAAGGATCCTACCTGGATAAGAGGAAGGAGCATGCAGAGAGTTAACATTACGGCCAGAATCTTCTTTGTGCATTTCATAAGTTCTTTACTCTCCTTTGTAAAATTTTTATAGCACACTGCCATTATTTTAACTCAAAATCTTTGCTTTGTCAATAGTTTGTTTAAAGTTTGTATAAATTCTCTAAAAACAGTTAACAGAAAATCCAAAATTAACTTTCCGAGATAATTTTAATAAACAATTTGCACAAAAATGCACAAAAAATCAACAAAAACGTAACAGATTTTTTCTGTTTTATTTTCAAAATGCCCCTGACAGTTTCCTACCTTATAATATATTATATTAAGGCACAATATTATTCCGAAATCCTATTGACAAAGGCATCGGTTTGTGCTATACTTGTTCCAGTCTTTAAATGCGGTACAGAGATGCCGGCAAGATCTGATTTAATACAGGCGGTTTTTGCAAAACAAAGGCCGGATTTGTTGCAGAATTGTATCTTGCCGAAGGGCAGGATTTTTTTATTACCGTTTTAAGTATATAAAAGGAGGAAAAACAATGCAGATCAAATTAAAAAACGCACTTTGTTTAATTGATGACGTAATTTCCTCCCGTGACATATATATCAAGGGTACAGAAGCCTCTTGCGAGCCTATGGGCGAAGAGGTTCTTTGCGAATTTGATAATTGTATTTTTTCTCCCGGTTTCTTAGATGTTCACGTACATCTGAGAGAGCCGGGTTTTTCTATGAAAGAACGCATAGCCACGGGAACTGCGGCAGCCGCCAAGGGAGGATATACCGACGTTTGCAGTATGCCTAATCTGAATCCCGTACCCGACTCGCCCCAAAACCTTAAAATGCAAACGGATATAATCGAAAAGGATGCCGTAATAGGAGTTCACCCTTACGGAGCCATAACAAAATGCGAGGCAGGTACAGAGCTTGCGGATATGGAGGGCATGGCAGATAAGATATGCGCCTTTTCGGATGACGGAAGAGGCGTGCAGGACGATGAGATGATGCTAAAGGCAATGCTCAAGGCAAAATCTCTCGGCAGGATCATAGCCGCCCATTGCGAGGACAATTCCCTTCTCTTCGGAGGATATATAAACTCAGGAGCTTATCAGAGAGCTCACGGACACAGGGGAATATCAAACGAAAGCGAATATAAGCAGATAGAAAGAGATCTTAAGCTTGTACGTGAAACGGGATGCGATTACCACGTATGCCATATATCCACAAAGGAAAGCGTTGAGCTTATAAGAAAAGCGAAAGCCGAAGGCTTGCCGGTAAGCTGCGAAACAGGACCGCATTATCTGGTGCTGTGTGACGATGACCTGCAGGAGGATGCAAGATTCAAGATGAATCCCCCCTTAAGAGCCCGCGAGGACATGGAGGCGCTGCGACAAGGTATAATAGACGGCACGATAGACATGATAGCAACAGACCATGCGCCCCATACTCTTGAAGAAAAATCGCTTGGACTCGAAAAGAGCCCCATGGGTATCACGGGAATCGAAACAGCCTTTGCCATAATGTACACAGAGCTTGTGGAAAAAGGCATAATAACAATAGAAAAGCTTCTCGAGCTTATGGTGATAAATCCCCGTAAGCGCTTCGGAATAAAGGCAAAGGAAGGAAGCTTCTCGGTTTTATCAACAAACAGAAAATACACAATAGACCCTAACAGCTTTATCTCGATGGGCAAAAGCACTCCCTTCGCGGGAAAAGAGGTTAAGGGAGAATGTTTAATGACAGTATATAACAGGAGGTTAGTATGGCAATCAAATATGATAGAAAGATAGTAACCGAGGACGGTCAGGAATACTACGGCTTCGGATTCGGCGACACAACAAAGGAGGCAATGTGCGAGCTTCTTTTAAACACCGCAATGGTAGGCTACCAGGAGGTCATATCCGACCCCGGTTATACCGACGATATGGTCCTTATGACCTATCCCCTCATCGGTAACTACGGTATCGCCGAAGAGGATTTTGAAACAAAGACCCCCACAATAGGCGGTCTTATAGTTCGCGAATATAACGATTCGCCCTCTAACTTCAGATACACAAAGACACTTTCCGAGATCCTTGAAGAGAATCATATTCCCGCAATTGCAGGAGTGGATACCAGAATGCTGACCCGTAAAATAAGAGACAACGGAAGCTGTAAGGTATATATATGCAACGCAGACAAGCCCAAGGAAGAAGCACTTGAATATATGAATACCCACGAGCTTCCCCGCGATGCTGTTGCAAGAGTAAGCTGCAAGAAGAGATGGTATTCAAGAACCTTCAATCCGAAATATAACGTTGTTGTAGTTGACTGCGGTACAAAGTTAAGCGTTGTAAAGGAGCTTAACGCAAGAGGCTGTAACGTTACCGTTGTTCCCTATAACATGGAGGCAAGGATCATCGAAGGCATGAATCCCGACGGTATCATCATCTCGGACGGTCCTGGTGATCCTGCAGACGTTCCCGTTGTTATCGAGCTTATCAAGGAGCTCAAGGGTAAGTACCCCATGTTCGGTATCTCCCTCGGATTTGAGCTTATCTGCATGGCATACGGTGCAAAATGCTATAAGATGAAGTTCGGCCACGGAGGAGGAAGCCATCCTGTAAGAAATCTTAAAAACAACCGTGTTGACGTTGTAAATCAGATACATTCTTATACAATAGATCCCGAAAGCATTGACAAAACAGAGCTTACCGTTACCCATAAAAACGTTATCGAGGAAACGATCGCCGGTGTTGAATGTGTAAAGGATAATATGTTTGCGGTACAGTTCGAGGTTGACAATACAGTACGTCCCGAGGGCTGTGAAAACCTTTACGATATGTTTGTAAAGATGATGAAGGAGGAGAAGGAAAATGCCTAAGAGAACGGATATAAAGAAAATACTTGTTATCGGCTCCGGTCCTATCGTTATCGGTCAGGCTGCCGAATTTGACTATGCAGGCACACAGGCCTGTCTTGCACTTAAAGAAGAGGGCTACGAGGTGATCCTTTGCAACTCCAACCCCGCTACAATAATGACAGATACCACCATCGCGGACAAGGTATATATGGAGCCCCTTACCCTTGAGTATATAGCAAAGATCCTCCGTTATGAAAGACCCGATGCCATCATCCCCGGACTTGGCGGTCAGACAGGTCTTAACCTTGCAATGCAGTTGGCTCGTAAGGGCATTCTTGACGAATGCCGTGTACAGCTTCTCGGTACAAAATGCGAATCGATCGAGCGCGCAGAGGACAGAGAGCTCTTCAAGGAGCTTTGTCTTGATCTCGGCGAGCCTGTACTTCCCTCCGACGTAGCAAACACAATAGAAGAGGGCAAGGAGATAGCAGAAAAGATCGGTTATCCCGTTGTGCTCCGCCCTGCATTCACCCTCGGCGGTACAGGCGGCGGCTTTGCGGATAACGAGGAGGAGCTCGTTTCCATAATGAAGAACGCCCTCGCACTCTCTCCCGTTTCCCAGGTTCTTGTTGAAAAGAGCATCAAGGGCTATAAGGAGATAGAATTTGAGGTAATGCGTGACTCCAATGACACCGCTATCACCGTATGCTCTATGGAAAACATCGACCCCGTCGGTATCCATACAGGCGACTCTATCGTTGTTGCTCCCTGCCAGACACTTACAAGCAAGGAATATCATATCCTCCGCGATTCCGCCCTTAAGATAATCCGCGCACTTGAAATAGAAGGCGGCTGTAACGTACAGTTCGCACTTGACCCCCAGTCCTTTGACTATTACCTCATTGAGGTAAACCCCCGTGTATCCCGTTCCTCCGCTCTTGCATCCAAGGCGAGCGGATATCCCATTGCGAGGATCACCGCAAAGGTAGCAGTGGGTCTCAACCTCGACGAGATCATGCTCTCCACCACACCCGCTTGCTTCGAGCCTGCCCTTGACTACGTTGTAGCAAAGGTTGCGCGCTTCCCCTTCGATAAGTTCGCAACGGCTTCAAACAAGCTTTCAACACAGATGAAGGCTACCGGTGAGGTAATGAGCATAGGCCGTACCCTCGAAGAATGTCTTCTCAAGGCGGTACGCTCCCTTGAGATCGGCGTTTGCCACCTCCATATGGCAAAGTTTGATGAAATGAGCACCGACCAGCTCCTTGACTATATCAAGGACGGTACAGATGACCGTATCTTTGCTATTGCACAGCTTATCAGACTCGGTGTTGACCTCGGTGTTATCTGCGACAGAACGCAGATAGATATGCTCTTCCTTGAAAAATATAAAAATATCATAGATTTCGAGCACGTTCTCACCGCCAATCCCTTTGACTATGACACCATGTACAAAGCAAAGAGAATGGGTATATCCGATAAATTTATCTCTAAAGTATGGAACGCACCCGAACCCGAAATTTACAGGTTCAGAAAAGACAACGGTCTCTTCCCCGTTTATAAGATGATAGATACCTGCGCAGGCGAGTACGACGGCTACGTTTCCTATATGTACTCCACCTACGAAAAGGAAAATGAATCCATCGTATCTGACAGAAAGAAGATCATCGTACTCGGTTCCGGTCCTATCCGTATCGGTCAGGGTGTAGAATTCGACTACTCCACCGTTCACGCTGTACAGACCATCAAGAGCTCGGGCTACGAGGCAATTATCATAAACAATAACCCCGAAACGGTTTCTACCGACTATACCGTAAGTGATAAGCTTTATTTCGAGCCCCTCACCGTTGAGGACGTTATGAACGTAATCGAGCTCGAAAAGCCCCTCGGTGTTGTTGCGTCCCTGGGCGGTCAGACCGCTATCAACCTTGCACAACCTCTTATGAAGCACGGTGTTAAGCTTATCGGTACAGATTTTGACGCTATCGAGCGTGCAGAAAACAGAGACTCCTTTGAAAAGATCCTTCATGAGCTTGACATTCCTCAGCCCAAGGGTCAGGCGGTAACAGATATCGAGGCAGGTGTAAAAGCCGCAGAGGAGATCGGCTATCCCGTACTCGTTCGTCCCAGCTACGTTCTCGGCGGACGTGCAATGCAGATAGTTGCAAACGAGGAAGCTCTGCGCACATACCTCAACACAGCTATCAAGCTTGACTCTGACAACCCCGTACTCGTTGATAAATATATCTTCGGTAAGGAATTGGAGGTTGACGCAGTTTGCGACGGCAAGGACGTATTCGTTCCCGGTATAATGGAGCACGTTGAAAGAACGGGTATCCACTCCGGTGACTCTATCTCGGTATATCCTACCTTCTCGGTAAGCGAAAAGGTCAAGGAGACCATTCTTGATTATACCAAGCGTCTCGGTCTTGGTATCGGCATCGTAGGTCTTTACAACATCCAGTTCATCGTTGATAAGAACGAGGACGTATATATAATTGAGGTCAACCCCCGTTCCTCAAGAACAGTTCCCTTCCTTTCCAAGGCTACAGGCTGGTCTTTGGCAGATATCGGTACAAAGGTCATGCTCGGCGAGACCTTGAAGGATCAGGGTATCACAGTTGTTTATCCCGAAGAAAAGAAGAGATGGTACGTTAAGGTTCCCGCATTCTCCTTCTCAAAGATCAGAGGTCTTGACGCATACCTCTCACCCGAAATGAAGTCCACAGGTGAGGCTATCGGTTATGACGATAAGCTTACCCGTGCGCTCTACAAGGCACTTCAGTCCTCGGGCATGAACGTAGTAAACTACGGCACAATATTCGTTTCCATTTCCGATGCAGATAAGGAAGAGGCTCTTCCCCTTATCCGCCGCTTCTATAACCTCGGCTTCAACATTGAGGCTACCAGCGGTACCGCAAACTTTCTGAAGCAAAACGGCATCCGTACCCACGTTATGAAGAAGATAAGCGAGGGCAGTGACGAGATCCTTCGCTCGATCCGTCAGGGTCACGTAAATTACGTTATCTCCAGCCGTGACATCAATAAGGATTCACACACCTCCGACGGCTTTGCCATCCGCCGCTGTGCAGCTGAAAACAACGTAACAATGTTTACCGCTCTTGACACGGTACGCGTGCTTCTTGACGTACTCGAGGAGACCACCCTCTGCATCTCCACAATAGATTCCTAAGGTGAAATAATGAAGCAAGGTATATATCAAATATCAGAAAATAAGCCCCTGACAAGCGACATATTCCTTATGCGCTTGTCGGGAGATACATCCGCTCTTACCAGACCCGGTCAGTTCGTAAATATTGCTCTTGAGGGTATGTTTCTTCGCCGCCCCATTTCGGTATGTGACTATAAGGAAGGCGAGCTTACCATAATTTACAAGGTCGTGGGCAAGGGCACCGAGGCTATGAGCAAAATGAGCGAGGGCAAGGAGCTCGATCTGCTTTGCGGTCTCGGAAACGGCTTTGATCCCGATAAATGCGGTGATGAACCTGTTGTCATAGGCGGAGGAGTGGGTGTTCCTCCCATGTACGGCACCGCAAAGGCTCTTATTGAAAAGGGCAAGAAGGTCACCGCAATTTTAGGCTTCAATACCGCAAAAGAAATATTCTATAAGGAAGAATTTGAGGCCCTGGGCTGTGACGTTAAGATAACAACGGTTGACGGCTCGGCAGGTATCAAGGGATTCGTAACAAACGCTCTCGAAGAAACAGATTTTTCCGACTACTGTGCCTGCGGTCCCGAGCCTATGTTAAAGGCGCTTTACAACGCAACAGACAAAAAGGGCCAGCTTTCCTTTGAGGAAAGAATGGGCTGCGGCTTCGGTGCCTGTATGGGCTGCAGCTGCAAGACCATATACGGAAACAAGAGGATCTGTAAGGAAGGTCCCGTGCTTGATTCCGATGAGATTCTCTGGGATAAGGAGGGTAAGTGATGAAGGATCTTCGTGTAAACCTTTCGGGCTGGGAGCTTGACAATCCCATTATTCCCGCCAGCGGAACCTTTGGCTTCGGCTATGAGTTCGCAGAGCTTTACGATATCAACATTTTAGGCTCATTTTCCTTCAAGGGAACAACAAAGGATCCCCGTTTCGGTAACCCCACACCCAGAATCGCAGAATGCTATTCGGGAATGATCAACTCTGTCGGTCTTCAGAATCCCGGAGTGGAAAAGGTTATTGCCGAGGAGCTTCCCAAGATGCGAAAGGTATATAACAAAAAGGTCGTGGCTAACGTAAGCGGTTTTTCCGTAGAAGATTACAGCTACACCGTTGAAAAGTTAAGTAAGGAAGAAGATATAGGGATCTTTGAAGTAAACATAAGCTGTCCCAACGTTCATAACGGCGGTATGGCATTCGGTACAAGCCCGGAAAACGCGGCATTGGTAACCAAGGCCTGCAAGGCTGTAACCGATAAGCCTGTTTACATCAAGCTTTCCCCCAACGTAACCGATATCGTATCCATTGCAAAGGCTTGCGAGGAATCGGGCGCAGACGGTATTTCTATGATAAATACCCTTCTCGGTATGCGTATAGATCTTCGCACAAAAAAGCCTGTTGTAGCCAATAAAATGGGCGGTTTCTCCGGCCCTGCCATATTCCCCGTTGCCCTTCGTATGATATATCAGGTATATGAAGCGGTAAAGATCCCGATAATCGGTATGGGCGGTGTATCCACAGCAAATGACGTTATTGAAATGATGCTTGCCGGTGCAAGCGCAGTACAGGTAGGCGCCGCAAATCTTGTTAACCCATATGCCTGCCGTGATATCATAAACGACCTTCCCCGTGTAATGGAAAAATACAAAATAGAAAAATTATCAGATATAATAGGAGGCGCACACTGATGGGACGCGACGTAATCATTGCCTGTGATTTTTCCTCTATGGAAAAAACACTTGAGTTTTTGGATAACTTTAAAGAAGAAAAGCCCTATGTAAAAATAGGCATGGAGCTTTACTATGCGGCAGGTGCCGAAATAGTAAGAGAATTAAAGAGAAGAGGACATAAGATATTCCTCGACTTGAAGCTCCACGATATTCCCAATACGGTTAAAAAGTCTATGGCGGTTCTTTCCGCTCTTGACGTTGATATGTGCAACCTCCATGCAAGCGGTACTATTGCGATGATGGAAGCGGCTCTTGAGGGCCTTACCCGTCCCGACGGCACCCGTCCCCTTCTTATCGCCGTTACCCAGCTTACCTCCACAAGCCAGGAGAGAATGGAAAACGATCTTCTTATCAACAAACCCATCGACGAGGTAGTTATGCACTATGCTCACAATGCAAAGCTTGCAGGTCTTGACGGTGTTGTTTGCTCTCCCCTTGAGGCAAGCAAGGTTAAGGACAGATGCGGCAAGGAGTTTTTAACGGTTACCCCCGGTGTACGCTTTGCTGACGGCGATATCGGAGACCAGGTTCGCGTTACCACCCCCGAAAAGGCAAAGGAGATAGGCTCGGACTATATCGTTGTGGGCAGACCTATCACAGCGGCAGATGACCCCGTTGCGGCATACAGAAGATGCGTAGCTGAATTCGTAGGCGGGTAGGACCCGCTGCCAAGCTCGTATGAAGCAAGTGCAAACAAAGATACCCGACCATATTGTTTATTGTAATCTAAAGAATAATTATTTTGATACAGAAAGCAGGAAAATATTATGAATAAAGCAGTTGCAAAAGGTTTACTTTCAATAGGAGCAGTATTTCTTCGTCCCGACGAGCCCTTCACCTGGGCAAGCGGTATCAAGAGCCCGATTTACTGCGATAACCGTCTTACATTAACAGCTCCCGAGGTTCGTACACTTATCGAGACCTCCCTGGCAGCCAAGGTCAAGGAGCTCTACCCCGAGTGCGAGGTTCTTATGGGTACAAGCACCGCAGGTATCGCTCACGCGGCTATAACCGCGCATATGCTTGATATGCCTATGGGTTACGTTCGCTCCGGTGCCAAGGATCACGGCAGACAGAATCAGATAGAGGGTAAGCTTCTTCCCGGTCAGAAGGTCGTTGTTATCGAAGACCTTATCTCCACCGGCGGCAGCGTTCTTGAGGTCGTTGACGTGCTCCGCGAAGCAGGTGCCGAGGTTTTAGGCGTTGTTTCCATCTTCACCTACGGTATGAAAAAGGGTCTTGACAGAATGGCTGCAGCTAACGTTGTAAACACAAGCTTAACAGATTTTGACACCGTATGCGAGGTAGCAGCCGAGATCGGTTACATCAAGCCCGAGGATATCGAAAGACTTAAGAAATTCCGCGCAAATCCCTCTGACGAAAGCTGGATAGGTTAATTATGAGACATTTACTTGACATTGTAGATCTCACCACAGAAGAGATCGATGAGCTGCTTGACACGGCAGACGATATTATTGCAAACCCCGATAAATACCGCGACATTTGTAAATATAAAAAATTAGCAACCCTTTTCTTTGAGCCCTCCACCAGAACAAGACTCTCTTTTGAGTCGGCCATGCTCTCTTTGGGCGGAAGTGTGCTTGGATTCTCCGAGGCAAGCAGTTCCTCTGCATCCAAGGGCGAAAGCGTTGCAGATACCATCCGCGTAGTTTCCTGTTATTCGGATATTATTGCCATGCGCCATCCTAAGGAGGGCGCGCCCCTCGTTGCATCGATGAAGAGCGCTGTTCCGATCATTAATGCAGGTGACGGAGGCCACAATCACCCTACACAGACCTTGACCGACCTTTTAACAATAAGACGCGAAAAGGGCAGACTTCACGATCTGACAGTAGGCTTCTGCGGAGACCTTAAGTTCGGCCGTACCGTTCACTCCCTTATCTCCGCTCTTTCCCGTTATGAAAACATCAATATAGTTCTTATCTCTCCCGACGAATTAAAGCTTCCGAGCTATATTAAGAAGGACGTGCTTATTAAGAACGGTATTACCTATGAACAGACTACAGACCTCTGTGCCGTTATGGGTAAGCTTGATATCCTCTATATGACAAGAGTACAGCAGGAAAGATTCTTCAACGAGGCTGACTATATCCGTTTGAAGGACAGCTATATCCTTGACCGCGAAAAGATGGAATATGCAAAGAAGGATATGTGTATCCTTCATCCCCTGCCCCGCGTAAACGAAATATCCACCGAGATTGACGACGATCCCCGCGCCTGCTATTTCAAGCAGGTCGCAAACGGTAAGAACGTTCGTATGGCTCTCATAATGAAGCTTTTGGAGGTGCAGGCATGAATATAGATTCTATCAAGAACGGATTCGTGATCGACCATATCCCCGCAGGCATGGCTATGGAGGTTTACCGCGTTCTCAAATTAAAGAAATTAAACTGCCCTGTAGCTATGATCATGAATGCTGTCAGCGGCAAGATGGGTAAGAAGGATATCATCAAGATCGACGGCGAGATCACCCTCAATTTCGAGGCTCTCGGCTACGTTGCTCCAGACGTAACCGTTAACATCATTAAGAATGGCAAATTGTCAGAAAAGCGCCATATCGAATTACCCGATAAGATTACAAACGTAATAAAGTGCAAGAACCCCAGATGCATCACCTCCGTTGAGCCGGGTATCGATCAGGTATTCAAGCTCACCGATAAGGAATCAAGGATCTACCGTTGCATCTACTGTGAATCAAAGGCAAACTGATCTTATAAGGATATATAATCGTTTAGGACTTGCTTTGTTTACATTTCAGCCCTTGAATTTTCAAACATTTTTATGGTAGAATTTAAGGGTAAAGAAAAGCGCTTTTATTACCGACGGATAAGTGGAATCAACCACAAGGAAATATGAGCGAATAAAGCCGACCGTCTGGGCAGTCCTATGCAGAATAGGACTGCCCTGTTTATTTATAACGGCTGTTATTACAAGGTAAAATAATTTGAGAAAAGGATAGAGAAAAATGAGAAAAGTTGCAGTAATAATGGGCAGTACAAGCGATATGCCCGTAGTTGAAAAGGCTGTGAACACCTTAAAGGATTTCGGTGTTTCCACAGAGGTTCGCGTAATGAGCGCACACCGTACCCCCGAGGCGGCAAGAGAATTTGCTCTCAACGCAAGAGCTAACGGCTTCGGCGCAATAATTTGTGCGGCAGGTATGGCGGCTCACCTTGCAGGAGCTTTTGCCGCAAACACCACCCTTCCCGTTATCGGTATTCCCGTAAAGGGCCCCAGCTTTGACGGAATGGATGCACTTCTTTCCACAGTTCAGATGCCCTCGGGTATGCCTGTTGCAACCGTTGCGATAAACGGTGCGGCAAACGCGGCTCTCCTTGCCGTTCAGATGCTTGCCATTGAGGATGCAGAGCTTGCTGCCAAGCTCGACGAAATGAGAGCAAAGAACACCGCCAAGGTTTACGAAGCGGACAAAGAAATCTGCGAAAAATATTCTTTTTAATACAAAAGGAGATAGATTATGAAAAGTTTCAGCGAAAGCTATAAGGAATCCGGCGTTGATATTACAGCCGGCTACCGTGCAGTTGAATTGATGAAGACCCACATCGCAAAAACAATGACAAGCGGTGTAGTTAGTGATATCGGAGGCTTCGGAGGCCTCTTCGAGCTTGACGTTAAGGGAATGGAAAGACCTGTACTTGTAAGCGGTACCGACGGTGTCGGCACAAAGCTCAAGCTTGCATTCTTAATGGACAAGCATGATACAGTTGGTATCGACTGCGTTGCAATGTGTGTAAACGACGTTATATGCGTTGGTGCAAAGCCCCTTTTCTTCCTTGACTATATTGCTTGCGGCAAGAACGTTCCCGAAAGAATTGCAGAGATCGTTTCGGGTATTGCTGAGGGTTGTGTACAGTCAGGTGCTGCTCTTATCGGCGGTGAAACAGCAGAAATGCCCGGTTTCTACCCCATCGACGAATACGACCTTGCAGGCTTCACCGTAGGTGTGGTTGACCGCAGTAAGATAGTTGACAAAAATACAATGACCGAAGGTGACGTTATCATCGCACTTCCCTCCTCCGGTGTTCACTCCAACGGCTTCTCCCTTGTTCGTAAGGTTTTTGACGTTGAAAAGAACGATATTAAGGTTCCCGTAGCAGAGCTCGGAGGTAAGTCTGTAGGCGAAACACTTCTCACACCTACAAAGATATACGTTAAGCCCATGCTTGCGCTCTTTGACCAAGTTAAGGTTAAGGCAGTTTCCCACATTACAGGCGGCGGCTTCTATGAAAATATTCCGAGAAGCCTGGCAGAGGGCTTCGGTGCAAAGATCGAGCGCTCCGCGGTCAAGGTCCTTCCTATATTCGACCTTCTCGCAAAAACAGGCAATATTCCCGAAAGAGATATGTTCAACACCTTCAACATGGGCGTTGGTATGAGCGTTGTAGTTGCTAAGGAAGACGCTGATAAGGCACTTGAGATCCTCCGTGCAAACGGTGAGGACGCTTACATCATCGGTGAGACCTTCCGCGGTGACGAGCCTGTAGTAATTTGCTGATGATGAGTAACAAGTGTAAAATAGCCGTTCTCGTATCGGGTGGAGGCACAAACCTTCAAGCTCTTATCGATGCACAGCAAAACGGTATCATAAAAAGCGGTATAATAGAGCTTGTAATTTCCAATAAGGAAGGAGCTTATGCTCTTGAGCGTGCCGCAAAGGCTGATATAAAAACAGCGGTGGTAAAAAAGACCACCCAAGAGGAATTTGAAGGTAAGATAATCGCATTGCTTGAAGAAAATGATATAGACGTTATCGTTTTGGCAGGCTTTATGTGCATTTTAAGCGAAAGCTTTACTTCAAGATACCCCAAGAGAATAATCAATGTTCACCCCTCCCTTATTCCCTCCTTCTGCGGTGCGGGCTTCTACGGGCTTCATGTTCACGAGGCAGCTCTCGGCTACGGAGTTAAGGTTACGGGCGCTACCGTTCACTTTGTAAACGAGATTCCCGACGGCGGTGAGATAATCATGCAGAAGGCGGTTTATATCGAGGAGGGCGATACCCCCGAAATGCTGCAGAAGCGTGTAATGGAACAAGCGGAATGGAAGATACTCCCCGCTTCGGTTGAAAAAGTTTGTAAAGATATATTAGCGGAGGAATAAAAAGATGGCATTATTTGATCTCAAGAAATTACTTTCAGAAAATTCATATCCCGGCAGAGGTATAGTAATCGGTAAGTCTGCTGACGGCAAGTCTGCAATGATAGCTTACTTCATTATGGGCAGAAGTGAAAACAGCCGTAACAGAGTATTTGAATGGTTTGAGGGCGGTATGCGTACCAAGGCTTACGATGAATCAAAGCTTCGTGATCCCAGCCTTATCATCTACAATCCCTACCTCTCTGCCAATGACGGTAATACAGACATTATAACAAACGGCGACCAGACCAATACTATTTTTGATTTTGTAAACGAGGGCAAGACCTTCGAAGAGGCGCTTCGTACCCGTGAATTCGAGCCCGACGCCCCCAACTTCACACCCAGAATTTCGGGTATAGTTAACTATAACGAGGACCACAGCGACTTTACATATAAGCTCTCTATACTTAAGAGCGCAAACGGACGTCCCGAGGTATGTCAGCGTTTCTTCTATGAGTACGCTCCCGAAGCAGGTATCGGACATTTTATCCATACATATAAGTGTGACGGAAATCCCATCCCCTCTTTCTACGGCGAGCCTGAAGAGGTTACACTCCCCAACACCGCAAAGGAGCTTGCGGATATCTGCTGGAAAAACTTAAACGAAGATAACAAGGTTTCTCTTGTTGTTATCTCCCATTCCCTCTGCAGTTCAGAAGAAGAAATTATCACAATAAACAAGAATTCGTAAGATATATAGGAGCAGAAAAATGAAAGAATTTGAATTGAAATACGGTTGTAACCCCAATCAGAAGCCCGCAAAGATCTTTATGCATGACGGAAGTGAGCTTCCCATCGAGATCCTTTGCGGACGTCCCGGCTTTATAAATTTCCTTGATGCATTCAACTCCTGGCAGTTAGTAAAGGAGCTTAAGGAGGCTCTCGGTCTTCCCGCAGTTACCTCTTTCAAGCACGTTTCTCCCACCTCTGCCGCAGTTGGTATTCCTCTCTCCGACAAGCTCAAGAAGGCTTGCTTCGTTGACGATATCGAGGGCCTTGACGAATCTCCCCTTGCTTGTGCTTATGCAAGAGCAAGAGGTACAGACCGTATGTGCTCCTTCGGCGACTGGGTTGCACTTTCCGACGTTTGTGACGTAACTACAGCAAAGATGATCAAGCGTGAGGTTTCCGACGGTATCATCGCTCCCGGCTACGAGCCCGAAGCACTTGAGATACTCAAGTCCAAGAGAAAGGGTAACTACAATATCGTTAAAATTGATCCCGATTTTGTTCCCGCAGAGGTTGAGCACAAGCAGGTTTACGGAATCACCTTTGAGCAGGGCAGAAATAACTTTAAAATCAACCGTGAGCTTCTTACAAATATCGTTACAGAAAACAAGGATCTTCCCGAAGAAGCACAGCGCGACCTTATCGTTGCTCTTATAACTCTTAAATATACACAGTCCAACTCTGTTTGCTATGCAGTTGACGGTCAAGCTATCGGTGTTGGTGCAGGTCAGCAGTCCCGTGTTCACTGTACACGTCTTGCAGGAAGTAAGGCAGATACATGGTTCATGCGTCAGTATGACAAGGTTCTCAACCTTCCCTTCAAGGACACATTGGGCAGACCCGACCGCGATAACGTAATCGACGGTTATATCAACCGTAACGAGGAAGACGTATGTGCTGACGGCAACTGGCAGAAATATTTCACCACTCAGCCCGAGCCTCTTACCGATGAAGAGATCAGAGCATACCTTTCCACCATCGACGGTGTTGCTCTCGGCTCCGATGCCTTCTTCCCCTTCAGCGACAATATCGAGCGTGCAAAGAAGTCAGGCGTTAAATATATCGCAGAGCCCGGCGGATCTATCCGTGATGACGTTGTTATCGAATGCTGTAACAAGTACGGCATGGCAATGGCATTCACCGGAATGAGACTTTTCCACCATTAACAAGGGGCCGACCCCTTGACCCGTCTTATCGGGTGTGGAGTTGGCGATAGTTTTATCTTTAATTGCCCGAAATGAAATATTCCTGTAAAACGAGGTAAATAAGTAATGAACATCATAGTAGTTGGCGGCGGCGGCCGCGAGCATGCGATAATTAAGAAATTAAAAGAAAATAAATCAATAGAAAAGATATATGCCCTTCCCGGTAATGCGGGTATGGCGCAGGATGCTGAGCTTGTGGCTATAGGTGCAAAGGATATTGACGCTATAGTTAAGTTCGCAACCGACAACAAAATAGACTTTGCAGTAGTTGCACCCGATGACCCGTTGGTTCTCGGCTGTGTTGATGCTCTTGAAGCTGTAGGTGTTCCCTGCTTTGGTCCTAATAAGGCAGCGGCGATCATCGAAGGCAGTAAGGTGTTCTCCAAAAACCTTATGAAGAAATACGGCATTCCTACCGCAACCTACGAGGTATTCACCGATGCGGCATCCGCTCTTGAATATATAAAAACTGCTCCCATTCCAACCGTTATCAAGGCAGACGGTCTTGCTCTCGGTAAGGGCGTTGTAATTGCAATGACCCGCGAGGAAGCAGTTGATGCGATCAAGGCGGCTATGGAGGATAAGGTATTCGGTGAGAGCGGAAGCTCCATCGTTGTTGAGGAATTCCTTGAAGGACCTGAGGTATCGGTTCTCTCCTTCACCGACGGTAACGTTGTTGTTCCCATGGTTTCCTCCATGGACCACAAGAGAGCTCTTGACAATGATGAGGGACTTAATACAGGCGGTATGGGTACCATTGCTCCCAACCCCTATTACACCGATGCTGTAGCAAAGGAATGTATGGAAAAGATTTTCCTTCCCACCGTTAATGCAATGAACACTGAAGGCAGAAGCTTTAAGGGTTGCCTTTATTTCGGTCTTATGATAACCAAGGACGGTCCCAAGGTTATCGAATATAACTGCCGTTTCGGTGATCCCGAAACTCAGGTAGTTCTTCCCCTTTTGGAATGTGATCTTCTCTCTGTTATGAAGGCTTGCCGTGACGGTAACCTTACAGAGGATATGATAAAGATCAAGAATGCATCCGCTTGCTGTGTTGTTATGGCGTCCAAGGGATACCCCGGCAAGTATGAAACAGGCTTTGAGATCACCTTCCCCGCAAAGGAAGATAACAAGGATATCTACGTTGCAGGCGCAAAGTTTTCTGACGGCAAGGTAGTTACAGGCGGCGGCCGTGTACTCGGCGTTACAGCGATAGGCGATACCCTTGAGGATGCGATCAAGGAAGCCTATGCTTATTCTGATAAGGTAAGCTTTGAAAACGCTTACCGCAGAAGCGATATAGGCAAGAGAGCATTAGCGGCTCTCAAATAGGAGGACAAAATGGTTTACAGAATATACGTTGAAAAGAAAACGGGACTTGACAATGAAGCAAGAGCTCTTCTTTCTGATGCAGTTTCCCTTCTCGGCATCGATGCTCTTGAGAATGTCCGTCTCTTTAACAGATATGATTGCGAAGGTATCGAGGAGGAGCTTTTCTCCTACGCAGAAAAGACTGTTTTCTCCGAGCCCCAGCTCGATGATACCTTTGCCGAACTTCCCGATATGGGCGATGCCTATATCTTCGCTACAGAGTATCTTCCCGGTCAGTATGACCAGCGTGCAGACTCTGCCGCACAGTGTATCCAGATAATCTCTCAGGGCGAGCGTCCCTTGATCCGTACCGCAAGAGTTTATGCACTCTACGGAAAGCTCTCAACCGAAGATATCGAAAAAATCAAGAAATACGTTATCAACCCCGTTGAGGCAAGAGAGGCTGCCCTTGAAATGCCCGCAACACTTAAGGTTGAATATGATATTCCCACCGAGGTTGCAGTAGTTGAAGGCTTTATCGATATGTGCGATAAGTCCCTTGCAGAGCTTATGAACAAGCTCGGTCTTGCAATGGACCTTGACGATATCCGTTTCTGCCGTGACTATTTCAGACAGGAAAAGCGCAACCCCACCATCACCGAGATCCGTATGATAGATACATACTGGTCAGACCACTGCAGACATACCACGTTCTTAACAGAGATAGACAGCGTTTCCTTTGAGGATAAGCTTTTAGAGGACGCATATAACGATTATATCAATACCCGTAAGGAATTAGGCAGAACAAAGCCGGTATGCTTAATGGATATCGCGACTCTCGCAGTAAGATATCTCAAAAAGGAAGGCAAGCTCGAAAAGCTCGATGAATCCGAGGAGATCAACGCTTGTACCGTTAAGATCGACGTTGAGCATGACGGTAAGACCGAAAAATGGCTTCTTCTCTTCAAGAACGAAACCCACAACCACCCTACCGAGATCGAGCCCTTCGGCGGTGCCGCAACCTGTATAGGCGGTGCTATCCGTGACCCCCTCTCAGGCAGAAGCTACGTTTATGCCGCTATGCGTGTAACAGGCGCGGCAGACCCCACAAAGCCCATTTCCGAAACCATGGAGGGTAAATTGCCCCAGCGTAAGCTCGTTACCACAGCAGCTGCAGGCTACTCCTCCTACGGTAACCAGATCGGTCTTGCTACAGGTCAGGTTGACGAGATATATCATGACGGTTACGCGGCAAAGCGTATGGAGATCGGTGCTGTTATCGCAGCAGCTCCCGCTGAAAACGTTCGCCGTGAGAGACCCGAGGACGGTGACATCGTTATCCTTTTAGGCGGCAGAACAGGCCGTGACGGCTGCGGCGGTGCTACAGGCTCCTCCAAGTCCCACAATCTCCAGTCTCTTGAATCTTGCGGAGCAGAGGTTCAGAAGGGTAATGCTCCCGAGGAAAGAAAGCTTCAGAGACTTTTCAGAAACAAGGAAGCTTCTCAGCTTATCAAGCGTTGTAACGACTTCGGCGCAGGCGGTGTTTCGGTTGCTATCGGTGAGCTTGCCGACGGTCTTGTGATCGACCTTAACTCTGTTCCCAAGAAGTATGACGGCCTTGACGGCACAGAGCTTGCCATCTCCGAATCCCAGGAAAGAATGGCGGTTGTTGTTGAAGCAAAGGACGTAGAACGCTTCTGCGAGCTTGCAGATAAAGAAAACCTTGAAGCAACAGTAGTTGCGAAGGTTCAGGCAGAGCCCAGACTCGTTATGCATTGGAACGGCAAGAGCATCGTTGATCTTAGCAGAGAATTCCTTAACAGTAACGGTGCTCCCAAGCACATTAATATAACAGCATCCAAGCCCGAATGCTATGCAAAGAAGGTAGAAGGAAGCTTTACGGAAAACTATAAGGCAGTTGCGTCCGACCTCAACACCTGCAGTAAGCGCGGCTTGAGTGAAAGATTTGACTCCACCATCGGTGCAGGAACAGTTCTTATGCCCTTCGGCGGTAAGTATCAGCTTACCCCCATCCAGGCAATGGTAAATAAGATCTCCACCGAAACAGGCGATACTTCTACCGTTTCTCTCATGTCCTGGGGCTACAACCCCTTCATCACCGAGCGTAGCCCCTACCACGGTGCTTACCTTGCGGTTGTTGAATCTGTTTGTAAGCTTATCGCAACAGGTGCGTCCTTTGAGGATGTATATCTCACCTTCCAGGAATACTTTGAAAAGCCCGGTGTAGATGCCAAGAGATGGGGCAAGCCTCTTTCCGCCCTCCTCGGTGCATTCAAAGCACAGAAGGATCTCGGCATCGGCTCTATAGGCGGTAAGGACTCCATGTCCGGAAGCTTTGAGAAGCTCGACGTCCCCCCCACCCTCGTTTCCTTCGCGGTTACAACCGACGATATAAAGAACATCATCTCCCCCGAATTCAAGGGTGCAGGTCACAGAGTAGCAATTCTGCGTACCGCTTATAACGAAAACCGCCTTCCCGAAACAAGCAGTCTTGTAGCAAACTTCAATAAGGTTGCAGAACTTGTAAGAGAAGGCAAGGTCCTCGCGGCTTATACTCCCACCCTTGGCGGTATAGCAGAAGCAGTTTATAAAATGGCTATCGGTAACGGCATTGGCTTCAAGTATGAAGATGCCATGAAGGTTGAAGATATATTCGGCTACAACTACGGCGCATTCATTCTTGAGATGGCGGATGATACCGCTGTCGGCGAGACTCTCGGTTACACCACAGAAGAAAAAGAGATAGTTCTCAAAGACGAAAAGGTTTGCCTCTGCGGTTTAAATAAGCTCTACGAGGGCAAGCTTGAGGACGTATATCACTGCAACATCGCATTTAATAAGCAAAAGCCCGAAAATTACCGTTTTGAGGCTGTGTCTTACCCCGAGATCAGAACCAAGATCACCAAGCCCAAGGTACTCATTCCCGTATTCCCCGGTACAAACTGCGAATTTGATACCGCAAAGGCGGCACAGCGCGCAGGTCTTGATACCGAGATCATCGTAATCAAGAATCTTACCGCTTCAGGTATTGCCGATTCAGTTGAATACTTCGCAAAGCAGGCTCGTAACGCACAGATCATTGCCATCCCCGGAGGATTTTCCGGAGGAGATGAGCCCGACGGCTCGGGTAAGTTCATTACCGCCTTCTTCCGTAACAAGGCTGTTAAGGATCAGGTTCACGACCTTCTCAACTACCGTGACGGTCTTATGCTCGGTATCTGTAACGGCTTCCAGGCTCTTATCAAGCTCGGTCTTGTTCCCTACGGTGAGATCATTGATACAGATGAAAGCTGTCCCACACTTACATTTAACACCATCGCACGCCATCAGTCCAAGCTTGTCCGTACTGCAATAGCATCCAACAAGTCCCCCTGGCTCATGGGTACCAAGCCCGGCGAGGTTTATACAGTGCCGATCTCCCACGGTGAAGGACGTTTCCTTGGCAGTGAGGAGCTTATCGCAAAGCTTGCGGCTAACGGACAGATCGCTACCCAGTACTGCGATCTTGACGGTAACGCGACCTACGATATCGCATTCAACCCCAACAACTCCGCTCACGCAATAGAGGGTATCACATCCCCCGACGGACGAGTACTCGGTAAGATGGGTCACAGCGAGCGTATCGGTAACGGTCTTTACAAGAATGTAGAGGGCGTATACGAAATGAACATATTCAACTCCGCGTTTAAATATTTTAATAATTAAGGAGATCTACTATGGCTTATATGTCTGATATCGAAATAGCACAGTCTGTTGAAATGAAGCCTATTACCGAGATTGCAAAGGTTGCAAACGTTCCGGATGAATATCTTGAACAGTACGGTAAGTATAAGGCGAAGGTTGACCTTTCCCTTTTGAATAAAGAAGGTAAACAGGATGGTAAGCTCATCCTCGTAACAGCTATAACTCCCACCCCTGCAGGTGAGGGTAAAACAACAACTACCATAGGTCTTGCCGATGGTTTAAAGAGAATCGGCAAGAATGTATGCGTAGCACTGCGCGAGCCCTCCCTTGGTCCCGTTTTCGGTGTTAAGGGCGGTGCCGCAGGCGGCGGCTGGGCGCAGGTTGTTCCCATGGAGGATATCAATCTTCACTTCACCGGTGACTTCCATGCAATTGGTGCCGCAAACAACCTTCTTGCGGCAATGCTTGACAACCACATCTATCAGGGAAATTCTCTTAATATCGACCCCAGACGTATTACATGGAAGCGTTGTGTTGATATGAACGACCGTCAGCTTCGTTTCGTTACAGACGGTCTTGGCGGACGTGTAAACGGTGTTCCCCGTGAAGACGGATACGATATCACCGTTGCAAGTGAAATTATGGCTGTTCTTTGCCTTTCCAAGTCTATTACAGACTTAAAGCAGAGACTTGCTAATATCATCGTTGGTTATACCTACGATGAACAGCCCGTTACCTGCGGTCAGTTGAAGGCTGAGGGCGCTATGACTGCACTTCTTAAGGATGCATTAAAGCCCAACCTTGTACAGACCCTTGAGGGTACTCCCGCTTTCGTACACGGCGGTCCCTTTGCTAATATCGCTCACGGCTGTAACTCTGTTACCGCAACCCGTATGGCAATGAAGCTCTCCGATTATGCAGTTACCGAAGCAGGCTTCGGTGCAGACCTCGGTGCTGAAAAGTTCCTTGATATCAAGTGCCGTTTTGCAGGTCTTACACCTTCCGCGGTTGTTATCGTTGCAACAGTACGCGCACTTAAGATGCACGGCGGTCTTGCAAAAACAGAGCTTAATAACGAAAATCTTGAAGCACTTGAAAAAGGACTTCCCAACCTTCTTCGACACGTTTCCAATATCAAGAACGTATATAAGCTTCCTTCCGTTGTTGCAGTTAACCGCTTCCCCACCGATACCGATGCTGAAATCGAGCTTGTTATCGAAAAGTGCAAGGAGCTCGGCGTAAACGTTGTTCTTTCTACCGTATGGGCAGAAGGCGGCCGTGGCGGTGAGGCTCTCGCACGCGAGGTAGTTCGTCTCTGCGAAGAGGAAAAGGGCGACTTTACCTTCTGCTATGAGGATGAGGATCCTCTTGAGGAAAAGATCGAAAAGGTAGTTACCAAGGTTTACGGAGGAGACGGAGTTACCTTCCTTCCCGCAGCGAAGAAACAGCTTGACACGTTGAAGAAGCTCGGCTTTGACAGCTGTCCCGTTTGTATGGCAAAAACACAGTATTCCTTCTCGGATGATATGACAAAGTTAGGTGCTCCCACAGGCTTTACCGTAACTATAAAGAACGTTAAGGTAAGCGCAGGCGCAGGCTTCGTTGTAGTCCTCACAGGCGATATCATGACCATGCCCGGTTTGCCTAAGGTTCCCGCGGCTGAAAAGATCGACGTTGACGAAAACGGCAAGATCTCCGGCTTGTTCTAATATAAAATACATTATACCCCGAGAGTTCAAGTAACTCTCGGGGTCAGCTTGTCGATAAACTTATCGACAAGCTGGCAGACTTTGAAAAGCGAAGGTATGTGAACCCCCAAAACTCGGCAAGCTCGTTTCGGGGAACCCCATAGTTTTCGTCAAATCTTCTCGTCGGCGTACTTGGTACGGTAGAGAGGATTTGGCGGAAAAGTGTGAAAAAGCACCGTGAACTCAATGTTTACGGTGCTTTTGAATACTTATTCAGCTATATGCGGAGAATAAAATGTAAGTTTTAGTATTTATAAAGTGGAGCAAACAACTATTATAAAGAATTATTTCACACGTCCGACCGAGTTTTTCGACAGTCTGACCCCGAGAGTTCAAGTAACTCTTGGGGTTTATATTTGTTTCAAAGCATATACAAAACAGACAATTCTCTCTCCGAATTGTCTGTTTACAACCAATTATATCTATGATAAAATTGTAATGTAATTTGTATTGAAGGGTGTTATATATGTTAAGCAAAAAAATTAAAGAATTCAGGATCTCTAATAAAATGACGCAAAGCGAGCTTGCAAAGGAGCTTGGCGTATCCTCTCAAACGGTATCAAAGTGGGAAAGAGGACTGCTTTCTCCCGACGTATCTCTATTACCTGACATAGCAAACGTTTTTCGCTGTTCAATAGATAAACTGTTTGACAGAGATATTTTCCCAACAGCGAATCGCTTTCGTGATTTTTATTTAAGAATAGGTGATTTTGACCCAAATAACGATTGGGATACCGAATACAATGCATGGATCGAAGAAATCAGAAATAACCCTGATGAATACCTTAATTATCTGCTTTTCATAAACCGTATTTATGCAAAAAAAGATTTTTCCGAAAACCATCTTTTTGAAATAATAAAGCTTGCAGAAATGGCAGAAAAAAATTGCGACAACATAGATATAAAAAATGGCATCAACTATGCAATGGTCCATATATGCGCCGAATCAAATATTGAGTGGTTTATGAAAAAAACCGAGAGCTACTACAAAAAGCTTCCCCAATTACGGCATGGTCGTGACCCTCTAATTAAATATATCCTAAGCGGTGAAAAGCTTCGTAATTCACAAATGTTTAATGTGAGCCTCTCGGCACAGCAGCTTTGCGAAGCAATAGTCGAGCTTTGTAACAATGAAGAAAAACAAGAAAGAAAAATATACTATTATAAAAAAGCTGCCGGCATATACGAAGTATTGTTGGAAAGCAAGTTCGGCGGACGCTATGAAGAACAGCTTTTGAATTATTACTTTCAGATAGCATTACTTTCCGGAGAAACGGATTCAAAAAAATACATTGATAGAATTATTACCACCCTTGAACGTCACTTTGATAAAGAAAAAACAAAGGATACTACCCTATTATTATATGCCGCAGACAGAACCTTAAATGAAATAACCCCTTTTGCAAAATCACTTTTAGAGCTTATGCTTCACGATGAAAAATTAAAAAGCTCTCATAAAATAATTGCCGAATTTAAAGAACGATATTTTGAATATTTCAATGAAAAATGATCCCGAGAATTATAATTTCAGTGTTCATGATCTCTGTTTACTGTACCGCTGCTTATCATATAGTCCGGGAATTATTCGGGCCGGGAAGAACCGGAAACTATCTAAACATTCGAAATAAAAGCGGCAGAACATATATAAGCTACAGAATACTACCCCTTTATAAGCTGATACTAAAAAGGCTAATAATACTGTATGTTATATCTTTTATTCTTCACTTATTTCTTCCTTTATTTTATGCACTGTCCTTTACTATTCTTATACTGCTGTCTGATAAAATTGAATGGTGGGAAAAAGACGTCAGCGGTATGAAAGTATCGGTTATGTTTTTTTGGAGTAAGGCCGGATATAGTATTAAGCTATATTTAATTATATTATCTTTAATGCTCTCTTCCCTCTTAGCTGTAAATCTTTTATTTTTCCCTATTGTATTTAAAACCATTAAGAATTTATTCGAGGTGTTTATATGGTAAGCGATGAATTAAAAAAGCTCTTTTCCGATCTTGAGCTTGACAAAATATTAGGAGAGGATATAAGCAGCTTTTATACCGTCAATGAAGGTATAATAAGAGAACGCCAGGAAATATTTAAAGACCTTTTTGAAAACGATAATCTTTTTTGTGATTTTGAAGATATATATGTCTTACTTAACTCTCTCATAAACTCCTTTGAGTCTATAGGTATATCAAAGGAAAGCTCCTTAAATTCGGTTTTAACCGTCAATGCTTATATTACCTTTATTGAAGAAAGCTATAATAAACTTAAACACTATTCTTTGAAATCATCGAGACTTAATGAATTTTTGAGACTGATAAAAAAAGAGAAAGAAAACAAAAATTTCGATGCATTAAAAGAAAACTGCAGTAAGATAACAAACGATATTAAAAAGATATCAAGCGTTACCATCGGTATAAATTTAGACCCAGAGCTTCGTCCCATAGAAGCAGGGCTTGTATCCGTTAATGCAAATTCATACAGATCGGGTAATCTGATGGATAAGATTTTTTCGGCATCATTTAACAGTCCTAAAGACTATGAATGCCTTTGTCCGTTATCCGAGCTCGGAAAATCGCTGAGCCATGATGAGATCTCGGGATTTAATTATAAATTGAATAAGGTTCTTGATAAAATAATCACCAAGGGCTTCAAAGGCCTTTCAAAGCAAAGCAGCGAATATATAACAAGTGCTTGCCATGAGTTTTCCAAGTATAAAAATACATTTTCCTTCTATATAAAAGGAGTACGTTTTTTCAAAGATCTAAGACAAAGCAAGATACCTATAACTATACCTGAAATATCGAGAAATGACTATAAAATAAATGAAATGCACAACTATCGTATCGTTATGTCAAAAGGTATAAAGTATTCAGTTGCAAACAGCATTCACTTTGACGGTAACACAAGGATTTTTGTACTTACAGGTCCAAACAGCGGGGGGAAAAGCGTTTTTCTTGAAGCCTTAGTATTCAATCAGCTTTTATTCCAAATCGGTTTTCCGATTCTTGCTAATAATGCACAAATCGTACCATTTGAGAATATCTTTGTATATTCATCGTCAGACTTCAAAAATAAAAATCTTTACGGAAGATTTGAAAATGAAGTAAAGTGGTTTTCCGAAAAAATAAAGGAATGCACAGGCAACGACCTATTTATAATGGACGAGTTGTTTTCGGGAACCTCCTGTGACGAAGCCAAAGACGTTTCCTTCTATGCACTTAAAATGATTTCCAAAAGAAATGCTAAAGGAATATTCTCTACTCATATTCGCGAGCTTGCAAAAAGAATTGCTTTTGATAATGAACCGGATTTTGATAATCTTTCTATCAATAGCAATTATACAGTCACTCGTGATATCCCGAACAGCTACGAAAGTAAAGCTGTAATGATTGCCAAAAAGTACGGAATTGTATTCACAACATAACCGAATATACCATATAAAAAGTATAACCTTATATCCTTTCCTTACAACACTCCTTATGGCTTACACGATATAACTTCAGTTACCCATTTTCGGGTAACTCTCCTAACTTTAACTCGTTCAAATTATCATATCCAAACACTTCTTATGATTATACGAGGGTACATTACAATAAGTATCTTTTAGCAAAAGGCCGTACATCCTTGGAAAGAATATTCCTTCTGCTCTTAGTTGTCCTTCTCTTCTGCTCGATCATATCAACAACGATAGCCTTAAGCTCTTCGTTATCATCTATATGTGCAAGGTCCTGACCATTGATTTTGATTTGATTTCCTACATCTTCATCGGAAATATTAGAGGAAGTATTGACATTTTCGTTAGTTTTTGATATCATATTATTAGAAGATTGAGAGTTAACAATGCCCAACCACTCATGCAGTTGGGGATTAACTTGCTCAAGATCTTCTTTTTTATATTTTATCTCTGCCCCCTTCTTTGAAAGTAAGTTTTTGAAATATCGTTTCTTTAAATCAAAAGCTGTAACTACAATGTTATAGTTACTATATTTATTATCGATACTTTTCATAGAATTGATTTCAAGAGATATCATTGTCTCTGATCCCTTCACTCGAGAGTCGTAAGCTATCACAACAAATCTTTCGTTATTTTGTTTCAATATCATATCCGGATTAGATATAATATCATATATATCCCGCATTACTTCCGTTCCCAAATGATGATAATGACCCGGAAAAACACCTTCCCTTCTTGTTTCAAGGTACAATGTATCATAACGAATGATCATTGACAAATCAGGGACTTCACATTTTTCACAAATAATTGAAGGTGTCGAATCTGAAATTTTCACAAATGTATGATATTCTTTATTGTATTCTGCGTCATCATCAGAAATAGTCTCTATGTTATCTACGATTTTTGCATAATCCTCTGCTATATTCAACTGGTTTTTTATATTTATAGTCTCAATAGCACGTCCGTTATTTTTAGAAGCCTCTGCGGCTTCTTTTTTTGTTGTCTTTTTAACCTTAGCCCGTGATTCATCAAGGGCATCAATGAACATATCGGCAAGACTCTCGAGCTTTTCCTCCTGAAGCAAAACAACGTCCTTCTGCATAGGATTCAGTTTACCTTCTGTGAATAGGCGTGAATCACATTCTTCAGCTTTTGAAGGAACTCTGCAAACCAAGATTTGATTTTGTTTGCATTCTTTTTTGTCTGTGTATCGCTGAGCCGGTCAACAAACTTCCGTTTATTCTTTCCCTTGCTGAAAACTACAGCCATTATATCGTGAATAACCTCTCTCGCTACCACGTCATAGCTCTTGCCGACTTTGTTACCCGTTTTCGGGTAACTTCCCTAACCTTCACTCGATCAAATTATCATATCAAAACACTTCCTAATCTGTACTTTACATCTCACCGCTTACCCGTTTTCGGGTAAGTGCTCCTAAGATTCATTCAATCAAACTATCATATCCAAACACATCTTAATCTGTACTCAACATCACACCGCTTACCCGTTTTCGGGTAAGCGTTTTTCCTATCGATCGTTTGTTGGTTAATTCATAAACATGAAAAAAACTAACCACCATTCTCGGATTTTTCAACCGATTCGTTTGTTAATACAAAATTTACCCGAAAATGGGTAATTCAATTATTTTTACTTGCTATTATAATATAGAATTAGTTTAAGATGAAAATGCGGAGAGTAATTTTATGGAGTATTATGAATTATACGTTAGAAGAATCCGTCAATTATGTAAGCGTAACGATTGGTCAATAAATACTCTTGCTACCATAAGCGGAGTAAAACAGTCAACTTTAAATAATATAATGCATGGACAAACCCAAGGTCCGAGGATCATGACATTACATAAATTGGCGATAGCATTCAGCATGACATTATCAGAATTTTTAGATTTCGATGAAATAAAGGATTACTCATTTGACGAGTAAATAAAAAGGAACTGTTATGAAAACACAGATCTATGCCACCTTCGGTCCTTCATGTAAGGATCTCAACACACTCAAAAAGATGATAGAAAACGGCCTTTGCGGAATGAGGCTGAATCTTTCTCATTTATCCTTGCCTGACGCAAGAGAATATATAGATAATTATAAGCAAGCGGCATCACAGGTTGGCGGTGATACGCAAATTCTTATCGATATGCAGGGACCGGAGCTTCGCGTGGGAAATATCGGTGACACCCTTATGGAAAAGGGGAAGATATACAGGGATATTCCCCTCCCCGCTCAGGTTTACGATGCAATAGAAGAAGGAGATGAGGTATGCTTCGACGATTCAAAGATACTATGCCGTATCACCGCCGACAAGGGCTTCTCGGTAATAAGAGAAGGAATATTGAAGTCGCACAAAAGCGTTAAGATCATAGGAAAGGAAATAAAGCTCCCCTGTTTAACAGAGCATGACGTAAAAAACATCGAGCTCGCAAAGGAATACGGCGTTACAGCCATTATGCAGCCCTTTGTACGCAGTTCCGGCGACATTCGGTATGTGAGGACGGTTCTGCAAGAAAAGGGCGCAGAGAGCCTTAAAATCTACGCTAAAACAGAAAGCAGAAGCTCTCTTGCTGACCTGGATGGTATAATCGCAGAATCTGACGGAATAATCATAGCAAGAGGCGACCTCGGTAACGATATGCCCCTATGGGAGCTGCCCGCAGTACAAAAGCAGATAGAGGAAGCCTGCAAGCGTCATTCAAAGCCCTATGTTGTAGTAACGCAGATGCTTGCCTCTATGGAAAGCTCTCCCGTGCCTACCCGCGCAGAGGTATCCGATATATTCCACGCAGTATATCACGGAGCCTCGGGTGTTATGATAACAGGCGAAAGCGCCATCGGCAGATACCCGGTTGAGGCGGTAGAATATCTTGCAAAAACAGCGGGATCTGCCGAAAGATATAAAGAGGCCTCCGACGGCCGTAAATGATCGGGCATGAGCAGTCTGAAACAATGCCGTAAGTTAAGAAACAGCCTATAATAAAATAATCCGTAAAAACGCATCCTCGTTTTTACGGATTATTTGCTTTGTTTCGTTTTTTGTTTGCACTATGGCACTTTTATTATAACAATACTTCCTTACCTGTTTGTGAAGACTCGTAGATGGCATTAAGTATCTTGATCATATTAATACCCTGTTGGGGAACAAATATAGGCTCTGCACCGTTCTGAACAACGTCAACAAAGTGACGGATAGCTGTATCGTGACCGTATCTGCCGCGGGGACGGGGATACTCATCGCACATGGTACCGAATCTGTCTATAAAGAGACGGAGCTCATCATCCTGAATTATAGCGCCTGCCTTTGTACCGCGCAGCTCAACGTATCTTGTATCAACCATAACGTTGGATTCCCAGCTGAATTCAAGAGCGAGAGTAGCACCGTTTTCAAATCTGATATAGCCTGTTGCCATATCCTCAACGTCAAAGGTATATTCTCTTTTATCGTTGAACTTGTTGAAAACCATACCCGAAACAGCTACAGGCTTTGGATTACCCATAAGGTACATGGCAAGGTCTATCATGTGAACACCAAGATCGATAAGAGGACCGCCGCCCGATTCTGCTTTTTTAGCAAACCAAGAGCCGGGACTCGGCACACCGCGGCGGCGGACCCAGGCACAGCGTGCATTATATATCTCACCTATCTCGTCTGACTCTATCATCTTTTTAAGATGAAGGGTTGCGGGAAGAAAACGGTTGTTACGCATTGCCATAAGAACCTTGCCGTTACGCTCTGCCGTCTCCTTCATTTCCTCGACCTCCGCTGCCGTCATGGCATCGGGTTTTTCTGTAAGCACGTGCTTGCCCGCATCAAGCATTTCTATAGCTATGATCGAATGAAGATAATTAGGGGTACAGATATCTACCGCATCGATAGATCCATCCTTAGCTATATCCTTATAATCGGTAGTGGTATATGCATTTGCAAGAAATGCATATTTTCCCTTTAAATAATCGAAACGCTTGGTATCTATATCGCAGAGAGCGACTATTTCAACCTCGTCATTATTCTGATAATTAGATAAATGAGCATGATCTGCAATGCTTCCGCATCCGATAACTGCCATTCTGAGCTTGTTCGACATATCTTTTCCTCTTCTTCCTGAAAGTATATATTTGAATTATACATAAATATAAGTTAAAAATCAAGTAGTTAATTGACTTTTTCGTCATAATATGATATATTTTTATATACTGTAAAGCATTCCTGCTTTGAATACAAAAACAAATCGCAAAACGGTATTTTCCCCGTTTTTACACGAAAGGTCTATTATGAAAAAATGGTTAGAAAACTTTTGGTATCATAATAAATGGATAGTTCTTATAGCCGCCTTTTTCATTATTGCAGGCACTATAATTCTGGTACAGTATATCCAAAAGGACGAATATGATGCTCTGATACTCTATACAGGCCCCGAATCGCCTGATGCCCTGGAGATAAGGGATATAGAGGATGCCTTTGAGGACGTGCTTGAAACCGATTTCAACAAAGACTCTCAAAAGAGCATCAGCCTCAAAACAATATTTCTTCTCACCGATGAGCAGTATAACTCTAAGGAATACCAATTTGACGAAAACGGAAACCTTATAGTATATAATTCCGCAGAGCTTATGAAGAACAAGGAGCAATATACGACTCAGATATTCGTGGGCGAAGCAATAATATGCCTGCTCGATCCTTCGTGGTATGACGAAGCATATAAAAAGGATGCCTTCGTTCCCTTAAATGAGCTTATAGAAAAGGTTCCGGAAAACGCATATAACGATTCGGCTCTCTATCTTAAAGACACCGATTTCGGAAAATATTATGCCGAGGTCTTCAAGGCTCTCCCCGAGGATACCTTGATATGCTTCAGAAAAATGTCAACCACCGGAGCATTCAAGAATAAACGTAAGGAAGAAAAGAGATACGAATTCAACAAGGAATTGTTTGTTGATATTTTAGAGTTTACCACAGAATAATAAAAAGCTCCGCAGCAAAAATACAACTCAAGCATTCCGCCCCGTTTGGGGTTCAAATAACTATGAAAAGGCTGTCCGAACGGACAGCCTTTTCATATATGTTTTGCTTATGCCTTCTTCTTTGATACTACCTTTATCACTACAAGTGTAAGTACTGTAAGAACTACAGCAACGGGAAGAGTTACGTACCAATAAGGAACGAAGCCTGCGATGATATAGCTTACAAAGGAAACAGCTGCAACTGTAAGTGAATAAGGAAGCTGTGTTGAAACGTGGTTCAAGTGGTCACACTGAGCGCCTGCGGAGGACATGATGGTTGTATCCGAAATAGGTGAGCAGTGATCGCCGCATACAGAACCTGCCAGACACGCGGACATACAGATGATGCCGAGAGGATTACCGATGGGGAATATATCGAGAACGATCGGAATAAGAATACCGAAGGTACCCCAGGATGTACCTGTAGCAAAGGAAATAAAGCATGCTACAACGAAGATGATAGCGGGAAGGAAATTGTGAAGTGCGCTTGCGTTTTCAAGAGCACCGCTTACAAATGAGCTGGAGTCAAGAAGACCGGTCATATTCTTAAGGGAGGTTGCCATGGTAAGAATAAGGATAGCGGGAACCATTGCGATAAATCCCTTAGGAATACAATCCATAGCTTCCTTAAAGGAAACGAGTCGGCGAGCGATAAAGTAGATGATCACAACGATAAGTGCGATAAGTCCGCCCCAAGGCAAGCCAACGGTTGCATCGGTATTACCGAATGCATCGATAAAGTTCATCTTTTCTCCGCCGCAACCGATATAGTAAAGTGCATATACGCAGATGCCGATAAGAACGATGATGGGGAATATAAGGTCAATAACCTTACCCTTTTCGGTAACGGGCTCTTCATCGGTGCCTTCAGATTTACCGTTTGTGAAGAGGTCGCCGTTAAGAGCATTTGCCTCATGAAGCTTCATGGGGCCGTAATCAAACTTCATAAGAGTAAGGGAAATGATAAATACGAATGTAAGTAAGGAATAGAAGTTAAAGGGGATAGCCTGACAGAAAAGCGCAAGACCTGAAATACCGGAATCCTTGGGAACATATTCCGCAACTGCAGCCGCCCAGGATGAAATGGGAGCTATCATACAGATAGGAGCAGCGGTAGCATCGATAAGGTATGCTAACTTTGCTCTTGAGATCTTTGCCTTATCTGTAACGGGACGCATAACCGCACCGACAGTCAAGCAATTGAAATAGTCATCGATAAAGATAAGAATACCGAATGCAAAGGTTGCAAGAGCCGCGCCAACCTTGGTCTTAACGTGCTTTGCAGCCCATCTGCCGAATGCATAGGAACCGCCTGCCTTGTTAAGAAGAGCAACGATTACTCCGAGAATAACGAGAAATACGAAAATACCGGCGGTATCGGAAACAGCCGCTATAAGGCCGTCGTTAATTATACCGTCAACTGTTTTGATAGGCTTAAAGCCTGTAGATAAAAGGGCACCTGCCAATACACCAAGGAAAAGCGAGGAATAAACCTCTTTGGTGATGAGTGCCAGGCCGATAGCCAATACCGGCGGGAAGAGGGACCATAATGTACCAACGGGGTTGTTGATATTGCCTGTGAATGCACATACAACACCAAAGGCAACAACCACGGCAATTATGAGAGCATTAGATATGATCTTCTTTGCCTTCATTTTGAAAGACCTCCAAAATATTAATAATTTACCAATATAGGATAACATAAAATCAACACAATGTCAACATTTTTGTAATAATATATAAAAAGATAAATTTTTGTCAAAGATAGGGGTGCTGAGATTTAAAATATAAATTGCGTAATTAAAAGATCCGGTATTATTTAAAAAGCCTGTCGGAATTTCCGACAGGCTTTTTCTGCTTATATTATCTTTTTATATAGCTTATTCCTCAACCCAAACTGCTTCAAACACAACGTCCATCTGAACTGCAAACCAACCTGTAGTCCAGTCGCCGTTGGAAAGCCAATAGTTATAGGTAGGCCAGTACCAACCGTCGAACTTGTAACCCTCCATTGTGGGAACGGGAATGTCGATTCCTGTTGCCGCAAGGTAGTTTTCACCGTAGTTGATACCGTAAACGGGGCTTATACCCTCGGGAAGCTCACCGCCGCAGGGATCAAAGGTAATGGTAAACTGCTTGCCGTAGCCGGGATAGGGCTCTGAAGGCTCTTCGGGTTCTTCGGGCTCTACCTCTGTTTCCTCAACGGTAACAACATAGTAATTAAAGCTTTCATCAAGATACTGAACACAGAATGTATAAGTACCGGGATCAAGAGTTACGGTGATAAAGCCGTCAACGATCGCGGAAGCCTTGATAGCCTTGGAGCCTTCTGCATTCTTGATCTGGTTGGAGGTTTCATATACACCTTCAGCATATCTTACAAGATTAAGTCCGTCGAGCTGACCGAAGGTAACTGTGTTACCGTTCTGTACGAAGGAAGGAACCTTCTGTTGTACGTCATAGTGGTATATTACCTCGTAACCGTGGTTGTAAACTACGGCTACGGTTACTACACCGTTTGTTCTGTACTGAATGGTAAATTCGGTCTTGCCCTTAAGAGATCTGTCCTTGCCGGAGAAGGATCTCTGACCCTGCGCTCTCTTAACGTCACCGGGAGTATTATACTCGCCGTATGCGGTTCTGATAACCTTTACGTCGTCAAGATTGGATACTGTGAACTGCAAGCCGTTACCGTTGAATGCAGGCTCCTTAACAACACAGTCTGTCTTAAGGATGGTTGCAGGTCTTGCGGAATCCTCGTATCTGATATAGATAGTATATCTTCCGGGGTTGGGTACAACGTAGGTATAGCTGTGTGCGCCGTTGATCTTGTTTGCTGTAACAAGAACGAGATAAT
>SVQZ01000058.1 GCA_015065105.1 Oscillospiraceae bacterium | reverse complement strand
TCTCCGCATATAGCTGAATAAGTATTCAAAAGCACCGTAAACATTGAGTTCACGGTGCTTTTTCACACTTTTCCGCCAAATCCTCTCTACCGTACCAAGTACGCCGACGAGAAGATTTGACGAAAACCTACCTTCGCTTTTCAAAGTCTGCCAGCTTGTCGATACTTTATCGACAAGCTGAGCGGCGGCAGGATCATAGGTCCTGCCGCCGCCGCTTTTGGGTATATGTGAGGTTTCAGAGTCAAGCGATTTTTATTTTGTCATATCTGCAGTTACGGAAATAGAGGATAACGTCTATAGTTATCTCGATAAAGTTGAGAACGTAGAAGAAAAAGCTTAGGAAGAATACCGGTCCTTGTACACCGAGCATTGTGATCTGCATTATCTTACGGATTATCCCGAAGGCATATCCTATAAGCAGAAACACCTCGAAGAAAAGACTTTTTCCCTTGGCAGTCTTTGAAATAAGTGATTTTCGTATGGATATAGGCCATGACAGACCGAAGCAAAGTATTGTGAATGCCTCCAACAATTCGGTAATAAATGAAATTTCCATTCTTTCTTTCCTTTCCGTATTGACTTTATTTACTGCTAATATTATAATACTTTTTGAGATATATGTAAAATGTATAGTTAGTATATCGTATATATCATTTTGGTATGGAGTAATATATGAATATAAGTTACGATCATTACAGAATTTTTTACCATGTTGCCAAATACAAAAGCTTTACCCGTGCCGCAGAGGTTATGTACGCAAATCAGCCGAACCTTACAAGAGCAATAAAAAGCCTCGAGCATCAGCTTGACTGCACCCTCTTTGAGCGTACCAACAAGGGGGTCAGGCTTACCGAGGACGGCAAGGAGCTTTACGAGCATATCTCTGCTGCCTTTGAACATATACAGGCAGGAGAGGAAGCGGTATGTGCAAAGCGCAGTATGGAAAACGGAACCGTTTCGATAGGCGCCACAGAAATAGCCTTAAGGTGCTGTCTTTTGCCGATACTTCGCAGTTATCACGAAAAATACCCGGGAATACGTATAAAAATATTAAACGTTTCCACACCCCAGGCACTTAAAATGACAGACAGCAGGCTTATAGATCTTGCGGTGGTAACTACTCCTGCAGAGGTAAATCCCAAGCTTTCCGCAACAAGGCTGGGAGAGCTTGAGGAATATGCGGTATCTGCCAAGGAGCTTGACATTCCCGATGAGATATCTCTTGCCGAGCTTTCCGAAAAGCCGATAATCTCTCTCGGAACGGGAAGTGCGACATATGAATTTTATTTTGAGGAGTTTTTAAAGCACGGGCTTACCTTTTCCCCCGATATTGAGGCGGCAACTGCCGACCAGGTCTTACCTCTGGTCAAGCACGGGCTTGGAATAGGATTTGTTCCAAAGCAGTTTCTTGAAGGGGAAGGGGGAATAAAAAGAATAACCGTAAAGGAAGATATCCCCAAAAGAGAGATCATTCTTGTAAAGAAAAAGGGTCTTTCGCTTCCGTTACCCGCAAGAGAGCTCATAAACATGATAAAGAACGGCGTAAGCGGATGACGGCCCGCATCTATAATATAAAAATTACACGAAATGGAGCAATTTACCGTAATATGAAAAAGTATTTGACCGCGGCTTTTATTATGACTTTATTTTTATTATCCGTACTCGGTATAAATGCATATGCTTCGGAATATATAAACGTAACTACAGATAAAAACGGAGAATACGATATATATACCGTACCCAATTCAGTCAGCTCGGGCTACCGCTACGGCCCTTCCTTTATTGTAAACGAGGACAAGACCATAGATGCATTTTTCGCCTCGAGCGGAAGTAGCACCGAGCAGTGGGACTGGATAATGTACAAGCATTTTGACGGAAAGGTATGGAGCGAGGAAAAGTGCGTCCTTCAGCCCACGCCCAACTCCTTTGACCGATATTCCTGCTGTGACCCGGGAGTAATATACATGGGAGGGTACTATTATCTGACCTACACCTCCACCATGAATTACGATCAGACCGACAATTCTCTTTTCGTTGCAAGAAGCAAAGAGCCCGACGGCCCCTATGAAAAATGGAACGGAAAGGGCTGGGGCGGCTTTTCGCCAAAGCCGATAGTTGCTTTTTCACAGGATCCGGCTCTGTGGGGGATAGGAGAGGCGAGCATGACCGAGCTTGACGGAACTCTTTATCTCTATTACACCGAAAGCGGCACCCAAGGACACTCCACCGCCCTTGCCACAGCTGATGCCGGGGAGGAAAACTGGCCTCTTACCCTTAAATTCAGAGGTTATGCCCTTGAAAATACGTCATCCGACGCTATCGACGTTAAATATATCGAGGAGTATGACAGATTTATAGCAGTTGCCTCGGACAGGAGAATGACCGAGGAAAGCTATCTTGTTTTTTACGAATCAAAGGACGGACTTAAATTTAAGATAAGTGATATATGTAAAAAAGATGTTTTTGCATACTGTCATAATCCCGGGCTTTCGGGAGACAAGAGAGGGCATATCACAAAGGATATGAGCTGCTTTGTCGGATATGCTTACGGCGAGGAATGGGGCGTATGGAATACAAGAGTCCTTCCGTTTTCACTCTCCCTATCCGGGCGCGCCGAGCTTTCGGAGCAATATGCCCCCGCCCGTTCTCCCTACCCTTTCGCAAGGGATACAAGAGACCCCGCATCGCTTGATATAACAGGAATAAGCCCCCAGACAAAATGTGTTATACGCTCTTCTTCAACTGCCGGGAAAATAAAACTTTCCGTCAATTACTGCACAGCCTTTCGCGATAAGTGGAAGAGTATTTCTCCCCTTATGGACGAAGTGAAAATGTACGGCTATGACGAAAACGTAATAAAAGCTATCAAAGGCAGTATGGAATTTGAGGTGACGGGCGCGGGAGAAACCATGGTAACCGTTGAGCTTCGCGGTCATATTACCTATGTTTATATTTTTGTTTACGATATAGCGGTAATGAACGAAACAAGATCCCTTTTGCCTGCCGCAAGCACCGTATTCAATATTTTTGACTCTTCGGACGGCAGGGATGCCCATATAAAAAGCGTATTATACTATAATGACGGAACTATGCAATATATCACCGATAACGAATGGCAATTTCTGAAATACGAATATGATCCCGAAGAGCTTGAAATAGATGAAAAAGGACATATCATTCCGAAGAAAACAGGTTCTTTTAGCATTAAGGTATCTAAATATGATCTGTATTACACAATAAAAGTCAACGTAACCGAGGCATTATCCGATTACAAGGATTTCCCCGATGTCAGAAGGACGAGCTGGTATTATCCCGGAATAAGGTACTGCTTTGAAAGAGGTTATATATCGGGAACGGACAAGGGGGTGTTCAACCCGGAGGGCAGGCTGACAAGGGAGCAGTTTGTCGTTATCCTTGCCCGCGTTGACAAAGTGGACTTATCCTTTTTTACCGTCTCTCCCTTTCGCGACGTTGATGCCGAAAGCTGGTACGGTCCCTCTGTTATCTGGGCTGAATCCGGCGGATACGTTAACGGTATCGGGGACGCTCTTTTCGGAGTAGGAAGACCTATGACAAGAGAATCTATTGCGGTAATGCTCCACCGGTATTCGGGTGACTCATCGGTTTATCCCTCAAAGCTCTATTCTTACCATGACTGGGGAAATGTTTCATCCTGGGCGGCCGACTCGGTAAATTGGGCTGTGGTTAAGGGCATTCTCGGTTCAACAGACTCTTCCCGTCCCATCCTTTCACCTAAAATGACGGTAACAAGAGCGCAGGCGGCAAAGATATTTACGTCGATTGATCAAATATGAGCTCCGCCTACTTTACAAACCGTATAAAATGGTATATTATATTAATGTATTAAATTTAGTGAGGTATTAAAAATGAAAAAGACCGAATTTGCCCGAGAGAATTTTACAATGCTTTGCGACTTCTACGAGCTTACCATGGGCAACGGATATTTCAGCACCGAAATGAGAAACAGAATAACCTACTTCGATCTCTTTTTCAGAAGAGTTCCCGACGGCGGGGGCTTTGCAATTGCCGCAGGTCTTGAGCAGGTTATAGACTATATTCAGAATTTAAAGTTTACCGACAGCGATATCGAGTTTCTCCGTTCAAAAAACTGCTTCTGCGAAGAATTTCTTGAGTATCTTCGCACGTTCAAGTTTACAGGCGACATTTATGCCGTTCCCGAGGGAACTCCCATATTTCCCCGTGAGCCCGTACTTACGGTACGCGCTCCTGCAATAGAGGCACAGTTTATTGAGACCTTTTTGCTTCTCACTCTTAACCACCAGTGTCTTATTGCCACAAAGGCAAACAGAATAGTGCGCGCCGCTAAGGGAAAGCCTGTAAGCGAATTCGGCTCCCGCCGCGCGCAGGGTAAGGACGGAGCCGTACTCGGTGCAAGAGCTGCATATATCGGCGGCTGCTCGGGTACTGCGTGTACCATAAGCGACAAGTGGTACGGTGTTCCCGCGGGAGGAACAATGGCACATTCATGGGTACAGATGTTCGATTCCGAGCTTGAAGCCTTTGATACCTATTGCCGTATATACCCCGAAAACCCCTGCCTGCTTATCGACACATACAACGTTTTGAAAAGCGGTGTTCCCCATGCCATTGAGATATTTAAAAAGTACGGTATTACAAAATGCGCCGTTCGTATCGACTCGGGCGACATCACCTATCTTTCAAAGAAAACAAGAAAGATGCTTGACGAGGCAGGTCTTAATGAATGCCGTATAATCGTTTCAAACTCCCTTGACGAATATATTATCTCCGACCTTCTCCATCAGGGTGCGTGTATCGATGCCTTCGGTGTAGGCGAAAGACTTGTTACCGCAAAGAGCGACCCCGTTTTCGGCGGTGTATATAAGCTCGTTGCCGTGGAGGATAAGCAGGGACATATCAAGCCCAAGATAAAGGTGAGCGAAAACAGCGTAAAGATCACCACCCCCCATTTCAAAAAGACCTACCGTATATACGAAAAGGAGACCGACAAAGCAATTGCCGATCTCATGTGTATCTATGATGAGGAGATAGACTTCACACAGCCTATCACCATTTTCGACCCCGATAACACCTGGAAGGAAAAGACCCTCACCGATTATTATGCAGAGGAGCTTCAGCAACCTATATTCATAAACGGTGAATTGGTATATAGCTCTCCCTCGACCGAGGAGATTAGAAAATACTGTGCAGAGCAGATAGACCGTCAGTGGGACGAGGTCAAGCGTTTCGAATATCCCCATAACTATTACGTGGATATGTCCCGTAAGCTCTGGGATACCCGTCACGAGCTTCTGCGCCAGGCAAGTAAAGGATTACAATAACGGTAAAAGGTACAACCAACCTCTTCTGTCCTTGCAGAAAATATGGCTCTGTGTCAATAGTTGGGGTAAATAAAAAATAGAATAAAGTAACAAAATTTAATAAAAGCATAGAAAAAGCATCTTGAAGCGAAGCGGAAAGATGCTTTTTCTATGCTT
>SVQZ01000057.1 GCA_015065105.1 Oscillospiraceae bacterium | reverse complement strand
CAGCGTTCATAACCTTACTGATATTTTCACGTTGTACCATTGTGATATTTTGGATGTACGAGCTTGCATCATCATACATCCCCATTTGTATCAAACCAAGAATAACGTGTAGCTTATTTGTGAAATCGTGATTGTTGGCTCGCATTGAATCAACAAGATACCGTGTTCCCGAAAGCTCCTCCATTAGTTTTGTATATTCGGCTCGGTTGTGAAGAATAGCAACCGTTCCCACTGTCTTTCCGTCTTCCTTAATCGGTACACAGTCAAGAATAATATCCGCCTTTGCAAGATTGATATTTCTTTCCTTATTGCCGTTTTTTATGTTACGGGAAAGAATATCATCACCAATAATATCCACACTTTTTCCGACAAGGTTATTCATCGGATGATCGAAAAGCATACGAATTGCGGATTCATTGGCAAATTGAATAACTCCGTTTGTATCAAAGGCAAGAATACCCTCCGCCAAGGTTTCAAGGATATTATCACGCATTTTATACATTGCGGTAAACACGTCCGGCTCATATCCCATAAGGCTCCTTTTGACTTTGCCCGAAAGCTTTCCCGCAATGATCAGTTCAATTAAAATCGCAACCACGGTAATAAGGAGAAAGATAAACAACATCTGCGCTGTTTCGGTCTTGATGTTTTTCATCAGCATAATCGCCATAACCACGCCGACATATTCTCCGTTTTCGTTATACACGGCAGCATAAGCACGGCGCTGATTTCCCGATGGACCGCTTTCGTCCACAGCGTAGTAGCCGTCCGTATTGCTTGTAAAGTCAGGCATATTTCCGTCGTACTTCGTTCCAATCAAAGAATGATTGGAATGATATATACGAATACCGTCTTTGTTTACAACAGAGATAACGTCAATATCATCAAGAGTGTCCTTTAAGGTATCAAGATATTCCGAAAATATTTCTTTATCTTTAACGTCCGAAGTTCCTTTTCCTGTCAGCATCGGGGACTGTGCAATCGCCTCGGCTACATTCTGTAGATTTCGGTCACGCTTCTCGGTTTCAAAATGAATATTAATAAGCGTTCCTGCAATACCTAAAATCAGTGCCAACGAGAGAATCAAAATAAGCTGTGTGTGAAAGAACATTTTTTGAATACCCTTGAGCGATATTCTTTGCCTGTCAGCCACTTGTTTTCCTGCTTTCATACCTTTACCATCCCCGATATCAATCATTAAGCTAGACTTATTTTATCACAATTGAATAGATTTTTCAATTTCCTAACCTTTCAAAAAGACTTTTGAAAGTAAAAAAAGTGAGTAAAAACGTCTATATATGTTTCTATTTTTCAAAAAATTGTCTTTTTTGCTTCTCGATGCTATCCTATCTGCGAAATCAAAAAACGCAAAGGAGATATGTTATGGGATCGATTTTAGAAACAATTATGCTTGTTTGTTTTGGCTTTTCGTGGCCGCTGAACGTCATTAAAGCATACAGAGCAAAAACAGCAAAAGGAACAAGTCTGCTGTTTATTTTACTTATCATCACCGGTTACATAGCAGGCATTTCCGCAAAGCTTATTTCGGGGCAGAACAATTATGTGCTGATTGCTTACATTTTGAATTTGGCAATCGTATCTTTGAACTTAATCGTATATTTCCGCAACGTTTCGCTTGACAAGAAGCGTTTGCAAGGTATGGAGGCATAACAATGAGAGAAGCAGAAATTAAAAACTACACAAAACTCAATGAACTTGCCGAGAAAGGCGGTATTGTAATATTCGGCTGCGGTGTGGATAAGGATATTCCCACTTGCGAAATCCGTCAGGCTTTTGCCATAGAATCGAGGATATACAATCGCAGTTTTGATAATCTGTCCGTCAACGAGGCTGCGAGCGTATATGAAAAGATAGTCGGACCTCTTGACCCCGAAACGGTTTTGTTACATATCGGAGAAACAGATATAGAGTTCTTTGCTGAAAACTCTGCCGAGTTTGATAATAAATATCGTGAACTCATCGGATACATCAAGTCGCAAAACAAAAAATGCCGCATTGCGATTATTTCGTTAAGAAATTATGATAGCGATCCGCAGATAGCTGAGCTGAATAAACACCTGAAATATAATGCCGATTCCGAAAAATGTGAGTATGGCGATATTTCCGCAAAGAAGGTTTGGAATCCGAAGACATCTATGGAAGTCGCATCTTTCGTGTATTCAATCGGCTTTGTTCACCCTCTCAAAAATAAGCGTCCTTTATATGACCTTGTAAAAATGCTGTTTTGCTATAATGCGTAAGGATTAAAAGTCAGTGATAGCAAAAATCATACTCACTGCTGTATTAATCGTGACTATTTCGCAAAAGTCTATGGATGGAACATACGCCTGCTCAAATTAGCAGAATTTTGCTAAAAATCTGATTAGCAAGAAAAAACCGCCTCTTTCGAGACGGCTTTTGGCACGCTTGACAATATTGGTTATTTGTTTTCTTTTGCTGTGTTTAGAGTCGAAATCAGAATTCTTTTAATTTCAAGACAATCATCAAGAAGTGATTGCCCCTCTTTTTCATTTATGTATTCAGATAAAACAAGCAACCGTAGCCAATACTCAGTTTCGGCAGTTTCCTTTAGCGATATTTGTAATTTTGCGATAAAATCAGCTTTGCTTATACCGTAAATTGCTTCATTTGCATTAGCACCAATAGAAGTCGCGCTACGGACTATTTGTTTTGATATAACAGTTTCGCTCTTTTCTTTGATGAGATATTTATTGAGTTTTATTATACGGGCGGCAAAAAGTAGAGATTTGTCGAGTAAGATGCTTTTTTGTGCCATTTTCAAAATCTCCTTTTTAGATAATAGATAAGAGATAATAAATAATAACTAATAGATGAAGCGGCGAAGCCGCAATATCTTTTATCTATTCAATATTATCTATTATCTCTTATCTTAGGCGAGTTTATCTCGCCGCTTCTGGCACCCCCTGCGCGAATCGAACGCACAACTAACCCTTAGGAGATACCAAGGGTAACAGATATGGCGTTACTTCCTGTCCCTGATAATCCCGTATTTTCATGGCTTTTTCGCACTTTGTATGTTATGCTGTGTTACGGGGTTACTGCTAATTTTTCCCTGTTTTTATCTGTCTGATTAGCTGGGAATTAGCAAGGGGATCAAATTTAGGAAAACGGTTATATTCCCACAAGATGCCTTTATTTAATCGCTTGTACCTCGGTCTGTTACCGAGTTTCGTTTATTATAACTTATTTCGATAAATTGAAATTTATCAGACATTAACTGTCTTACACTCTAATAACCCTTGATATTACTGGGGTTTTCGCCTGTTACAAACTCAACTGTTATGTATTTTCCCTTGTTTTTGCCCTTATGAGCGAAAATAAGGGAAACTTTTTATATAGGGCCGCTAACTACCTTATCGAGCAGTCGTGCGGAAGTACGCTTCGCCTCTCTTGTAGAGTGAGCGTAGACATTCATCGTGGTACTGACATCAGAGTGACCTAAAAGCTCCTGCACATCCTTCGGCGCTGCTCCGTTAGAGAGCAGATTACTTGTGAATGTGTGACGCAGTTGGTGAAAATGAAACCCTTCGAGCCCCTCTACCTTTTTGCTTGCTCTCTTGCACATAATACCGATGGTGCTTGGCGATTCATACGCTCCGTCAGGTCTTAGACACACAAAGGATATCTCCTTGTATCCCTCGGGAACCTTCTCGTTTCTCGGTAGCGTATAGACCTCGTAGTATGTACGGTCTTTCTCCTTAACCTCAACGTAGTAGTTAAGGCAGAATAGTTCGCCGTATTTTAATCGGTTTTTGTGCTGTTCAAGTTTGGCTGTTCGCAGAATCTCTGCCAGGGTGTCACAGAAGTCCACAGTGCGGACTTTCCTGCGTTTGGTAGCCCCTATCTCGGTTTTGTGCCTTGCCCCGTTGTAGCGCATACTGCGGCGTACCGTGAGGTACTGCTTTTCAAGATTTACGTCTTGCCAAGTCAGTCCGCAGACCTCACCAATGCGAAGTCCTGTGTAGTATGCGATCTGTATGGGGAGCAATGCGGGGTTATCCTTTGCTTTTAGAAAATCCTCAAGCTTCAGATACATTTCGTGAGTCAGCGCCGGTATGGTAGCAACGTCTCCGTTATCATCTGAGAACAATTCGTAATCATCCTTTTTTCCACGCCATACGACGTACTGCATCGGGTTAAAGGAAATCATACGCTTGGGAAATACTGCAAAGCGAAACGCTCCCTGCAGAACGGCGGAGAACAATCGCAAGTAGCCCTTGCTGAGTGGCTTCGCTGTCGTACCGTCCGGATTCACCCCGCCGAAGCTGAGCTGATCCATGAACGCCTGCAGATGGTCAGCTGTCACACTTTTCAGTTTTCGGTTGCCGATGGGATATTGCTTGATGCGGTTGACTGTTCCTTGATAGGACATTACCGTGCCGTTGCTTAAGTTTCCGGGCTTCAGTTCTTCCTCTACCCACATATCCAGCAGCATACCCACCGTTGCGTTTTCGGATTTCGCTACGAATTTTTTAGCCTCGTAGTCTTCCATTGCTTTACGGAGCAGAGCTTCGGTTTCACTCTTGCTTTCCGTACCTGCGAACTCTCGCTGTACCTGTCTGCCGCTTTCATCTTCTACGTAAAAGCGGTAGTACCACTTCTTGCCTTTCTTTCTTACAGAACCTTTTGCCATATAAAACTCCTTTCCTTTGGCAAACGGAACTGTTGCAATTGTGTACCTATATTATACCATTTTTCGGGCGAAATTGCAACAGTTCCGGGCCCTTTTTCGCCGTTATTTCACGGTTTTTGAGCCATTATCTTACGGCTTTTACACTGTCAATATCTCGCAGATCAACACCCTCATTGAGCTTCATAAACTCGTTCAGAGCATCGATTCGAATGAGATGTTTACGGCCAACGTAAAGGATCGGGAGCTTTCTGGCTTTGATCAGATCCCGCATCGTATTTCTTCCGATGCCGGTATATTCAGCGGCCTCTTCGACCTTTAATGCGATTTTAACTGTCATAGTTGTTTTCCTCCTATTTGTAATTGCCTCCATTTCTGCCGGAGGCGAGCAATCTAAAATACATCATAAAATTCTCCTTACGGGCGGTGACGGATGCCGCCGCCCTGTGTTAATCTGTCCCTGTTTCCATATATATCAGTCCCGCATATTAGGGGACGTTGTGTTCAATTTGAAAAATTCCTTCTTAAATATAAAAAATAGTGGTGCGGTTACTTGGTTTTCTTCTTGGTCTTTGCTTCTGCTAAATAGATTCTTGTTACCTTGTAACGATGATGACCGAGATTTTCGCTAACGATCTTTTGCGCTTGTCTGGGGTTGTCTTTCAAGCGATACCGTTGGAGTCGGTGGTTGCATATTCATCAACATTAATTCCGCTAAAGGAAGTACCGTAGAGGTGGAATTTCATACCCTGAACGAAGCCATCTTCGGAAGTCTTTTTCACAGATAAGTCGCCACGCTTGAGTTCGTTATAGAAAGCAATATCATCAGCAGAACTAACAGAATGGGTAAAAAGTGCTTTCTCATAAACTCACGCTCCTTTGCATTTCTACCC
>SVQZ01000026.1 GCA_015065105.1 Oscillospiraceae bacterium | reverse complement strand
AATTGAGCATATCCGAAACCTCCGATGAATGTTTGTCTGTCAACTTCATTCTATCAGATTTTTTCAGATATGCTCATCTTTTTTTGCCTATCTGTTAGGTTTCACCCCAACATTTAGTATAGAACCTATTTATTTCATCAGCATTCCTATCAAGGAATAGTTTGCAACCAATGCCGCAAATACGATGGAAACCATCGAAAGAAGCTTTATAAGAATGTTGATAGCAGGACCGGAGGTATCCTTGAAGGGGTCGCCGACTGTATCGCCTACAACCGCCGCCTTATGATTATCCGAACCCTTACCGCCGTGAACACCGCTTTCGATATACTTCTTGGCATTATCCCAGGCACCGCCCGAGTTAGACATAAATACCGCCATAAGGAAGCCCGAAACGGTTGCGCCTGCAAGCATACCTACAACACCGGTGCATCCGAGGATCATACCGACAACAACGGGGACTACTACTGCAACAACTGTGGGAAGTATCATCTCCTTAAGACTTGCCCTTGTACAAAGGTCAACACAGCTTGCGTAATCAGCTTCTCCCTTTCCTTCCATAAGACCGGGGATCTGCTTGAACTGACGGCGTACTTCTTTAACAACGCTCTGTGCCGCTCTGCCAACCGAATTCATGGTAAGCGCAGCGAATACGAAGGGTAAGCACGCACCCACAAAGAGTCCTACAAGAACTGTGGGATTGGTGATAGAAAGGTCGGAAATAAACTTGTCAAAGGCTTCTGTTCCTTCGCCCAAAAGCGCCTTGATCTCGCTGATATAAGAAGCGATAAGAGCAAGTGCGGTAAGTGCCGCAGAGCCGATAGCAAAGCCCTTGCCTGTTGCTGCCGTGGTGTTGCCGAGGGAGTCGAGAGCATCCGTTCTCTGTCTTACCTCCTTAGGAAGGCCCGCCATTTCCGCGATACCGCCTGCGTTATCAGCAACAGGGCCGTAAGCGTCTGTTGCGAGGGTGATACCGAGAGTAGAGAGCATACCTACCGCCGCCAAAGCTATACCGTAAAGACCTACAGAGGAAGCGATCTTTTCTTCAAGACCGATGGCGGGAACGAAATATGCAACAAGAATTGCAACAGCAATTATGATTATGGGAAGAAGAGTGGAAAGCATACCTACCGAGAGACCGCCGATGATTATGGTAGCCGTACCTGTTTCGGAGGTAGCCGCAAGATTCCTTGTGGGCTTATAGCTGTCAGAAGTGAAATACTCTGTTGCCTGTCCTATAAGAACACCTGCCACAAGACCTGCAAGTATTGAGAAATAAAGCAACCACAATTCTGAACCCAAAACGAAATATACCAAGGGGAATGCCGCTATAGCAATAAGAATAGCGGAGAAATTCGTACCGCGGGAAAGTGAACCGAGAAGCTGCTTCTGAGTAGCACCCTCTTTTGTTCTTACAAGGAATGTACCTAAAATAGATGCTACTATACCTACCGCCGCGATAAGCAGAGGAAGTGCCATAGCCTTGATGCCGTTGACCTTATTGAAATTGGATGCCGCCACAACGCCGAGAGCACAAGCGGAAATGATCGAACCGACGTAGGATTCGTAAAGGTCAGCACCCATACCTGCAACGTCACCAACGTTATCGCCCACATTATCGGCTATAACGGCGGGGTTACGGGGGTCATCCTCGGGAATACCTGCCTCAACCTTACCTACAAGGTCTGCTCCAACGTCTGCCGCCTTGGTGAATACACCTCCGCCTACTCTTGCAAAAAGCGCCATAGAGGATGCTCCCATACCAAAAGTAAGCATTGCGCTTGTTATAGCCTCGGGTTCAAGCTTAAATATGAATTTCAAAAGGAAAAACCATACCGATATATCAAGGAGTCCGAGACCTACTACGGTAAATCCCATAACGCTTCCCGCAGAAAAGGCTACGCGGAGACCTCTGTTAAGACCCTCCTGACAGGCATTTGCAGTTCTTGTATTAGCTGCAGTAGCTATCTTCATACCGATAAATCCGGACAATGCGGAGAAGAAACCGCCTGTAATAAAGGCAAAGGGTACATAGGGTGTCAAGAGCTTAAAGACAGCCATTACACTAAGTATCACAAACATTACAGCAAAGAAGATAATAACTACCTTATACTGACGCTTAAGGTACGCATTGGCACCCTGCCTTATTGAGCCTGAGATCTTCTTCATTTTGTCGGTACCTTCCGAAAAGCCCAGAACTCTTCGTGAAGTAATAAAGGCAAACAATAGTGCCAAAGCCGCTGCTGCGAAAGTCAATATTACTAAAATTTTATCCATTTTGTCATCTCCAGACAATTTGAGAAAAGATTCACAAAGTCACATTTTTGTAACAATTACTCAAATGTGCTCTATGTAATTATAGATTATACCACAACTTCCGGAAAAACGCAATATTTATTTATAAAATATTCACGTTTTTGTCAAGTTTGATATAACAAAGCGTTATCTTTTCAGCAACTTATCACAAATCAGCCTTAAATTTTGTTTGATATGCAGAAATTTCAAATCACTTATGTTTTTTGCATATTGTATTTTTGAAAATTTCCGTCTCCTTTGCCGAAAGCTTAAGAGTGGACGTAGATGCGGGAGGTTCTCCGAAAACGGTATAATAATGAGTCATGCAGGCAAGACAGCTGCCCTTATATGAAGGATGTGCAAGATCCTCATTATAAAGATCGATATCCTTATGATTTGTATTAATTTCGAAAAAATTCAAGCCGACTGCAGAAATTGACAATCCAAACTTCTGCGCCGCCTTTGAATAACCCTCCCAAAGACCCATGGTCATGCTTTCATTTGTCCAGCCGTATTCGGGAAGAGTTTCGGGACAGCCTTCTTTTCTTCCCCACGTATTAAACAAAATAACCCTTTTTGCCTTTTCGCCAAGCATCTCAAGAATTATTTTAACACCCTTCTCAAAACGGTCATACGCCTTCATGGGCATAGTGCTTTCTTCCTGTATAAAGCATACGTCAAAAAGATTTTCCGATATAAGCCCTTCGAGCTCAATTGTCGCTTCATCTCTTTTTTCATAATCAAGAAGCTCTCTTCCGCCGGGAGCAACCGAAAAAGCACTTACCTCCTTACCGTTCTCATTCGCAAGGGCTTCAAACATTTTTGCAAGGGAATTATCAAAGGTATAGCTGTTTCCTATAAATAAGATCTTCATGGCATTTCTCTTTTCTGTTTTTTATTTATTATAGCACCTAAAAGAGAATTTTGCAATATTATTCATCAGCGTCAAAAAGAGAACTTATGCTTTTTTGAGACCTTCTGCACCCTGTAGTAATTTTAAAGCCAAGAGCTTTGTAGGCTCTGAGCATTTTTTTAAGCTCATACCCTTGCGTTTTACAGAGCTCTCTGATATCCTCCCGGCAGCAAGCTTTACGCGAATGCCATTCCCTTGCCGCCCTTTTGTATTCCTCTTTTTCAAAAGCTTTATATGCCGTAATCGCACTGCCTACAGCTCTTATCACATACAGTACCTCCTCTTCGCAAATTCCGTTCATATCGGGGGAATTCAGAATTTGCTTCGTTTTTTCGGCGCATTCCTTACCGATACCGTATTTTTCGGAAAGCAACAGGTTTTCAATAGCGATAATATCTTTTTTCTCTGTACCCGTTTTTTCACAGAAGGAAGAAAGCGAATAAAGAAATTTCATCCTCCCCTTTTCCATACTTGAAAAACAACATTTTATAATACGAAGCTCATATTCGGAAAACGCAAAATATTCTGCCTTTTCTTCAAGCTTTTTTATAAGTACGGATATTTCTTTGTTCGAAAATCCGCTCGTTTGTATAACATCAGATCTTAAAGTACCCGTCAGCAACAAAAGAGCCGCTTCCTGTTCTTTTGATGAAAGTCCCATCCTTTCGATACTGCGTCTGACTATCTGCCTGATACGTTCTTCGCTTATAGCGTTATATTTTTTGCAAGCCTCGGAGCTGCCGAGGTTCTCTCTGAAGCACTCCGTTCTTTCTTCATACAGGGATATTGCGTCATTGCTTAACAAAAAGCTTTTATATATCATCATAACACCTTTCCGTTGGATCTCAACCATAACTCGTCAATATACTTTATACCGTAATCGGGAAATAATATCTCAAGCATTGCCGTATCAGTCCGTTCCGATATCGATATCACTTCTCCTACACGGTATTTCGGGTGGCATACCTTCTGTCCGAGCTTAAGCACGCTTGAAAAGACCATCGTCTTTCTTTCTTCCTTCTTCTTTTCTCTGTTTTCAAAGGACTTTTTATAATAGGTACTCGGTTCGGCACCCACTACGTCGCAGGAGCCTTTAAAAAGCTTGCCGTGACCGTATCCCCCGTTGACCACATGATTGTAGTAATGGGCATACTCGTGACGGATAATATCCAGGGCGCAGTTTTCGGGAATATCACTGTTAAATATTTTCAGATTAAAGTCAAAGGAAGGGGGATTATACCAATACCGACCGTAATACCTGCCCTTGGTAAGTAACTTAATATCGAGCTCTGCTCCTATAAGCTCTATTCCCTTTTCACGTCTCACCTTTTCATCAAGCTTCTTAAGCTCCCGTCTGAAATCCTCTTCTCTCCAGCATTTTGTAATACTCGACATTTTTTCTCCTTTCGGTGATTTAAGGTAATAAAAACAAAGCTGTTTTATTACCCTTTATAACAAATACGGCAGACAGCGGTCTTAGCAAATCAAGCTCCGCCTATTCTTCTGCAAACAACGGCTCGAATAAATCCCTCAATACCTCGTAATAATCCTGAGTTACGGGGGCATCCTCGTCACAATCAAGATCGATCTTTTTACGGGACAGCGCGCTAAGGATAAGTGCCGTGTTTTCCGAAACACATGAAAAGTATCGGTCATTGAATTTATATATAAGTCTGCATTCGATAAGCAGCCTGACCGCTTCTCTTGTATCTCTCTCTCCGCGGACCTCCTTATAAATATCCTTATACGAAGCTCCGCCCCTTGCCGATCTTTTAACTACAGCCATAAGAGCAGTTGCCGCATCTACCGTGATCCTCTCGATAAACGTATCTACCTCACTGCGTTCGATCCTTCTCAAAGCCATATAGCTTTTCAGAACAGGGTATTTCAGGCCCTCCGGCTCATTTGCGACCCAGCCTCGGCATATCAGCTGTTCTAAAAACTCCTTGGCATGAACGTAATGAAGAAAGAATTCCAACTGAATATCCGGTATGGTAATATACTCTCTGGTTCTGAGTTTTTCCTGTATTATCAAAGCATTGTATTTTCTCATAAAATCATCTCCTAAAATCTAAACATCCCTGCGATCCTGCTTTCTGTTTCCTCGCGCTCTTTATATGTATAGGTATATCTCGCATTTGAGCTCTTTATCACCTGCTTACGTTCCTTCGGTTCGGAACAGCCGTTTGCAAATTCAGGACACGTATAGCTTCTCTCAAACCTCGACCACAAAACGTCCTCGCGCATCTGGGTAACGATACATTCACCGGGTGTCAGCTTCGTCAATGCACTGACAGGGACCAAAGGAACCGTATCCTTGTCAAAACGCTCTATCCTTTCACCGTCACCGTTCATCGCTGAGGTAGGTGAAACGATAGTCTTTTTTCCGCATTCTTCGGAAAACTCTTTTTTTGTTTCAGGGTTATTCGTTCCGAAAAAGACGTGGGTATTCAGATTATCCTTAATTATCTCTGCGATTTCTTTTCCGTATATATTATAGAGCTGGGCATAAGACTGCAGTATTAAAAGAAACCATATATTTCTGCCGGCGCAGGCAGATATTACCTTGTCAAAATCATTGAACTTCGGAAGGTTTCCAAACTCGTCAAGCAGAAAATAAAAGGGTCTGCTGAGCTTTCCTCCCTTTTCTCTCGCAAGTGCTATAAGCTCGGTATAGAGATTGCTCAGAAACATACTGATTATTTCATAATGGAGGCTTTCCTCATCTCTGTAGGAAACAAATATCACCGTAGGCTTGCCTTCATCAAGCTCGGACATCTCGAAGGTATTACTTCCGGTGATCCTCCTTACAGAGGTATCTCTGAATTTGTTCATCTTGGACGCAAATTCAGAGCTTATACAGCGTCTTGTGGAAGAAGCCTGCTCTATTATACACTTACGTGCAAGACGGTGGGCAGCCGAGCTTTCTATGCTTCTTGATGTAAAATATCCTCCGTCATAGTTATCCGCAGAATCTGTAAAGGTATCAAAGATCCTGAGAACCGTATCGAAGGAAAAGGTCTCCTCTGTAATATCCCCGGTTTCGCTGTCCTCAAGCATAGCGTAAAGGATCGCCTTTAAAAGATCCCTTGCGGAATCATCCCAGAAGGGGTCCTTTGTATTTGTACATGAAATAACCATCGCGCAAAAGGCGCTTATACCCTTTTCGACCTCGTCAAGATAGCTTTCCCTTACCTCCTTTACAGCCGAATCAAGCTCTGCCTGATCTTCATATATCCTGTCACAGAACTTGTTTCTTAAACCGTTTTTGGTCTTAACTATCTGTACGTTATTTTCAACGTTAAGATAGTTTTGATATAAACGGTAATATTTCGTCAGAGGATTCCAGCCGTCACTATGGGTATAGTTGGTAAAATCGAGCATAAGTACCTTGTAACCGTTATCGATAAACTTCCCGGCACTGCTTCTGTAAAGCTCCTGCTTGGGGTCGCTTATAACAATGCTCGGCTTGTTCTTTTTATTTAAAAAAACGTTCAGTGTAGGAATAACGTAACCGGTGGTCTTGCCGCTTCTTGTGGCACCTATTGCCAGAAGGTGTGTATCCTCAATAAAGGTAACCTGAAGCTCACCCGAGCAGTCTCTTCTGACACAGATGGGTATGCCCTCGATCTCCCTGTCACCAATAGACTTGAAGGGGACGGTGCGGTCTTTACAACGTTCGGAATACTCCTCGGCTGTAACCAATCTCGAGTTCTCATAGTCCTTAAAAAGATCAATATTCTTCATGATATACACCTCCGAGGTAACCAAATTCACGTCTGTTACGCGCTGTACCCTGTTCCGAATCAAAGCTCTTGAGTGTTTTGGCGCTAACGGTAAACTCCTTGTCAAAAGCCGCCTTTTTAAGCGCTCTGTCTATAAGTCTGATCATCTGCTCCGTTCTTAAGGATAAGAGATAGCTTTTGGCTTCCTCTTCTAACTTCACGTTCTCCAGACCGAAAAGATTTGCGCGGGTCTCAAAGCTCTTCTCTATAACGTTCTGCTTTTCCTCTCTGCTTATACTTGCGCTCCATATGACATCGCATTCATCGGCTATCGTCCTTACGTCCTCGTTGATCTCGGATGCAAAAAGAATTATAAGCACGTCGGAAATATCGATAGACACAGCGGGATCCTGCAGTTTGAATCTGCGTCTGTTATCATAATCAAGAAGCTTAACAAGTCCCTGCACACCGTTTTCGGCAATCTCCTCGCAATGCTTTACCAAAAAGACGGTATGAGACTTCTTCGTTTCGGATAACCCTCTTAAAATAAAATTCTCCTTCGTTCCGGAAAGATCGGCGGCTGATAAGGTGGATGCATCAACCTCTATCACTTTATTTCTGTCCGCAAAACCCGCTTTTATCGCTTCAAGGTACATATCGGATACGTAGCTGTCATTGGCGGCAACCATAAGCGGCTGGTAAAGAGAACTGTATCCGTCGAGAACGGGGGAAAGATCATAGAGTATCCTTTGTATCTCATCCTCTCTTTTTAAAGCCGTTTCCTGCACCTTCACAGCATCAAAGTTAAAGCCATTGCTTCGCTTGGTATCAAAGGGTATGCCCGAAAGAGAAACTATCTCCTCCGCTTTCTTATTGAGCAGAAGCTTTTCCTTATCCTCCGCCGATATGACCTCGGAAAACACAACACCTGCAAATATACGGTCATAGCTATTTCTGTTTACTATGTCAACGGAAAACGCCTTTTCAAGAATATCTGCCGTAGGTGATATACGGCATTCCCCTGTATAGGCGGTCGCTTCACATATATTACGGAACACCTCTTTCATATTAGAGGTCTTGGCAATAGTAAATATATTGTTATAATATCCCGTCTTGTCTTTCACATCATATGCAATACCCATAAGGTTTGCAAAAATACAATTCCATTTAGCTGCAGCTCTTATTCTTTTGAGAGCACTGTTTTCATCCTTGGAAATGCATATACCGTGATATTCCATAAATGCAAGAGTAACCATTGAGCAGATATTGCCCTTTGCCGAGGCCTCCGAAAGAATGTCTGCAACCGTATCAACGGTGAGACTTCTTCTATGCTCAAATATTTTATATTTTGCGTGCATTGCATCTCTTTTACAGGAAATGATGACTCTGTCTGTATCGTCGAGCTCTGCATTCTGTCCGCTTATCTGTGCAAACTCTATATTCCTGCAAAAACGGTTATATGTAATAAGATCTATAATACCTGCGTATTCCCCCGATACTGACATTTCATAGTACTTCTCGGTTTCTAAGCTTACGGGAATACACATGACTCTTGTAAGCTCATCGAAGATATCCTTCATCTTCTCCTCGCCGACAAGCCCTCTGCATATAGAATCGATAAGATAATACTGTATCAAAAGACGTTCCGTTAAATAGCCTATAGTTTTTTTCATTTATGCGCTCTCCTTTGCTTTTATTCTTTCCGGGGTGAGAATACCGTCGATAAGACCGTATTCCAACGCTTCTTTCGCTGTCATCGTCTTGTCTCTGTCAGTATCCTTAGCTATACGGTCAACACTTTTGCCCGTATTTAACGCAAGGATAGAGTTTAAGGTCTTTCTTGTGTGTTCGATGTGCTTTGCGGCGATAATAATATCGGAAGCCTGTCCCTGTGCACCGCCAAGGGGTTGATGTATCAATATCTCGCTGTTGGGAAGAGCAAGCCTCATCCCCTTTGAACCCGAGGAAAGAAGGAAAGCACCCATTGATGCAGCCAGTCCCACACAAATAGTCCTTACCTCACATTCAAGCATATTGATCGTATCATAGATAGCAAGACCATCGCTGACAGATCCCCCGGGACTGTTTATGAGAAGGGTCAGCACACGCTCTTTCTCGGGAAGGTTTTCATCGATCATCTTCTGCTCGATGTAATGCATCTGCGGAATAACACGCGCCGCCATTCCGGTTTCGATAACGCCGAATAAATAGATCTGATTCTTACTGAGTAAATACTGATCGGAAAGCATTTCCGTACGGTAATTTTCTCGTGACATTTTCTTTTCCTACCTTTCAATTATTTTGTTTTTCCATGTATCCCAACAAAAGCCAACGAGACTTTTCGCAGAATTATCCGCAATATTTTTTATTGCATTTAGAATAACAAAAAAGTTGAGATGAACGATACGCTATACAAACTATATCACATTATTCATATTAAAAGAGGGCGCCGGCCCGCAACGGTAATCGGGCATGAAGCTTCTTAAAACCGCTTTGTTTCAATACCCGAAGCAGAGGAATTTAATACATATAAAAATATAAGGGGATAAGAAAAACGTTTTATAATAAAAACGGGGCTGCTGCAAGTCAGAAAATTTTCGGCTTGCGGCAGCCATCTTTTTTAGATCTGTAAGAAATCGATCCGTTTAATATGAAGTTGTTGTCATTGCAGAAAAAGCGGGATTCTCTGCGGAGCGGCGCCCTTTTTCATTTATCTTTCCATGCGTAGTCCGTTTCGTTTATAAAGCCCGATTCTTTTTCAAGAGCCGTGAGCTCGGCAATACAGATATCAAGGGACTTTTGCAAAAACTTATGTGAAATCCCGGGAGTAAGAAAATAATGATCCCCCGTTTCTTTTATACTAAAATCGTTTATCAGGCAGTCCTTTAAATAAAAGGGCTCAAAGATAAACTCCTTTGCCGCCGCTTTGAGGCAGGGTTCAAAGCTCTTTATTATATCTTCGGAGAGCAAATATTTTTCACAGAGATAAGAATTAAGCTTTCTGTAATCTCCGTAAAGCAACGTAACGTTCCCCTTCTTTTTCGAATCCCACGAATACTCATTATACATCATATCCCGAAAAACAACGTCCTGCACAAGGTGAAGATAATAGCCGAGATAAAGAGGCTCGGTCTTTATCTTATCTATATATTTTTCGCGGAACTGACTTATATTAAAAAATCTTTTTCCGTTACTCCTTGTACGGTAATGGGCATTCGGCACAAGCGAAAAGTCGGGAATAAGGGTACCTAAAAGAAATTCGTTTTCTTTTTCCCCTTCGATCTTATTTTCATTTATCAAAGCCTTTGCCGCGCAAAGATGCATTATAAGCGATGCCATAGCCAAAGCCTCCTTATCCGCTGTTGATTAATTATATCATATAAATAAGGCTAAAACAAGATACGTTTTGTTTTAGCCTTTGATTTATTCTTCTTTGATTATACCAACATTTCCCTCGATATTATCGCAGTTTACCGTTTGGTAGCAGGTTACGTTTCCTCTTATCTTATCCGCCTCAATATTACCGTGAACGGTTATATTGTCAGCATTGATATTTCCGTAAACATTACGGACACAACTAACCTCTCCCGCACAGTTGACACCGCCGTGAAGCTCACCGTTTACAGCAACACTGTTGGTTGCATTAACGCCGCCGTTTACATTCAAGGCTACTACCATATTGTTACCGGAATTACATCCCCCGGCAACATTCCCTCCGATCGTAAGATCTCCCGTGGCATAGCATCCGCCGGCAACATCACCCTGAACTAAAACCGGATGCATTTTATCACAAGGCTCGAATTCTACTCTCATATCACCGCAAATGTCGTGACATACTGCATCTCCGTGGCAAACAACATCACCGCAAATAATGCCTTCGCTGACAATATTTCCGTAAACCTCAACCTTGAAATATTGCCTTGTAGTTTCGTTACAGTTTTTCGGAAATTCCACTTCAAAATTAGGGCCGGAGTCCTGCTCCTGAAATTTCATTATTTTATTTCCCACAGCCTGAAATATCCTTACAATACCGTCATCCTCAAAGGGAATATCTATTCCGGGATCACGCTCCTTTGAAAACAACTCATCGATTTTACAATCAAAAATATCAGCCATTATCGGTAAAAGAAATATATCGGGAGCAGATCTCGCATTTTCCCATTTTGACACAGCCTGAAAGGTTACACCTAAATTATCCGCTAATTCCTCCTGAGTAAAGCCCTTTTCTTTTCGATACTTCTGTATATTTTCCGCTAATACAAGATTTAGATTTTCCATAAGCTCACTCCTTTCGGTTTTAATTATAACATATCAAATCAGGATATACAATAAACCAAAAGTCGATGAGCTCAACCACGGGTTGAATGTAACGAATACACTTCCATTCCAACACCGTAATCTTTTACAAGAATATCCGAGGGCATACGGGAGAATTTAAAGGTAACAAAGAAGTCGCCTGCCGCGCCCGAGATGTTTCCGATTTGGATGAAATAAACCACCCAAAACCACTCTGTCGGTACTAAAAGGTTAATTGCAAGAAGAACAACACCCCACAAAACAACGGGAGCAAGAGCGATAAATATATAAGGCTTTTTCGAGTAATAATCGTCACTTCCCGCAAAGGCATACATCCCCGTAAAGCCGTATTTGATCTTTTTTGTTCCGCAAAGCTTCATTGCAATACCGTGTACAAACTCGTGTAAAATTATATATACAACACCGCCAAGCAGAAGCACTGCAAAGCGTAGTATGTACAGCAGAATTCCTTTTTCCATATCAAAAAGCGTGATCATAGGTATGTAAAAACACACAGGAACGATCATTGCAACCGTTATTAATAAAGCAAGACCGTTTACAGCCAACAGCATCTTTTTGTTTTTTTGAAGATCCACCGAATATATCTTTTTATATCCTTCGGGAAGAGTTCTTGTTGATTTCATTTTTGTCACTTATGCTCCTTTATATAAAATCTCATTTTTTCCTTTGAATCATAATCGGCATTTAATTCTGTCAACTTACCCTTCGCCCATTTAACGTCTTTATCAACCCACCATTTTGAATCGGCTCGGCATTCCCAAATTGCCGCAATGTAATAATGACAATTCTCGCCTAAATCGTAATTCTGGATATATTCCTTTGTTTTTTCATAATCTTTGTAAATATCCTCCGCAGCTTTTGTATGATCACCCTTGTTTTTCAATTCAAAAACCGCGATATATCGGGTAATACAATCACCTAAAAAATAGGCTTTCTCAAAATCCACCTGTGCCAATATCATATCCGCTCTTCGTTTTTGTTTTTTACCACGAAATCTATCGGTATCGAATTCGGTATATATCATAATATTATATTTTTCAAGCAACGAACCGAGCCTTGTTCTCAAATGAAAATACAAAGAATTTTTGAAAGTATCTTCTTTCAAAAGATAACCTTTTTCATAATCATTCGGTATATCATATTCCCAAATATATTTTATAGTATTATGTATTTCTTTAAGTGCTTTTTTCGGAATTCTTTTTGACATAGTTTTATCCTCTTTCAAAAATTTTTATATATAAATTATAGCACAAATATTTACATAACACAACATATATTGCAGTTAATATAAAACGGGTATATTTTATTGATAAGGATCCAAACGTCAGTTGTGCATATATAAAACTATTTTCAAAAAACTGTTGTAAAATCACTCTGAAGCTGATAAAATATACTCATATATAATCGGAGGTGCAAAATGAACGAAAAAGAGATAGGCGAGCTTCGCCGAAGAATAACACCCGACAAAACAAGTATAAACAGAATACGAGGCGCTCTTGTTTCCGAGACAGGCGAAATACTGTCAACCTTTAATTCTACTTTAGGTCTGCTCAGCGAAAGAGAAAGCGAAGAGCTTCTCTCCATAATAAAAAAGACCCTTTCCGGAGCACACGGAAGGAATCTTATAGATATTGATTTTTCCACCCAACAGGTTCTGGCAGGAGAAGAACACAAGCTCCTTTCCGAGCTTCGTTCAAGCTCACTTGAAAACGACGAGGCTGCAAACGAGCTTTATAAGAAAATAATTGAATCTATTCAAATCGAGGGAAGCTATCTTATTCTTCTTGCAAGTGACCGCTACGATGTTTTCGCTTACGGAAGCGACGGTAAAAAGAACGAGGATTCCGCTACCGTTTTCTCATATTTTCTATGTTCTGTCTGCCCCATTAAATTAACAAAGCCTGCGCTTAGCTTCTATGCAAACGAATTTCACTCTATCGGCGCAAGCTCGGTTATTGCATCACCCGAGCTGGGCTTCATGTTCCCCGCCTTTGATGACAGAACCGCGAACATATACGGTGCCCTGCTTTACACCAAGGACACCTATAACTCTCAGCAGGAGTTTATAGATAAGCTGTTTAAAAGCGAGGTTCCCATGCCCGCAGGCATACAGAAAGAGACCTTTGACAGTATTCTCGGTAAAACCATAGCTGAGGAATGCGATATGGAGGTCGTTTGTGCAGTTCACGAAAGAATATGCACAATGATGGAGGACCACAAGGCGGCAAAAGAGCCCGAGCCCCTTATGATCTCCAAATCCCACGTCAAAAGCGTTCTCAGCGACTGCGGTGTTGCAGAGGAAAAGATCACAGCATTCGACGAAAGATTTGACGAAAGCTTCGGCAAATATGCGGAAATTCCGCCTAAAAATATTATAAACACCAAAAAGCTTGAGGTCAAAACCCCCGACGTTGTGATCAATGTCAACCCCGAAAGGCCCTACCTTATCAAAACCGAAGTCATCAACGGAACAAAGTACATAATGATCCGCGCCGAGGATGACGTTACCGTAAACGGAGTGAACATTAAGATAACGGACCGATAAATTGGCAGGATTTCACCCTGCACCCGTAAGCTTCGGGCTTGGAGTTTGATTTAATTCTTCGTTTCTTGCCCGAAATAAAGTGAACGATAAATTGCAATTTGCGGGTCCGACCCGCAGCGGTGTATCGGGTATGAAGTTTGATGAAATCGGTTCTTCAGTGCCCGAAGTGAAGTGTGCGATAAATTGCAATTTATCGGGGAGATATAACAAAACGATATGTCTTAAAATGAGCGATGAGAACTCACAAACCCGTAGGGGAGGTTGCCTCGACGTCCCATTAATAAAAATGCTTATATATACTTAATTTAAAGAGATAAACTCCAAATTTGAAATCAACTCCACCTCGGGCACTGAAGAAACGATTTTCGCAAACTTCAAGCCCGATTCTTGCCCGCGGGGTCACCCCTTCAAACTAAAATTTGAAATAAACTTCACCTCGGGCATTGAAAAAACAATAATCGCTAACTTTGAACCCGATACACAGGGTGCAGGGTGAAATCCTGCCTCCAAGCCCGATTCTTGTCTGCGGGTGCTACCCGCTGAAATCCTGCCTTCGGGCAGTGAAGAAATGATTTTCGCAAGCTTTAAGCCCGATTCTTGCCCGCCCCCGCCTAAAATTTGAACATCCATAAAAAATTTATTCTAAATTTGTTATTTTTCCTTCAATTCGAGCAATACAATCATACAATCCTTCATAAAGGGAACATTTAAAATAATTACTGTCGCAGAAATCATCACGAAAGGCATTTATCACGCGAAGAGCAATATTATATTGTATCTTCGCCTTTTCTTTTTCTCCGTTTTCGGCGTAATGATCTCCAAGGAAACACAGCATATCAACAAGAGTCTCGGCAGACAGATTCTTTTGAAGAGACGCTGCTCTGTACCTTTCTTCCCCTTTCAGCATCCATGCCTGAAGCTCAAGCTTGGTAAAATATATTTCGGGAAGCTTGTCGATAGCCGCCTTTGCAAGTCCAAATTCATCTATACGGTGATATCCGATAGCCATCATACGAATTGCGTCAAATCTTGTTTCATCGTCCTTTGAAGAACTCAATGCGTTGCATATTTCAAAATATTCTTCCTTATCTTCCTCGGGGGAGAGTACATATAAGAGGTTATTTAATATTACTTCATTACCGGGAAATCTTTTAAGTCCCTCGCGCAAAATTTTCCCCGATGCTTTGCGATCAGAAAAACGGAATTTATACGCTTCATCACATATCTTCTTAACCTCCCCTTCTATCTTAAAAAGATTAAAGCCAAAAAGCTCATCGGTGGATACACCAAAGTAGGAAGCAATAGAGGGAATCATTGCAACATCCGGCAATGTAACTCCCTGCTCCCATTTTGAAACAGCCTGCGCTGACAATCCAAGGTTATTGGCAAGCACCTCTTGAGATATTCCCTTTTCATGTCTTAATGCTTTTATCTTTTCGCCTAATTTTATCATGATATCTCCTCCTTCATTCTTATAATTAAATTATAAACACCTCAGAAAGGAAAATCAATAACCGCCGTATTGATAAAAAATCAATCGGCGGTTGAGTTATAATCTCTTATAATGTATATAAAATTGCTCCACCTCGTGCAAGAAAAAAGCTTCTCTACTCGGTTCAAGGCGAGCTTGGATGCGGCAACTTGCCGTCTTTTATATACTCCGTAAAGAAAAACAGTGGAATTTCGTCGGTTTTGGTAATACCGTCATAACAGATAGGCTCTTCTATGTGCTGTAAGCAAAAGCCACAGCTTGCAGCCATATTCAAATAATAGGATAACGGACGGTGAAAATGCATTGTTTCGCCCCAAAAATCATTTGCAAAAGAATAAGAATTAATATATTTACCGATTGCTTTTGCATACTTAAAGCCATTTTTATCCTTTAGCCAAATGCCGTCATAAAAAGCCGGGTGAACTATCGAATAATAAAGAATTCCCGAGTCCTTTAATACCCGATTACATTCACACAACACCCCTTCAATATCCTCTACATCCATAAGCACCTGATTACAAAAGACCATATCAAAGCTCTCCTTTTCAAAAGGGAGCTTCTTTGTTATATCAGACACCCAAAATTCACAACGAGAATATCGTTTACGTGCAAGCCCTATCATCTCATCCGAAACGTCAACACCTACCGCATTGGCACCAATAGAGTTAAAATAATCGGTATAATATCCGTAGCCACAGCCAAGATCCAAAACCTTTTTTCCTTGAAGATCTTTGAACCGTGTTTTTACAACTTGTTTATTAATATCGGCATGCTCTGAATTCTCTTGAAATTCAACATACTGCTGCGCTGCATTATTCCATTGCTTTATTATATTATCCATGAATTTGCTCCTGCTTTTAATACTTGGTTATATCAAGATAATAGCCAATCTATCAGATTTAATACCTTGATCCCGTCATAAGAGCTGATATAACTTCTATCCATAGACAAGACGATTTTTTCGTAATTATCGGAGATCATTTGTAAAGGTCTCAATTCTCTTGCGCGGGTTTCCGGTGATTGCATGCTTTCGGTTACCTGTATATACAATTTATCATCAGGCTTCTCTGCCACAAAATCAATCTCCGTTTCGCCCATTTTCCCGATATATACCCGATAATCCCTGCGGAGTAACTCCAGATATACAATGTTTTCAATTATATGCCCCCGATCTGCATCTCTGTAACCAAGCAACATATTCCTGAAGCCCATGTCTATAATATAGTTTTTGCCTAATGTCTTCAGCAATTGCTTTCCTTTAACGTCATAACGACCGACCGAATAGAAAACAAAGGCATTTCGTAGCATGGAAATATATTTATCCACCGTTTTGCCGGCAATATTGTTTCCTCTCTCATTTTTAATATCACCTTCAGTAGATAAAATGTTTCCAATATTGTTCGGTGATGTAATACTTCCTATATTTGAGCATAAAAACATTACTATTTTTTGCAGTGTAGCCTGATCTGTTCCGTTGTTGCGTTGAAGTATATCACGCAGTACAACCGTTGAATAGATTCCCTCTAAGGCTTGGTTGCTTCTCGCTTCATTAAATTTATACTCTCTGAGTATGGGCATTCCACCAAATTTAAGATATCTTTGAAATTTCTCTTCCTGTGTAAGTGCCGACTCGAATTCATAAAAGCTCAAAAACTCTTTATATGAAAGAGGTAACATGCGAATTTCTACATATCTACCCGAAAGCAACGTCGAAAACTCTGTCGAAAGCAAATACGCGTTAGAGCCTGTAATATAAATATCAACATCAAAATCGATACGGAAGGATTCAATTGCCTTCTCCCAATGCTCAACGGCTTGGAGCTCATCAAAGATCAAATAGGTCTTACCCTCTTTTGAGATCAAAGAGCTGACATAATCATAAAATGAAAGATAATCACAAAGATGACGGTAACGTAATGATTCAAGATTCATGTGAACAATATTGGATTCACAAACACCATTATCCGCAAGATATTGATGAAACAGATCAAGCAAGGATGATTTTCCGCATCTTCTTATTCCCGTTACTATTTTCACTAAATCTACATCTTTGTTCTGTATAAGCTGATTTAAATACTCAGGACGGTTTATAAGCTTGTTCATTTCATACCTCCCAAAAGCTATCTGACAATTATTATACTCAAAAAAAGCCATTTGTCAATAGTTTCGGACTTGCAAGTCCTAAAGTTCGCAAATTTAGATATTTTCCGACTTGTAATTGAGTAATTTTAGGATTCATTTATCAGTGTTACATTATCCCCTCGATCTTCGCCTTGACCTCATTAGCCTCATCGGCTCCGATATACCCTGCCTCAATGGTAAAGGAGATTTTTCCGTCAGCTTCAAGAAGCTTAAGCTGTCCCTTTTCCTTTGCGTTGGCATAGCCGAGGTGTTCGCCTGTTGCAGGCAGTACCATACCCATGGCATCCTCGTTATTTGTACGGGAGATCCAGCGCACACCGTTTGTAAGAATATCCGCAGGATGGGAAACGTAGCAAGCACCCTTGTCTGTACACTGCATGGTATAACCGCGGTTATTTTCGTCGGGAATATACTTTACACCAAAGCATATTTCGGGATCGTAAACCTGAGATGATCTATCCACCTTATTCATTACGGTAAAGTCATTTTCCAGCTTATCAAAATATTCAATAAGCTCAGGTGAGCCTTCACTTCTGTAAAGCTTGATATGGTCATTGTCATATTTTGTACTTGCAAGAAGCTGAGCGCCCTCAAAGGGACGGAAATTGATATGGCAAAGATAGCTCCATTCAAGGGGATAGCTGCGGAGATTTTCTATAGTAACGTTTATCTTGAAAACGCTGGAATCTTCATAGATCTTTATTTCGGGAGAGAACCTATACTTGCGGACAAAGGCGGTATTATGATTTAGTTCTCCGCCGAGAGCGATATATTTTCCGCCCTCGTCCTCGTCGCAGATAAGATAGGCACTGTCATATACAGCATTGGGTATCTCACCGTGGTGGGGATGCTCGGAATCGGGAGCGCCAAAGGATATTATACCGCAATGATAGAGAAAACCACCGTAATTCTGCAGATAAACCATTGTATCTTGAGGCTCTTTTACTTCTGTTTGCATGGAGATCTCCTCACCCTCCACACAAAAATGCCATATCTGCTGACCCTTAAAGGGTGTGAAAATAAAGGAGCATTTTTTATTTTCTACGCTTAATGCTTCCACCCCCGAAGCATAGCGAAATGCCTCAATTTTAAAGGAGCCGTGCTCCGCGAGGGTTGCTTTTTCGGTATTAAAAAAGTATTTCCGTAAATTAAGCTTCATGGTTTATTCCTCCAATTAATTTTCACGCATGGGCATGGGGCGCTTTTTTGCGGTAAATTCAGAAACGTTTATCTTTATAACCGTCACACCCGTTACCATTTTTTCTGAAAATTCAAATTCCCTGCCGGTCTGAGTCTTCATAAGAATACCAAGTCCCGCCATTTTGCCCTCGGGTTCCTCAATAAGCTCGGCAATACCCTCACCCATAACGGAAGAGTATGTAGTTCCGTACTGGCAGGCAGCCTTACCGTCAAAGGGTACGATATCGGTATCTATCTCGATAAAAACCTTAGCGTTTACCCTTAATATATCAAGCTTTCTTCCCACGGTTGCTCCGTGAAGATAAAGGGTCAGCTTACCCTCCTCCATTGTATAACCGTAGTTCATCGGCACAACGTATGGCATATCACCGTCTATCATACCAACGTGAACTATTTTTGCTCTGTCGAGAATACCGATTATTTCATTTATATCGGTAACTTCTCTTTCTCTGCGGGTAATTCCTTTTTTCATACGTCCTCCACAAGCGAATTTAAGATTTGTATGAATTCATTATATCACAAACTTTTACTTTTTCCAACACCTATTTTTCGTTTTTTATTCTCTTGATAAGCAAAATCGTCTTTGCCGCTAAAAGCAAAAATGCCAATATAACCGCATAGCTTTCTCTCATTAGCCCTAAATATACCACAAGAATAATATTAAGCACCAAGGAAACTTCCATAATAACCTTGCTTCCCTTTTTGGCATCCGTTCTTACAAACAGCATTTTAACTATCCCCATTAGGATAAGTAAAGAATATAAGATCCAACATACTATAAGGTTGAAGCGGCTTGTTTGAGTATAGGAAATAAAATCCACCGAATATATATAACCGTCAACAGTATTTGGGTATAGGGGCAAAAATATAAGTATTACCGAAAAAAGATCTATTGCTCCAAACCAAAGATCGCATAAACTTCTTATATTCGATCTGTTTTCCTTTTGGGCTATGGAGATAAGCTTATCACTTGACAAAAGGTCATCTATAGAAACAGAAAAATAATTTGATATTTCCTTTAAGGAATCAATGCTTGGATACCCTCTGCCCGATTCCCATTTTGAAACTGCAGTTCTTGAAACAAAAAGCGCCTCTGCCAGCTCCTCCTGAGTTAAGCCTCTGCTTTTCCTTAATTCCTGCAGTTTTTCGTTAAATTCCATATTTACTCCTTTTTAGTTAACAGAGCTATAGCCTTATAGCTGTAAAAAAGACCTCCGCATAAAAGCACCGAGCCTACAATATCGGTAAACCAATGAACTCCTGCAATAAGTCTGCCCAGCACCATAAACACCGAAAAAATCACAGTTATAACGTTAATTACCCTTTTAAGTACCATGTTTTTCAACCTGAAGCTGCATTGAAAGGTAAGAGTTGGCATAACGCTCAATACAAGCAGGGTGGTGGATGAAGGGTAAGAAGCCTCCATAAATCCGTTTATAAGTATGGGGCGATAGTTAAGGGGTATCATTTCAAAAATAAGATAACCGAAAATTACAAGAATATAATAAACACCTAAAAATATAATGTCAAGGTCAAGTTTAAAAAGGCTTCTTCTTTTTATAAGCTGAACAAGACCAACCCCCGCAAAAGTAAAACAGACAAACAGCGGTACCAAACCCAGCCAATCTGTAATAACATAAAGGGTCATGTGAACTCCCGTTATGCTGTGAAACCAAGTGTTAAAGCTTGAAAATCCAACGCTTGTACCCTTAACGCCAACAGCTCTGTAATCAACGGTCATCACCATAACAGTCCAGGCTATAAACGCCAAAATTAAGCCCAAACCAAAAAACAACATCTTTTTTTCTTTACTTTTCATTTTAATAATTCCTTTCTGCCATTAAGATGACTAAAGAATAACAGCAGAAGGTAAAAAAGTAAAGAAACGGTCGGTGGAATGGGTGATACTTATGGTGTCATAGGTCAGTATCTTATCAAATAATATATAACATAGCCCCAGCTCATAAGACCGTGAAATATTGCCCAACCGATTGAATGCCAATGTACATAGCTTATCACAATAGCCAAAGCAGAACCAAAGGTTATACCTGTTTTTATTCCATGCTTTTGCTTGTATTCATTCTTCTTTTTCTCATCCCATTGATGCATTTTATATAAGAAAAATTTAACGTCATCTTTAGAACCGATATGCCCGCTATTTTGTTCTTCTTCCCCTTCTGATAATGCTGTTTCTTTATCCTCATTATTATCTTCGCCGCAAATAAGCTCACTAACCGTGATACCAAGCTCCTCACACAGAGATTCTATTACAGAATAGTCGGGTAAGCATTTCCCGTTCTCCCATTTTGAAACCGTTTTATTTGACACGGAAAGCCTCTGGGCAAGCTGTTCCTGAGTCAGATTTTTCTCTCTTCTTTTTTGTTGAATGAAGTTTCCTATTTTGTACTGATCCATTTTCGTTCCTCCTTTTTATATGATTATATCATATACGGGAGTTTTTTCACATCCCTTGACAAGAGAATATGAGTGGAAAAAGAATAAAATGAACCACCCCAAAGGGTGGTTTTAACTGTTTATATTCAATTCTCTGCGTTCTTATCCGCCATTTCCTTTATAACATCCACGGCGTGTTTGTATTTTTCGGTATTTCTAACCGAGTCAAACCATGCCCAACGAGGATTGGTAAGCAAGGAATAGATTATTTCAATCTCGGAAAAGGATATATGATGAACCGCAAACAGCTTATGCTTGTTCCCCTCTTTATCCATGGCATAGGTCCAGGACTTATTCACCTTAAGCTCGGAGAAAAGTGCACCGCCGATATCAAGCCATTCATCCTCTAAATAAAAGATATAGCTGCACATTTCTATACCGGAATCAAAGTTTTTCCAAGCCTCCGCATATTCTCCGTTGCCGAAAAGACAAGCGGCATAAACAAGCTGCTTATATGCATAAAAGAATTTCCATCCGTCTGGAACCTCTCCGTTTCCAAAGGAACGTATGGTTTTCATGACGTCAAGCTGAAACCGCGACTTTATCTGTGAGCCCATAGGATCGGGACAGCGGCGGTCAAGAAGATCGGCAAAATGCTCGAACATCTCAAGTCCGTTCTGTATATACCATAGCTTATGATCGTTTTTTGCCGATGCTCTGTTATTAAGACAGTATCTTCGGCTGAATCCGGTGTACGGAGCCAAATCGAGCCAACGGTCAAGCTCACAGTCATCACAGATAGCGGACATCGCCTGAATTACAAAGTCGCGCTTATCTGTTTGCAGAAGCTGTTCCGCCTTTTTGCGAACTATAGGCATATACCTTTCAACCGCTTTATCCTCCGAAGTCCAATAAACGATCTCATTCATCAGGCAAACACAGTAAGAATCATCATCGGGATATTTTCGACAATACTCCAGAATAAATTCAATACGCTTTTCGCTCTCCGTCATTGAATTAAGCACTTTATAAAATTCATTCTGTGCTTTTTCCCGGGAATCCTTATCATTGGACAGAAGTATGTCAATACTGATTCCGAAATAATTCGCAATACCGGGAAGAAGCTCAAGGTCGGGGTAACAAACACCAAGCTCCCATCTTGAAACAGACTGTCCCGAAACACCTAACTCCTCCGCGATCCTTTCCTGAGTTATTCCCTTTTGCTTACGGTATTTTTTGAAGTTTTCCGCAAAATTCAAATTCATAAAATCACCCTTTTTATTTATTGTCAAGGTACCTTTTCTGAATTAATTATAACACGGGAAACGCTTTTATACAATATCACGTTTGTTGAGAATAATTCTCACTTTTGGTGGACGGCAAGTTGCCGCTGCCATAATCGGGCTTGGAGTTAGCGAAAGTTGTTTCTTCAGTGCCCGAAGTAGCGGTTGTTTTAAATTCTGGTTTATCGGTGAGTTTGTAATAGGCAATTGTAGGGAAGGCAGACCCTTGCCTTCCGGAAAAAGATAAAATATAATAATAGAGTATATAAAGTGAAATTACTGCAAAAGTAATAACATTCAATCAAAATCTATCGTTCGATTTAAGCGGAAGGCAAGGGTCTGCCTTCCCTACAGTTGTTTGGCGCAAACTCCACACAAACTGCAATTTTATAACATAAAAACAAGGAGAACGAAAATATCGTTCCCCACTCGGTCATCCTTACAACTCAATTACCTTCCCACTTCAAATTTTACATCAGAAGGATATTTACTTTCGGTGATATGTGATTTAACCCTTGCTACCTCTTCTATATCAACATCATATATATTGGCAATAGCCAACGCATAATAAATGACATCATATAATTCTTCATCAACCGTACCAATTATTTCGTTGATGTTTTGAGCCTTTGCCCCTTTCCTCATTGCACGTGAAAGCTCACCAACCTCTTCGGTCAATTTTTAAAAATAGTCTTTCAACAATTCGGGATGATAATCCTTTTCCTTGATATAATTCTGCAAATATTTTATAGTTGTTTTACCGTCCATTATTCACTCCGTACAATATCCGCGCTCTTTACATTCGCCGCTTTTTTCAGACTTTCAAGGGTGGTCTTAATCTGATGACCGACCTTACCGCCGGAGAATACGATCTTTTCCTTGGTTTCTGCAATTTCATCAATAAATGTGGGAAAAAGCTTTTTCATACCAATGGGAGAACAGCCGCCGTGAACGTAGCCGGTTAAGGGTAAAAGCGTTTTTTGAGGAATCATTTCTATCCACTTTTCGCCGCTTACCTTTGCCGCCTTTTTAAGGTCAAGCTCCCCTTTTGTTCTAACCATAAACACATAGTTCTGCCCGCTTTTGCCAATGCAAACAAGGGTTTTGTAAAGAGCATCCGTATCAACGCCGGTCTTCTGCGCCAATTCGTCAGAGGTCAAGGTCAGATTATCGTAAGTAAAATGCTCGTATTCCGCTTTTATTCCATCTAAAACGCGCATAGCGTTTGTTTTTTCGATCTTTGCCATTTTGGTTCCTTATATATTTTATTTTTTCGTATTATAATTAGCAAATACAGGCAGGCTCACACAGAGTATTACACCAAAGGTAAACAGCAACGCACCGTAAATTGTGTCCAAACGGTTTGCAAATAAACCTATCATAATACCACCTAAAATACACCCAAGAAAAGTTACTGTTTTTTTCATAACTATTCCCCCTTATTTTATACTGTAAAATGATTATATCATAAAACAATAATTATTTCAAGCACTTTAAAACGCTCTTGCAAATCACAAGAGCGTTTTGTTATCATCAGCAATATGATTCTTTACTGAAAAAATCTACGATAGGATATAGCTTTGCTATCTCGGAAAGCTTTTTCTTTGATGAAATAAGTTTTTCTTCAATGCGTTGAACATCCTCGTCCTTTCCTCCCCGAACGCGAAGATCGTTTGTTAATCTACCATATATACTTCGTGCTAATATCAAAAAGAATACTTCCTTGGTTTCGCCATAAATCTTTTCCATCAGATCACCATAGCGTTCTATCCTGTTTATTCTGTCTGTATATTCTATGGAGCCATCGAAGAAAAGGCTTTTGACAAGCTTATCTCCCGCAAAGGTCACAAGCTCATAGCTGTTTCTTTTGACCCAATGCATAAATTCGGGAGTATCTTTGGAATATAGCTGTTCTGTTTTTTGACAAGCAGTTTCCCACCAATTTGGAAAATTTTCATAATATATTTTTAAAGCTTCATCGGTCTTTTCCTCTGCATGAAAAATTTTTGCCCTCATATTCAAAGCTCCAAGCCGAATATGAATATCCTTGCAACCCTCCTCTATCCTTCGGCATATATCAAGAAATTCATCCTTGTGAGATAATAATACGCGGGGATCGTTGTTCGCAAAATTCCCTGCAGTATACCACATATAAATATGCATTATCAAATAATCATTAGGATAATCTTTTCTTGCTTTTCGGATCAATTCGGTTGCCGCTCCTTGGTCTTTGTCCAACAGACCATAGAATTCATCCAAAAGACCGTCAATATCCTTTTGAATTTTCGCTTCATCATGACCCATCAATTCATCAATAGACACACCAAAGTATAGTGCAAGAGGTGTAAGCAATGTTATATCCGGATAGGACTCATTTCTTTCCCATTTACTTACTGCAGGACAGGAAACGTTCATTGCCTCCGCCAACTGCTCCTGCGTTATATTTTTGATCTTTCTCAATCTCTTTATGTTTTCACCGATCAATATTTTCATACATTCACCTCAAAGTTTAGTAAGCCGGTACCTGCTTCCAAATTTATTATAACATAAAAGCGGAGATCATTACAGGTATCAATAAGAAAGCATGATTTAACCAACGGTTAAGTTTATAAGTAACAACTGTCAAAATAAGGCTTTGTTCTGTTACAAGTGAAATTATAATAGCACTGCCTTGCATTGATGAATTGATATGCCATCATCAAAAGGGGGCGAATTTCCGGATTACTCCACTTGTGATACACCTTGATCACACTGTCATCCAAGGTAAGGCTGCTTTCGTGCAGAAGTCCATATTTTACAAGTAACGGTTGAATTTCAAGAAATCTTTCAAGAGAAATTCCTATCTTTTTAGCCATCATTTCTGCGGTATATTGATTCGTTTCGGTTGTGCTTTGAGTGAAAATCACAGTCTTTAGTCCATCCTCCGACCCAAGTAGGGAGAAAAACTCTCCGAAATTCTTTTCCGACAAAAGCTTCCTTGATATTTCGGGTGTATCTGCAACCGCACAGTAAAAGGGGAAATCCGCAATCAACGATAAATAGGTCGTTCCCCCGTCATTTATGACCTGAGAGGTTATCTGTTCATTACTGCGATGCTTTTCAATAACATCCTTCAATATCGGACGGCACTCCGACCCGAAATACCCGGCTTGAAGTGTAAATACCGTTTCAAATAAGAACTCAAAAAATTCATCGTTTTTATTATTGCAATAGGCTTTGTTAAGGCAATAATCGAATAAATTATCAAGGATTTCCTCCTTGGAATAATCACTTATTTTCCTTTCCGTGCCAAACAGCATATCAATTGAAACACCCAATTCCTTTGCTATACTCGGCAACAAACAGGTATCGGGGATACCGCCTTTCTCCCATTTTGAGACCGCCTGCCCCGAAACTCCAACCAATTCACCGAGCCGCTCCTGTGTATAGCCTTTTATCTTTCTGTATTTTGATATTATTTCTCCTATTTTAAGCTCCACAAAAATACCCCCATTATTTCATCATCACCGGTGTGCCTTAATTATAGCACAAATAACGGTTTGAAACAATGGAGGTGTCATTACGTTATTCAACTGTGGGTTGGATTGTTCTTCTTCGCCTCGGGCATAAGCGCTACGGCAGACTTTACCGGTTTAGGGTGAGCATTCATACCCCTTAATTTATAAAGCTTATACTTTTACATTGTTTCCAAGGTTGATCCTATCAGCTTTTTTGTCTGCAGGTCGGATAAGCCGTATTCGTGTGAGCTTTTAAGCAGCAGGCAGACCAGATCCAACATTTTCATATCGGAGTTTTCTTTAATCAATTTCACAAGCTCACCGTTGCTTGAATGATAATCAAAGTAAAGCTCGATACCTCTCTTGCAAAGAACGCCGATATTTTCCGGCATTTCTTTTGATATAAGAATACGCTTATATAGATCCTTATATATTCCCAAGCTTACAGGAATATCCGCTTCAATAACCTCAAAGCTTTCATCGTCAATATAATTGAGAAGCACTCTGCTGCCATAACCGATCTGCTCAAGATAGGCAAGAAGGGTAAGCAGATTCATCTGACAGAAGGTATCACGGCCAAACCATAAATGAATTTCGGTAAACATACGTTTAGTCAGCATATCATGTACATACATTTTTGATCTGTATTCACCTTCGTCGATATCCAAAGCTTTACAGCGAAGCTTGACAAAGCTGTCCGAATATATTTCGGTGACCGTTTCACCGTTCATCATACACTCGCAAAAGGGGATAGCTATACCGTCAAAATTTGATATAAGATATTCGTTGAAAACATCACCGTTAGTAATATTTAATATACTCTTACTCATTGTACGATCTCCGTAAATTCATTTCTCTCTTCTTAATATTTATTACAAAAACAGTCGTGAATATATTATAACACAAAATTAATATTAAATCAACAGAAGGTATCTACATAACAACCTACGGTTGACTTTTGAACACTCAAATCCTCTCTTTGGTATATTGCCTTATAATTGATATCTTGTTATACTAATAACGGTAGCTATCATAATTCAAACAAGGAGAAGAACTATGAACATAGGAACAAATATATATAACCTAAGAAAACAAAAGAAATTCACTCAGGCTCAGCTTGCCGAAAAATTAGGAGTAAGTGAGCAGGCAGTGTCAAAATGGGAGAACGGAGTATGCATACCCGATGTAAGTATTTTCCCCGTAATGGCGGATATTTTCGGTGTATCTATTGACCGTATTTTCGGTTATCACAAGAAGAGCTATACCGACGAGGTCGAGGGAATAATGAAAAGGGCGGATGAAAGTAAAAACACCTACAGCGAAATCGAGATCATAAGCGAGGGCTTGAAAAGATTTCCCAACAGTCCCGAGCTTAAAACATATCTTTCCTTTTCACTTTTGATGCTGTACCGAACAAGTGAGGAGGAAAAGGAGCAAAGGGAGGCCGTCAATAAAGCCATAAAGCTCTGCAACGAGGTTGTCGATAGCTGTAATGACACAAAGCAGCTTGACGGCGCTCTGAATATGCTCCGACGTATATACTGTGAGATCGGTGAATACTCAAAGGCTCTTGAAGCGGTAGAAAGAATAAGCGCTGAGGGCTTCAGACGAAAAATAATCGGTAAAGCGCAGATATTACAGTATTCGGGAGCACACAATGAGTTTAATGCATTTACGGAGAATAATTTATTTGAATGCTTTCTTTTAATAGATGCACTTTTTGAGTTGAAGAGAATAGAATTAACCAAGAACCGTGATCACAAAAAGCTTGTGTCTTGGTGTAATGCCCATGAAAAGCTGCTTTCATGCTTTGATGAGGGCTGTAGTTCATTCTATGCCTGTCATAAGCTCTGGGTGTGCGAGGCTAAAGCAAGAGCATATAAAAATTTGAAAGACAAGAATGCCTGTCTTACCGAATTAAAAAATATGATCTCACTATCAAAAGCCTTTGATGCGGATGCAATGCCCCGGGACTATCAGATAGCTGTCAGAAATCCTTTGTTTTTCTCAACTGTAACAGATCCCGGAATACAGGAGGAATTCATGTCGGAAATAGATCTCAAAATGCTTCTTTCGGGATATGATGATTTCTTTGGGGAAGATGAAGATTACGTAGCATTAAAGGCAGAAATATAATCGAACAGCACCGCCAAGCGTTGCTTCAGAGGGCTGACAAACTCGGTCTAACGCAAGACAAAAAGGAAAGAATTAAATAAACATCTGTTTTTATACAAAGTAGAAACAAATAATCACGGCAAGGGAAACATCGAATTTCCCTTGCCGTGCCTTGCTTTTCACGAAACTCTTCTCTGTCGTACTTAGTACGCCGACGAAAAGAATTTCGTGAAATATCCGCTTCGCTTCTCAGCCTCTGTTCGTTTTAAATACTAATCACTTCTTTAAAACCTTTTTGCACCAGGTACGCTTATTGCATTTGGGACACTTCAAGTAACGGGTAGTTCCCTTATGCATTGCCCACAAAGCCTCTGAATATGTGGGTACGATCTCATGACCGCAATTTTTACACTTATAAGCACCCACGCTTACCTCAAGCTTGAGAGCATAGAAGCAGGGTATCAAAAAGACAACACATATCACCAATATCGTAATCAGCTGCCATATTCCCTCGGGCATTAAAAATGCAGCGATCAAGATACCTGCGAACAGAGCTATCATACTTACGGTCATAATAGCCCACATAGAGTTCCAGATTATTTTGTTTTTCTTCTCTATTTCCTTTGCCATATCAAGCAGGATCTGCTCGTTCTTCTGATTATTGTTTTCCATGTTGATTTTCTCCCCACTTAAAAGTTCATTTACGCTGATACCGAGAATAGAACACAGCTCAAGCATGATGGAGGAATCGGGCATTGTGATACCCCTTTCCCACTTGGATATTGCCTTGTCGGTAATACCCAATTTTTCCGCCAACTGCATTTGAGTCAAATTTTTCTGTTTTCTGCACTCGGCAATGAATCTGCCGATCTTGATCTGATCCATAGGCTCTCTCCTTTCAGACACAGTATAACCGATAATCAGCATAAAACACACCTACCGTTGGTTTAGTATGGGGAGGTAAACTGACGGTAGAGTCAAAAAGCGGGCGCAGGTCCGCGGTGAAGATCGGGTTTGAAGCAAGCGTAGGCTTGTTTCTACAGCGCCCGATGCAAAGCAAATTTATATATATTAAAATTCATGACTTTATGATGTGATTATACCACAAAATAAGGTTTTTTTCAAGAATTAGTCTGCATTACATCGTCAACAACAAATACCATAGGAGGTGTAGAATCCCTGTCATCAAAATCTCCCAATGCACTCGCCTTTTTTATAAATGCCATGGGAATTGCATAGCAGGAATATTGTCTGAATTCCGCAACCCGTCCCTCAAGGTGCTTGGGGATTGCTATTTTAAACTTTGGAAATACCTCTCGGAGCAGGGGTTCAAGAATATCAGCAAAAGGATTCATATACTTCAAACGAACAGCGTCAAACAACCCATATCCGTCGGGTGTTAGTATGGGAATATTAACAAACACCTTTCCGTTACCTTCCCCAAGCACACCGCATTTGATAAGATGGGGAATATCCTCGCACAGCATTAAATTAAAGCCTGTATTTTCAAAAGGTATCTCTCTTGAAATTATATACAACAGCTTTGCAAGATCATCGTCACTAAGCTCTATCGGGCCATGCTGATAGAGATTAAGGTCGGGCTGTGTATCATATACCTTCAGGTCTATCGATTTTGAATTAAGAAAGCCCTCCCAATAGCTTCCCCTTTCACCTCCGTAGCAATATTTTCCGAAGCGGTAGCTGTCAAAATCAAAGCCCTCGGGATAACGGGAGCCGACAGCTATCCACCTGCCGCCGTCGGGACGAAGCGGGTATTCTTCCTCGCAGGGAATAATTCGTTGTACCGCTTCATATATAGCTTTGGAAAACAAGCGAAGAATAAAATAGTATTTTAATTTCTTTTGTTTGGAATCTGACAGACTGTCAAATAACTGCAAGGAACTTAATTCATCAAGATATTCATTGATAAGACCCAAAAGAACACTATAATTATTCTCAACCAAGCCAATTTCTATATCAAGACTGCGAAGCTTCTCCCCGGGTGTTGTTATCATAAAATCGGTAAAGACCTTATTCCCCGACCTTGCCATAAGCTCGGAGCTTACAAGATCATTTACCGCCCTTTCAACATAGGCGGTTGGAATACCGAGTGATCTTGATATTTCAACTACGCTGATCGGCTTTTCGTAGGCGGCGATAAGAATATTTTGCTTCATCAAATCACCTGCAACAAGCGACCAGGGCTCATCATGAAAGCCCTGACATCCGTGACAGCTTATATCCAGGCGTTCGGGTCTATAGCTTTGCTTATCGTAACTCTCCATTTCATTAAATCCTTTCCGCATCTGTTCTCTGCCCGAGGATAACCGTGACAGAACCGTTCCCTTCGGAACACCCAGGCTGTCTGCGATATCCTGAACCCTTTCACCCTGTAAGTAGTGTCTTATAATCACTTCTCTCTGAAGCCTTGAGAGATATGCCACCTCGCGCCTTACTTGCTCTGCATTTGGTATATCGGCTTCAATTTCATCCTCAAAATTATCTGAAATCATGTCAATACTGACCGTCGGAAGCTTATACTTTTTTCTGAGCATATCATTCCATTTGTGAGACAGAGTTGAGGTCAGCCAATATTTCATATTTCGTATTTCTCCGCCCTTATGAATATATTGGTATGCCGCCAACAGGGTGTCCTGCGTCAGATCCTCGGCATCATGCAGGTTTTTGCATTTACCTAAGGCAAAGGTGAACAGATACTCTGTATAATTGTAGATCTCATTTTCCATATAGGTATCCTCTTTTGAAAGCTTTCAGCTATAAGTCGCTAATTCAGGGGTTTGATTCGGTGGGAATTTACGTTTATTAAATGATTTTTTAAAGCATTTTATAATATAACCGTGTATTAATCAAGAATGAAAAGCCATCCATCGGGATGGCTTTTGTACACTCACTTATTCCAAAACACCTATGAAAAACGACATGGGTTTATTCTCGTCTCATCGCCTTAAACAATTCTCTATAACCATCCAATAATCGCTCAATGTTATCATCAGTCATTTCAAAATTCCCATCAATATTTTCTGCAATAACACTCAAAAATTTGTCTGCACTGCTATCTTTTCCGATCTGGCTTCTTATTTGCTTTCCGACAAAATCCTTCATTTTCTCGGGAACCGACAGATCCGGAAGTATATTTATTTGTTGTCTGTTGTTTTTACATACATAGGAGAACAGATCATCAATAGAGCACTCAAACAATTCCGCAATCGAAGGCAAAAGCAGAATATCGGGCATTGTTTTAGCGTTTTCCCATTTTGAAACAGCTTGAAATGTCACTCCTAATTTTTCAGCAAACTCTTCCTGTGTTAATCCGTATTTTTTACGGTACTTTTTTATGTTAGCGGATAAAACAAAATTTGTGTTTTCCATCATATCATCTCCTTTTGATATGATTATAGCAGACGCCATAAAGATTTACAATAAAAGAAATGTCGAGAATTTTCAACTGTAAGTTGAAATTTCGTAGAAATAATACTTAACTATACTTATTCAGCAAATCGGCATACCTGCCTTTGTAATAAAAGGAGTTACCGTTTTTATTTTCACCGAGTTTATCTAATCCGAGACATACCAAGATATCTTGCGATTTAAAATTCCTTTTATTCGCATAGGCTTCAACATTTTCTATATTATCAGGAATCTGTTTAACCAACCATCTATAAAACTCAGAAAATAACCCTGTACCTTGAAATGCCTTATCTATTTGTATTTCTTCCATCGCAAGCGAATTTGTATCGGTATTAATATAATACTGAAAATACCCTACAAGCGTGTCATTAACATACATCAGAACAATTTGACGGTTTTGCTTTTGCATAGCGGGAATTATATTAGAACTCCATGTTTTAAAATCAGTATCGTATGAATTATTTGTAGGTGCGATCATACTCATATTTGAATGTAGGATCTTGAACAACTCGGACAAAAAAACATCTGTTTCTCTCTTATCTACTAACACAAATTTCATGACATCACCGCTTTGTATGTATTATTACAGGATATTCTGTGGACCCTCCACAAAATCGATCAATTGTTTTAAGCTTGAAATTTTCTGATTATCAATATTACAACCGTCACGATCAAGCCAAAATGACGTAAAGCCTTGTTCTCTTGCTCCATCGGCCTCGGGTTTGTAATCATCAACATAAATACTTTCCTCTGCATTTACACCCTGTGCAGTTAAAGCTGCATTGAAAATGATCGGACTTGGTTTTCCTGCGCCAACCAAAGAGCTTGCAGTAAAAGAGGAAAAATACTTCGCTATACCTAATTGTTGTAATGTATATTCGAGAGAGGGAGAGGTATCGCTGATAACACCCATTTTATAACCCTTGCTTTTAAAATATTCAAGTACTTCTATTGTTTCCGGATATAGCTTTCTGTCCCCATTGCACCATAACTCATTAAATAATAATTCTGCGCGTTTTTCGATATCTTCAACTACACCTTCTTCAATGAGCAAGAATTTATAATATCTTTTGAAAAAATCGCGTTCATCATCAAGGGTTTTATACCAGGGACTTTTTCCTTCACTCACCATGTTGAAAAGCTTCATCATTTTTTCATATGGCAATTCAAAGGGTTTTCCTGACCACTCTGTTATAATATCGTCGCGCCATTTTTCTTTGTTTTTATCAAAATAAGTCAAAGTACCGTCGCGGTCAAAGAATATCGCTTTATATTTCACAGTAATCTCACTTCCTTTAAATCATTACACTATTTACTTGTCATATTTATCATTTTCATGAATAGATCAAAAGGCGCCTTCCAATCATCATAAAATCTTAAAATTGTTGATGATGAGGGCAGCTTAAGCGAGGATAATTGTTTTGCCGACGATGGGATAGGATTACCGCTTTTTAGATACTCAAGAATACTATTATCAACTTCTTGCTTTGTGTATTTCGCTTTTTTTGAATTCAATAATTTAATATTTGCCTCCTCAACGAATGAATCAAACGAGCCGAACCGATGCATTATTACCGATAAACTGTACGGAAATTCTTCAAGGAATGTAGTTCGTGATTCAAAAGTCGAACCGGCTTTACTCACTATTTCTTCTGTTACAGATAAGATTTCTTCTTTAGAAATAAATTCTTGTCTCTTTGAAACCTCTGAACCTATTTCTTCCTGGAATCGTTGCATGGAACCAAAGAAATTATATATAACTTTTGTTGTGGGCAAACCATTTTCTCTTCGTAAATCTTTTTGTGTAATTTTATTATGTGTTTTTAGATACTTTTGGCATGCAACAATTACTTTTTCTTTTGACCATAGTTCATAGTTCAATTCCAACCCAAGAGCTGTTTTAATATCACTAAAGTTTTTGTACTCAGGATAATAAGATAAAATACACGGCAAAGACGGGAGATTATTTGCCTTGATTAAATCGGCTTGTTTGAATCCAGGATATTTCTTCGAATATTCGACCAGACGTTCCCAAATTTTATCTCTGTTCCAAACAATGACAGGGGTTATCCCGAATGCTGATTTTAAATCATTCATGGAGCCATAATATTTTTTAACATACGTAACAGAAGGCAATCCGTTTTTATCTCTTGTAAAATCAAGTTTTCTTATGTTGCCTGTTCTCTTTATAAACTCTCCAACAATTACATCAAATTTTTCTTTTGTCATCTTATCACTAACGATCAGAGATGATTGGGGTGTGTTGTTTATATCTTCGTCAATACTCTCTCCGGACATGAATTTTTTTGCCTTTTCCTCTAACAGAAAATCGTGCAATTCTTTATCGCTTTTTGCCATATTACAGTTCTTGCATAATATTTGACAATTATCTAAAGTTGACTTTCCGCCTTTTGTATATGCCACAATATGGTCGAAATGGCATTCGGATTTCATTGTAAGCTTCTTACCGCAAAAAGCACATTTTAATTGTCCGTTATTCTTTTCTAAGTTAGATAAAACCGCTTGGTATTGAATACTTTCAGAAAAAAACCTGTCGTTCATAAGTACACCTATCAAATAATTATTTCAGGAAACACTTTAGCTATGTTTTCTATAGTATATTATAACTATCGTTATTAGGTTTGTCAATTCCATAGACTAAATTCATATTGTCGAGAGTTTTATTAAAATATCACACAAGCGAATGGCAAAGCTGCATTTAATGGGGCGGCTCTGAACTAACAAGCCTTGACTTTATTTTAAGAAATGAGCCAACAAAAAAGCCATCCTTTTGGATGGTATATTATCTATGATCTATTTTACTTAACTCCAACGACCCTTCTCGTTGACACTAAGTCTCCTCCTTCGCGACCTGAAGTCGCTCGGACTCGCCAAGTGTCTGCCGTGTCGTCGCGTTCCCTGTATCTGCCACAGGCAGCGGGAACGTGCCGACCAGTTAACAGCGGCAGCTGTTAAGGAAGCGGGGTTGTTGGTTTGAGAACAATAGGGAAAGAGGAGCCAACAAAAAAGCCATCCTTTTGGATGGCTTTTTTGTTGGCTCCCCCTGTTGGACTCGAACCAACGACCCTGCGGTTAACAGCCGCATGCTCTACCGACTGAGCTAAGGAGGAATATTAGCGGAACAAATGATATGTTCCGCGTTTTGTATTGGCATCGACCTATCTTCCCGGTCCGTCTCCAGACAAGTATTTTCGGCACAGCACAGCTTAACTACCGTGTTCGGAATGGGAACGGGTGGACCCTGTGCGCTAAAGACACCAATTATAATGTTAGCGTCGACCTATCTTCCCGGTCCGTCTCCAGACAAGTATTTTCGGCACAGCACAGCTTAACTACCGTGTTCGGAATGGGAACGGGTGGACCCTGTGCGCTAAAGACACTAACTATTATGTACATTTATTCGGGAATTATACATTCCCTAACACCGAAGTGTTGGTGCACCTTCAGGGATTCGAACCCGGGACCCACTGATTAAGAGTCAGTTGCTCTACCAACTGAGCTAAAGGTGCATGTTAGGTGCACACGATTATCGAAAATGTTCATTAAAAGCCGAACAAGAGATGTTGAAGTAAACGAGTTGTAAAACTCAACTTCTTTCGAAGTTCAAGCCCTCGGTCTATTAGTATCGGTCAGCTGAACACATTACTGTGCGTACACCTCCGACCT
>SVQZ01000025.1 GCA_015065105.1 Oscillospiraceae bacterium | reverse complement strand
GGTGGATTTAATTTCACTTGATGCGATAGCATCAAATTTCACAATTTACGGAGTAAATTATTTCACCGTGAGCGTAAGCGAACGATTTCACTAAAAACGAACGGTTATGTAAGAGTTCGAATTCATATGCAAAAACAGCAAAAATATCTTTTTCGTAGCCCATAGACAGAAAAAAGACCATCAATGATGGTCTTTTTTCAATGAAATAAATCTCTTGCGGGATTTGTGATATATCGCTGCGCGATGTGAAATATCTGACGCAGTGAAATACGCTGCGGCGTATAGGGGATTTATTCTATTTCACTTTCTGCATCAGCAGAAAATTTTATGATCCAAAAGGATTATTTCATATTGCATAGCAATATTTCATTAAATATGTTATAATGTTCGCAGAGGTGATATTCTTTAAAGAAAATAAACTTGTAGATTTATCAATGGACTTTTACGTGAAAGTCATAAAACTATGCGAAGGTCTTGCATTTTACGAAAAACCGTGCTATAATAAATGAAAAATCTGCCACCGGGTAGAGAATGCATTGCATTCGTTTACGCATCGTTAGGTCTTTGAAGATGTGTACGCGGATGTTTTTTGTTTTACGGAGGATTCGATGAAAAGAATATTAAACTATTTTACTAAGTGGGAGCTTATGCTCTGGTCGTTCTCGGTTCTTTTTATTACCGTGTTTTATTTGATCTTTGACAGAAGCGCACCATTTAATCTTATATCGTCGCTTATAGGAGTGAGTGCACTGATATTCTGCGCTAAAGGAAACCCCATAGGTCAGGTGCTTATACTTATATTCGGTCTTATGTACGGTCTTATCTCTTATACCTTTGCTTATTACGGCGAAATGCTGACCTATATGGGCATGACCTGCCCGATGGCGGTAGTAGCTCTTATATCATGGCTTCGCCATCCCTTTAAGGGCAAAAAATCGGAGGTGGCGGTAAACAGGCTCCGTGTAAAAGATTATCTTATCGGTATTTTATTATCTGCCGTTGTAAGCCTTGTATTTTATTTTGTTTTAAAATACTTTAATACAGCTAATCTTGCAGTCAGTACGGTATCGGTAACAACCACCTTTTTTGCCGTTTATCTTACCTCAAAAAGAAGTCCCTTCTTTGCTCTCGCATACGCTTTGAATGATATTGTACTTATCGTTCTCTGGGTTCTTGCAACCCTTAAGGATATATCCTATATTTCCGTTGTGGTATGCTTTGCGGTATTTCTTTTTAACGATATCTACAGCTTTTTCAATTGGAGAAGGATGCAGAAAAGACAGAGCGGAGAATAATATTGACATAGCCGCCGAAATATGCTATTATAATTGACGTTTAATTTAGATGTAAGGAGAAAAAGAGTGAAAGGATTTTATTTAAAGCCGAAATTTTTTTCGGTAATGAAAACCTATAGCAAGGGTCAGTTTTTAAAGGACGTTATTGCGGGTATTATAGTTGCAATTATTGCGCTTCCTTTGTCTATAGCCTTGGCAATAGCCTCGGGAGTTAATCCCGAATGCGGTATATATACAGCAATCGCGGCAGGCTTTGTAGTATCATTTTTGGGCGGAAGCCGAATTCAGATAGCAGGCCCTACCGCCGCATTTGCTACTATCGTTGCGGGTATAGTTGCAAGCAAGGGTATGGACGGACTTATTATCGCAACTGTAATTGCGGGCATCGTGCTCATTCTTATGGGTGTATTCAAGCTCGGCAGCCTTATTAAATTCATCCCCAACACCATAACCGTAGGTTTTACCGCCGGTATTGCCGTGACGATTCTTATCGGACAGATCAAGGATTTTCTCGGTCTTGATTATACGGGCAGAATAGAGCATGCTCCCATTGAGGCTATCGAGAAGATAGAGGCCAATATTGCCGTTGCCGACACCTTCAGCTGGCAGGCACTTTTGGTGGGTGCGGTATGTCTTGCAATACTTATTATTTACCCCAGGATAGAAAAACGCGTTCCTCCCTCTCTTGTTGCGGTTGTGGTGAGCGTTTTGATGGTGAAGTTTATTCCGGGACTCGGTGAAGGTGTAAGCACTATAGAGGAGCTTTACACCATTCCTGCAGGCCTTCCCAAGTTCGCTCTCAGCGGTATGGATCTGAGCTTTGAAAAGGTGGTATCCCTTATTCCCGATGCATTTACCATAGCAATACTTGCGGCTATAGAATCGCTTTTATCCTGCGTTGTTGCAGATACAATGGTAAATTCCAAGCATAATTCCAACGCTGAATTGGTGGCACAGGGTTGCGGTAATATAGCTTCCGTTCTCTTCGGAGGTATTCCCGCTACCGGTGCAATTGCAAGAACGGCGGCAAACGCGAAGAACGGCGGCAGAACACCCGTTGCAGGTATGGTACACGCCGTAGTGCTTCTTATAGTTATTCTTCTGCTTATGCCTTTGGCAGGACTTATTCCCATGCCCTGTATTGCGGCAATACTTTTCATGGTAGCCTATAACATGAGCGAGTGGAAGAAGTTTGTGCATATAGTAAAGACCGCGCCCAAGAGCGATATATTCGTTATGGTAGTAACCTTTATACTGACCGTTGCATTCGACCTTGTTGTTGCAATTGCGGTTGGTATGGGCCTGGCAGTAGTATTCTTTATGAAACGCATGAGTGACGAAAGCTACGTTGCCATAGCGCCTGAAAGCGACCCCGACAGCATTGAGAGCAGAAACGTTCCCAATAACGTTTTGGTATATGAAGTAAGCGGACCTATGTTCTTCGGAGCGGCTGATAAAATACTTAATATATCTCTTAATGAGAACACCGAATATCTCATTCTCAGAATGAGAAGTGTTCCCGCCCTCGACCAGTCTGCCATGAACTCCCTTACGCAGATATATAAAAACTGCGAGGCAAGAAACGTGAAGCTTATATTCTCCCACGTGAATGACCAACCCATGAAGGTGCTTAAGAAATCAGGTCTTTACGGTAAATTAGGTAAGGAAAGATTCTTTGCTCATATAGACGGAGCTCTTTCATACGCAAGAAAAACGGAGGAATAAAATGTACGAGCTTGTACAGCTTACCGAAAACTGTTATTATATTCAAAGCCCTGCAAAGATAGGACTTATTAAAACCGATGAAAATGAGGTATGTCTTATCGACAGCGGCAACGACAAGGATGCGGGCAGAAGGATAAGACAGATACTTGATTCAAAGGGTTGGAGCCTTAAGGCGATATACAATACTCATTCCAATGCCGACCATATAGGAGGAAACAAATATCTTCAGTCACAGACAGGCTGTAAGATATACGCTCCCGGAATAGAGTGCGATTTTACAAACCATCCCATCCTTGAGCCTTCCTTCCTCTACGGAGGTTATCCCTCAAAGGAGCTTCGGCATAAGTTTTTGATGGCGCAGGAAAGCGGCTGCCTTCCCTTGACCGGGGACGTATTGCCAAAGGGTATGGAGCTGATTCCTCTCCCCGGTCATTTCTTTGATATGGTTGGCTTCAGATATGAAAACGTTGTCTATCTTGCAGACTGTCTTTCAAGTAAGGAAACCCTTGATAAATACGGCATTGGCTTTATTTATGATGTTGAAGCTTATCTTAATACTCTTGAAAATGTAAAGAGTATTAAGGCAGAGCTTTTCGTGCCCTCCCATGCCGACGCCTGCGAGGATATTTCCGAGCTTGCGCAATATAATATCGATAAGGTAACCGAGATAGCCGAAAGGATAACCGATATCTGCAAGGAGCCGATCTGCTTTGAAGCAATACTCCAAAAGCTCTTTTACGAATATAGCCTGAAAATGACCTTTGAGCAGTACTGTCTTGTTGGCTCAACTGTACGCTCATATCTTTCATATCTTAAGGAAAAGGGTGAGCTTGAGATAATATTTGAAGAAAATATGCTTCTTTGGAAAAAATACTAAAGCAAGGCTTTCGCCTTGCTTTAATCCTTTTCTACCGCTGCTTTTCTGGCGGTTATTTTTCTTATTACTTCCGAATCGAATTTTGGCTTGCGGTCATAGGTGTAAAGTCCGTTTACCTCTAATTCAATATCGTAAAGCTGGGTATAACAGAATGCGGAAATACCTTTATTATCAAGAAGTGCATCGGTCAGAAGTCGGTAACGCTCGTAAAACTCCTCTATGGTCTTGGGAGCGTTTCCGTAGCCCCAATCCTTTTTATCCCCGTTATCCTTTTCGGTAACCCATGCAGCTCCGCCGTATTCACTCACAAAACATAGCTTTGAGGACTTTTCCCGGACTGGCTGTTTGTAAAGATATTCGTGGATATATTCACATTCCTTTCCCTCGTTTAAAGGCGCGTATCTTTCTTTAAATGACTTGGGATCCTGATTGTAATCGTGGCAGTCGAGCATATCGTAGCAGCCCTCTACGTGATGGAAGCCGGAAACACCGATAAAAAGACGGGTAGGGTCGTAAGCCTTGGTGGTTTCGTAAAGATGGCGCACAAATTCAACGTCAACGTTATGACCCGTTTCGTTGAGAGGACACCAACCGATAATTGCAGGGTGATTGTAATCCCTCATAACTGCGTTGAACCATTCCGATGCCATATTTCTGTAGGAAACAGCTCCGTCGCCGGTAGCTAACCCCCAACCGGGGTATTCACACCAGACAAGATAACCGAGACGGTCGCAATGGTAGAGAAAACGTTCCTCAAATACCTTCATATGAAGTCTTGCACCGTTGAAGCCGTTTTCCTTTGCCAGAAGGATATCTCTGTAAAGGTCTTTGTCGGAGGGAGCTGTGTAAACCCCGTCGGGATAGAAGCCCTGATCGAGAATAAGACGTTGGAAAACGGGCTTGCCGTTAAGGTAGGTAACGCCGTTTTTAAGGGCGATATCACGAAGCCCGAAATAACTTTTAACCTTATCTTCCCCTAAAGTGAACTCAATATCATAAAGGCTGGGTTTATCCACGTCCCATAAATGCTTTTCCTTTAAATTAAGGGTAAAGGCGGTATGATCCCAGGGTATCACCTTTTCTGTCTTTGCCATTTCCTCACCCTTGAAGCTTGCCTTACAGCTCAAGGTCATATCCTCGGCATTTTCTGTTTTTACCTCAACCAAAAGCTCGCCCTCTTTGGCATTCGGGGTCATTTTTATACTTTTTATGTATGCATCGGGCGTGTTTTCAAGCCATACCGTCTGCCATATGCCCGTGGTACGGGTGTACATCGAACCAACGGGATAGTAGTCCATTGCCTGCTTGCCGCTGGGAGTCTCCTCGCTTCTTTCATCATCTGCGGCAAAAACAGTTACACGGTTTTCGCCTTTTGTAAGATAAGCGGTAATGTCAAAGGAAAACGACACCATACCTCCGCGGTGAAAGCCGACCTTTTCTCCGTTTATATATACAATGCTGTAATAGTCGCAGGCACCGATATGCAAAAAGGTACGTCTGCCTTTATTCTGCCATTCCTCGGGGGTAGTAAAGCTCCTTGTGTACCAAACTCCGTATATGAAATCCTTATTTTCAATTCCGGAAAGCTTGCTTTGAGGACAGAAGGGCAGGTTTATCTTCATATCGAAGGCTTCTGCCTTATAAAGCTCACGCTCTATACCCGTTCTTGAATTATCGTAGGTAAAATCCCATTCGCCGTTCAGGCAGACCCAGTTTTCTCTCTGCATCTGAGGCTTTGGATATTCGTTTCTCATCATTTTACGCTCCTTTGTGACCTTTTATTCTATTATACCCGAATTATCTCCAAAATGCAATAGACGAATATTGACACCCTTTTTTCGTTATGCTATAATAAATAAAAACAGAAACAAGGAGCATGGTATGAAAAGATATCTTAAAATACTTTCTCTTTTACTCTCGGTATTAATGCTTGTATCCTCCTTTGCAGGCTGCAAAAAGGATGATAAGGAAGAGAATAAGGATGTAGATACCTATACCGTACGATTCGATGCCAACGGAGGTGAGATCGTAAAGGGAAAAGCTAAATATACCGTAGAGGAAAGCGAACCCTTCGGAGACTTTATTAAAAAGGCTCCAACTGCCGAAAAAGAGGGCTTTGTTTTCGTGGGATGGTTTAACGGCGAAACAGAATACAATGCAAAGAACAAGACCTCCGTTGATATTATATTCACCGCAAAATGGAAAAAGCAATATACCGTAAGCTTTGATGCTAATGGCGGTGAATTCATAAAGGACGGCGAATACAGCTATATATTCGACGAGGGTCAGATATATGAGGAGCTAATAAAAAATCCTCCCGAGGTTGAAAAATCAGACTATTTCTTCTATGAATGGTATTGCGAAGAGCTTGACCTTGTATATGACCCCTCTCTTGAGGTTGAGGCTGATGCGGTATTCAAGGCACAATGGCATGATTCCTCTGTAATGAGCGATCAAAGGCTTCAGGGCACATGGCAGGGTAAGGTGAACCTTCTTAAGGTGCTTGAGGCAAACGGTATAGACGACCTTCCCACAGGCTTTAATTCAAGTGTAAAGGTGAAGGGCTATTTTACCTTTGATAACGGAAAGGTAAGTATATACACTCTTGCCGACGATCTTAAGAGTGCCGCTCCCGATTATCTTGACGACCTTAAAAAGGGGCTTGACTCAAATGACGAGCTTTTGTATGACGTAATAATGCTGGCATATGAGCTTGATTCAAGAGAGGATGCAAAGAACTATATCAAGGAAAATCCCCCGTACATAAAGTCTGCATGGAAAACGGCGGTAAAGCTTATGATCCCCGAGCTTGACGTAAGCGCTCTCATAGACGGCTTCGTTGATTCGGACGGCAGGTATGTGCTTGTGGAAAATGCAGAATATACCATGGATGCCGATACAAATACTCTTACAATAAATAAGGACAGCTTGACAATAGTCCCCGATTCGGAAAACGATGATGTTTTCAAATTCACAAAGGCAAACGGTGTTTGCGAGGGATATAAGGGCGCAAAGCTCACAAGAGTAAATTAATAAGTAGTATTATCGTAAAAGAACAAAACAGCCGTTACCCGGGCTCGGGTAACGGCTGTTTTTGATATATAGGAAATTGCTGTACTTCGGGTACTGAAGAAACAAGCTTATGCAAGGTTCAAGCCCGATCATCGGTGCGGGCCGGCGCCCGCAAAGTAGGCTTATGCTAACTTTTCGATAGCTGCAAGCTTAACGCAAAGACAGAGAGCCTCACATGCCTGTTCGAGCTCGCTGAGAGGGGGGAATGTGGGAGCGATACGGAGGTTACAGTCGCGGGGATCCTTGCCGTAGGGGAAGGTAGCACCTGCGGGAGTAAGATTAACTCCGAGATCGCACATCATTTCATATACTCTCTTTGCGGTACCCTCCATGGCATCAAGGGAGATAAAGTAACCGCCCTCGGGCTTTGACCACTTTGCAATACCGAGACCCGAAAGCTCACGTTCAAATATATCGTCAACAAGCTTGAACTTGGGAGCAATGATCTCTGCGTGGCGCTTCATCTGCTCAAGAACACCTTCCTTGGTGCCGAAAAACTTAACGTGACGCATCTGGTTGAGCTTATCGTGACCGATGGTTTGAACAGACATCTGCTTCTTAATAGCTTCAATATTGTGCTTGCTGGACGCTATTACAGAAACACCGGAGCCGGGGAAGGATATCTTGGAGGTGGAGGTGAAAATATATACCATATTTTCGTTGCCGTATTTTTTTGCTTCTTCAAGAAGATTGGGCTGTGTTGCGAGATTATCATAAAGGAAGTGAATGGTATATGCATCATCCCAGAAGATCCTGAAGTCCTTTGCCTTAGGACGCAGCTTTGCAAATCTTGTGATGACCTCGTCAGAGAATACAATACCGGTGGGGTTAGAGTATTTGGGTACACACCAGATACCCTTGATGCTTTCGTCTTCGGAAACGAGCTTTTCGACCTGGTCCATATCGGGACCGTCTTCCTTCATATCGATGGTAATAAGCTCCATGCCCATTCTCTGTGTGATAGAGAAGTGCCTGTCATAACCGGGGGAGGGACAGAGGAATTTGATCTTGCCCTGTGCCGCCCAGGGGGTGGAGTCCTCCTCTTCAACACCGAAGATCATATTTCTTGCAATAGTGTCGTACATGAGGTTAAGGCTTGAATTTCCGCCTATGATAAGGCATTCTGCAGGAACACCGAGAATTTCGGAGAAGAGTCTCTTCGCTCCGGGGATACCGTCAAGAAGACCGTAGTTACGGCAGTCTGTGCCAACCTCTGTGATGCAGTCCTCCTTGCTCTTAAGAACACTTAACATATCCTGTGTGAGGTCAAGCTGTTCCTTTGCAAGGATACCTCTTGCCATGTTGAGATTAAGCTTCTTTTCTTTCAATTCATTATATTTTTCTGTAAGTACAGCCTTCAGTTCGTCAAGCTGTACAGGAGATAATTTTGAGTATTCCATTGTATGTGCTCCGTAAAAAAGTAGATATTTATACCCTCAAGCCGCCCCGCGTTTTTGCGCGGGGCGGAGAGGTCTCTTATAGTTCAAATTATGCTGCGGTGTCTTCGGTTGTGTCAGCAGAGGTTGTGTCGCTTGTATCCGAGGTATCGTCAGCGTTTGTTTCAGCGGGGTCTGTTTCAGCGGGAGCGGTTGTACCGCCGCCAAGGGTTTCCTTGGGTTCGCTGAAGGCAGATGCGGGAAGTGCATCGGGAATCTTTAAGAGGTTATCCTGATCTACAACGAGCTCTTCTTCGTACTTAGCCTGAAGCTCTTCACCGAGAGCTGTAAGCTTTTCTTCAACGAGGGAGGACTGTGCGTTGGACTTCCAGGTAGGAACGCCGTCACCGGAGAAGTACATTACGTGATAACCGTATTCGGTCTTAACGATATCGGTATCGCCAACCTCTCTTGCTTCGTCAAAAATCCATGCATCAAAGGTTTCAACCATTGTACCCTTGGTAACGTTTTCGTAGAAGGAGGAACCGTCTTCGTTGTACTTTTCAGCGATAGCATCAAAAGCATCCTCGGACTTTTCCTTACCGTTACGGTACTCCTCGAGAACCTCTTCGGCCTTAGCTTTAGCCTTTTCGTCAGAGCCGTATTCGTCGGCTGTGATAAGGATATGGCGAACGTTCTTTGTGGGGTCATCGTCGATATGAGTAGGATTTGTAAGAAGATATACAACGTGCTTTGCGGTTGCTTCGTTAATATTCTTAACCTCGCCCGCACTTCTGCCGTCCTCAAATGCCCAAAGTGAGAATTCGCTCTTTTCGTCCTTGGTTTTATTGGTAGTTTCTGTAGTCTTTGTTTCGATCTCTGTCTTAAGATCATCTTCGCTTAAGGGCTCATCCTTAAGATTGTTCTGCTCAGTAAGATATGTGCTTACCCATTCCTTGAAGGTTGCAACTTTATCTTCGGAAGCGTTGAGTGCCTCTTCAAGAGCTGCTGCCGCGGTCTTGTTAGCTTCGTCAGCCTTGTCCTTATCCTCCTGAGACATATCCTCGGGGATCTCTGTTTCAAAGGAGAAGGAATAGTAGTCGATCATGTTAACTGTGTCGGCATTATTCTTGATGTAATTATTGAAATCATCCTCGGTAAGCTTGCTCTTAAGATCTTCCTGAACGGAGTTGAGATATTCATTTGCGTAATACTGAAGCTCGAGAGCCGCTCTTACGTCTTTTTCCTTAACGGTATTACCGTAGAACTTTTCAAGATGCTCATTCAAGCTGAGTCCGTTGGACTTGGCATCCTTCTTGAGGTTGTCGATATACTCGTTTACGAGTTTGTCAAGTTCACACTTGAAGTTGTTCTCATGTGCTTCTTCAGCGTAGAAGAGATAACCCTGAACGTTGGAGAGTGTCATGTTTAAAAGATACTCATGCCAGGTCTGGGGTGTACCGGAATCGGTACCGTAGTCATAATACTGTGCGGAAAGAGAGCTTGTCATATCGGGAGCCTGCTGGCTGGGCGCCATATAAGACATATATGCACCGTAGTTCTGATAATAGTTGTATGCATCGGTGAAATAGAAATAGGTGAGCATACTGTTGTTAACCTTATAGTGGTCGGTCTTGAAGGAAATAAGTCTTCTTGATGCGCCTCCGTCGTTAAGATACTTGGAGTAAGCAATTGCGCCGCCGATACTTGCTATAAGAAGTGCAACGGTTACGATAACAGCTGTAATGATTATTCTGTTGGTACGCTGCTTGGATGTAAGCGGCTGTTTTGTTTTAGTAGCCATGATGAATCCTTTCTTTATTATAAATATAATATAATGCATTATATTTTACACTCCTAATATGAAATATAAATGAACGCTATGTGAACAAATTGTGATTAAAGGCGCAATTAGAAAAATTTTCTTATTATAATTCGGTTTAATGCAGGCAAAAGACGCTCTGAGTTTTTAAAATGTGTAATATACCTTCTTTTTTTGGTTAAGATAACAAAAGAAAAGATTTCTTTTGAGGAGAAAAATATGTCAAAAGTGATTTTAAGAATGAAGGATATCAGAAAAGAATTTTCGGGGGTCGTTGCTCTGAAAAATGCCTTTTTTGAATTAAAAGAGGGAGAGGTCCACGCCTTGATGGGAGAAAACGGCGCCGGCAAATCCACACTTATAAAGGTTCTTTGCGGAATACATCGTCCTGACAGGGGAGAGATAGAATATTTCGGAGAAAGGGTTGAATTTTCGGATATAGCCCGTTCCCAGGCGGCAGGGATAAGCGTTATACATCAGGAGCTTAATATGATGAACCATTTAACCGTGGCGCAGAATATCTATATAGGCAGGGAGCCTGTGAAAAACGGTATGATAGACGATTCGAAAATGATAGATGATGCAAGGAAGCTTTTTGAACGCATCGGGGTAAGGATTGATCCTACTGTTATGCTTGGTTCTCTTACCGTAGGTAAGCAGCAGATGGTTGAGATAGCAAAGGCAATCTCGCGGGAATGCCGTCTGCTTGTGCTGGACGAGCCTACGGCGGCTCTTACCGAGCCGGAGGTTGAGGAGCTTTTCAAAATAATGAACGAGCTTCGTGAAAAAGGAATAGGTATGATATATATATCTCACCGCATGGACGAGATAAATAAGATCTCGGACAGAGTAACGGTTATGCGCGACGGGGAATATGTAGGCACCGTTGATACGGATAAAACGACCAAGGATGAGATAGTCCGTATGATGGTGGGAAGAATGGTGTCTTCCGAAAAAAAGGAAAAAAGCAATGTTTCCGAGAATGCAGAGACCGTACTTGAGGTGGTGGATCTCTGCGCGGGAAACGAGGTGAAAAACGTAAGCTTTACGCTTAAAAAAGGAGAGATACTCGGATTTGCGGGGCTTATGGGCGCAGGACGAACCGAGACCGCCCGAGCCCTGTACGGAGCGGATAAAAAGGAATCGGGGGATATTTATATCAACGGAAAAAGGGCGGTGATCAATTCTCCCGAGGACGCTGTGAGAAGAGGGATATGTTATCTTTCGGAGGACAGAAAGAGATACGGGCTTTTGCTTTCCAAAAGTGTTTCCGAAAACACCGTTCTTGCCTCCCTTGAAAAATTCGGCGGAAACGGCTTTCTCAATGACAGGGAGATAGAAAGAGTTTCGGAGGAAAAGAACAGGCTTTTGCGCACCAAAACTCCGTCGATGAAGCAAACGATACGTAATCTTTCGGGAGGAAACCAGCAAAAGGTTATAGTGGCAAGATGGTTGATAAAGGATTCGGATATCTTCATTTTCGATGAGCCCACAAGAGGAATAGATATCGGAGCAAAAGGTGAGATGTACGAGCTTATGGAGTCGCTTGCGGCAGAGGGAAAATCGATAATCATGATATCATCCGAACTTGCCGAAATACTTCGTTTAAGCGACCGAATAATAGTTATGTGCGAGGGAAGGATAACCGCAGATATGGATATCGAAGATGCCACTCAGGAAAAAATAATGAAATTCGCAACTCTACGCAATGACCCGGAGAAAGGATAAAAAAATGGATAATTTAATGAACCGAACAGGGAAAAACAGATACCGTATGAAGGTAGGACAGAATATTATTATACTTTTTGCCCTTGCCCTTCTCGTTTTTGTGTTTTTTCTTCTTAACCCTAATTTTACCGACAGATATAACCTTGTAAGTATGGCGCAGTCACTTTCACCCTATGCCATTCTGGGCTTGGGTGTGACCTTTGTTATAGCAACGGGAGGAATAGATCTTTCCATAGGTACGGTATGTATTGCCGCTGCTGTTGTGGCGGGTAAGATGTACACCTCGGGACTTTTGGGGAATAATTTATGGCTAACCATACCCATAATGATAGGAATAGGCATAAACTTCGGCTTGCTCAACGGCTTTCTTGTGGCATATTTGAAGCTTCCCGCTTTTATTGCAACTCTCGGTACGATGATGCTTTCCCGCGGTCTTTCCGCACTTATAGTTGCAGACCCCAACATCTTCTTTCCCGGAGGAAGCTGGTTTAACCGTGTGTTTTCAAACAATAACGGCTTTCCTACGGGCATTCTCTGGGTAATAGGCTTTGCGTTTGTCTGCTCTTATTTTATGTATAAAAACAAGATAGGCAGATATATACTCTCTATAGGCTCAAATGAAGAGGCAACAAGACTTTCGGGTATAAATACCCAAAGCTATAAGCTTATTGCCTATGCTGTTTCGGGACTTTCCGCGGGTATTGCCGCCATATTCTGGGCAGCTGCCTTTCCCACCGTTGCCGCCGCTACGGGAAACGGTATGGAGCTTGATGCAATAGCGGGAGTTTATATAGGAGGTACAAGTGCGGCAGGCGGTGTTGCCTCGGTTTCGGGTACGGTGATCGGTGCCGCGCTTTTGGTGGTAATACGAAACGGTCTTAATATGATACTTGCAAAATTCAACCTTAATCTCAATTCCACTTACGTTACCTATGTGCTTACAGGTATTATAGTTGTAGTGGCGGTAATGATGGACGTTATAAAAACGGGTAAGCGCAGCAAGCTCCGTATAAGAAAAAGGGATGATAAAACCGGGAATGATATACGCGGCAATGCATCCCGTCCCTCACAAAAAGCATGAGCCTTGAGTATTTTAAGAGAATTTGGAAATAATAGCAACGTAATAAGTTTTAAGGAGAATTAAAATGAAAAAGTTTTTAAAAAATACACTTTTATTCCTTATCTGTACAGCCCTTCTTTTTAATATGACCGGTTGTATGAGAAGGAATAAGGACGAAAAAACCATAGCAGTCGTGGCAAAGGGGGAATCCCATGCCTTCTGGCAGTCTGTTAAGAAGGGTGCAAGGGATGCCGCTGAAAAATACGGTTACAGCATAACCTTCCGCGGACCCGCCTCCGAAAGTGCAAAGGATCTTCCCTCGCAGCAGGAGATGGTACAGTCCGCACTTTCAAATAATGCCGATGCCCTTGTGCTTGCTACCATCGGTGAAGGGTTTTCGGATATGCTTATACAAGCTTATGACAAAAAGATCCCGGTCGTTGCGTTCGATTCGGGTATATGGGAAAATGATATAGAGGCATTGAACGATGCGGGCAAGAATCCTATAGTAGCTAACGTTGCCACAAGCAACCGTCTCGCATCAGCTTTGGCGGCAGAGCATTTTTACGAGGAATTAAAGGATGATATTGCAGATAGCGAGGGTACCTTTATTGTCGGTGTTATCCAGCATGACCAGACCCAGACAGGTATTGACCGCGCAGGAGGATTTATTGACGAGTTTACAGCTTTAGCCAATGCAAGCGATGATACCAAGGGCAAGTTTAAAATCGAGTTGGAAATAAAGCCGGGTGATGCGGATAACGCATACAAGGCGGCTCTTGAGGCGCTTTTTGAAAAGGGTGCAAAGGCTGTATTTATGACAAACGAGGGTGTGGTCAAGCAGGTGTATGATGCAATGGGTGCCGCAGGCGAAAAGTATGATGATATCGAATTCTGCGGCTTTGATGCAGGCTCCAAGCAGATAGAATGGGTGCGTGCCGATAAGGGCGGAGAGCTGATAGGTGCCGTAGCCCAGAATTCCTATGAGATAGGCTATAACGCTGTTGAGCAGGCAGTGTTTGCCATCGAAGGCAAGGATGTGGATCCCGACGTTGAGATATCCGGTGCATGGTGGGACGAAAACAACGTGGATCAGATGATAAAGGATAAACTTGTATATGAAGGTTAATATTTAGTTCATTGTTTGTTTATTATATATTAACAAATATGTACTAAAATTGTAATAGCCACATCACAAGCTTTTGTGGTGGGGCTTATTACTTTTTAATAATATTAAATATTGTTTTGGAGGTATAAATAAATGGCAAAAAACAGATATATAGGACAGTATCCTGTTATCGGCATCCGTCCCACTATCGACGGAAGAAGAGGCCCCTTAAAGGTACGCGAAAGCCTTGAGGACCAGACAATGGCAATGGCAAATGCCGCAAAGAAATTATTTGAGGAAAATCTCTGCTACTCTAACGGCGATCCCGTAAAGGTAGTTATCGCTGACACCACCATCGGCCGTGTAGCCGAGGCTGCCGCTTGTGCTGACAAGTTCCGCCGTGAGGGTGTTGATATCACACTTACCGTAACTCCCTGCTGGTGCTACGGCTCCGAGACCATGGATATGGATCCCCAGACTATCAAGGGCGTATGGGGCTTTAACGGTACAGAGAGACCCGGTGCGGTTTATCTCGCATCCGTTCTTGCGACCCATGCACAGAAGGGTCTTCCTGCATTCGGTATCTACGGTCATGACGTTCAGAATCTCGACGAGGTAGAGAACATCCCCTGCGACGTTAAGGAAAAGCTTCTTCGTTTCGGCCGTGCAGCCGTTGCGGTTGCAACCATGAGAGGTAAGTCTTACCTCCAGATCGGTTCTATCTGTATGGGTATCGGCGGTTCTATCATCGATTCCGATTTCATCGAAAGCTACCTCGGTATGCGTGTTGAGTCTGTTGATGAGGTTGAGATCATCCGCCGTATGACAGAGGGCATCTACGATCAGGCTGAGTTTGAAAAGGCTATGGCTTGGACAAAGCAGTACGCAAAGATCGGCTTTGACAAGAATCCTGAAAATATGCAGAGATCCGCTGAACGTAAGGAAGAGGACCTTGAATTCGTTGTTAAGATGATGTGCATCATCAAGGATCTTATGAACGGTAATCCCAACCTTCCCGAGGGTTGTGAAGAGGAGGCTGTAGGTCATAACGCTATCGCTGCAGGCTTCCAGGGTCAGAGACAGTGGACAGACTTCTATCCTAACTGTGACTTCCCCGAGGCTATGCTCAATACCTCCTTCGACTGGGAGGGCGCACGTGAGCCTTACGTTCTCGCAACTGAAAACGACGTTCTCAACGGTCTCGGTATGCTCTTTATGAAGCTGCTTACCAACCGTGCTCAGATGTTTGCTGACGTTCGTACCTACTGGAGCCCTGAGGCTGTTAAAAGAGCTACAGGTTATGACGTTGAGGGTGTGGCAAAGGAGAACGGCGGCTTTATCCACCTTATCAACTCCGGTGCCTGCTGTCTCGACGCTAACGGCGAGGCCAAGGACGAAAACGGTAACGGCGTAATGAAGAAGTGGTGGGAGGTTACCGAGGCTGACCAGAAGGCTATTATGGATAACACCACATGGAACTATGCTGACCTCGGCTACTTCAGAGGCGGCGGATATTCCTCCCGTTTCGTTACCAAGGCAGAAATGCCCGCTACAATGATCAGACTCAACCTCGTTAAGGGTCTCGGTCCCGTTCTTCAGATTGCTGAGGGATGGACGGTTAACCTTCCCGATGAGGTTACCGATAAGCTCTGGGCAAGAACCGACTATACATGGCCCTGCACATGGTTTGCTCCCCGCTGTGACGGCAAGGAGGGCAGCCCCTTCAAGACCGCTTACGACGTAATGAACAACTGGGGTGCTAACCACGGCGCTATATCCTACGGTCATATCGGTGCCGACCTTATCACCCTATGCTCTATGCTCCGTATCCCCGTTTGTATGCATAACGTACCCGATGCCGACGTTTTCCGTCCCGCTGCATGGAATGCATTCGGTATGGATAAGGAAGGTCAGGACTACAGAGCTTGTGCAACCTACGGACCGCTTTATAAATAAGAGGAAGATCTATGCTAAAGAATATATCACCCATTATTCCTCCCGAACTCTTAAAAATTCTTGCGGAAATGGGTCATGGCGATGAGCTTATAATTGCCGATGGAAATTTTCCCTCACACAGCATGAATGACCGTGTTGTCCGTTGTGACGGTCATGGAGGAAATGAAATGCTTGATGCGATTCTCGCACTCTTTCCTCTTGATACCTACGCGCAGTACAATGCAGGGCTTATGCAGGTGGTTCCGGGAGATACCGTTGAAACTCCCATATGGGATGAATACAAAAAAACAATGGCTAAATACGAGGGTGAAAACGTTCGTATCGAAGAGATCGAGCGCTTTGCTTTCTATGAAAGAGCAAAAACTGTTTATGCCGTTGTTGCCACCGGTGAAAAGGCGTTATATGCAAATCTCATAATCAAAAAAGGCGTAATATAATACAAATTAACCCCGTACGGAAATCCCGTACGGGGCTTGTGTTATTGGTCGGTATCCTTGATCACTTCGGGCTCGGGAGCTTTTGAAACCTCACTTACCTCTTCGAGTTTGACTGGTCTTGAAGCATCCCGTGAATGCAGAATTACATCGGTCATTCTCGTTCGGCCTTTATCTATTGCCTCATTGATTTTCATAGTTTTTCGATCTTTTGACAATCCGCTTATTTCTATCAGCTCAAGCTCGGCGGCCACCGAAAGCTTGATTAATTCGATGCTTTTGATCTCACGGTTGCCCGAGCAAAGATCCTCATACATTCTTTCGTATATATCAAGCATCTTCATTAGAGTCTTTTCTCTTTCCTTAAATACCTGACATATAACTTCGATCTCCTCACTTGCAACCGACACACCGTTATGGTCATATATTGAGGAAAAGGTGTCTCCCAGCCTGTGCAGAGAATAGTACGAGTTTTCGGTTATCTGCCTTTGAAGCTCGGATATTCTGTCGAATATATCCTTGGCGCTCAGCTTTTCGGCTGTATCTGGAGCAGTTGCTTCTACAGACTCTATATTTTCATTTACAGATATGTTATCTGACATTTTATTGTCCTCCGTTTCACTTTTAGGCGGACACGCAAGGCATATTTTGTTTTCAGCTATGAAGCGTGCCCTGCCATTCTTAACAAGACCCTTTGCCCTTTTAGGGTAGGTAGCCTCATATTCGTTTCCTTGTTCATCTACAACAATAATGTTTTTTTCGATGGGTGTCATCCCCCTTGGTATAGATTGACGAGTCTGTTATTTATTATGGGTGCCGTCCCCACTCGCAAATTCAGTATAACATATTTTTGCCTATATTGCAATATTAAAATTTGGTTTGTCGGGTACGAACTCCCCGATAAACTGCAAGTTATCGCTCACTCCACTTCGGGCATTGAACGAAAAACAAAATCAAACTCCATACCTGAAGCTTAGCCACGGTGCCAACCGCCAATTTGTCAGAGGTCATACTCAACTTAACCTTTTAATTATTTCCTTAAACTCTTCATTATCCTTCAGCCAATCAAAGAAAGGTGTTTCAAGATTATACTTTATGAATTCGGAGTCGATTCCCGAAGCACCAATGCTTGTAATTTCGGGGAAAAGTCCTGTATATCCTTTGTCACTATTGTGTTCAACATATATCTTGATCGGAGCGAAAAGGGGATTTCGTGTTTCCAGCGGTGTATTTTCGGGGAAAGATCGGATTTTATCAAACAAAGTTAAAGCCTCGCTGATCATTTTAATAGATTCCTCTTCGTTGTTTGTAAAAGCTGCCATAAGAGTTCCCCATTGTATTCTCCAAAGAGTGAAAATATCAACCTCTCCGTCTCCCAAAACAGACAAGGGATCCCTATCAAATTGAGTAAGTGCATTTAATATTTTCATTTTGAACTCGCAATGCGGTTTTCTTTCTTCCTGTTTAAGCATACCGAGAAGAGGAAGATGAAAGCAGTTAAAGAAGCTCCATAGCTCCGAATATAGTGCTTTGGCATATTGCTTTAAGAATTTTTTGTCATCCTTTTGCCTGCGGTAACGTGTTATTAACATGGCATCAAGGGAACGGTCGTGAGTATATTCAGCAATAAAATCCTCCAATTCCTCATCTGGAAGAATCGCTATCATATCACCTATAACAACGGTTTTGCGCCAATCGTCGGCAGAGGTTGCGCTGTTTATAAGCTCATAGCCTAATTTTATACCCTCATTTCGTTCCTTTTCATCCGAGGGCGGTGCAGAAAGCAGATCAAAGAGTATATATTTCGGCTCGCGCTTCTTGGGGAAATCACGGCAAATATTATGGGCAGTTTCAATAAGCTGCTTGTGGTCATATCCCTTGCGGCGGCAGTTATAAAATTCCTCTATGCGTTTGTCAACCTCATTTGTGCTGATACCGAAAAGGCTGTCGATAGTAACGTCAAATATCGCGGCTATCATAGGTAAAAGAGTTATATCGGGATAACCCTCTCCCCGTTCCCAACGGCTGACCGACTGAAAGGAAACACCTAATTTATCTGCTAATATATTCTGCGTCATGCCCGCCTTTTGGCGAAGCTCTTTTATATTGATTCCGATATTTTCGTTCATGGTTTTACTCCTTAAATTAAAATTCGGCTGCAACCCTGTACCTTAATTATAGCCAAGGAAAATAAAAAAGTAAATAACTTGTTTTATGAGAGAAATTCTCGCAAAACGAGAAACAAAGAGTTTAAAAATTGTTATTGAATAAAGGAAAAAACTGTGGTATAATCTCAACGCAATTTTAAAAAAGCGTGCCGGCACGCATCAAATTTCGCCCATATCCTCAGCAAATAACCGAATCTATATTTGTACGAGGTGGAGAAAATTCCTATAAGTTGAAAAACAAGAGGCTTTATGAAACAGTTCTTTTTTGAAAATCTATTTATATTTATAAAAAAGAATTTTATGATGTTTGCGGCATTTTTTGCCGCGGTCATTACCTGCTTTATCGTACCGCCGGATAAGGAATATTTAGGTTATTTTGATCTTAAAACCTTAACCTGTCTTTTCTGTGTTTTGGCGGTGGTGTGCGCGCTTAAAAACATAAGATTCTTTTATATGCTTGCCGAAAGGATAGTGCGTATGTTCAGGACCGCGCGTATTGCGATACTTGCGCTGGTCTATATAACCTTTATCGGCTCAATGCTTATTGCCAACGATATGGCGCTTCTTACCTTCCTTCCCTTAGGCTTCTATATGCTTCGCAGTACCGGTAAGGAAAAGTATATGGCATTCACCTTCGTTATGCAGAATATTGCGGCAAACTTAGGCGGAATGCTCACCCCCTTCGGCAATCCTCAGAATCTGTATCTCTATTCCTTTTTTAAGATACCGACTCTTGAATTCATGGGTATAATGTTTTTACCCTTTATTCTTGCCATCATTCTTATAACCTTGTGCTGTCTTGTCTTCGTTAAAAACGAGCCCCTCGAGGCGCCCGATTCGGGTATAAAATTGCCCAAAGGTAAAACAGTATTATTCCTTATTCTTTTCGCTCTTTCCATTGCAATAGTTTTTCGGGGAATACCTTATTGGACAGGACTTATAATAATCCCCGCAGTACTTTTCTTTGTAGATAGAAAAGCGCTTTGCATGGTGGATTATCCTCTGCTTTTCACCTTTGTCTTCTTTTTCATTTTTGCGGGGAATATGGGACGTATAGATCTTATAAGATACTTCTTTTCAATGCTTCTCGAAAAGAGTGCCCTTATCTTCGGTGTGCTCTCTTGCCAATGCATAAGTAACGTTCCCACAGCGATACTTCTTTCACAGTTTACAAACAATTACCGCGAGCTTCTTTGGGCGGTGAATATAGGCGGTGCCGGAACTCTTATTGCATCCCTTGCAAGCCTTATCACCTTTAGTGAATATACCCGTCATAATCCCGGTAAAGCATGGTATTACATAAAAATATTTTCGGTATTCAATTTTGCCTTCGTTATTATTCTTACGGTAATTATGTATTTTGTAAAATAAAAAGGGCTGTCTCAAATGCGTTTTTTGCATTTGAGACAGCTCCTTTATTGTTAACTTAACAAATAATCAAAATAGTTGAGTATAAGCTGTGCGATGCCCGCTCTTGCGGCGGTCTTCTTGGGGGAAAGAGTGGTCTTTGAGGTGCCGTTCACCACGTTGTTCTCAACAGCCCATGCAAAAGCCTCAAGGGCATAATCGCTTACCTCGTTCCTGTCGGTATATGCTTCAAGGGAGGCGGGGTCGAAGGAGTAGGCGGGATCGTCAAATCTGTAAAGTATGGTAACTATCTGCTCTCGGGTAATAGTCTTACGTACACCGAAGCTGCCGTCGGGAAGACCCTTTACAACGCCTGTTTCATAAGCCCATGCAACGTAGGGAGTGTACCACTGACCGGGAAGAACGTCACTGAAGGGAGTGTCTGTATAGAGGTTTTCCTCTATGCCGTGGAATCTGCCCAGAATGGTAACGAACATTGCTCTTGTGGTAGTGGTATCGGGCTCGAAAATATCTCTTTCGGAGGATGTGCTTCCCATATAGCCGAGAGTGTAGATATAACCTACCGCATCGCCGTACCATGTGTTCTTGGGGGTGTCCTCGAATACAAGGTCGATATTTGATGCATCGATATCTATAACGATGTCGCATACGGTGCAGTAAAGCTCTTTTCTGTTTTCAGCGTTTACTCTGATACCGTAAACTACCTTGGAATTATCCTTATGTCCGTAAAGGGATGCTATAACCTCGGATTCAAGAACCGTTTCACACATGGTACAACGTCTTTCTTTGAAGCCGCTGGTGCAGGAGGGCTCCTTGGTGACTACCCAGATGCCGTCATCATGACCGTAGCTGCCGATCTTTATCTGCATCTCTCTCTGACATATTGTGCATTTACGGGCTTCTTTTTTCTGTTCGGTACAGCTTGCCTCAACTATTATCTCCCAGTCGCCTGCTTCGCATATGTGGTCGGTGGTGTAGAGGTAGATACCGCAGGTTCTTGCCTGCTGGGGGTTACCGTCTGTACCTGCGTATTCTGTGCCTGGGATAACGTTACAGGGAGTGAAGTTTCGGGTATGTACAACGATATCTCCCTCGTAGTTATAACCGTCGCACATATCGTCATAGTAAGGATTTGTACCGTAGATATGGGCGTCAACGTAGATAAGCTTTGCGTTATGGATAACACCCATATCCGCAACCGTTTCGGGATCTATTACAACAGCGCCCTCTGTTCCCGCAAGGCTGTCTTCGATGATTCTTGAAAAAGGAATAGCCGCTATAACCGTCCAGCTTTCGTTCTGTACGTAGCTTCCGGTAATGATGATATCATCGCAGGGATTACCGCCGGAGGCAGTGCTTATAACAGAGATACTTTTGTCCTCCATTACGGTAAAGCAATACCAGGGAGCGGTGCTCTGTGAATACTCGGAATTAACAAAGCTTCTTGAAAGGTCAAATTGAAGAATAGCCACGTCTCCGTTAAAGGCGTGGGAATCGTCGGTAACCTCTGTTGAAAATACCTGAGTTTCATCAATGGTCTTTATCTTTGCGAAAAGATAGGTGGAATTATAGGCGAAGGAAAGCTCATGCTCGGTAGATACCTGGCTTCTGCCGCCCCATGCGGTTGCCGCATTCTTTTCGTCAACGTAGGTGACCGTATTATTGCTCCAAAGCGCGGAGGAAAATACGTCTGCATCCTCCGGAACGATCATTGCAGGCACCTCGCCCACCTCGTTCACAAATGCGTTTGAGCAGATCAGTGTTAATGCTGTAAGTGATAAAACAAAGATGGCAAAAATAAAAAATCTTGTCTTTTTCATTTTCGGTTCTCCTTAAAATAATTATAATTAAATGATATCATTAATTTGTGAATAAATCAATTATTTGTTTCGGTAATGAAAAATTTTTATTATCTTGTTGATTATTCACATAAATATATATATAATGTATAATGACAAAATTAAGGAGCGATACTATGAAGCTTACATTCAAGGATAAAAGAGTTGCCGTTATCGGCATGGGTATATCAAATCTTCCCCTTATCGAGTACCTTTTAAAGGAGGGTGCTTTGGTTACGGGCAGAGACCGTAAGGAGTTGTCCGCAATGGGAGAGAATGTTCTTGCCTTGCAGGAGAAGGGCGTTAAGCTTATCTGCGGCGAGGATTATCTTAAAAATATCGACGAGGAATACATATTCCGTACCCCCGGTATGCGCTATGATACCCCCGAACTTGCCGAGGCGGTAGCAAAGGGAAGCGTGCTTACCTCCGAAATGGAGCTTTTCTTTGAAAGATGCCCCGCTAAAATGATCGCGGTCACGGGAAGTGACGGCAAGACTACCACAACAACCCTTATCTCAAAAATGATCGAAAAGAAATTCGGCAAGGTTTATGTGGGCGGTAATATAGGCGCACCTCTTCTGCCCTTTGTTGACGAAATGACAGAGGATGATTGGGCGGTGCTTGAGCTTTCCAGCTTCCAGCTTCATACTATGAAGCGCTCCCCTCACAGAGCGGTTATAACAAACCTTTCTCCCAATCATCTTGACTATCATACCGATATGCAGGAATATGTGGATGCAAAGAAAAATATATTCCTTCATATGACAGAGGACGAGAGCAATAAGCTTATTCTTAACTACGCAAACGAACCCACCCGCGCTCTTGCCTATGAAGCTGTTGCGGGCACAAGCGTAATCTTCTTCGGATATGAGGGTATGGTGTACGAAAAGGACGGTGCTATATGGTGCGGAGATGAAAAGGTAGTTGATACCGACGACATTCTCATCCCCGGTCACCATAACGTAGAAAACTATATGGCAGCTATCGCTGCTGTTTATGATATAGTGGGCAAGGATATTATCGTTGACCTTGCAAAGACCTTTGGCGGTGTTGAGCACCGTATCGAGCTTGTTCGTGTAAAGGATGGAGTAAGATATTATAATTCCTCTATCGACTCCAGCCCCAGCCGTACCGCGGCAGCCCTTGCTTCCTTCGATGAAAAGGTTATCGCCATCTGCGGCGGCAAGGACAAGGGAGTACCCTTTGACGGCCTTGCGGTCACTTTATGTAAGGGTGCAAAGAAGGTTGTTCTTACAGGTGCTACAAGAGAAACGATATATAATGCTGTAATGAACTGCCCCGAATACAAGGACAGCGGACTTGAGGTTGCTGTAGAGCCCGATTTTGAATCAGCAGTTAAGAAGGCATCTGAACTTGCCTCGGAGGGAGATGTGGTTATCCTTTCTCCCGGATGCACCAGCTTTGATGCTTTCCCCAACTTTATGGCAAGAGGAAATAAATTTAAGGAAATAGTGAGATCGCTTTAAGAGGATTATAATGAGCTTTAGTAATAAAATACTTGATATAGCAAGGGAGGCAGAGCTTTCCCTTCGTGATGAATTTGCAAGAATAGACGAAATATCTTATATAAATACCGAAAAGGTCATGAAGGCATTCTCAGAGTTTCGTGTTTCAAAGGAATGTCTTTTAGGCTCTGACGGCTACGGCTATGACGATAAGGGCAGAGAGACCCTTGATAAAGTTGTAGCAAGAGTTTTTAATGCCGAGGATGCCTTTATCCGCCACAATATGATAAACGGCACCCACGCTTTGACTATTGCCCTTTTCGGAATACTTCGTCCCGGTGACGTTATGTTGGCTGTTACCGGTAAGCCCTACGATACCCTTGATGAGGTTATCGGTATCAGCAGTAAGGGTGCTGACGGAAGCGGCTCGCTTATAGATTTCGGTGTCGAATACCGTCAGGTTGAGTTAGGTGAGGATTTTTCCGAGCAGCTCAAGGACCCCCGCGTAAAAATGGTTTATATCCAGCGCTCCAAGGGTTACGTTAACCGTCCTACACTCTCTGTTGAAGAGATCAATAAAATAGTTGAATTTTCCCATGCAAGAAGTAACGCTTACGTTGTTGTTGATAACTGCTACGGTGAATTTGTTGACGTGACCGAGCCCAAGGCAGACCTTATCATCGGTTCTCTTATCAAGAATCCGGGAGGCGGTGTTGCCGAGAGCGGCGGATATATCGCAGGCAAAAGAGAAGCGGTCGAACTCTGCTCCTACAGATATTCCTGCCCCGCTATAGGTCTTGAGGCAGGCGCGACTCTTGATCAGAACAAGCTTTTATATAAGGGCTTCTTCTATGCTCCCCACACAGTAGCTCAGGCTGTGAAGACCGCACATTTTGCGGCGGCTGTATTTGAAGCCTGCGGCTTCGACGTTTCCCCCAAGGCGGGTGAAAAAAGAAACGATATCATCCAGACCTTGACCTTAGGCGAGCCCGATAAGCTTATAAAATTCTGCCAGGGGATCCAGGCAGGCTCTCCCATAGATTCCTACGTTGCTCCCATGCCCTGGGCAATGCCGGGCTACAGCGACGAGGTAATAATGGCGGCGGGAGCATTCGTGCAGGGCTCTTCCATAGAGCTTTCCGCAGACGGCCCCATGCGTGAGCCCTATATTGCATTTTTGCAGGGCGGTCTTACCTATGAAAGCGGAAGATACGGCATAATGAAGGCTCTTGAATATATTCTTGAAAACTAAACTTTTTTGCCGTAATATGATAAATTGAAAAATAACTCTTGATTTTGTCATTTAAAAATGGTATTATAGAGTGGGTGATGCTATGGAAAACGCACTTGATAAGCAGCTTGAAAAGCTGAATTTTAACCTTATTGAAATGGGCGCCTTGGTCGAACGTGCCATTGCCTGTGCGGCAAAGGGCTTTATTAATCAAGACGTGCAGACTGCAAAAAACACATTCCATATAAATGGCGAAATAATTGAAAAGGAAAAGCAGATAGAAAATTTCACCATCAAGCTTTTACTGCGTTCCCCTAATCACGTTCAGCTGAGACAGATACATGCCGCCCAAAAAATGATCGCAAATCTTGCAAGGATAGGCGATCAGGCAAGCGATATTTCCGAGCTTACCGTTTTTATGGCGGATACCCCCTATACCGTAGATCTGTTTGCTTTACCCGATATGGCGAGGGAAACTATACATATGGCAATAGACAGTATTCATGCCTTTGTACATAACGATATCAACATGGCGCTGGCTGTAAGAGACAATGACGACAAGGTGGATAAGCTCTTCGTTTCGGAAAAGGAGATGCTTATAAATGCCATACACACCGCTCCCGAATGCTCCGGTCAGGCTCTTGACTTTCTGATGGTTGCAAAATATTTCGAGCGTATCGGTGATCATGCCGCAGACGTTGCGGAATGGGTAATATATTCTATCACCGGTAAACACACCGACAAATAGCGGGCAGCGCCCGCAGGCAACGATCGGGCATGGACTGTTTTGAAGCTTTTCGTGTAAATGCCCGAAGCAGGGTGAATTTCAATAATATAAAAAAAGTAGGCAGCGCCCGCAGGCAACGATCGGGCATGAACTGCTCTGAATCTTTTCGTTCAAATGCCCGAAGCACAGTAATTTAATTTAAAAATATATAATAAATCAAGGAGAATAATCATGAAAGTAATGAAGATATTATTATGCGTATTTATGCTTGGCGCACTTCTTCTTCCCATGACAGTTTTTGCTGATACAATGGTTGACGATAACTTCGTTGACGAGATCGGCGAGATAGACTGTCCCTACGGTACACCTACAATAGACGGTGTTATCAATACAGCTGAGGGCTGGTCTGCGGCACAGTATATCGACAAGACCAATACCGACGGCTGCTGGGGCGGTGAAGAGGTTGTTATCACAGGTAATATCTACCGTGCATGGGATAAGGATAATCTCTATATCGCGGCAGATATCAGCGTTCCCGAATATACTATCTGTACAGGTGTTGACGATATCGAAACGGATAACGTTACAGGAAATATGCCCGGTTGGAACGGTGACGTTTTCGTATATTCGGTTGACCCCCTTCAGGCGCTTTTGAATAACGGCTTTAATAACGATGCGGCTCCCTGGTACTGCTTCGGACTTTTTGAAGACGGTACTGTTAAGACCTACCGTACACACTTCAATGATGCTGACATAACCGAGCAGGTCAAGGGCTTGGGCGCGCAGACCGCAACAGGCTGGCGCTTTGAGGTTGCTCTTCCCTGGACTCTTCTCTGTGCAGATACAGCGGAATATTCCTTCGGTGACGCTCCCCTTACACCTGAGATCACAGCTAAAGCAGGTAACAAGATCAGCGGTGCTATGATATATTATGACAGAGTATTCGACCCCGAGCAGAACGGTATGATCACAGGCAGCCGTTACGTTACCATAGCAAAGACCCTTCCCGACGGTACTCCCGGTATCATGTGCTCCGGATGGATCCTTCAGGCACACGGTATGCACTTTATGTTAAGCGGCGGACCTGTTGATGATAACGGCGCGGCAGACGGCGACGGCGGTGCAGGTGAAACAAATAACGGCGGTACAAATACAAATACCAACACCAATACAAATACTAATACCAACACAAATAATAACAATACAAACAAACCCGCAAATAACAACAGCTCTGCAAACAAGGGTAATTCCACAGGCAGCTCAAGCCCTCAGACCTATGACGGCTTTGGTTATGCCGCAATTGCATTGTTCGTTGCAGCAATAGCTCTTCACTTTATTTCAAAGAAAAGATCCGCAACACGATAAGCTAAAACAAATATGAGACTGCCGCAAGTCGGAAAATTTCCGACTTGCGGCAGTTTTGTTTGATATTGTAGGCAATTGCTTCATTTAGGACATTGAAACAAAAAGGTTTTAAGAAGCTTCATGCCCGATCCTCTCTGCGGGCCGGTACCCGCTTATAGGAAAATGTGCTGTTTTCCGTAATGACCGTAAAGTATTTTGTTTGGTACGGCTTTGTTGATCATTTAAGCTTTATTACGTCCTCTTTTTTTCCGATAAGAACGATATGATCTGTTTCGTTAAAACGGTAGTTTGCCCCGGGAAGCGGCATGAGCACTCCGTTTTTCGGCTTTACGGCGATTATGTTGATATTATATTTATTTCTTATATCAAGCTCAATAATAGTCTTTCCTGCCCAGGAGGAGAGTATAGAGGTTTCATATATAGAGTATTCGCCTGTAAGGTTGATATAATCGAATACGTTGTCCGCGCTGTACTGAACCGCAAGCTTTTCTGCCATCTCTTTTTCGGGATAAACAACGGCATCCGCGCCTATCTTCTTTAAAAGATCTGCCTGTATCGGCTGGTTTGCCTTTGATACTACCATTTTTGCACCGAGGCTTTTAAGTATAGAGGTTGTCATAAGCGATGCCTGGAAGTTTTCGCCCATAGAAACGAAACAGATATCAAAGTTTTCAACACCCAGAGCCCGTACCACACCCTCGTGGGTACAGTCACCGATATACGAATCGGTAAATTCGGGAGCAAGCTCGTCTATTTTTTCGGAATCATGGTCAACTATCATGACCTCGTTGCCTAATTCCGTGAGCTTTCTTGCAAGATTTATACCGAATCTGCCCATACCTATAACAAGAAATGATTTCATATTAAAATTCCTTTCTAACCGACCAATATTTTTTCCATGGGACGTTTAAGGGGGAGATATACTTTTCTTTCCGAAAGCATGAGTATAAACGACATACCTCCGACCCTTCCGAAAAACATCAGAAAAACGATTATTATTTTGGAAATGACCGAAAGCTTTGCGGTTATTCCCATCGTTGCTCCAACCGTTGCGATGGCGGAGGTAGCCTCGAATATTATTTCTTTTAATCCGAACGGCTCAAGCGCGCATAGTGCCATTACCGCAAAAAGCAGGGTGACGAGATAGAAAAATATAATGGATGCCGCTTGTGTTACAGCCGTGTTGTCTATTGAACGTTTGAAAACTGTGATATCCTTTTCCTTTTTTGCCGCGGCAATAAGACTGAGGAAAAGAACTGCGACGGTAGTAGTTTTTATACCGCCTGCCGTAGAGCCGGGACTTCCGCCGATAAGCATAAGAAGATTGGTAAGCATGCTTCCCGAATCGGAAAGGGCTGAAAGATCAACGGTGTTAAAGCCGGCGGTCCTCGGACTTACAGAACCGAAAATTGAGGCTAATATTTTTTCACAGGCATTCATTCCCGAAAGGGAGGCATCCTTTTCAAAAACGTAGAAGAGAAGCGATCCTCCGAAAATAAGAACGGCGCTTGTAACAAGAACTATCTTTGTATGAAGCTCATACTGTTTGAAGCTCAGCTTGTTTTTTGAAATATCGTTCCATACGAAAAAACCTATACCGCCGATAACAATAAGCGCTATTAGTGTAAGGTTTACCAAAATATCTCCTGTGTAAGAAGTGAACGAGGAAAAGGCTTCCTTTGTTCCCATAAGGTCAAAGCCTGCGTTACAGAAGGCTGAAATTGAATGGAACACAGAATAATATATACCCTTTAACACGCCGAACTGCGGTATAAAACGTATCGAAAGGAGTAATGCCCCCAACCCTTCAAATACAGCAGTGCCTAAAAACACACGGCGCACCAAAGCCTTTACACCGCTGGTTCGTACAGTTCCGGCGGACTGCATTAACAGATTTCTTTCGGCAAGACCTATTTGTTTTTTTGAGAATACAGAGAACATTGATACCATGGTCATAAAACCCAGACCGCCTATCTGTATCATGGTTATAATAACTATCTGACCGAAAAGAGTCCAGTTAGTATAGGTATCGGCAACTATAAGTCCCGTAACACAGGTTGCGCTGGTGGCGGTGAAAAGAGCATCGATGTAGGAGACGGGAGTATCTGAACGTGCGGAAATAGGCAGGCACAAAAGTGCGCTGCCTACTAAGATCACACATATAAAACTGATTACTATAAGCTGTGTCTGGGTCAGCTTCTTTATAGATTTCATAGTTTATTCTATTTTCCCTGAGTTGCCTTTAAAAGCTCAAAGGTCTCAACGATACTGTCAACTGCTTCCTTGCCGTATTTAGCGCAAAGCTCAAGATAAAGCTCGTCATATTCGGGCACGGGATTGTTGTTTTCGTCATAGAGCTCGAATACCTCGTTCATGAACTCCTCCTGAAGCTCATCCTCGGTCTTTTGTGTATCCTCGTACCAAACGTATTCGGAAAGATCATCGGGAGCTTTTACGTCAACCGCCTTGCCGGGGTCGATGAAATCAACGGTGATGCTCATATCAACAGCGGCATCTCCCTTTGAGTGAGCAAAGGTAGCCTTGAACTTTACAGCCATCATTTCAAAATAACCCTTGGAGTTTATGTCGAAGCTGAGTGAAACGGTGGAATACTCGAATTTGAAGCCGTCCGCTGAATCAACGGGAGCAAAATAGGTCTCCATACCGCTGATAAAGCTTTCAAGAAGTGTCTGAACGTCCTTTGCCTTGGGCTCTGCAACTACCTGGGTAACGCCGTCATTTTTATAAACACGGCTCTTTTCGAATGCCTTTGCGGGCATATCGATAGCAACCGAGGAGAATTGGCTGTTGACCGATTCAACGGTAGCTATCTGCATATACTTTGAACCGTCAACACCCTTCTGGTATATTACCGAATCTGCAAAATAGGTGGAGCTTTCCTGCTTTGTGTCAACACCGTCGCCCTTGTATTCCATAACGTATTCGTTAAGGTAAACAGGAGACTCCTCATTTGAGCGGTCAAGATTAACGTTGACTGTTGATTTGTCGCTGAATTTGTTGTCCTTATCTGTAAAGGCGCGGTCGATGGTCATGACAGCCGCGAAGGATTTAAGCGAGTCGGTCTTTTTCTTTGCTTTTGTGAAAATTCCCGAAGCGTCCTCCGTTTTAGTACATGAACAAAATGTCAAAAGCATACTTGCGATCAATAAGAGCGCAGTAAAGATTCTTGCAAATTTTTTCATAGTTTAACCTCACTAAACATTTAGCTATTTTAATTATATCACAGCATTTCGTCAAAGTCAACACGATATAATTGACTTTTCTTGATACGGGTGATATAATATTATAAAATTTATTAAAACAAGCAAAAAACAAGGTGCATTTTATGGGAAATGTTATTTCTGCTCTTTCCACCCCTATGGGAAAGGGCGGTATTGCCGTTATAAGAGTGTCGGGCAGAGGGGCGGTAGAGGTCTGCGAAAAAATGTTTTGTCCCATGTCAAAAAAGCCGCTGTCCGACGTTGAATCAAATAAAGCCGTTTACGGAAAAATCCTTTTTGAGGGTGAAGAGATAGACGATGGTATTGCCACAGTATTCCGCGCCCCTGCATCCTTTACGGGAGAGGATACGGTCGAGATATGCTGTCACGGCGGTGTTCTTCTTTCCCAAAAGGTTCTTCGCTCCACCTATATCTGCGGAGCAGTGCCCGCAAGGGCGGGAGAATTCACCCAAAGAGCCTTTATGAACGGTAAGCTCTCATTGAGCGAGGCGGAGGCTGTAATAGATCTTATCGATGCCGAAAACTCCGAACAGCTCAAGCTTGCCCATTCAAGAGTTAAGGGTGTTCTTGCAAAGCGTGTTGACGAGCTTCGCGAAATGCTTCTGTCGCTCATTTCTTCGGTTTACGTTTTTGTTGATTACCCCGAGGAGGATCTGAGTGACGTAAGCTGTGAAAGCGCTCTCTTGCAGACCGAGGCGATGCTTTTTGAAACAGATAAGCTGCTTTCCACCTATGAAACGGGTAAGATAGTATCAGAGGGTGTTTCTGCCGTTATCTGCGGAAAGCCGAACACGGGAAAATCCTCACTTCTCAATGCTCTTTCCCAAAGCGAGCGTGCTATAGTAACCTCTATAGCGGGAACAACGAGAGATACGGTTGAAGAAAAAGTTAATATCGGAAGACTTACCCTCAATCTCTGTGATACCGCAGGCATCCATGCCACAAACGACGAGGTTGAAAAATTAGGTATCGAGCGTTCTGTTTTGAAAATGAAGGAGGCACAGCTTATACTCTGTGTTCTTGATTCCTCCGCCCATTTGGATGACGAGGACAAGAGGGTTCTTTCCGACTGTAATAAACAGAATACCGTAATAGTTTTGAATAAAAACGATCTTGGATTGGTGATAGATAAAAAGGAGCTTTCGGGTTTTGAAAATATTGTTGAAATAAGTGCAAAAAGCGGAGAGGGAATAGATAAGCTCCGTTCTCTTATAGAAGGAATGTTTCTTTCCGAAGCTATAGATTATAATAGCGCAATTATTTCAAATGAACGTCAATTCGCTGCGCTTTGCAGAGCTAAAGAACTTATCACGAATGCCAAAGAAGCACTTTTGGGCGGTTATACTCCCGACGTTGCATCAATGGAACTTGAACTTGCTTTGGCTTGTTTGGGAGAAATAGATTCAAGAAAGGCAAGCGAGGAGGTAGTAAATGCTATATTCTCCCGCTTCTGTATAGGTAAATGATGAAACAGGGAAGATTTAAATTATGCTTACAGCTTTTTTGTTCCTTCTTTAAGATAGGACTTTTTACCTTCGGCGGCGGTATGGCGATGATACCGTTCATTCAGCGTGAAACCGTTGAAAAGCACGGCTGGATAGAGGAAAAGGATATTCTTGAGATATTGGCGATATCGGAAAGCACTCCGGGACCTATTGCCATTAATACGGCAACCTTTATCGGTTATCAGAAGGCGGGGGTCTTCGGGTCGGCTGCGGCAACCTTCGGAGTTGTTCTGCCCTCATTTTTTATAATCTCAATAATTTCGCTTTTTTTAAAGCAATTTATGGGTATAAAAGCGGTAGAATATGCTTTTGCGGGTATTCGTGCAGGGGTTATAGCCCTTGTTATAAAGGCTCTTATCAAGCTTTTCAAGGGTTGTCCCAAAAACGTTGTTTCTTATGTGATAATCGCTCTTGCCTTTATTGCGGCAGTTGTTTTCGATGTAAACGTAATAATCATTATTATCAGCGCAGGTCTTATAGGTCTTGCCAGCCTTCTGATTGCAAATAACAGAAAAAAGGAGGTAACTAAAAAATGATTTTTCTCGAACTTTTTTATACCTTCTTTAAAATAGGACTTTTTACCTTTGGCGGCGGATACGCCATGATACCCCTTATTCAGTCCGAGGTGTTGGCAAAAGAATGGGCAAAAGCAGAGGAACTTATAAACTTTATAGCGGTAGCCGAGAGCACCCCCGGTCCCTTTGCCATTAATATTGCAACCTATGTGGGAGCAGAGCAGGGATATAAATTTTGGGGAATTGCAGGCAGGTTTTTAGGTTCTGCATGTGCAACCCTGGGCGTGGTAATGCCTTCGTTTATAATCATACTCATAGTTGCAAAATTCTACCTTAAATTCAAGAATAACAGATATATTGCAGGCGCTATGTCAGGTCTTCGTCCTGCGGCGATCGCCCTTATTATGAGTGCGGTGGTTTCTATGGGCCGTTCGGTATTCTTCCCCGCAGGATTTTCATGGAGTGTGTTTGCAAGTTATGAATTTATTACGTCAGCTGTAATATTTGCAGTCATGCTCACCCTTATGCTTGCCATAAAAAAACTGCATCCTATTGCTTTAATCGGACTTTCCGCAGCCTTGGGAATTGCGGCAGGCTATGCCGAAAAATTGTTTATATAAAAAGGAGATTTATTATGAATTGGGAAAATTACTTATACCCCGAAAACGAGATGCCTCTTGATAACTTGGTGGAGGGCTACAGCAATACAGCAATATTCAGAACTATAGGCTTTGTTGGAGACAGTATGTCATCGGGAGAATTTGAGGCTTGTGACGCGAATGGGCAACATGGCTTCTATGATATGTTTGAATATTCCTGGGGGCAGCATATCGCACGCAAAAACGGACTGAAAGGCTACAGTTTTTCAGGTGGTGGAATGACAGCAAAAAACTTTATGGAGGGCAGAGCTGTATTTCGTGGCTGCTGGGATCAGGATAAGGCGTGTCAGGCTTATGTTATTGCCCTTGGAGTTAACGATCTTATTGCTCATGATATGGAGGTCGGTTCGATTGAAGATATTGATCCCGATAATTATAAAAACAATAAGCCTACCTTTGCAGGTTATTATGCCGCAATAATTGCGAAATACAAGGAAATCAGCCCCGATGCGAAGTTTTTCCTTGTAACCTTCCCTGAGGTCCATCTTGACTGGCATAACGAAAAGGCGCTTAAGCATTCAGCGGTGCTTTATGCTCTTGCCGAATACTATGACAACTGTTATGTTATTGACCTGTACAAATATGCACCTAAATATGACGAGCGTTTCAACGAACACTTCTTTTTGTACGGTCACATGAATCCTATGGGGTATATTTTTACAGCGAAGATAATTGATTCGTACATAGATTATATTATCCGTCATAATCCCAAGGATTTTGAAAATGTCGGATTCATCAATAAATTCAGATATTAATTTTAAATAAGGATGGAGCTTTTAATGAAAAAGATTGCGAGCTTTACAATAGATCATAACAAGCTTGAATGCGGTATATATGTATCCCGTGTTGACGGCGATATCACCACCTACGATATGCGTCACAGAAGACCTAATATGGGTGATTATATTGATAACGATACCATGCACAGTCTTGAGCATATGTTTGCAACCTATATCAGAAATTCCGAGATATCGGATGATGTTATTTATTACGGACCTATGGGTTGTCAGACAGGCTTTTATCTGCTTGTAAGAAATGCTGATAACGAAAGAGTTCTCTCGGTAGTCAAAAAGGTTCTTGAAGGTATAGTGAACCATGAAGGCGAGATCTTCGGAAAATCTGCAATAGAATGCGGTCATTATGAAAATCTTGATATCACACTTGCCAAAAAAGAAGCAAAGAGATATCTTGAAATACTTAATTCTAAAGAAAACGGTTTTATTTATCCGTGAGGTGTAAAAATGATAGGAATTATATGTGCAATGGACATTGAGGCAGAAAATATTATTGCCGAAATGGAAACGGTTAAAACAGAAAAAATAAGCGGAACAGAATATACTGTAGGTACCCTTTACGGCAAGGATACCGTGGTTGCGGTATGCGGAATAGGAAAGGTATTTGCCTCAGCTTGTACAGAGGCAATGATATTGAAATATTCTCCTTCGGAGATCATAAACGTAGGAGTAGCAGGCTCCCTTGTTCCCGAATTAAAGGTCTTTGATATCGCAGTTGCAGACGAACTCTGCCAGCATGATATGAATACTATGGCTCTCGGCGACCCCAGAGGTCTTATTTCGGGTATCAATATGGTGAAATTCCCCGCAACAAAAAGAATAAACGATGCTATGGTGAAGGTGATCGAAGCCTGCGGACTTAATTATCGCGTGGGAACCATTACCTCGGGCGACCTTTTCGTTGTGAAGGACTCTCACAGAGAGCTTATGAGAAAGGAATTTAATGCCCTTGCCTGTGAAATGGAGGGTGCGGCTATCGCTCAGATATGTTATATAAACAATGTTGATTTTGCCGTGCTTCGCGCTATAAGCGACTCCGAAGAAGGTGATTATCAGAAATTCGCCAAGGCTGCGGCTGATAATTCCGCCAAGATAATTAAGGAATATATAAAGCTTTAAATGAACACAGAAAATCCATCTCCGAAGAAAAAAGCTAAGGGTTTTATTGTTGCAGTAATAATAATTGCCGCAGTTATAAGCATGATTGTTGTGTTCACGGCTTGTGCTGTTATAGGTTGGCATATTTATAAAAACGACGGTGAACGAATGCTTTAAGCTGAGCACAAAAAAGAAAAGCTTTTTAAAAATAGTATTAATACGGAACAACTAATATCCGAAGCCAATAAATATATGGCTAAAGGTGATTATATTTCGGCGATAAGGCTTTTGGAAGACGAATCCGATGAAAGCCAAGATGTGATGGATGCGTATAAAAAAGCTTGCGATAATTACACTAATATTCAATTGGAGAAAGCAAACCGGCATGCCGCATTTGGCGATTACGATAAAGCAATAGAAGAAGCCGAATCGATAAATATTGTTGTAGGCGAAAGAGTTGAAGTAACAAATGCGCTTATAATTTATTATGACGAGCAGAATGAGGAAGATACATCTGTAGTTAAACAAACGGATATAGAATATACTTCTCATGAGGCCTTTTACGGGATTTGGCTGTATGCTTCAAAGAATCTAAAGGATGCAGAGCAATTTGCTTCGGCTAATAATGCTAAAGTATTCGTAACCACAGACTGTCGAAAAACTCGGTCGGACGTGTGAAATAATATTTTATAATAGTTGTTTGCTCCACTTTATAAATACTAAAATTTACATTTTATTCTCCGCATATAGCTGAATAAGTATTCAAAAGCACCGTAAACA
>SVQZ01000004.1 GCA_015065105.1 Oscillospiraceae bacterium | reverse complement strand
AACCTGCACCTTTCCTTGTTGCAAACAACTCACACGAAATGAAGCAATTTCCTATAAATTAAAAAGCGCCGCCGGGCGCACCGATGATCGGGCTTGAACCTTACATAAGCTTGTTTCTTCAATACCCGAAGTGGAGCAATTTCCTATAACTATAATATTAAAAAGCACCGCCGAGCGCACCGATGATCGGGCTTGAACCTTACATAAGCTTGTTTCTTCAATACCCGAAGTGGCGCAATTTCCTATAACTATAATATTAAAAAGCACCGCCGGGCGCACCGATGATCGGGCGTGAACCTTACATAAGCTTGCTTCTTCAGTACCCGAAGCACAGCAATTTCCTATAAAGTAAAAAAACGTATCACTTTTTTGAAAAAAGTGATACGTTTTTAAGCAATTATTGATTATCTGATACCGTAATTCTCAATGATATAATCCATATCCTTATCACCTCTGCCGGAGAGGTTAATGAGGATAGAACCGTGATCCATAGTCTTCGCAAGCTTCATACCGTATGCAACCGCGTGAGAGCTCTCTATTGCGGGTATAATGCCCTCAAGACGGGAAAGCTTGAAGAAAGCATCGATAGTCTCCTCGTCATCGATAACGTCATACTTAACTCTGCCGATATCCTGAAGGAAAGCGTGCTCGGGGCCGGAGGAAGGATAGTCGAGACCGCTTGCTACAGAGTAAACGGGAGCGGGCTCGCCGTTTTCGTCCTTTAACATAATGGAGTTAAAGCCGTGCATGATACCCTCTGTACCGTACTTAAGACTTGCCGCGTGATCGCCGAGCTTGGGGCCTCTGCCGAGAGGCTCGATACCGTAGATATCAACGGGATCGTTTAAGAAGCCTGCAAAAAGACCTGCCGCATTGGATCCGCCGCCGACGCAGGCAACGATGGAGGTGGGAAGGTGGCCTGTCATATCAACAAACTGTTCTCTTGCTTCAATACCAACAACGCTTTGGAAATCGCGAACCATCATGGGGAAGGGATGGGGGCCGAGAACCGAACCGATACAGTAGATGGAATCCTTATACTCCTTGGAATACGCGTCAAATGCCGCGTCAACAGCTTCCTTTAAGGTCTTAAGACCGTGGGTCACCTCAACAACGTTTGCGCCGAGTATCTTCATTCTTGCTACGTTGGGAGCCTGCTTTTTGATATCAACGGAGCCCATATATATATCGCATTCAAGACCGAAATATGCCGCCGCAGTTGCCAATGCAACACCGTGCTGACCTGCGCCTGTTTCTGCAATTACCTTCTTTTTGCCCATGTACTTTGCAAGAAGCGCCTCGCCCATACAGTGATTGAGCTTATGTGCACCCGAATGGTTCAAGTCCTCGCGCTTTGCATAGAGCTGAACCTTTCCGCCAAGCGCATCCGAAAGTCTTTCAAGATGGGAAACAGGGGTAGGACGGCCCTGAAATTCCTTTCTTATTCTTCTTAATTCCGCAATGAATTTCCTGCTCTGACAGATAGAGAAATATGCAGAGGTTATCTCCGCCATTGCATCCTTTAACTTTTCATCGATATATACTCCGCCGTATTTACCGAAGTAACCGTCTTTATCGGGATAGTTATTAAAATAAGTATCAAAATTTACGCCGTTAAGTTCCATTTTTTATATTCTCCTTAATTATATCTATTTAAGTATTCTTTCAAGACCGAATGATCCCTGAGATGAACGCGGTGATTTTCACCCTCTTTATCAAAGTCTTCTTCAAATCTTGCCATAAGCTTATCAATTTTTATCCATTCGGGACGTGCATCCACACTTTTTTCATACTCGGTGAGAGAAGCCTCGCCCTCGCCGATTATATCACAAAAATAATAGTGATGTGTATAACGGGCATCCCCGTAATATTCATTCACCGTTATAAAGAAATCATTTACCGAAACGATATAGCCCGTTCCCTCGAGAACCTCTCTTTTACAGCAGAGCTCCTTATCCTCACCCTGCTCAATACCTCCGCCCGGAAGGGTCCGGCAATCGGGAATGCGTTCATGGGACATGAGTATTTCGTCACCCCTTATTATAAGCGCTCTGCAGGTCTCACGAAAATATTTGTATTTTAGCTCATGTCCGGAAGGGCTGATAATTATTTCATTCATTTTTATACCGCCATCGGAAAACATATTGTTCTGCCATTTTTGCACCTCTTCAAAAATAAAAAGTCTTATCCCTGTATTGGGACAAGACTGATATCCTGCGGTGCCACCCAAATTCGTCGAAACCGACGCACTCAATTCGCGTACAGTCATACGCTCACCGCTGTAACGTGCGGAACACGTCTCCCCTACTCCCTTCAGGTTTGGGTTCGCCCTTATAAGTCCATTCATAACAGATATACTGCCGGATTCTCACCGTTCCCGGCTCTCTTTGAAGTATATTACCTGTTACTACTACTCTTATTCATCGGTTTGAATATGTAGTTATGATAACACTTTATCAATAAATTGTCAATAGTTTTTACAAAATTATTGCTTTTTATGTCTCTCGGGAAGCTTTACGTTAAGCATTACAACAGAACCGATAACCAAAACTATACCGATAATTGCAGGAATACTTACGCTCTGACCGAAGGCAACGAGACCTATAACCGTAGCCGCCACAAGCTCTACCGTTGACATAATGGAAGCATTTGAAGCATCGGTATATTTAAGACCTATAGTATAAAGCACGTAGGGAGCAAGACAGCTTACCACCGCCTGACCGAGAGCCATAAGAATAATTACCGGGTCATCCGCTATTTTATCGATAAGAGAAGGCAGCTTTCCGAAGGGAAGAATGGCAAGGGTAGCAAAGCCGAATGCATAAACTGTAACCGAAAGAGGCTTTGCTCCTCTCATGAGCGCAAGGGATGAAAAGATACTGTAGCAGGCATAGGAAAATCCTGCGGCACAGCCGAGCAAAATACCGGGAACGTTAACGGTTCCCACACCTCCCACTATTCCCGAAACAAGCGCCGCTCCCGCAAAGGATGCCAAGCAACATACGCTCTTAAGAAATGTGAGATGCTCCCGGAAGATAAATATTGAAAGAACAACGACGATAATGGGTGCTGTGTACATAAGAACTGCCGCCACCGACATAGACGTCATAAGAATGGAATAAAAATAGAAGATACTGCTTCCTACCATTCCGAGACCGCCGCCGACAAAATACTTAACACATCTTTTTTTGGTAACAAAAACGTCGCGCTTGAAGATAAGTGCCCAAAGCGACATCATAATGAAGGTAAAGCCTAAACGCATAACGCTTATCTGCGCCGATTCAACACCTCTGGGCTCAAGCTTATTTACGAAAAATCCGGAAAAGCCCCAGAGGATACCTGCGGCAAGAACTAAAATTATTCCTATAATACTTCCCTTTTTCTTCATAATAGTTACCTCGTGTAAGTCATTTCGAAAACGATGATATTTTAGCATAATTATTTGCAGTTGTAAAGGTTTTTTCTGTTTTTATATTGCCTATTTGCAAAAAATCTGTTATACTTTTATAAGGCAGGTGAAAATAATGTTGACTTTTGACGAAATCAAGAAAAATGAAGACATAAAAACCTATATAAAAAGAGCGGATGAATCGCTTATTGCTTTGGGCTATACCGAGCATTCCTTTGCACACGTAACAAAGGTTGCCGAAACTGCCGCTTATATTTTGAAAATAATGGGATATCCCGAAAGAGATATAGAGCTTGTTAAGATAGCCGGTTATCTTCACGATATAGGAAACCTTATAAACCGAATAGAGCACGCCCAGAGCGGAGCTGTTATGGCATTCCGTATCCTTGACAAAATGGGATTCCCCGCTGAGGAGATAGCTACCGTTGCCACCGCCATAGGAAACCATGACGAGGGTACCGCGGTTCCTGTAAACCATATAGCCGCCGCACTTATCTTAGCGGATAAAAGCGACGTCAGAAGAAGCCGCGTGCGTAATACCAACGCAACGGTATTCGATATTCACGACCGCGTAAATTATTCGGTTACAGAATCCTCGCTTAGCTTCAACGGGGAGAAAAATGCCTTCGTGCTTGATCTGACCATCGAAAACGAATACTGCTCTGTAATGGATTATTTTGAAATTTTCCTTGAAAGAATGGTGCTTTGCAGAAAGGCGGCGGAAAAATTAGGTGTCGGCTTCCGCCTTATAATTAACGAACAGAGGTTGGTATAATGAGTAAAATAGTAACTTTGGGCGGCGGTGAGTTTACCCGCGGAGAGGTAGAGTCTATAGACCGCTTTGCCCTTGATCTTACCGGAAAATACGATCCCCGTGTGCTTTATATTCCCACCGCATCAAACGATGAGGAAAGAGATCTGATGACAGACTATTATAAGTCCTTGGGTGTCTCTGAATACGAGATACTCTGTCTTATAGAGGACTCACCCTCAGACGAAGAAATACGTGAAAAGATATTCTCTGCAGATTATATCTTTGCAGGCGGAGGGGATGCCATACTCTTAATGGATGTATGGAGCAAATATAACGTTGATAAATATATACGAGAGGCTTATTACAAGGATATAGTCCTTTCCGGTATCAGCGCAGGCTCTATCTGCTATTTCGAGATCGGACATACCGACAGTCTTTCATACCATCATGAAAACTGGGATTACCACCGTATGCACGGTACCGGGGTCATCCCCGCAATACATTCACCCCATTTCAACGAGCACCGAAACGCATCCCTTACCCGTTGGATGCAGACCGAAGCTCTTTCGGGTGTGGGTCTTGAGGATAACTGCGCTCTTTGCTGTATTGACGGTAAATATTCTGTTGTAACCAGCCGTCCCGAGGCAAAGGCTCATATCTTCAGAAACAATAACGGTACGGTAACAAAGGAGTACTATTATAATAAGGAAGAGCTTTCTCTCTAAAACGCACCGTTTCCGTTATATAAAAACAAAATATCAAAAATAAAATATATTTTAAGAGGAAAAAAAGATGAACAAGAAATACATACCTCATATAATAGGTTTAATGCTTGAGCTTATCGCCCTTATTCCCGGAATGCCTGCATTTTTAAGAATAATTCTCGCCCTCTTACCCCTTCTCTTCTTCTCGGGAGATCTTGCGCTCTCCTATCTGAGAAGATTTTCAAAAAAAGATTATATTAACGAATATATCGGCTCACTTATCACGGTATTTTTAACCATACTCAGCGGAAAGCTCGTTCATGCTGCGATCTGTGCCACCCTTTTTTCGGCAGCATTCGCTATCTTCAAGGAGGCTTATTCCAAGGCTCAGAAAAGGGTTGACGAATATTGTAAAATACTTCCCAAAAAAGCAAGCATATTCACCCCTGAACGTATAAAGAACATCCCCGTTACCCATCTCAAGGCAGGAGATACGGTCGCTCTCAAAGAGGGTGATATTATTCCTTGCGACGGATACGTTCTTCAAGGCAGTGCTACCGTAGATTATACAAACCTTTTCGGTTCAACCGAACCCATGCATATTGCCGCGGGCACAAGCTGTTATTCAGGCGGTATCGTACAGGACGGAGCCCTCACCTTAAAGGCATCGGGTGATGCAGTGAGCTCCCTCGCCTTCGTTATGGAGGAAAAGACCAGAAAAGCTCACCGTATGTCACATACCCATGACAAGCTTCTCGGTTTCTCGAAATTATTCCAGCCTGCTTTCACAGCCTTCGGCTTCCTCCTTTTCGTTATTTTCGTAATCGCGTCGGGCAAATACGGTTATTCGATGAATCTCTTTGCCGTTGTGAGCGTTGCGTCATCCACACTTATCATCACAAAGATATTACCTCTTCTTTATCACGTTTTCCTTCTTAATGCAAGAAGAAACGGTGTCATGTTCACAAGCACAGAATCTATTGAAAAGCTTGCAAGGATCCAGACAGTCACCCCTTGTGAGGGTGTTTTGGCAGAGGACCTTAAAAAGTTCGAAGAAATAAATGTTGTAGCAACAAGAAACGGCTCGGATGCAATCGATGCAAAGCTTTACAGAAACAAGGCGCTCCTTGAAGCAGACCCCTCACCCGCATACAAGATAGCCCTCGGCTTCTTCTCGAAGAAGGCGGACGCGCAGGTATTCGATGCAAAGGCAAAGAAGGCAGCGAAGGGTGTACGTATTGCAAAGGCAATGCGTGGTATCTTCTATGAAAACCTCGGTATATTAGTTATAGCAAAGCTTCTTATTATCGCCCTTATGTTCTTCTTGAAGATAACCCCCGCCATCGCATTGATCATCGAATTTGCGTCATGGATGATTTGTCTTGTAAACACAACAAAAAAAATATAACACAGACACCGATGCGTAATTATGATCGGCAATAAAGTATCTGAAAACAGTTTTATTTCAACGTCTAATATAAAAACCGCGGTTTTACCGCGGTTTCAGACTGTCGAAAAAGTCGGTCGGACGTGTGAAGAAATTCTTTTTTTTAGTTTAAGACGCCCAATAAATTAATTAGAAAATAAGCTTCACAACTCCTGATAAAGTTGAATAACTATTCAATAGCGGTGTAAACGTCGAGTTCACACCGCTATTTCACACTTTTCCGTGAAAAGGGGCTCTACCGTACATAGTACGCCTACGTCCCCTTTTCACGAAAACCTACGCTTCCTTTTTCGAAGCCTGACAGCTTGTCGATAAGTTTATCGACAAGCTGAAACCGCGGATTTACCGCGGTTTTTATGCTTTTATATTTCATTTTACAAATCCAAGCTCCGAAAGAGTCATATCAGCATCTCTTTCGAGCAGGAAGGAAGCAGCGTCGAAATTAAGGGATATGGCATTGGAAACAAGAGCTTCAAAATCCGTTTTCTGTGCATCAAGCCCCGCGTAATCGGTAAAGCTTAACTTTTGTCCTGCGGTATAGTCTTTCACCTTAATAAAACCGCTTCCGCTGCAGCTTACCGTACCATACTTGGTATAGTTTGCAGAATAGGATGCTGAATTGAGCCTGTAAGTTATGTCAAGAGTATCGTTGCTGTTGGGATAGCTGTATATGTTCTTAAAGCATATTTCCGAATTTTCAAGAATGATATACTGGTCTGCCGCGGCACCGTTGTTATACGTTACTTTTGTATAGAAATACTTTTTGCCGCCGTCATCCATTCCCTTTTCGGTCAGATAATAGGTAAGCTTTTCAATACCGCTTTTGAAATACTCCTCTTTGCATCTGAAGCAAACCTTATTATCCGAGGTATGCCCGAGGGCTTCGCCCTCTGTCTTACCACACCGCTTACATTTCATAGGCTCGGTACAGCTTGCTTTTTCATATATATGACCGCCGGGAATAAACATATCATCTCCGCAGTCTGTACATTTTGTGAATTCCTCGCATATCCTTCCCTTTTCCACACGGTGGCCCCGGGGAAGATCTTTTATAAGGGAACAGCCGTAACATACCGAAGGCTCTGTACAGCTTCCGCCGCTGAAATTATGCTCACATTCATTTAAAAGCTCAAGGGCGGCGTTATAGATCATCTGCGCCGATGCCGCTCTTGTAAGAGTATCCTTCGGGGAAAGCTTTCCCTTGTTTCCTTTGATGATACCGTTTTCAGAAGCCCAAAGCATTGCCTGTAAAGCCCATTCTCCGACCTCTCCGGCATCCGAATATTCCGAAAGATCCTCGGCATAGGTCATTTCATAGTTATTTTCTTTGAAATAGTTATAAAAGAAGGTTACTGCCGCCTGTCTCGAAAGAGGCTCGCCGAGACCGAAGAGCTCCCCGTTCTTACCGTTGGTATAGCCCTTTTCCTTCGCCCAGGCTACGGCATTACTGTACCATTTGCCCTCTTCAACGTCAGAAAATGAGCTCTTGTCATATCCGCTGATATCCTCTCCGCTCAGATTCGCAAGTATCATCACCGCTTGCTCGCGGGTGGTGGTACCGTAAGGATCAAAGGATGCTTTGGATACACCGTTCATAAAGGAATTGGCATAGCAGAGCTCCGCGGCAGGAGCATACCATGCATCGCAGGGCACGTCCTCAAAGGGAAAATAGGTGGTAAAGGTGGAATAGTATTCACCGCTTTTCACGGGCAGTGCCGCAAAAATAAATAAGAAAGACATTATCAGACAAAGTACTCTTTTTTTCATACTATACCTCCTTTATGCTTATATTATATAACCCTTTTCACAAAAATTCAATATCTTATTGCATATAAATTTATATCCCAATCGGGAATATATTCAAAACGGCGGAGATATAGCTTATATTCAGGCATAAAGCCGTGAACAAGAATAGGAAGCTTGAAGATATCCTCACTTCTGTGATATAGCGAGACAAGAAGGTCGGGAGAGAAGAGTTCAATGGTTTTGCGGCTTCCGAAAAGAGCTTTTTCTTCCGAGCCCTCTACGTCGTATTTTATATAATCCACCCTTTCACCATCAAGCAAACGGTCAAGAGAATCGAAATCAAGCAATACCGTTTTCCCCTTGTTGGTCTGAGATGCGCCTCTGCCTGCACCCATATTGAATTCAAGCGTCTGCTCTTTATCCCACGCACCCTTATTTATCTTGACGATACGCTCATCCTCTATCGCCGAAAGCTTTCTGAAATTCCTGGGGTCGGGCTCCATGGCATATATTTTTTCAGCATCGGGACAGAATGAAAGAAATTCAAGTGCGGTATCTCCCGTATATGCACCGAGATCCGCAAACACCTTATTATCCTTTGTATGAAGAAGCCTTTCCCAAGGCTCTTTTTTATCGCACTCGGATGCCAAAAGATATTCAAGCTTACCTGTGAGACGGTAATTGATAATATTATCAAATACTTCTCTTGATAATTCATCGGCAAAAAGCGCTCTTGCATCCCCTATCTCATTTCTGTGCTCATTATAATACTCTTCGGTAAAGAGAGTATCGCCGTAAACAGGAACACAAGGAGCATAAAGCTCGCGTTCGAATGCAATTCTCAATATGTTCGCCCTTACCTCGGGGAGATTGGTGGCAAAGGAAACGAGAACTATAAAATCATAGTATTTTTCACAGAAATCCGAATAACGGAGAACGGGCATATCGTGAAAGCTTTTCCCCTCTCGGTAAAATTCATCCGAAGCGAATATTCCGTCTGCTTTTATACCGTAAAGCTCGAAAACGGAGAGGATCTTATCCGCTCCGTTTCCCATTCCGTATATTATTTTCGGCTTATCCGTACCTTTCAAATAGCTCCAGAGATCCATATTACTTTACGAATCCGGAGTAGATAGCCTGCATAGCCTTCTCAAAGTCGGAGGACTCAACCGCAATGATAATGTTAAGCTCGCTGGAGCCCTGATCTATCATTCTTACGTTAACGTCCGCCTCTGCAATAGCGTTGAGAAGCTTTGCCGCAACACCCTTTGCGCTTACCATACGGCGTCCCACAACTGCAATAAGCGCGAGATCGTCATTTACTGTAATGGAATCGGGCTTAACTCTTCTGCAGAGCTTGTTAACAAGATCATCCTTTTTGCCCTCAATAGCATGAGAGTTGAGGATAACGCTCATTGTGTCAATACCGGAGGGAAGATGCTCGAAGGAGATCTCCTCATTTTCAAGGACCTCAAGAACTCTTCTGCCGAAGCCAATTTCGGAATTCATCATATCCTTTTCAAGAGTGATAACAGAGAAGCCCTTCTTGCCCGCAATACCTGTGATGATATCCTCGGAAGCGGAGATATCTGCGGAGGGAACGATCATTGTACCCTTATCCTCGGGATGGTTTGTGTTCTTTATATTGATCGGAATACCTGCAACTCTTACGGGGAAGATAGCATCCTCGTGAAGAACTGTAGCACCCATGTAGGAAAGCTCGCGGAGCTCATGGTATGTGATGGTATCGATAACCTTGGGATCCTTTACTATTCTGGGGTCAGCCATCAAAAAGCCTGAAACGTCTGTCCAGTTTTCGTAAAGATCGCACTGTACCGCTCTTGCAACGATAGAGCCTGTGATATCAGAGCCTCCGCGGGAGAAGGTCTTTATCGTATCGTTGGGCATTGCACCGTAGAAGCCGGGAATAACCGCTCTTTCATGCTTTGAAAGACGGGCAGCCATCGCCTCGTTTGTACGCTCCGCATCAAACTTACCGTCTTCCTTAAAGAAGATAACTTCAGCAGCATCAATGAAATCGTAGCCTAAGAATTCAGCCAGGATCTTACCGTTAAGGTATTCACCGCGGCTTGCAACGTAGTCACGGCCCGCCTTATGAATAACCGAGCCTCTTATATATGTGTATTCGTCTTCAAGGGAATAACCTTCAAGACCGAGATCGGCAATAATGCCGTCATATCTCTGGGTAATGATAGAAAATACTTCGTCAATACTCTCGCCCTTGGATGCCATTTCATAGCACTTGTAGAGCAGGTCTGTTACCTTATCGTCATCCGAAAAACGCTTACCGGGAGCGGAAGGAACAACGTAACGGCGGCTTTCTTCTGCGCGGACGATATCCGCAACCTTTCTGAACTGGGCAGCATCCGCCAATGAGCTGCCTCCGAATTTAACAACCTTCAAAACTTCGGAATTCACTTTTAATAATCCCCCAAATTTAAATAATTACATTATATTATATTAAATAACAGGAGCTTTGTCAAGAATAGTTTAAAATATTTAACAAAAGCACCCTTATAACTGTTTTCGTTCTTTTTGATCTGTATTTCGAATATTTATATACAGAGGTGAAATAAATGAAAATAACCTACACAAACACCCCTGTAAACAAGCAAAAAAGGAACTATCCCTCCTTCAAGGCACTGGGCGCAATGCTGTGTGTTATTGCTCTTATGGCAGCGGTAAGGGTGATATATTCTCCCGAAGAATCGATGGAGGACGTGGCGGCAATGGCAAATGCCACGATAGACACCGAAAAAAAGGAGGAGAAGGAAAGCCTCGAGGCAGTACAAACGGGAGTTCTTCATTTAAGTCCCCGGCTATGCGGCGCTGACGCTTCGGAAAAAGCAATCTTTTTTCCCTTGCAGGGTGAGATAAGCTCGGGCTTCGAGGAAAGGAATGACCCCTTCGGTACAAGCAAAACCGAATTCCATTACGGAATAGATATAGTACCCGAAGAAAACAAGAATATAATCGCATATACCGACGGCAGGGTGGAAATGGCGGAATATGATCGTTCCTACGGAAACTTCATAAAGCTTTCCCACGAAAACGGAACAGAGAGCATCTATGCTCATTGCTCCGCTCTGAAGGTAAGAATAGGAGAAAAAGTCAGAGCAGGACAGATAATCGCAACGGTAGGTTCAACAGGCGATTCAACGGGAGAGCATCTGCATTTTGAGATAAGAGAAAACGGGGAAAAGGTCGATCCGATGGAGTATTTCACATGATAAGGATCTCAAAGCTTTATATTCCGCCGATATCCGTGATCTCACTTTGCGCCCTTTTTATATTAGAGCCGGGTATATATTTTTTCATTATCCTTTTTTCGGTGCTTTTTCATGAGCTCTGCCATATCCTTGTTATGAGGTTTTTGAAAATAAGAATATCCTCACTTACCCTTCTCCCTTTAGGGATCGATATAAAGAGCAGGGGAGAAACTGCAGGGTATAAAAAACAGATAGCCGTTTCCCTAGCGGGAGCTCTCGGTAATCTGTTTTTGTTTTTTATATTCAAAAGCAGCCACAGTTTTTTTGCATACACCAATCTTTTGTATGCCCTCTTTAATCTTCTGCCGATAAAGGGTCTTGACGGAGGGGAGGTGCTCCTCGGCTTTTTTTGTCTCTTTCTTGAAGCGGACAAAAGCGAGAATATATTAAAGGCCGTTTCCTTTGTCTTTTGCGTAATACTATGGGTCATAGGAGTATATATACTCTTTATTCTCAACGGAAATATCAGTATTTTTGCACTATCCGTCTTTTTATTTGCTTCAATTTTCATAAAAACTGAAAATTGTTTATAATTTGTTGAATTATTTTTACAAAACTATTGCATTTATCCTATATTTTTGATATTATTACTATGTATTTACAGAAACGGATTTTGCACGTGTTTTAACCGAAGGTATTCGGTTATTTGCTTGATTTGTTTGTCACTCTGTCTAAGGTCCCTGCCTTTTCGGGGTGTTTTTTTCTTGCAAATGCTTTTTTACGTGTAAAAGGAAACGAAAATAAATAACAAAAAGTTTATTTATTTTTAGGAGAAAAAAGCAATGAGTAAACCCAAAAACAAAATCATTGAGCTGAAAAACGTCTCAATGTCCTTCAAGGACAGCGACACACCTGTCCTCAACAACATCTCCCTTGATATCTACGATAAGGAGTTTATCACCCTTCTCGGTCCCTCGGGCTGCGGTAAGACAACAACTCTTCGTATCATAGGCGGCTTTGCCACCCCCGACAAAGGAGATCTTTTATTCAACGGAAAAAGAATCAACGATCTGCCCCCTTATAAGCGTCAGGTCAATACTGTCTTTCAGAAGTATGCTCTCTTCCCCCATCTGAACGTTTACGATAACGTTGCCTTCGGTCTTCGTATCGCAAAGGTTCCCGAAAAGGAGGTAAAGCAGAGAGTTGAAGCGATGCTTGACGTAGTTGATCTTCACGGCTTTGACAAGCGTTCGATAAACGCGCTTTCGGGCGGTCAGCAGCAGAGAGTTGCCATTGCCCGCGCTCTGGTAAACAACCCCAAGGTGCTCCTTCTCGACGAGCCCCTCGGCGCCCTTGACTTAAAGCTCCGTAAGGAAATGCAGATCGAGCTTAAAAAGATACAGCAACGCCTTTCTATCACCTTTATCTACGTTACCCACGACCAGGAGGAGGCTCTCACAATGAGCGACACCGTGGTTGTAATGAATAAGGGTGAGATCCAGCAGATAGGCACCCCCCAGGATATTTACAACGAGCCCAAAAATGCATTCGTTGCAAACTTCATCGGTGAAAGTAATATTCTTCCCGGTATCATGCACAAGGATTATCTGGTTGAATTTGCAGGCAACAACTTTGACTGTGTTGATAAGGGCTTTGAAGAAATGGAGCCTGTTGACGTAGTTATCCGTCCCGAGGATATCACTCTCGTTCCCGCGTCCGATGAAGTGCTCAACGGTGTTGTAGAGACCGTTACCTTCAAGGGTGTGCATTATGAAATAGTTGTAAATGCTTACTCCGATTATTGGATAATCCATTCAACCAAGAGTGCAAACGTCGGCGACGTTGTGGGTATTTCCTTTACCCCCGAGGATATCCACGTTATGAAAAAGAGCGAGATGCCTAAAATAACAAGATACACCATCCCCTCAAATGAGGAGGAGGGAGACGATGAATAATAAGAGCAGATGGGCGGCGGGCCCTTATCTTCTCTGGATGATAGTATTCGTCATCGTCCCGCTGGTGCTTATCGGTGTATTTGCCTTCACCACCGACGTACCCTACGATCAGAACGGCAAAGCCCTGACCGCCGAGGAAGCAAACTTCCTTATTCTTGCAAAGGGTGATGACGCGGTCAGCTACAGATCCCGGTTTTCACTTGAAAACATTTTCGAAGTCAGCAGATATCTTCCCGTACTTTTCAATTCTGCATGGCTTGCCCTTATTGCAACCGCAATATGTCTTGTGATCGGTTATCCTCTGGCATATTTCATGTCAAGGTTCCGTGCTTCGAGCCAAAGACTCGTGCAGATGCTTATAATGCTTCCTATGTGGATGAACTTTTTGCTCCGTACCTATGCGTGGATGACCCTTCTTGAAAAGAACGGCTGGATAAACAGAGCCCTTTCTCTTGTGGGTCTGGGTCCCTTTGAGATGATAAACACCCAGGGGGCTGTGGTGTTGGGTATGGTATATAACTACCTTCCCTTTATGATACTTCCCCTCTATTCTGTTATGACCAAGATAGAAAATCACACGATAGAAGCGGCGCAGGACTTAGGCGCAGGCTCGGTACGTGTATTCACAAAGGTCGTGATACCTCTGAGCATGCCCGGTATTGCTTCGGGTATAACCATGGTATTTGTGCCTGCAGTTTCTACCTTTATCATCTCCCGTATGCTTGGCGGCGGCGCCAATATGCTTATCGGTGACTTGATCGACCTTCAGTTCTTAGGAAACAGCTACAATCCGAATCTCGGTGCGGCAATATCCCTTGTTCTTATGGTATTCATTCTGCTTTGTATGTCTATTACAAACCAGCTTGATAACGGCGATGAGGAAATGGAGGGTAAGATGCTATGAAAAATTTATCAAGAAAGTTCTATATTTTTCTCGTATTCTTATTTCTTTATGCGCCGATCGGAGTTCTTATCGTAAACTCCTTCAACACCTCCAAGAGCAGAAGTGTGTGGGGCGGCTTTACCCTCGACTGGTATTCAAAGCTGCTTCATGACGAAACAATACTTAAATCCCTTGCTACAACTCTTATAGTTGCATTGGTTGCATCGGTATTTTCGACCATACTCGGTACCGCGGCGGCTATAGGTATCTTCAACATGAAGAAAAAATGGCGTTCGGTCATCCTTGACGTCTCCTATCTCCCCATCATCAACCCCGAGATCGTAACCGGTGTATCTCTTATGATACTCTTTGCGTTTTTAGCATTGGAAAAGGGTTATTTAACTCTTATACTTGCTCATATCTCCTTCTGCGTACCCTATGTAATTCTTAACGTTTTGCCTAAATTACGTCAGATGGACAAGCATCTTATCGAGGCGGCGCTCGACCTGGGCTGTGACAGATGGCAGGCTTTTCGCAAGGTAACTCTTCCCGAGATAATGCCCGGTGTTATCACAGGCTTTCTCATGAGCTTCACCTATTCGGTGGATGACTTTGTAATCAGCTATTTTACCCACGGTGCATCCTCGCAGACTCTTTCCGTTACCATCTATTCGATGACAAGAAAGAAGGTAAGCCCCAAGATCAACGCCCTTTCAACGCTGATTTTCGTTGTGGTTCTCGCGGTGCTTATTATAGTCAATATTGCAGATGCACGTAACTATTCCGCAAAAAAGAAGAAGCCCACGCTCCAAAGGAAAAAACTCAAAAAAATACTTATCCCCGCTATATGCATTATATGCGTATTAGCTTTGACTCTGGGCTGTGTTGCTCTCTTCGGAGGCAAAAAGGAAGAGTCGGGCACCTCTAAGGCTGAATTCACATTCTCGGATTCTGTAGATTGGAATAAATTCAGAGGTAAGGACGTCAAACTAAACGTTTATAATTGGGGTGAGTATATCTCCATCGACGAAGGCGGAGAAGAAGACTTCGACACCATCGCTCAGTTTGAAAAGCTTACGGGTATAGACGTCAACTATACTACCTTCGCTTCAAACGAAGAGCTCTACGCAAAGCTTTCCACCGCAGGCGCACAGGCCGATTCCTATGATATCATCATCCCTTCCGATTATATGATCGGACGTCTGATAAACGAAGGAATGCTCTGTGAGCTCAACTACGATAATATCCCCAATTCCGGTTTTATAGATCAGAAATATCTTGATATCGCATCAAAATCCTATGACCCCGGAAACAAGTATTCCGTTCCTTATACCTGGGGCTACGTAGGTCTTATCTATAACACCCAGATGGTAGATCCCGAGGATGATGTGACTACCTGGGATATCCTTTGGAACGAAAAGTATGAAAAGGATATCTTAATGTTCAACAACTCCCGCGATGCCTTCGCGATATCCCTCTTCCGTAACGGTTGCTCGGTAAACGAATTTACCGAGGAGGAATTAGAGGATGCGGCAGACGAGCTTAAGAAGCAGAAGCCCCTCGTTCAGTCCTACGTTATGGACGAGATATTCGATAAGATGGGAGGCGGCGAGGCTGCTATCGCTCCCTATTATGCCGGTGACGCAGTTACCATGATGGAGGATAACGAGGATCTTGCCTTCGCAGTTCCGAAGGAAGGAACGAACCTCTTTATCGATGCGATGTGCATTCCCAAGAGCGCAAAAAACAAGGAAGCTGCCGAAATGTTCATCAACTTCATGTGTGAGACAGAAACAGCCCTTGCCAACATCGAATATATCTGCTATTCCACACCCCATACAGCCGCCTACGAATCGCTTGATGAAGAGACAAAGAACGACCCCATATTCTATCCCGACTTTGATGACGACGGTATAATCACCGAAAGCTTCAAGCCCCTTCCCGACAATATGACAAAAAAGATCGACAAGCTTTGGACTGACATCATGACCAACACCGGTACAAGTCCGTGGCTCACACCGATATTCATCGTTGCGGCATTGGGTATCACCCTCTTTATCAACATTAGACGTATGCGTAAAAAGAAACAAAAAGATTATTAAGTATAAAATAAAAGGACTGAGATTTTTACGATCTCAGTCCTTTTATTATGTAATTTTATTTCCACTTTGCGTAAAGGGTGATATCCGCAGTATAGCCTGTGGTACTCAAGGCAGTAACCTTGGTCTTAAAGTTAGCATTTGTATACCAGCCTGCAAAGGTGTAGCCTTCTCTTGTAGGATTCACAAGAGTTGTTTTTACACCGTAGGTATGGGTATCGGGAGCAGACTCGTCAAAAGAAGCTACCACTGCTTCATCATCGCTCATAACGTAGGTAATGGAGTAGATCTGTGCCTCCCACTTTGCGTAGAAGGTCTTTGCAGCCATATTCTTTGCATCAATGGCGGTTACGATCTCGCCCTCACAAAGCTTATCCTCATACCAGCCGATAAAGTTGTAACCGGTCTTTACAGGTATGGGAAGAAGCGTTTCTGTATCATAATAATGATATGTGGGATAACCTGCGGGATTCTTACCGGAAAGGCTCTTTGCGTTGTAATCCTTATAGGTTATTGCAAATTTGTTTGCGGTCCACTTTGCATAGAGTGTAATATCATCGGTGAAGGATGTCTTGCCGAGAGATGTTAACTTGCCTGTGGAGCAATCCTCTGCCGTAAACCAGCCGCCGAAGGTGTAGCCCTCACGGGTAGGATTATAAAGCTTTGTTGCAACACCGTATGTATGAGTGAAGAGAGAGGAAGCATGAAGCTCGCCCGAGAATTCCTCGCCGTTCATATCAAGATATGTTACGGTGTAAACGTTTACCTCCCACTTTGCATAGAAGGTCTTTGCAGCCATGCTCTTTGCATCAATTGCGGTTACGGGCTCTGTTTCGCAGAGCTTATCCTCATACCAGCCAAGGAAGGTATAGCCTGCTTTGGTGGGTATGGGAAGGATAGTTTCGCTGTCATAGTAGTGGAGTGTGGGATAGCCTTTAGGATTCTTACCTGTAAAGGACTTATTGTTATAATCCTTATAGGTTATTGCGTACTTGTTTGCGGTCCACTTTGCATAAAGGGTGATATCATCGGTATAGGATGTTTTTGCAAGGGACGTAAGCTTAGTGCCCGTGCAATCCTCGCTCACAAACCAACCGCCGAAGGTGTAACCCTCCTTTGTGGGGTTATAAAGTGTTGTTGCAACACCGTAGGTGTGGCAAAACGATGTCTTTTCATTAAGAACACCGCTGAACTCATCACCGTTCATATCAAGATATGTTACGGTATAAACGTTTACCTCCCACTTTGCGTAAACCGTTACAGCCGCTGCATTCTTTGCATCGATAGAAGTGATCTCCTTTGTGCAGAGCTTATCCTCATACCATCCAAGGAAGGTGTAGCCTGCTTTGGTGGGTATGGGAAGGATAGTTTCGCTGTCATAGTAGTGGAGTGTAGGATAACCGGCAGAGAGCTTGCCTGTAAAGGACTTATTGTTATAATCCTTATAGGTGATCTTGTAGCTGTTTGCAGTCCACTTTGCATAAAGAGTGATATCATCGGTATAGGTGGTTGCCGCAAGAGATGTCACCTTGCCTGTTGCACAATCCGCAGAGGTAAACCAACCACCAAAGGTATAACCTTCCTTTGTGGGGTTGTAGAGCTTCGTTGCAACACCGTACTTATGTGTGAAAAGGGTACTTGCATGAAGATCACCGGAAAAATCTCCGCCGTTTACGTCAAGATAGGTTACGGTATAGGTAGCAACCTCCCACTTTGCATATAAGGTTATTGCTGCTGTTATTTCCTCTGCACCGATAATTTCCTTAACCTCTGAGGTACAAGCCTTGTCGGAATACCAGCCGAGGAAGGTGTAACCCTTCTTTACGGGTTCGGAAAGAACGGTTTCGGTTCCGTAATAATGATAGGTCGAATAACCTTCGGGCTGTGTGCCTGTGAAGGTCTTATTATCCTTATCCTTATAGTTGATCTTATAGCTGTGGGCAGTCCACTTTGCATAAAGAGTGATATTAGAGGTAAAATCCTTTGCACCGAGGGTAGTCACTGCTTTACCCGAGCAGTCGGGAGAGGTGAACCAACCGCCAAAATCGTAACCGAACTTGGAAGGTGCAACAAGAGTGGTTGCGGCTTCAAAGGTATGGGTTACCGGAGTTCCCTCACCGAGTTCACCGGAGAAGGCTTCCCCATCCATATCCTTGTAATTTATCTTATAGGTAACAGGAAGTCTGTCCGCATTAGAGCAATCTACACAGAAGCGGGTGAGATATCCGTCCTTAAGATTCTGCCATGCACCGTACTCATGTGCAAGTAAAGGAAGAGTAGCTGTATAGCTGTATCCGCAGGAGCATTCATAGCTCTGTGTTCCCTGAACGCTGCAGGTAGAATCGGTCAAGGGTGTAACAGTCATGGGATGAGTTGTTTCAGGCTGCCATACCGCATAGAGTGTAAGATTCTTATTACTCTTATAGGTTCCGCTAACGGCATACTTTGCAGTAGCAGCTGTAGAAGATGTCGCCCAGCCGTGGAAGGTATGACCTACCTTTGAAGGAATGTCGGAGGTCAAGGTAAGAGTCTCATCATAATATTTAGTTTGTACAGCAGGCTTACCCGAACCGCCGTTTGCATTATATGTAACCTTATATGTAGGAGCATCTACCCACTGTGCATAGAGGGTGATAGGATCGGAATTTGAAAGCTGGTTGATAACCTGGCCTACCTTATAGGTCTTACCGCTGCCGTCAGGCTTGGTGTTCCAGCTGCCAATTATCTTTCTGGGCATTGTAAAATGAGAATGAGCATCTTCAGCAGTGAGTATTTCATAATCTTCATAGCTGTAAAGACGATCCCAAGTCCAGGTAAGATATTCACTGTAATCGGCACCGTTACCGCCGTTTGCCTTATAGGTTACCGAGGGTTCCCAGATAGCATAAAACTCGGGAGCCTTATTTCCGTTAGCTGTGGTAGCACAGTTGAAGGTGCTCCAGGGAAGCTTACCGCCTGTGGGGGGGATGGTAAGATTTTGCTTTGCGGTCTCGGTGGTAAAGAAATCCATATCCGCATAGAGAAGTCCGTAGAAATCAGAACCGTTACTCATTCTTACTCTGCGGCAGCCTTTCTTTACAGGCTCGTTATCCCCTTCGGGAAAATCAAAGTTACCGTAAAGAGTTTTGGGATTCTGATAGTTATTGTCATCACAGTCAACAACGTAGGTAAGGAAGATATCGTTACCTGTTTCGGGGAACACACCGCCGTCTGCATTATATTGGATCTCAAAACCCCAGATAGCATAAAGGGTTGTTCCTGCATCGGCATCGTAATAATTTTTATAGGATGTACCTACACCCTTACCGGTCTTACTGTCCTGAGCGGTATTCCATTCTATAAATACACGCTGTGAGCCAAATCCGCTGCCGCCTGCAGAGGGCTGCATACCGTAAGCAGATTTAATTCCGCTCTTTGTTGCTTCAAGTGAAAGAACAGAACCTGCATTTTTCGTAAGCTTCTTTGTGGTAGTGCCCTTGCCCTCGCTTCCTCGGTGAAGAGTAACCGTGTAGCTGTCAGTAGCAAACACGCTTACGGGTACAATTGCCAAAAGCATTAACACAGCAAGAAAAAGTGCCAAAAGTTTTGTTGATGATCTCACGTTATATTCTCCTTAAATATTTTTTGTATAGTCTCACAAAAAACATTATACTCCTTAATTGTAAACCGGTAAACAATAAAATATTAAATAATCCTTATAAAAACTTACTTTCTTCACAGAATCAACACAAACTCTCTCTATAATTAAAATAATAAATTTCTCGAAAAGGACTTAGACCATGAAAAAATTCACTCTTATACTCGTAACATTGCTTGTTTTCACCACGATCTTTTCAGGATGTAAAAGTAATGACAAGCCCGCAAACAAAATACCGAAAACTTCCTCCGAGGATAAAACGTCAACAGAATCAAAAGAATACGAAGGGGTTTATATCAAACTATCCGATAAAGAAATAACCGTTGACGATGAGCTTATTTCAGAAGATCCCGAAGCTATGGTATATACCGCCAAGGATATAGTATATTATGAAGACTCAAAGGATTTTACCTACGGGGAAGGCAGCGAGGAGGACGCCCACACAAAGGAGGAAGCCGATGCTCACACCGTTGTTCATATAACAAAACCCGGACAGTATATATTAAACGGTAAACTTTCAAAGGGACAAATAGCTATAGATCTCGGCAAGGATGCAAAGAACGACCCCGAATCTGTGGTCACCTTGGTATTAAATGAAGTTGACATCACCTGTGAGGTTGCCCCTGCAGTCATCTTTTATAACGTATATGAATGCGGAAGCACCGATACCGCGGCCTCCTCAATGGATGTTGATACTGCCAAGGCAGGGGCGAACGTAATAATTGCAGATGATACAGAGAACAATATCGAGGGCTCTTACGTTGCCCGTATCTATGAGCCCGAAAGCATACTCTTAAATACAGAAGGTACAGAAGTCGAAGACGCAAAAAAGCTCCATAAATATGACGGTGCCTTCTATTCCAAAATGTCTATGAATGTTTCCGGAGCAAAAGAGGGTAACGGTATTCTGAATATCAAAGCGGAAAATGAAGGTCTGTGTACCGAACTGCACCTTACGATAAACGGCGGCATAATTAAAATCAATTCGGGTAACGACGGTATAAATACAAACGAGGATAACGTTTCGGTCACAACCGTAAACGGAGGTGAGCTTTATATCCGTGCAAACGGTGCAACAGGCGAGGGTGACGGCATCGACTCCAACGGATGGCTTGTGATAAACGGCGGCAAGGTACACGCAGAGGGTTGCGCGATCAGCGGCGATGCGGGAATAGATTCTGATATGGGAATTCATATAAACGGCGGAACCGTGTTTGCCGCGGGAAATATGCTTGACAGAATTTCCGAAAGCGATCAGAATTACGCTGTATTCTCATTTACCGAAAAGCAAGCAAGCGGTTTTTATATACTGAAAAACGCAGAAAACGAAGAGATTATTACAGACGAAATAACCAATGCATTCACCTATCTTATAATTTCCTGCGAATCGCTTGAACAGGGAGATTATACTCTTTGGCTTGGTGATATGCAATTAAAGTCTGCGAAAACCGGGGAAAGTTCAATAAACGGTATAAAACCTTTTGAAGGAACATTTATCCCGGAAAGAACCGAACCTATAGAACGTCCTCCTGCACCTTTGGAAAAAACCGAACCCGCAGAGCCTCCTCTGCCTCCTGACGGCAGGAGGATCGGGGATTTCAAACCCTGAAAGAAGCATGAAGAATTGATTAAATAATACCACTCGCAATGTATTTATTTTTCATCAACTGCATTATACAAAAAATAAGACTATGTCCTCATCATTTTTGAGAACATAGTCTTCATTTTTTAAGACTTTTTTATTGCCCCTGTTTTTATTTTCCGCTCAGGTTTTTTCTGCTCGGCTTATTATCGTCCTTATACTTTACCACCTGACGTTTTTTTGCAAGATATTTTGCCATAAACGCAACGTATATACCGATAAGAGCTATAGCAAGTATTCCCAAAACCACAACTATTGGATGGGTAATAAATCTTACCGTATTATCTAAAATAAGAAGAGCGCCGTTACGGTCAACGTTATTCTTTGCAACAAGATCGACGGTTATTTTCTCTTCACCGTTTATAGTGACGGTAAGGCTCCCTACCTTTTCTCCCTTGCTCAGGGGCGCGCGAAGCTCCTTTTCGGTGATAGTCCACTTCTTTTCCACCGCAGTTTCGATGTCGGTGTCAAGGGGTAAAAAGGCAACTATTTTTTTCTCGGGCAGAGCAATAACGTGATCCACCTTTGAGGAAAGCTTTATAGGAACCTCGCAAACCATGGTGGAGGTATCGATTATGGTAAAATAACCAAAGCCGTCATATGCCCAGTTAAGCAGAAGCTCTGCATCCTCGTAGCCCGAAACAAAGAATTTTTCAAGGGTCTCGCCCTCTTCAAGCTCAGGATCATAAGCGCCCATTACAACCACTATATAGGTAAGACCTGAGCTGCTTTTACCTGCAATACTCAAGCACCAGCCTGCGTTTCCGCTCATACCCGAATTGAAGCCGAAGACAGATTTATCAAGATATCTGGTATTATAATAATTCGAAACGAAATAGTTACGGCTGTATAAGGTCCTCTGGTAATTATAATCTGTTGCATCAAGACCCACAGAGGGGCTGTCTGATATCTCGGTGTATTTCGGGAAGGTAGCGGCATATTTTGAAACGGTTACAACGTCGCGTACCGAGGTATGCATTCCGTCGGCATCGGTGCCTGTGGGATTAACGTAAAAAGTATCCTTCATTCCAAGCTCCTTTGCCTTATCGTTCATTTTTTCGACAAAGGCATCGGTGCTTCCCGAAATCGCGTTAGCAAGTATATATGCCGAATCGTTGGCACTGCATATAACAAGGGTGGAAATGACCTTTTCTGCAGTTAGCCTTTCCCCCGCCTTAAATCCCGCGGTTATACCCGTAACCCCCTTAAGCCAGCTTTCCTTTACGGTTATCTCCTCGTTCATATCATCGGCATAATGCTCGATAGCAAGTATAGCGGTCATTATCTTGACCGTTCCCGCAGGAGCTGTTTGGGTATCTATGCTTTGGGAATAACAATATTCATCGTTTTCTATATTATAAACGGCAGCATACGGTGCGTATTTCAGCTTCGGTGTCTCAAGAGCATGGGAGCCCAGAGGCAGAGACGAAAGCAGGATCACCGCCGTAAGCACCGTGAGTAAGATCTTATTTTTCATATCGTTTGTTTTTTGAAATATTCTTTTGCAGACTCCACGTCACGTGTTATCTGCTCTGTCAATTCTTTTTTTGAATCGAATCTTTTCTCGGGACGAAGCATACGAAGAAGCTCCACCTTCACATTCCGACCGTAAAGGTCTTCGTTATAATCAAAAATAAAGGTCTCGTAAAAAAGCTCATTTTTATCGGTGACCGTAGGTCTTGTACCGAAATTGGTTATTGCGGCATGACCCATACAACGGCTTACGTAAACTCCCTTTTCCGGCATGACCCTTCCCTCTTCGTGGGCTATATTTACCGTTGGGAAGCCAAGACCCGAGCCTATACCGTTGCCTCGGCATACCTTACCCGAAACAAAATAGCTTCTTCCCAAAAGCAGAGCCGCTTTTTCAAGGTCACCTTCGCCTATCAGACCCCTTATACGGGATGAGCTGACCGTTTCTCCTCCGAGAGAAAACGGGGGAACTATAATACATTCCCTTCCCGCGGAAGCTAAAAGCCTGCTTAAATTATCGGTATTACCCTCTGCATTTTTACCGAACCTAAAATTAAAACCGCAGACAGCGGTTTTAAGATCAAGAGTCCCTATAAGAATGTCGCGGATAAAGCTGTCCCAGGGTAGATCTCTTATCTCTTCAAAATCAAACATGGCACAGTAGTCAACTCCCGCCTCAAAAAGAAGCTCACGCTTTTCGGCGGCAGTGGTTATATAAGGTGCACCGAAGGGGTTTTTTGAAAAGGTGAAAGCACAAACAGGGTCTTTTTTCGATCTTGCCGTTCCGATAAGCTCGCAGTGACCGAGGTGAAGTCCGTCAAAGCATCCGAGCACAACGGATAAAGGAAGGTCGATCTTTTCGATCTCTCTTCCCCTTTTCAAATCGTACAGGATCATAAATTACATAAGTCCGAGATAGCTCTTGATAAGAGTATTCATAAGCTCGTCTCTGTCTATCTTGCAGATAAGAGCACGTGCGTTCTTATAGTTGGTAATGTAGGTGGGGTCCTCAGAAAGAATATAACCCACTATCTGGTTGAGAGGATTATAACCCTTTTCGCTCAACGCCTGATAAACAGCAAGAAGGATGCTTCTGGTTTCGAGGTCCTTGGTCTCTTTCAAGGAAAAGGTTATGGTTTTTTCTTTTTCATTATTTATCACAAATATCACCTCATCATAATTGTACACTAATATGAGTTATTTTTCAAGTGTTTTTACAAAAAAAATAAATGGACAGAGCCCGCTCAGGCCCTGTCCCCTTAAAAAACGAAATCACTTAACGATCTCACCCATAACTGCACCGAAAGCAGCAGCTGCGTTGGATTCGTCGGTATCGATATGCATTGCGAGAGCAAAATTGGGATTAACTCTTACAACAACATCGCCATATACTGTGGGACGGTCTGTATCGAGCTTTACAGAAACGATCTCCTTATCTGTAACGCCTAACTTTTCTGCATCAGCAGGGGTCATGTGGATGTGGCGCTTTGCAACGATAACGCCGCAGTCGATCTCAACCTCGCCGCAGGGTCCAACCAACTTACAGCCGGGAGTGCCTGCAACGTCGCCGCTTTCACGGATGGGAGCGGAGATGCCGAGAGTTCTTGCATCGGTAAAGGAAACCTCAACCTGGCTTGCGGGTCTTGCGGGGCCTAAAACGATAACGTTCGCGATCTCCTTCTTGGGACCTACAACCGTAACTCTTTCTTCACAAGCGAACTGACCGGGCTGGGAAAGATCCTTCTTGTGGGTAAGAGCATGGCCGGCACCGAAAAGGATCTCGATATGCTCAGCCGCGAGATGTACGTGACGTGCGGATGTTTCAACGATAAACTTGTTGTCCATAATGTATGTACTCCTTTTAGTATAATTATCAAGATAATTTATTATACTATGATTATAAAAAAAAGTAAAGGACAAAAAGGTAAAAAACAGGGAGAAAATAATGAATAATTTGAAAAATAACGATAAATCAGGGGAAAACGAAAAAAATTTTATGGAATGTATAGAGGAACAGGGATCTGTTTGTGCCAAAAGAAACGGAATTTCAATACAATGCATTTCTATCATCGGTCAGGTGGAAGGACATTATCTTCTGCCCGACAACCAGAAAACAACGAAATACGAGCATCTTATCCCAATGCTTTACGAAACAGAGCAAAACGAGGAAACAAATGCCCTTCTTCTCATACTCAACACCGTTGGGGGAGACGTTGAAGCAGGACTTGCCCTTGCAGAAATGATAGCATCGATGAAAAAGCCCTCTGCCTCGCTGGTCATAGGAGGAGGACATTCGATAGGCGTACCCCTTGCGGTATCAGCAAAACGTTCCTTTATAGTTCCCTCCGCCACCATGACAGTACACCCGGTAAGAATAACGGGAACCGTACTCGGAGCCCCCCAAAGCTATCTGTATTTCAAGAAGATGCAGGACCGTATTACAGAGTTTGTTACCTCCCATTCAGGCTGTACAAAAGAGCGCTTTGATTCACTTCTCTACCGTACCGAGGATATAGCAACAGATCTCGGAACAGTGCTTGAAGGAAGAGAGGCTGTGGATATAGGACTTATAGATTCCCTCGGCGGTCTTTGCGATGCGGTAGCATATCTTGAAGCCCAAGCAGCAGCCGAATAAAATACCCGGCATCAAAGCCGGGCATTCTGTTTATTTGAGATATAATTCATCGCAATGCAAAAACGCATTCGCATTGGTAAGAGAGGTCATGGGAAGCTCTACCGATGCCCCGCAGGTCTCGCAGTATATACGAACGTTATCGTAATCGGGGGCAACGAACTCGAAGCGGTATTCGGAAAGCTCTCCCTCCTTGCAGGAGCAATGGATATTCCCCTCATCCTTCAGCTCAACCAGCATAAATCTTATTATATCCTCTATGGCGGGATCGTCAACGTTATCAAATTCGCTTCCTGTGTGGAGTCCGTCAAGGCTTGTAACCCCCGCCTCTTCGAACATACCGAGAAGCTCGCTTTCATTTTCCTTCAAGGCTTCAAGCACAGCATCCTTTGAGCCTATAAAGCAGATATCAAGTCCCGTATAGGTACAGCCTAATCTGAAAAGCTCCTTTGAGAAGAAAAGCTTTTTTGAAACGGTATAGTTATGGGGCTTGGGACAGATAATACAGGGAACGGTAAGATGCACCTTGTCGTCCTTTGAATATGTCAAAAGCATCTCGCTCTTACCGCAGTCGCATTTAAGCTTTATCATATCTCCGCTGAGGGCAAAAATACCCACCATGCTCATTATTCCCGCACCGCAGCGGGGACAACGGTATGCCACCGCAGTTTCTTTAGTATCCAATATCATTGTCATTCCTCTTTATTTCAATAATTGCTTTCCGGGTAAAAGTCCCTTTGCGGGCTCGTTGTTTTCGGGAAGCTCTTTTTTATACTTATATTCGTTGAGCGGCATCTGGGAATTGTACATCGGAAGCACGCCCAAGGGGGAATCGGGATATACCCCGTCCTTTATATCCTCAGAGAACCATATACAGATATTCAGCTCCTCCAAAGTCCTCACCGAGATGTCGTCAAAAATGACACGGTAATAGGTGTATCTGCCCTTCACCGTCTTTTTATACTCAAAATCGGTATAGAGCTTACCCTCGTTATCCTTTAAGGCAAAAGCGAAAACGTCATTCTCGCGGTCTATCTCACGCTCAAGATCCTCGGAGAGCCTTTCAAGAGTGCTCTTGTTATACCGTATGGTCATCTGCCATTGCTTTACGGTCGGCATATATCTTATCTTTGAGACCGAGAAAAATCCGTCCTCGGTAAAATAATGATCCTCGTATGCCTTATAATATTCTACCGTAAAGCTGCCGGGATTATCCGTAAGTGCCTCCACAGCCTTTTCATTCCATATAATATCGCTTATATCACCGTCAGAATCAACTATTGACATAATAAGAACAAATATACAGAGTGCCGCCGCCAGAAGGCAGATAGATCCGCTTATCAACTTTCCTAATGTGATTTTTTTAGTATTTTCTTCCATTAAAAACCTCTTAAAGCTATAATAATACTTCGATGATGTTATTTTACCATAAAAAATTATAACATTCAAGTAAAAAATTCATAGTATGCTCTTGAATTACCCCATATTTGTATGGTAAAATATTAATTATAAGTAAATATTTTATGATAAGGACAAGATCACAATGGAATATCAGATTTCGGATAAACTTAAAAACATGAAGCCCTCTGCAATAAGAGAGATATTTAAGAGTCTTACAGACCCCTCTATCATCGCCTTTGCCGCAGGTAATCCTGCCGCAGAATCCTTTCCCACAGAGGCTATTGCAGAGCTTTCAAACGATATACTTACAAAGACCCCCGTTACCGCATTGCAGTACGGTATAACCGAAGGCTATCCCCCGCTCCGCGAGGCAATGGTAAAGCGCCTTTCCGAAAAGTTCGGCATCGGACGTCCCGACGATATGACAATAGTTGTTTCGGGCGGTCAGCAGGGACTTGAGCTTACCTGCAAGACCCTTTGCAACGAGGGAGATACAGTATTGGCAGAGGATCCCTCCTTTATCGGCGCACTTAACTGCTTCCGTTCAAACGGTGCGGTCGTCAAGGGAGTCCCCATGAACGAGGGAGGTATAGATACAGCTCTTCTTGAAAAAGCATTAAAGGAAGACCCCCGTGTTAAAATGCTTTATCTGATACCCACCTTCCAGAATCCCACAGGCAGAACGATGTCTCTTAAGACAAGATGCGAGGTCTATGAGCTCGCGGTACGCTACGGTGTTGTTATTCTTGAGGACAACCCTTACGGTGAGTTGCGTTTCGACGGAAAGGAATTACCCACCCTTAAATCAATGGATACCGAGGGCATCGTTGTATATTGCTCCTCATTCTCCAAGGTTCTTTCCTCGGGTATGCGTATCGGCTTCTTAACAGGTAACGAAAAGCTTATGCAGAAGATAGTGGTTGCAAAGCAGGGCGAGGACGTTCATACCACCATGCTTCCCCAGATGATCTGTGCAAGCTATATCGAAAAATATGACCTTGACAAGCATATAGAGGGCATCCGCGCACTCTACCGCCGCAAATGCGGTATAATGCTTGACGCACTTGACAAGTATATGCCCGATTGTGTAAAATATACACGTCCCGAGGGAGGTCTCTTCCTCTGGTGTACCCTCCCCGCAGGAATCGATCTTGACAGTTTCGTAAAGGAGGCTCTCAAGCGTAAGGTGGCGGTGGTTCCCGGCACTGCATTCAACTGCGATCTCGGTGCTTATTCCGACTCCTTCAGAATGACCTATGCTACCCCCACCGAGGAGCAGATAGTTGAAGGAATCAGGATATTGGGTGAGCTTGTAACAGAATTTCTCAACAAATAAAAAGCGGCAAGTTACCGCACCGAATTCCGCTCTTTTGCGGTACAAGCCGCCCACACAAAGCATAGCGGTTTTCTATAATACCTATAATATAAATACAGACTTGAAAGGCAAAATATAAAATGGACAAGAAAACGATATTTTCCGGGGTACAGCCCAGCGGAATTTTGACAATTGGAAATTATCTCGGAGCAATAAAGAATTGGGGTGCATTCCAGGAGGAATGTAACTGTATCTTCTGTGTTGTTGACCAGCACGCGATCACGGTACGTCAGGTCCCCGCAGATCTTCGCCGCAGAACCTATGAGACCCTTGCGATATACATCGCCTGCGGCATCGATCCCGAAAAGAGCACACTTTTCGTACAGAGCCACGTTTCGGGCCACGCAGAGCTCGCATGGGCACTCAACTGCTTCACCATGTACGGAGAGCTTTCCCGTATGACACAGTTCAAGGATAAGAGCAAGAAGAATGCCGACAATATAAACGCAGGTCTCTTCACCTATCCCGTACTCATGGCATCCGATATCCTCCTCTATCAGACCGACCTTGTTCCCGTAGGTCAGGACCAGATGCAGCATATCGAGCTTGCCCGCGATATCGCAAACCGTTTCAACACCGTATTCTCACCCACCTTCACCGTTCCCGAGGGCTTTATACCCAAGACCGGCGCAAGAGTAATGAGCTTATCCGAACCCACAAAGAAGATGAGCAAGTCTGATGAAAACGTAAACGGCTTCGTTTCCCTTCTTGACGACAAGGACACCGTGATCCGCAAGTTCAAGCGTGCGGTGACCGATTCGGATACCGTTGTTTGCCGCGGAGAGGAAAAGCACGGCATAAACAACTTAATGAACATCTATTCCTGCTTTACAGGTAAGAGCGACGAGGAGATCGTACGCGAATTTGAGGGCAAGGGCTACGGCGACTTCAAGCTCGCGGTAGGCGAGGCTGTTGCAGACGGTCTTGCTCCCATTCAGACAGAGTTCAACAAGCTCATGGCTGATAAGGCATACCTTGAATCGATAATGAAGAACGGTGCCGATACCGCTAACCGTATGGCACAGAAAACACTCTCCAAGGTTTACAGAAAGTTAGGCTTTGTGGGAAGAATATAACTACGAGGGATTATCATGTATAAGGAAATACTTTCCGCGTATTCGGATATCACATTGTATCACCCCGAAATAATAAAGATATTCAACTATCTTGTTTACGGAGCGGCGGCAATGCTCTGCGCGATACTTATTTCGTTTACCACCACCCCCATGGTACGTGTCTTTGCTTATAAAATAGGTGCTATAGATATCCCTATCGACAACCGTCGAATGCATAAAACCCCGACACCCCGTTTGGGAGGTCTTGCAATTTATCTCGGATTTGTACTGACCACCCTTATATTTTGCGAGGAGATAACCCCCGCTCTTATAACCATATGGCTGGGCGGTTCGGTTATCGTATTACTCGGAATGCTCGACGACGTTTTCCGTCTTAAGGCTATGATAAAGTTTATCGTTCAGATAGGCGTTGCATTTATAGCGGTATGGCAGGGCGTAAGAATTGAGCGTATATTCATCATGGGAGATGAAATTCTCTTCGGTCACTGGTCTGTCCTTATTACCGTACTCTGGATAGTGGGGCTTACCAATGCCATAAATCTCATCGATGGCCTTGACGGTCTTTCCTGCGGTGTATCTGCAATATCTGCAATATCGCTTTTGCTCGTTTCGATCCTCATGGGAGACGACCCTTCGATGACAGTACTCATGGCTGTCCTTGCAGGCTCCTGCATCGGATTCTTACCCTTTAATCTCAACCCCGCAAAAATATTCATGGGTGATACAGGCGCTTTGTTCCTGGGCTTTACCCTTTCGGTGATCTCGATACAGGGTGTTATGAAGATGCACACCCTCGTCTCCTTCGTTATCCCGATAGTAATTTTTGCATTCCCCATATTCGACACAGCCTTTGCATTTATAAGAAGAATATTGAAGGGCAAATCCCCCTTTTCTCCCGACAGAGGGCACCTTCATCACAGGCTTATAGATATGGGACTTAATCAGAAGCAGACCGTTGCCATTCTTTATGCAGTATGTGCTCTTTTAGGTCTTTCCTCCATCCTCTTCACAGGGGACAAGGTATGGAGAGCAGGTGTAATAATCCTTCTGGCAATATTGCTTCTCGTATTAAACTTCCTTTTCCTTAAGAATCCCAAAACAAGAGAACAGACGGGAATCGGTCTTATGATGGCAAGCGAAGAAAAAAAGAGGACCGAAAATAAGGAGACCGCCGAAGATAACAAAGACAATAATGAAAATAATTAAAAAGCCGTTTTTTCGGCTTTTTAATTTTTGTTAACGATTAATTAGTTGATTTTTAGTTGAAAATATGATAAAATAAAACAAATTATGCCGTTTTAACGGCGGAATGGAGAATATAATGGATAAACAAACTGAATTCAAGCCTTATATTCCTGCAAGCAAGGTAACTCCCGAGTTGACCTTTACCTCTATTTTCATGGGTATTCTTCTTGCAGTTATATTCGGTGCTGCCAATGCTTATCTCGGACTCAGAGTTGGCATGACCGTTTCCGCATCTATCCCTGCGGCGGTTATCTCCATGGGTGTTATCCGCGTTATCATGCGTAAAAACTCTATCCTTGAAAGCAACATTGTACAAACTATCGGTTCTGCAGGCGAATCTCTTGCCGCAGGTGCCATCTTTACCCTTCCCGCTCTTTTCCTTTGGGCAAAGGACGGTGTTATGGACAAACCCGGTATCGTTGAGATAACACTCATCGCGGTCCTCGGCGGTCTTTTAGGCGTTTTCTTCATGGTTCCTTTAAGAAACGCTCTTATCGTTAAGGAGCACGGAACTCTTCCCTATCCCGAAGGCAAGGCTTGTGCCGAGGTTCTTCTGGCAGGAGAAGAGGGCGGCGCAAATGCAGGTACGGTATTCGCAGGTATGGGCTTTGCGGCACTCTTTAAGTTCATAATCGACGGTCTCAAGCTCGTATGGGGCGAGATCACATTTTCCGTTAAGGGATTTGCCGGTGCTATCGGTACCCAGATCTATCCCGCGGTTGCATCCGTTGGTTTTATATGCGGTCCCCGTATCTCCTCTTATATGTTCAGCGGCGGTGTTCTCGCATGGCTCGTTATCATTCCCCTTTTAGTATTCGGCGGAAACGCAGACGTTGTTGCCGCATATAACGAGGGCGGAGCGTCCGGTATCTGGGGCAGTTATATCAGATACATAGGCGCAGGCGCTTTGGCGGCAGGCGGTATCATCAGCCTTATCAAATCTCTCCCTCTTATAGTTAAGACCTTCGTAGGTGCTCTCAAGAGCATGAAGAGCTCGGGTAATGGCAGCGGACTTCGTACCGAGAAGGATGTCCCCATGATAATCGTTCTCGTTGCCATTGCTATCCTCACTCTTCTTGTATGGCTCGTTCCCGCTATTCCCGTCAGCCTTTTAGGTGCGATCATCGTTGTTATCTTCGGCTTCTTCTTTGCAACGGTATCCTCCCGTATGGTTGGTATCGTGGGAAGCTCAAACAACCCCGTTTCCGGTATGGCTATCGCAACACTTCTTTTCGCCACCATCATTCTTAAGGTAACAGGTAACTCCGGTGCAGAGCTTATGAGAAGTGCAATTGCTATCGGTTCTATCATCTGTATCGTCGCGGCTATTTCCGGCGACACCTCCCAGGACCTTAAAACAGGTTATATTTTAGGCTCTACTCCCATGAAGCAGCAGATAGGTGAGGTTGTAGGTGTTGTTGCATCCGCACTTGCTATCGGCGGTACACTTTATCTTCTCGACTCCGCTTGGGGCTTTGGCTCCGCAGAGATCGCGGCTCCTCAGGCAACTCTTATGAAGATGATCGTTGAAGGTGTTTCTTCCGGTGATCTTCCCTGGAATCTCGTATTTATCGGTGTATTCATCGCTATAGTTGTTGAAGTTCTCAAAATCCCCGTACTTCCCTTCGCTATCGGTGTATATCTCCCCGTTCATCTTAACGCTTGTATCATGGTCGGCGGTCTTCTCCGTCTTGTATTCGACAAGATCAAGGACGCAGACAAGAGAGAAAAGGCTACCTCAAACGGTATTCTCTTCTGTTCCGGTATGATCGCGGGCGAAGGTCTCGTTGGCATCCTCCTTGCGCTTCTCGCGGTATTCGGAGTTGACAAGGCTATCGACCTTTCCGGATATATCGATCTTCCCACAGCAGTTCAGAACATCCTCAGCATCGTTGTATTCGCTTTGGTTATCGGCAGTGTTGCGCTCTTCTCCTTAAAGAAGAAAAAGAATGGCAAGAACTAAGAAAAACAAAAACTATCTTGAAAATATTCCCATGATAAAAGAGGGCCTTGAGTTCTCTGCGGACGAAAACGGTATCGTTACCCTTCACGTAGAGAACAAGGGCATCGTAAAGCGTATAACACAGCTTATGCTGCGCAAGCCTAAGGTCTCCCATATCCACCTTGACGAAAACGGAAGCTTCGCATGGCTTTTAATAGACGGCAAGCGCAGCATCCTCGATATAGGCGAACCGGTGAAGGAGCATTTCGGTGAAGCGGCAGAGCCCCTTTATCCGAGACTCGTACAGTTTTTCAAGATACTTGAAGCAAACAAATTCATAGAATTAAAATAAGGTTGGCTTTTGCCAACCTTATTTTAATATAATTTCCTAAAATAACAGAGAAGCGTTTTCGCTTCTCTGTTATTTTAAATGCTGTACCTCGTGAGATCGAAGAACCGGTTGATCACTAATTGCCGGATCGAAATTGTGTGCGGCACTTGACGCTTTTTATACCTTATTCTTCTGAGGCTTCAACTACAGCTTCCTCTTTGGGAGCGCGGTTGCTTCTTCTCTGATTGTTTCTGCGGTTTTCGTAGATAACTACAACACGGCGGTTGTTATCAGAGCCGATAGAGTTTGTGGTAACACCCTTAAAGTTCTGGAGCTCAGAGTGAATGATCCTTCTCTCATAGGGGCTCATGGGTTCAAGGGTGATATTCTTATGATACTTGATTACCTTCTGTGCTACACCTCTTGCAAGGCGGCGAAGAGTAGCTTCTCTTCTTTCACGGTAATTCTCTATATCAACAGTCATCTTGATATGCTCGGTGCCGTCGGCATCGCACTGACGATTAGCCGCAAGATTACAGAGATACTGCAAAGCTTCAAGTGTCTCACCGTGGTGGCCGATAAGAATACCTGCAGACTCACCGGTAATATTTATCATGCGGTCTCCGTTAGAGATATTGTCTGCACAAAGCTCGGCTTCCGCATCAAGACCTAAATTCTCTAAGAGTGTGTTTACGAGGTTAAGCGCTGTAAGATCTGCACGTGCAACGCAGAAAACTCTTACCTTTGCATCAACCTCACCAAATCCCAAAAATCCCTTTTTGGGCTGTTCAAGAACCTCATAGTCAACGTTGGCAACAGGAACTCCAAGCTCGTTTGCACCATTGGCTACAGCTCCTTCTATAGTTCTGCCTGTGGCAATTACTTCCTTATTCAAGGCTGTTTCTTCCTTTCGTTCAATTGTCTTTTTCGTCATCCTTCAAGGGAGCCGCATCGATAAGAGGATTAGCGCTTTCGGGATTCTTCTTTCCGGTGTTCTTCTTGGGCTCGGGCTTTGCGGGAGCAACGTAGTCATCATCATCGTCTATATGATGCAATGACTTGGGGTGACGCTTATAGGTAACGTTCTTTTTCTTATCCTTCTTATTCTTACCTGCCATTTCCTTTTCGGCTGCAGCATAGTCCTCCTCGGTAAACACGGGGATGGGATACATCTTCTTAAGAATAAGCTGCTGGAGAACACTTAAAATGTTCTGGAATATCCAGTAGAGACCGAGTACCGCAGGATATAAGAATGTAAAATAGGTACTCATTGCAGGCATAACAAGATCCATGATCTTTGTGGACATACCTGCATCGCCTGTCTGGTTAACTGTAGGCTGATAGGTAAGCTTACGGGTAAGCCACATACTGAGATAAACGATTATAAACGTGGCGATGGGGATAATTATAAGAAGATTAAATTCAAACGTGGGAGTCTTTGAAAGGTCGATTCCCAAAAATGAAAGATCGGGATTTTCAAAGTTCTTGGGTAAAAGATCCTTTACAAGACCGAGATTCTCCTTGTCCTTAAGAAGGGTCGCTATAGGGAGGTCTCCTATACGGAGCGCAGTTTTGTTAAGATATGCACCCTTATATTCAACACCAAGATCTATAAGTCTTCTGCCTATGGCGGTGATAGTATCCCTGTGAACACCTGCGGTGAATCTCAAGGGGTTATAAATAACTCTGAAGAGAGCGAAAAGTATGGGCATCTGTAAAAGAAGGGGAAGACAACCGCTCATGGGATTGAAATTTTCCTTCTGATAGAGAGCCATGATCTCTTCCTGTACCTTCTGCTGAGTCGCCTTGTCATTTCTGCCCGCATACTTCTTACGGATAGCCATTTCCTTGGGACGAAGCTTTGCCTGCTTGATACTGTTCTTCTGCTGCTTGATACCGAAGGGGAAAAGTATTACCTTCATGGCAACGGCGAAGAAAAGAAGGGCAACGGCATATACGGGAATAAGGTCATAGAAGAACTTTATGATAAATCCGAAAGGAACGGCAAGCTTTTCCATCCATCCGTTAGCGGCGGTAAAATCGCTGTCCTTTTTAACGAATTTATTCTCCTGCTTTTCCTTACAGTCCTTATCCTGACATTCTCTGGTTACGTAATAGCCCTTTACCTCTTTGCCTTCCTTGTTTTCCTTGGTACCCTCTTCAACACTTTCATACTTCCATTCATGAACGTGCTCGTCGTCCTTTTTGTCTGCAAACACGGTCATGGAGAGAGTGTTGAAAAGAAGGGTAAACACCATCATGCAAATAAGGATGATACCTATTCTTTTGTTAGTCTTTTTTGTGTTCATTTCATTACCATTTTTCTTTAAAATACGAGGAATTCACGATTAAGAATAATTCTTTTACGCTCCGTGATTTTTATTATCGCGGTGCTTACGGTTTCTTTTCGGCACATGATCGATACCGCCTTTACAAAAGGGGTTGCAGCGCAGTATGCGCCATATACTGAGTGCCGTACCAACAAAAACTCCCCATTCCTCCAATGCCTCAATGGCATATTGGGAGCAGGTTGGATAAAATCTGCAGCATGGTTTTTTCAACGGCGAAATATACCGCCTATACAGCTTTATGAAGCCGATAAAAAGCCTTTTCATAAAAGCATATCCAGGCGGCTAAGTGCCTTTTCTAAATCTTTTTTAACGTGGTATGTTTTTGCGCCCACAGCCGCACTGCGTGCCACGATTACAATTAAAAAACCGCACTTGACGCCGCGTTCCACGTCTATCTCACGGTAAGCATGGCGCAATATACGCTTTACGCGGTTACGCACCACAGCCCCACCGAGCTTTTTGGAAACTGTCAGCCCTATGCGGTTCATCTTCTGTTTTTGCGGATGTGCCTTCTGTAATCTTTTGGCAGCATAATCGGGTAATACGTAAACGGCTGCAAGACGGCCTATATGCTTCTTGCCCTTTGCATAGGCCTTGGCATACAGATGATTTTCACCGATTGCAACATATTTCATAGTTTAAACCCGTATTACCGAAGCAGAAAACAGCATTGCCGTTCTCTGCATCGGAAAATATAAGTTGATTAATAAGTTAATCTTGCTCTGCCTTTTGCGCGTCTTCTCTTGAGGACCTTTCTGCCGTTAGCAGTAGCCATTCTCTTTCTGAAGCCGTGCTCCTTTTTTCTCTGGCGTTTCTTGGGTTGATAAGTTCTAAGCATTACGGTCTCCTCCTTCCTTTGAACAAAAAAACCATGTGTCAAATTATTATACCGCTAAGCGGGTATTCTGTCAATAGTTTTTTCTAAATTTTATGCCTATGGTCTTGCTTGTTTACAAATAGTTTTATTTTTTAGCGGAATTTTGCCCTTCTTTTAGTGACGATCTTCGGTCTATAGACCTTTTTAGGGGCTTCGGCAAGTCTCATTTCCGCTTTACGGGCTATAAGATCCACCGATTCAAGACGTACCCTTATCGGGTCACCGAGACGGTAAGCCTTATCACCGCAATGAAGAGAACAGCTCTCCTCACTGTATATATAATAGCCATCCAGCTCTGTTACGGGTATAAGACCCTCGCAGGTATTACCAAGCTCGCAAAAAATTCCGAAGTTGGTGACCGAGCTTATAATTGCATCAAATTCCTCACCGATAAATGCCTGCATATAGAGACATTTGTAAAGATCCTCTATTTCTCTCTCGGCAGAAACCGCCTTCTGCTCATTTTCTGTCGATCTTGCCGCCGCCTTCTGAGCAAAGGAGGAAAGATATGCCGCCGAGTGCTCACTTATATTTCCTACCAATATATTTGATATTATACGGTGGGTGGCAAGGTCGGAATATCTTCTTATAGGCGAGGTGAAATGACAGTATTTGTCTATACACAGTCCGAAATGAGGGGAGGGAGACTCGCTGTATTTCGCCTTGGAAAGCGAGCGCAGAAGAAGATAAGAAACGGTATTTCCTATCCCCTTTTCCTTTGCCTCCTCCAAAAGCCTTGTAAACATGGAGGGGTGGAGCTTTTTGGCTCCGAAGACAGAGGCAGAAAGTCCTAAATTATGGGCAAATATCGCAAAGCGGTGTATCTTATCGGGGTCGGGATCCTCGTGTATTCTGTAAACGCAGGGCATCGACATATCAAAAAGCCAATTTGCCACTCCCTCGTTTGCCGCTAACATAAACTGCTCTATAAGCTTTTCCGCATCTCCCCGCTCACGCTTTACTATATCACAGGGCAAGCCGTTTTCATCCACCAATATCTTGGCCTCTGCCGTTTCAAGCTCAAGAGCGCCGCGCATATGACTCTTTTCGGCAAGAATACGGTATAACTCCTCCATTACGGGAAGTGTGTCGGGGTAAAGCAGGGAATATTTATTGTAATACTCTGATGCACTTCCCTTTTCAAAAAGGTCGTTGACCTCGGAATAAACACCCCTTACCTTTGATTCTATAAGAGTTTTTTTAAGGTCACAGCCCAAAAGATTACCCTTTTTATCAATACTTATAAAGGCGGAAAGCGCTCTTCTCGGTACGCCCGCATTCAGAGAGCATATTCCGTTTGAAAGAGCCTTGGGAAGCATGGGGACCACCTTGTCAACAAAATAAACGCTTGTTCCCCTTTCGATCGCTTCCTTATCCAAAGCACTTCCCTGGCGTACGTAATGAGAAACGTCGGCAATATGAACTCCGAGAATATAACCGAAATCGGTTTTCTCAACCGACACCGCATCGTCAAGGTCCTTTGCATCCTCACCGTCTATAGTGAAAATCATCTTATCCCTTATATCCTCACGGCCGTCGGCTGTATCGGGAATATCCTGCGCCTCTGCATCCGCTTCGGCAAGAGTCCTTTTATCGAAATACATTTTTATCGAGTTTTCCGAAAGAACAGCCTCATAGTTTGCTTCCCTCGTATAAGCTCCGCCGAAATCCTTTATTATCTCTCCCCTTGCGGCAACACCGCTCTTGGGGTATTTTACTATCTTTACCTCAACCTTATTACCAACCTTGGGATATATCCCCTCACCGGGAGTACAAATAACAGTAAAGCTATGCTTTTTGTTATCCGGCTCTACGGTGTATAGCTGACGTCCCTTTTTGCCCCTTGTAGGCAAACGCTTAAGGGTTCCAATAACAGAGGTAAGGCTGTGGGAAAGTATCTTCGTTACCCTTGCAACGTCGCTCTTACCCTCATCGGTCTCGGTCTGTACACAAAGCACCGTATCCCCGTCCAAGGCACCCATGGTCTTGTCGGGAGGAATAAAAAAGTCCGCCTTTCCCTCCTCCTTCGGGGTAACAAATCCAAAATCCTTCTGGGATGCACGGAAGGTGCCCGTAAAATATCCCGAGGAATCAAAGGGCATTATCTTCCCCCTTTGGGTTATAATGATTTCACCCTCCTCTTCAAGACGGTTTACCGCCTGAAAGAATTCAACGAAATCCATACCCTCGCATATAAGCTCGTTATAAATACCGTCCATCGTTTTCGGACGGTAGCTTTCTGATTTTATTATCTCTAATATTCTTTCTCTTATTTCCATATTTTCCTTTATTTAAATGAAGCAATTTCATGTAATATAAATAAATACCGCCTTTAGTTTTTACTCTAAAGGCGGTTCTTATTAAAAATTAATTACTGTGCAACGGTATCGCTTTCTGCAGCACCTGTATCGGTTTCTGCAACACCTGTATCGGTTTCATCGGGAGTTGCATCGGTCTCGTTGTCTAATCCGCCAACATCTGCGGTTGTATCAGCAACGGTTACTTCGTCAGCGTGGTCATGGTCATGCTCATCGGTCTTTGCATTGGGCTGCATAACGTAAACTACTATAACGATGATAACGAAGATGATCGCGATAATGGTTGTAAGCTTGGAAAAAACTCTGTCAAGAGTTTTACCCTTGGTTTTACCAAAGAAGGTTTCCGCACCGCCTGCGATAGAACCGGAAAGACCGTGGCTCTTACCGGACTGCATAAGTACAGCAACTACCAAGAATAAAGCTGCCGCCAAAAGAATTCCGCCAAGTACATAATCAATTGCTGTCATGATAAATCCTCCAATAATTAACGTATTATAATAAATTAAGTAGATTAGTTTTCAAATAATCATAGGCAAATAACATTCTATCATACTTTTTTTAGAATTGCAATAGTTTTTTTCAATAAAATGTGTTATTTTTTAAGTTTTTTGCTTTTTTTGACCTGAATGAATAATAAACAAAAAACAAGGTGACAATATTATCAAACCAGAAAAAAGGACGGTATCAATAATGGATAACAACCAAAGCAAAAAAACTGCAGGCGCAATTGCGCTTATAGTTATTGCGGTAATCGTTATTACCGTAATAATAATAGCAATAGTAACAAACAGAGATTCAAATAAAGATCCTGACGTAACAGATAAGATCGAGGATAACGCAGAATCCGACCTTTCGGATGCTGTGACCGATATGATCGATGACGCAAGCGAAGCCCTTGACGACGTAAAGGACGCCGTTGATCCCGACAAGAAGGATACTGACAAGAATACAGAAAACGACACCGCAGACACTAAAAATGACGAAAGCAGCACCGACACCGACAGCCCTATGACACCCGACGTTACCGCAAGTCTTCCTACAGAGTTCTGTCTCCCCGTAACAGGCTATATCTCAAAGGGCTACAGCATGGACACCCCCGTATTCTCGCTTACAATGAACGATTACCGCACTCACAGCGGAATAGATATCGGCGCTGAGGAAGGAACTGCCGTTTCAGCCTTTGCGGACGGTACCGTAACAGATATCTACACCGACCCCTTTATGGGAGTTTGCATTGAAGTTACCCACAGCGGCGGTATGGTATCGAAATATATGAGCCTGAACGAGGAATTGGGCGAGGGGATCGAGGCAGGCGCCGCAGTTAAATGCGGACAGACTATCGCGAAGGTCGGCAATACTGCCGCACTTGAGGCCTCGGATGAAAGCCATCTCCATTTCGAGGTAATGCTCAATGACCGTACAATAGATCCAATGGAATATATCGACACCGAGGTCATGGCTGATACGGGCTACGAAAACTAAAGCTCCGGCGGGCACACCATATCCCTCTTTATCCCCGGGTGCAAACGATTAATACGGAATAAAATAATTTTCTATCAAAAAAATGCTGCCTTTATGACAGCATTTTATTTTTTTTTACTGTGCTTCCATGTTGCAGGAGCGAAAAACAGTATTATCGGGAATATTTCAAGACGTCCCAAAAGCATAGCAAAGGAAAGAACGATCTTTGTAAAATATCCGTATCCCGCATAGCATTGATCGGGACCAACTCCGCCGAAGCCGGGACCTATGTTATTAAAGCAGGCAACCATTGCGCTGAAATTTGTCTCGAAGGCATTAAAGCCGGAGCTCTGCGCCCACGGGTCACAGCTTACAGCGATAAATCCGATAAAGAATATCATTATATAAAAAGCAAAATATGTCTTTACACCCGATATGGTCCCCTTGTCAAGAGGCTTACCCTCATAACGCACGCTTGTAACCGAACGGGGATGAAGAAGCTTGCGAACCTCTGCACCCATTGACTTGAAAAGAATAATAACACGTGATATCTTCAAGCCGCCTGCGGTTGAATTGGCACAGCTTCCGATAAACATAAGCACGATAAGTATAGCCTTTGAAAGGGCAGGCCACGCATCAAAGTTCGTTGTAGCGTATCCCGTTGTGGAAATAACGGTTGCCACCTGAAAGGCACTGTAACGAAGAGCCTCGCCAAAGCCCGAGTATTCCTGTGTCGGAAGTATATTCAGAGTAATTGTAAAGGCAGAAACAACAACAAGAGTTAAAAATACCCATGCCTCAGCTATTTTACCTGCTTCTCTGAACTTTCTGAAAAGAAGGAAATAATATACGTTAAAATTAAGGCCGAACACCAGCATGAATATTGTGATCACCCATTGAGAATAGGGCGAATATCCTGCAATAGAATCTCCCTTTATACCAAATCCTCCCGTACCTGCCGTACCGAAGGTATGCACGATACTGTCGAACACAGGCATTCCGCCGCATAAAAGAAGGACGGCTTCAGTAACTGTAAGGATAATATAGATCAGATACAAAAGCTTTGCGGTATCCTTCAGCTTCGGCACAAGCTTACCCATTATAGGACCGGGCATTTCCGCTTTTAATATATGAATCGAACGGTCGGACACACCCGGAAGAAGCGCCACCACGAAAACGAGAATACCCATACCGCCGATCCAATGGGTAAAGCTCCTCCAGAAGAGCATACCGTAGCTCATCGACTCAACGTCACGCAGTATCGAGGCTCCCGTTGTGGTAAATCCGCTCACCGTTTCAAAAAAGGCGTCTATATAGTGTGGTATCTCGTTGCTTATAACGAAGGGCAATGCTCCTATAGAGGAAAAAACAAGCCAGCTCAATGCCACCATTACAAAGCCTTCGCGGGCATATATGGTCTTATCCTTGGGCTTGAATATACGCATAAGCGCCCAACCCAAAATAAAGGAAATGACAATGACCGAAGCAAAGGCTATAACGCCCCTGTTTTCCTTATAGATCATACTGACCAGAAGAGGCAGAGAGAGCAGCACTGCTTCTATACGCATCAGCCTGCCTATAAAATAGACTATCAGTGAATAGTTCATAACTACCTCTTATCAAATATTTCAGTCAATGTATTTATACGCTTACCCGCAGCGAGCACTATAACGTGATCTCCCTCGTGGATAAAGTCGTCACCTGTGGGTATTATAGGCTTTCTTCCTCTTATTATACCCGCAATAAGCACGTTTCTCTTAATGGAAAGCTCCTTCAAGGGTATATCAAGCTCCTCGAAATCCTCTCGTACTATAAATTCAAGAGCCTCCGCCTTGTCATCCATAAGGGTATAAAGAGTTTCCATTTCGCTTCCGAGCGAATTTTCAAGAGCTCTTGCATAGCCCGAAAGACGGTCGGAAATGATCTTACAGGGCGAAATTATAGTATCAAGACCTAAATTTTCAGCCATAGACGCAAGCTCGGGACGGTTTACCTTGGTAATTACCTGCGGAACCTTATTGGACTGTGCAAATATAGAAACGAGTATATTCTGCTCGTCCATACCGGTAAGCGCGATAAATGAATCGACAGAACGAAGTCCTTCTTCAAGCAGGATCTCCTGGGAAGCACCGTCTCCCTCAATTACCGTAGCACCGGGAAGGTGATCCGCTATAAATTTACAGCGTTTATGGTCCTTTTCGATTATGGTAACGTTTGCACCCACATTGAGAAGCTTGCTCGCAAGATAATAAGAGGTTCTTCCTGCACCGATTATCATAACGTTCTTTACCTGCTTTTTCATTATACCGAGGGCGCGGAAAAGCTTTGCTCCCTCCACGGTAGATGCGGCGATCCCTATACGGTCTCCCGCCTTAAGAACGAAGTTACCGTCGGGTATATATACCTCTTCCCCTCTTTGTACCACGCAAACAAGGAATTTCTGATCGTACTTTTTTCGCAGTTCCCAGAGCGAACAGTCAACTATCGGAGATTCGGCCTTTAATTTAAGCTCTATCATTTCATAGTTACCGCGGGCAAAGGATTCTATCTTCATGGCACCGGGAAGCTTGATAAGGTTGAAGAGCTCACGGGCTGCAACCTTTTCGGGATTGATGGATGAGGAAAGCTCAAGCTGATGGCGCATAAAGGAAAGGTTTTTATCGTTATACTCGGGGTTTCTTATTCTTGCAATTGTCTGACTTGCGCCCATACGCTTTGCCAAAAAGCAGGCAAGCATATTAAGCTCGTCCGAATCCGTAACCGCCGCAAAAAGCTCTGCATCAGCAATACCTGCCTCTTCAAGCACCTCGCCGTCCGCACCGTTTCCGCATACACCTATGACATCGTATATATTTGTTATTTCGGTAATAATATCGGGATCATTATCGATAGCAACAGCCTCGTGTCCTTCGTCAACGAGATTCGCCAATATTGCCGTTCCTATCTTTCCGCAACCAACGATTATAATCTTCATACCTTGCTCCGAATTAGTTTATTTAGATTATTATACATCAGAGATTTTGAAAAATCAATAGTTATTTACATTACTTGTTGAATATTACCGCTTAAGCTTTATATCAGCAAATAAAAGTAAATTATTACATTATGCAACTTGCCAAAGGGAAATTATTAGTATTCACACTATTATCGTTAGTTCTTCGCTATAATCTTGTGTAATAATCTATTTCTTCTATTTATACTAATACTGACAGCATAAGTATTAACACTGTCAATTTGAATTTGAACAAACGGAGAGCGCTGAATATGCAGAATCAAAATAAAGTAGAACAAATAATAGGGAAACGAATCCAAAAGATAAGAAGAGCCAAAGGATATACCCAACAGCAGTTTGCGGAAATGATAGGTCTGTCAACAAATTATCTGTCCGATATCGAAAGGGGCAAAAGCTCGGCAAGAATGGACAAATTGGTTCTTATAATCAATGCCCTGGACTGTACCGCGAACGATATATTCTGTGATACCTTAAACAACGGCCATATTATAGTCAGCTCTCAGCTTAATGAAAGGATAGAAAAGCTTAAGCCTAAGGACCGTGAGACCGCCTTTGCTATATTAGAAGCATTCATTTCCAAGGTTGAATAGCGGGCAGCGCCCGCAGGCAATGATCGGGCTTGAACTTCCCCTAAACCTTTTCGTAAAATTACCCGAAGCGAAGTTTTTCTGTAATACATAAAAAACACACCTTCACGGCAATGATCGGGTTTGAACTTCCCCTAAACCTTTTCGTAAAATTGCCCGAAGCGAAGTTACTTCCTATAATATTAAAAGTCTGCAGATTGCAGGCTTTTTTTATTAAATCCCTTGTAATTTACAAAACTATATGATATACTAATGCTACTATCGTTAGTAATTCGCTATCATCGTGTTTTGGAGGCTTATCATGAAAAAGGTAATACAAAAAAATTTCTATTTGATATGTTTTTTACTGTTTGTTGGGCTTACCCTGACGATATCTCCTTTAGGAGATGACTGGTATTACAAAACTGCACCCAACATTCATTTTACTTTACAGGACCTTTTACCCGCAAGGTCATTCTGGAGACCCTTTGATGCAGTTTTCGGAATGATAATAGGCTTCGCTCCCCGTCTTTTCCCATATATAAACAGAATATGCGTGATTTTCGGTCATATTCTTAACGTTTATTTATTAAAAAAGATACTTGAGCTTCTCAATATAAAAAATACCCGCCGCTCTAAGGCAGCAGAAGACAGTACAAATAGCGGACAAATAGCGGAAAACTCTGAAAAAATGGGCAGATTCACATTGCATCCGCTTTCATTTGCAATATTATTCGCTATGTTTTCATCCTCGGTGTATGCAACTGTTCTCTCCCCCGACGCTTTAAATCAGGTATTCAGCCTGTTATTCGGACTTCTCGGTATTTATCTTTATCTCAAGGACCAAAATACCGTAAAATATATTATTATGTCTGCCATCTCGCTTTTTTGGAAGGAATCGGGAATAGTGTGGATATGTATTATCCCTTTTATCGATATAATGTTTTCAGTAAAAAGGATAAAGGATCTGTACAAGGATAGATCCGTTCTTAAACGTATTATAAAGAGTGCGGTAATTGCTGTTCTTTTTGTAATTATATACTTTACAGCCCGTTTCACTCTGTTCGGCGCTATAACCCTGGGAAGCTCGGGCGGAAAGCACGCATTATCATTCTTTTCTCCTAAAACCGTCAAAAACTTTATAAATATTTTCGCAAATGCTTTATCGGGACTCGATACCATAGCACTTTTCGTAAAGCCCGTCAATTATATTCTTTTAGGAATTACCGCATTATTAAGCGTTATCTTTGCGGTTATAGTATCATGGGCATTTATATCCAAAATAAAAAACAAAGAGGATATGCTCCCCTTGTTTACGATGATAGTTACGGCTTTAGTAACTACTCTGCCCCACGTAATCATGGGACAGGCAGGAGAAATGCACGTTTATCCTACCGTATTTATGATAGCGGCAGTCTTTGCCTTTCTCTTCAAAAAAGTTAAGATATCGGGAAAAGCTCTTTGTGCGGGAATGCTGTCGATCTTCATTGCGTTCGGTATTTCGGGAGCCCACAAATTGGTTGCAATATATGAATACAGTAATTCCGTAAAGGAGCTTACCGAAGAAATGCACGAGATCTACGATCCCGATAAAAGTCTGCTTGTTATTTCCGCAGATCAAAAAAGCGGTTACTCGGTATATTCCCAATCCGCCGCATACGGAAGCTACTACGGCTACAGCTTAAAGCCCTATTACGGATGGAAGGAGCTGAAGCTCGAGCATGAAGTTACCAAGGGACAGGAAGAACTTGACGAATGTATCGAAATGAACAGAGACAAATACGATGTGATATGGGTTATTTCCGATGACAGGATAACCGTTGTTGATTGAGGGTAACTAATGAAAAAATACTTAAAACTGATGCGCGTTCATCATTATATCAAAAACCTGCTTGTATTTGCGGCATTAGCCTGCAGCGGACAGCTTTTTGATGTCAAAAAGCTAACGTCTGCCGCCGTCGGCTTTCTCAGCTTTTGCATGATATCATCGGTAATATATATTATCAATGACATCCGTGACAGAGAAAAGGACAAAAATCATCCCACAAAATGCAAAAGACCCATCGCTTCCGGCAGTATATCGGTAAAAACAGCCGCGGTGCTGGCAGTTCTTCTGTTTTGTATCTCCTGGATATGTAATTACCTTGTATTTGACGTAGTATCCACTTTGTTGCTTTTTCTGTATTTTATTCTGAACGTAGCCTACAGCTTCGGGTTGAAAAACATTCCGATCATAGATGTAACTATTCTCGTTTCAGGCTTCTTGATAAGAATTTTGTACGGAGCCATTATAACGGATATATCCCTTTCAAAATGGATGTATCTCACGGTAGCTGTAATATCCTTTTACTTTGCTTTCGGAAAACGCAGGAACGAAGCGAATCAGATCGAAACAAAAGGCAGTACCCGTACCGTATTAAAGTACTATCCCACCGGTTTTCTGAACAGATACATGACAATGTGTCTGACCCTGGCAAACGCCTTTTATGCGCTTTGGTGTATGGATGACAATACTATCTCCCTATACAACAGCCGCTATCTTGTGTTTACCGTACCCGTAGTTCTATTGATAACCATGATGTACGGCCTTAATATCGAAAAAGACAGCGACGGGGATCCCGTTGAGGTTCTGCTTCATGATAAAATACTGCTCTTTTTGTGCATCACCTATCTCGCTCTGATGTTCACAATACTCTACATATTATGAATGTTTACGATTTTGACGGTACTATTTATAAAGGAGACAGTACTGTAGATTATTACCTGTACGTGTTAAGAAAAAAGCCTGCCGTTATCCGCTTCCTGCCCAAGCAGCTTTGGGGAATGCTTTTGTATATCCTGCACCGTATAGACAAAACAGAAATGAAGGAATATTTCTATTCTTTTCTGCGGGGAACCGATAACGAAAAAATGGTTGCGGAGTTCTGGAAGCTGAACATATGCAAGATCTACACCTGGTATCTCGATTCTCATATGAACGATGATATTGTAATATCCGCTTCACCGGAATTTCTTCTTTTACCCGCCTGCGATATGCTTGGTATCAAGCACCTGATAGCTTCAAGAGTAGATCCCATAACGGGTATATATACAGGAAAAAATTGCAGGGGAGCGGAAAAGGTATGCCGGTTATACGCAGAATTCGGTAAAATATCTATAGATAAATTTTACTCTGATTCACACTCCGATCAGCCCTTGGCTGATATCGCAAAAGAAGCTTATTTGATTACCAAGGGCAATATTACAAAATGGTGCTCTGATTAAAGCTTTCATTCCCCCAAAAATCGGCTATCCGCCGATTCCTCCCGAAAAGAACTCACATAATACAGAAGAATAAAAGAGAAATATCCACCCGAACGGGTGGATATTTCTCTTTTATATACCTTTAAATTATGATATACAACTCATATTAAAATAAGGGTGTTGCATACATTCCTTCCATGGTGGGAGTTTCCTCTACAGTTACATTTTTACCGTTTATCTTAATTTCGCAGCTCCTTCCTTTTTTGGACACAGCGTTATAATCATTAGAGCTAAGCTCCTCATTTAATTCCTCGGATATTTCCAGAGTCATTAAAGAATCGAGTCCTGAAAATGCGAAGCTTCCGCATTCCTTTGCACCCTTTGCCGTTATTTTTTCTATCGAAGATGAATAAGAAAAACAACTGTCAGGTATCACATCAACATTTTCGGAAATATATACCTCCTTCAGAGAACCGCATCCGCTGAAGCAGGAATCACCAAGCTTCGTTACCGTATCGGGAAGCTTCACCTTTTCTATAACCGAATTATCCTTAAATGCGTTTTCTTCAATTTCTACGACCTTTATACCGTCAATTTTATCCGGTATATTCAAATAAGGGTCGCTTCCGTTATATCCCTTTATAACTATTGTATTATCCACTACCTCGAAAGAAAGATCTTCCTTTTTTGTATTACTGCCGCATGATACCGTTAAGAATATAAGTGAAAGCGTCATCAATAATACGCAAGCTTTTTTCATAAGAACGTTAACTCTGTATAAACTGTTTCTCATATTACTCTCCTTTATAAATTAATTTCTTTTAAATTTAACAAACATATCTTTTTTACAAAAAGCGCCGCCGGGCGCACCGATGATCGGGCTTGAACCTTACGTAAGCTTCTTTTTTCAGCACCCGAAGTGGAGCTATTTCCTATAAATTTAAAAACTGCTCCCATATCCCCTTCCACGGGGATATGATCTCCCTTTTCATTATATTGAAGATCAACTCTCTTACTCGAAGGATCTTCAAATATAAGACGGGTAACAGTAATAGAAGGACAGATAGGACATTGGGTTCTCCTTCTTTATTCAAGCTTCGCATTTTCCATACTTTCAAGCTCTGCTGCATCCATACTTGCTTTTTTTCATAAAAAATGATAACTACGGCAACAGCCAGAATTAGAAACGTTACAACAATTATGGAATAATATCTACCTCGTTTGCAATATAATTTACGGCATTTCTTTTCCTCCTTACTCAATATAGAATTCAGTTTGAGTATATAACTCCTCTGTCAATTATTATAGTCATTATTATGACTATTGTCAAGAGTAAAAATCCCTATTATCCTAATAATATAGAAATAAACGTGAAAGGTGGCGGAATTTTGATAAGTTATGCTCCGTTTTGGAACACTTTGAAGGAAAAAGGAATAACGACTTATGCCCTGATAAACAAATATAACATCAGCAGCGCCACCATTGACCGTATGAAAAAAGGAAACGGCATAAGTACGATGAAAATTGATGATTTCTGCCGTATCCTTAATTGCAACGTATGTGATATAATAGAGTATATTGACGAAAATTAAAGCTGTACCGGGCGGGCAAATCACCCTATACCCGAAGTGAAGCGAATTTTCAATAAATAAAAAATCTCAGCTTCTAAACGATTATGTCGGAATTTTCCAAACTCGGCATAATCGTTTTTTTGATAATGTACTATTTCTTTACGTGAAATTCAACCGAACTTCGGTCACCTCATCCACCGCCCCGGTCGTGAACCCCAAAACCCGGCAAGCTTGTTTTCATGACAATGTATAATTGCATTACGTGAGGTTTATTAAAGCTTCGGTCACCTCATCCACTGCTGCGGTTCAAACAACTCACACAAAATGGAGCAATTTCCTATAAATCAAAAAAACGAGAAAGCGAAATGCTTTCTCGTTTTTATTACTGTTAACCGGTAATACCGGAACGTTCGATACCCTCAACCATGTATCTCTGACAGAAGAGATAGATGATAATAAGAGGAGTGATGATAAGCATTGCCGCAGCGTTGCTTACCGCCGCCTGGAACATAGAAGGAGCCAGGGTGATATCGAGGGAGTTCGGCATTGTTACGATACTCGGCATGAGCGTTGTATTTACCGAGGGGAAGAAGAGAGACGTATAGAAGTTGTCTGTCCACTGCCATGAGAATGAGAACAAGAATATTGTTATCAACATGGGAACGGAGAGAGGAATAATGATCTTGAAGAAGGTCTTGAAGGGACCGTAGCCGTCAAGATATGCAGATTCCTCGAGCTCGTCGGGAACACCCTTGAAATACTGACGCATCATGAAGATGTAGAGACCGTTCTTAAATCCGAGACCTGTCAATGAGAGCAGAGCCATGGGTAAGAAGGTATTCGTCATATTGATCGTAGGCATGGGAATAAATCCGAAGAGATTTAATACACCGAGGGGATCAAAATATGTGAATCTCATAAACATGGAGAACTGCAGGGTCTTATGAGGAACGATCATGGTAAGGATAACGATAGCGAAAAGTATCTTGTTACCCTTGAACTTGAACTTTGCAAAACCGTAACCGATTATCGAACAGATAAAGGTCTGAAGGAACGCACACATAAGTGAGAGCGTTACGGTATTAAACAAAGCGCCAAAGTAGTTGTTATCCTTGATAACCGCAATATAGGTATCAAGTGTGGGATATCTGGGTATTAATTTTACGGTTACGTCACCGAAGTCCTGTGCACTCATAAAGGATGAAGATACCTTTGTGAAGAAGGGCATCAGTATTACGTATGAGATACCTAAGAGAAGAAGGAATCTTGCGATCTTCCAAACGGTACCCGTTAAGAAGCTCATACTGAGATACTTAAGCTTGAGACGCTTCCATATGGAGGTACGCTCGAAATCAACTCTTATCTTGTTTTTTGTTTCCTTTGTTACCTTGGGAGCCTCGGGAATATTATTTTTTACATTATCCATTTTCAGCCCTCCTTAGTCTCTTCTCTGGTAGAATATGAACGCTGACAACAACGCTGAAACAATACCGATTATACCTATAACGATGAGGAAGTACATCCAAGCCATCGCGGAGGACAGCTCACGTCCGCCGTTTCCGACGTAAACGCCTGAGATATAGTCCATAACCGGGTTGGTAGCAGACGTCAACGCGTCAATTACCGTGTAGATCGCATTAACCAGGATCATCGGGCTTACCATAGGAATGGTGATCTTCCAGAATGCTTCCCATGCGGAGGCACCGTCTATATTACAGGATTCGTAGATCGCAGGGGATATAGACTGAAGACCCGCAAGGAATATAAGCATCTGTACACCGGAGCGGTTAATGATATCGTAGATGTTGTTCATTATGTTAACAACGTACTGTGTAAGCTCTGTACCGACCTTCATGGATTCAAACATCCATTGTATATCGGTCATAGACACCACGGCATTAACCGTGTCTGTTCCCGCACCGCTGTCTATACCGCTGGTATTGTCGGACATATACTGGGTAAGTGCGTTGGAGGAGTCGATCTGGTCGATAAGACCGGTACAAAGAATAACGGGAATAAAGAATATTGCTCTGAATGCCGCACGGCCGAGCATCTTCTGGTTAAGAAGAACAGCCATGAAAAGAGAGAATATTACTATCGCGGGAATATCAAAGAGGAGCTCTTTGATACCCGAGGTAAGTGTCTGAACGAAATATGCGTCAACGGTAAGCGCTTCGTTATAGTTAGCAAAGCCTACGAACTTATACGCAAAGCCGCCGCCCGGAAGGGTCTTAACCGCACCGAAGCTGAACTTAATTGAATCGTATATGATCGGAACGTAAATAAGAGCTAAGCCGATTACGAAGGGGAGAAGGAATAACCATCCGCTTCTTGCCTTACGTGCGTCAAGAGATGCGCCTCTTGATTTCTTTTTTACGGGAGCGGACGCTTTTTTCACAGGTGCCGGATGTCTGTTTGCAGGCGCCGGATGCTTTTTAACTTCTGTTTTATTCATTTTGTCCCCTCCTTACTTTGTAATATAGCTCAACGCTTCGATGATTTCACCGTCAACTTCAACGTCAAATCTGTTGTAGTTAAGGATGAATACCGTACCGTTGGAATATGTGATTCGTACGATGGTTCCGTCATCAACGATATGTGTATTTGCAGCCTCTTCCTCGGTTGCGCCGCCTTCTGCCGCTTCGCCTTCTGCCGCTTCGGGTGCTTCGCCTTCTGGCTCACCGGGAACTTCCTCGGGAGCTTCCTCGGGCTGCTCTTCGATAATCTCATTGGTTATCTCTTCTTCGGGAACCTTTACGTATGCATCCTCGATAACTCTCTGTCCAACAAGGAACTCATGGTTATCGATTGTGCAATTCTGTACGTCCTTAAGGATATCGTTAAGATCCTTATAGATCTCAACAAGGTCTTCCTTCCAGATCTTATAGTCAACAGAATAATACTTGGAAAGGGTGTTATCATCCTTAAGCATCGAGGTGTTGTCATAAGATAAAGTGAAATAAGGCAACGCGCCGTTTTCGATCATCTTAAGAACCTCATAATTCATGTCGCTTGACATATTGGTAGGTGTACCTGCGTATTCAACACATCCGTGGAGAACCATGCCCATGAAAGGAACGCTTCTGAAGGAGTTGGAATGACGGCTGGAGTCAAGTGACATATTGAGGATAGTATCAGCGTATTTCCATGTAAATGCGTTACCGCCGTCAACCATTACGCTGTCATAATCCTTATCTGCTTTTTCAAGAAGAGCTGTGATAAGCTCCTTGCCGTCCTCACGGCTGTAGGTATCGTCTTCGTCAAAGTCGGAGTTAAGGTCGGAGCCCAATGTTCCGAGAGAGATACCGCTCTTACCAAGCTCGGTAAGGTCTTCTGTAACACCTCCGTAGAAGTCGGAGAATACAGAGGGAGAAATACATACAAGACCTGTAGAAACTGTCTGCTGGAAGGAGGAGAAATAGTCTCTCTTCTGCTGATATCTGTTATCTATTGTTCTTGTAGCATCCTTCTTCATGCTGAAACCGTCAAAGTTTACGTCATGTGTTGCATAGCTGAGATCGAAGTCGGGATATACGGTAACACCGTTCTTCTCTGCAAACTTAACGAATTCAGAGTAGCCTTCGTCACCGCCTACCTCCTTCTGGAATTTTACCTTGGTAGGTACGTCTGATATCATACCGCCGTTAGCAAAGCCTGTAAGACGGAAATTGATATTGGAGATGCCCTCCTTGTTAAGCTCCTTATACATCTTCTTTAGATCGTCGAAGGTTGTAAGAGCCTTTGTAACTGTGATCGGAACGGAAAGGAAGGTTCCGTCTGTATCCATTGTACCGAAGGATTCAATATAAAGAGGAATATCCTCTGAATTATCCTCGATATAGCTGAGAACCTTCTTCTCAACGAGGTAATCCTGATATGCCTTAGCCATACCAACGTAGCTTGTTTCGTAATACTCATCCTCAGAAAGACCTGCTGCTGCAGCCTTGTCACTGTCGGTAAGCATTATAATACGCATACTGTAGCTACCTGTATATCTACGGTCGGCGGTAATGGTCCATACAGTATCATCACCAACCGAAACTGCGTCGGAAAGATTGTAGGAGTCATTTGCTCTTAAGTAGAACTCGGGGTAAGCTGCATTGTAGGTATGAGTAGAACCGCCGTGGGTAGTCTTGAGAGTTGCGAGAGAATCGCCCTCTTCGATTATTGCAAGGAAGCCTCTGTGCTCGGGCTCTGCAGGAATAACTACCTTTTCCTCTTCCTCGGAATCTTCTTCAGAGTTTTCTTCAGAACCTTCTTCGGAGTTTTCTTCGGAGTTTTCTTCGGAGTTTTCTTCGGAATTTTCTTCGGAGTTTTCTTCAGAGTTTTCTTCGGAGTTTTCTTCGGGTGTCTCTTCGGGAGCTTCCTCGGGAGCTTCTTCCTCTGCTGATTCCTCGCCTTCGGCATTTTCTTCACCTTCAACAGCCTCAGCATCCTCTTCGGATTCCTCTGCTGCGGGAACGAAGTCTTCAACAACACCGTAAACGGGAACTCTCATAGATTCAAGATTTGTAGCAACGATCTCGTGGTAAGCATAGTCGGTACCGTAGATATCACCGGACATACCGACGATTACGCCTTCCTCGTCCATCTGCTTGAAGTCGAGCAACGCACCGCTGCCGTCGGGTACGAATACGTAGCCTTCGTTTGTACCGTTACCTGCTCCGAAATAAGGAAGTACTCTGATATAGTTCAAAGTATATTTATCCTCGTCGAAGCGGACACCGTTTGCGGGGAGGTCGATCTTTAATCCGCTTTCGTCAAGATAATACTCAAGAGCCATCTTGAAGAGCGGAGGTGCTTCTGCTGTGGAAATATAGTTAGTTATCTGATGGTCTTCTTCCATTTTTGCGAAGGTATATTTGGGACAATACTTCTTGATTATTGTCTCGATATCCTTCTTTTCACGGCGCTCCGCTGTTGTATCGAACACGTAAACCGCCATCTTTTCGGTGATGGGGTAGTTCTTATACATATCAGCTCTTTCCGCATCAGTAAGCTTTTCATCCTTGGGGTCCTGAAGAACGTAGAAATACTTAAGCTTATTAAAGAGATAGGAAGGAATGCCGTTTGCTTCTGCTGTACCGGAAATAAGCTCCTCGAATCTGGATTTTTCAATTACCATGGGAACGAGGTATCTTGTTTCCTCTTCACCGATAGAATACTCTACACGGATACCGCCCTTAAGATTCTTTACCTTGATCTGACCCTTCTGGGTTGACCATGCAAAGCTGTTATAGGGAGTTGACGTGCCTGTGTTGTCGCTGAACTCTATCATGAGCTGCGACATAAGCTCACCCTTGACGTCAGCGGAAGCGGTGCTTGTGCCGATATCGTAGGGGTTGGTGAACAAGGTCTGATTTGTTACCTTATTTACTAAAGCAACCTCGCCGGAGAATTTGTCGCACCAAAGAGCAAAGCTGTCATTTTCAACCATACACTCCATAGTTGCGAGCTTTTCTGCAGGAGAGTTATATCTTGTATTCAGATAAGCGTTAGCTCTCTTAACGGTAGGGTCGGTCTCTTCGTCTTCCTCAGACTCGCCTTCGCCGTCCTTACCTTCTTCGCCTTCGCCCTCTTCGCCTTCGCCCTCTTCGCCGTTTGACTCTTCGCCGTCTTCGCCGGGCTCTTCCTCGCCGTCTTCGTCGGTGTCTTCGGAATTTTCGCCGTCTTCACCGTTTTCAGCGGGATCACCCTCGAGACTTGCCTGGGTCTCTTCGGTATCCACGGGCTCTGCATATACTGCAACCGAGAAGGTTGCAAATACCATTATCACAGCAAGAAGCAGTGATAAAAACTTTGCCGATAATCTTTTATTCATTTTTATCTACCTCCTGCTGTTACATTCTATAGGACAATTCCGTGATAATGCTTGATATGAAACCAACAATCTTCTGGATAAGTCCTGTAAACAATAAACCTATAAACATGATGAATGCCATACCGACAATGGTCATAAGGCAGGTGATCACGTTCTTCAAAAGTGAATAACCGTGAGTTACCATCATGCCGCATACTACCAATAATGCAACCCAGATCCAACCTATACTTACGAGCAAGGTAACAACGCCCGCCTCGTTCAAGGAGAAGAAGTGTGTGCATATTACGGAAGGAATTACAAAGAAGGGTAAGGGAGCAAGGGAATAACCCACTGCAATATAGATATCCTTGAAGCTTCCTTCACCGTCCATAAGGGTCGTAAGACACCAGTTAGCCGCAACCCAGAGGAACAAGGGCATTAAGATCGATACTGCCTGAACGAATATCGAGCTTGTAGCACCTGTGGGATTAAAGAGGTAAGCCTGACCTACAGCCTGGTAGGTAAAGGAGAGAACCGCCAATACTACCCAGAAGGTAGCACCGCGTACCGAGCCTCTCTTTTCATGCTTAAGATCCCAGAAGCCGTCGAAGGGATGTCCGAAGAGGTGGAACGCATAAAGCACTTCCTCATGCATTTTACGCTTGCCCTGCTTGAGAATACCTGCCTTGTTGACCTTTGCAGCCCATCCGAAGAGCTTAACAAGACCAATAACTACAACTATTGCAACAATGGGGATAAGCCAGATAAACTTCTGAGCAACCTCTTTTCTGTATTCCTTAAATGCGTTTGAGTAATTTGTTGTGTCGTAAGCGGACTTGAAGTATTCCATACTTTCTTCCCACTTACCGCTGCGGTAAAGCGACTTACCTATACCAACGTAAGCGGCGTCAAAGTTACCGTTTCTCTGAAGGATCTTTTCCCAGTCTTCAACCGCTTTGTCATAATTTCTTTCATTATCATTATGAAGAGCGTCTATAAGAATGTCACCGTATTCCGTTCTTTCATATACGGTAAGGGAAAGCTCTGTCTTATCAAGGATAAGGATCCTTGTACCCTGATATACTATAGCCTCTGCCATCTTGATGTTACCGAGCATTTCGCCCTTGTCACCGAAGATGTGGAGCAAACGGCCGTAAGAGTCATAGGTATATACCTTGGAACGCTTTTCGTCGATAATTGACCAGGTTCCTTCTTCACCGAGTGCAACGTCGATGATCTTGGATGCACCGATAATATCGCTGGATTCCTTGGAGCTCCAGATAACGTTTACTTCACCGCCGGGGCCGAAGAAGCCGCCGCGTACCATAACGTCATCACCGGAGGAATTGAGCTTCTTAACAGGGGAGTAATCACTCGACTTGCTTTCGATAGCCGCCTGCTGAGCGGATTCCTCGATAGAGGAGGAGGTAACGTAAACGAAGCCCTCTTCGTCTATAGTGATATTGTTATATTCTGTAGGAACGTAGCTCTGGGACTGCGCTCTCTGCTCTGCGGTCATAAAGGACTGCCAGAGGATCGTAGCAGCATCAACAGAAACCTTCTGTGCACCGAGGAAGCTCTGGAATTCGCCCTCTGCGTTAAGCACGATCACACCCATGTAGGTGGTGGAGGATACAACGTAAAGGTTTCCTACGTCGTCAACCGCCAATGCAACGGGCTTATAGATAGCATCCGATTCCATAACCTCGGAGCTGGGCTCCTGGATAACACTGTGGAAGGGGAACATTACGTCACCCTCGGGAGTACGGCTGAATAATACTATTCGGCTGTTTTCGGTATCCGCTACGTAGATATAATCCTCGGTAACGAACATACCGCCGGGTGCATTGAGTGAATCGGGTACACCCTGGTCATTGATAAACTCATTTCCGAAATGAGTTATATACTTATAGTATTTGTCAAGCATATAGATGCAGTTTTTACCTGTATCTACGATATAAACGTTTTCGTCCTCGTCAACAACAAGGTCGGAGGGATTTACAAGGTTTTCGGGTAAGCCCATTGCTTCCCACTTAACCTCACGGTCAGGCGTATATGCATCGGGAGAATCCACCGGCACGCCTGCGATAGAGTAGGTATAGGACGTATAAGCATCCGCAAAGCTGCCCACTCCTCCGACAAGGGTCAAAAGACAGAGCAGGAGGGCGATAAAAGAATATGATTTTTTCATGCCTTTCCTCCTTAGTCTTTCATACCTGACGAAGCCATAGTTTCAACTATCTGGCTCTGGTTAACAACGAATACGATGATCGGTACGCTCATGAGAAGTACCGAGCCTGCGGTTGCGGCACCGACGTTTGCGCCTGCCGCACCGGTGATCTGTGTAATCGCCGCGTTAAAGGTCTTGAGCTGCTCAGACCATACGTAAACAGATGCACCGGCATTCCATACCGACTGGAAGGTGGTAACGATAAGGGTCAGCCAAGCAGGCTTAACCAGAGGCATTGCTATCTTCCAATATATATAGAATTCCTTTGCACCGTCGATACGGGCAGCCTCTATCATCTCGTCCGAAATACCGTCGTCGATAAAGTTCTTCATAAGGTAGAGACCCAGGGTCGAAGCCCATACGGGAAGAATCGATATCGAATATGTATTGAGCATTCCGAGATAACAGTAAATAATGAAGTTGTATGTACCGGTAATCGTGGAACCTATCATAAGGGAGTAAACTATGATATTGTTAAGTGCCTTATAACCGGGCATACGGATCTTTGAAAGCGAATACGCTGTCATTGAACCGAGCAACAGTGAGCCTGCAGTGGATGCCACCGAGATAAATACCGTGTTAAAGATATATCTCGAAATAGGAACCCACGTCTGGTTCATGTTTGTAAAAAGGTCAATGAAGTTTTTCATGGTGGGCTTCATAACGTACATCTTAGGAGGTGTGATAGAAAGCTCACCGAGGGGCTTGAAAGCTGTAATAACCGTGTAATACATAGGAAGGAACATCAAAGCTCCGAGTATTACAAGCATGACTGTGATGACAGAGTCACCTGCGGCAGAACGGTTAAGTACAACTTTATGTTTTCTGACACGTAATCTTTTAACTTTTTTAGCCATACTACTGTCCTACCTTTGCTAAGATTTTGTTTACCAGACGGTTAGACGCAAACATGAGTATAAACATGAAGAACGCTATCGCTGATGCATAACCGAACTCGAAACGGGTACTCATGTACTCGGTGAGGTGGTGGTTAAGTGTCCATGCACAATAGTTAACGGAGGGTGTTCCGCAAAGGAGTGTTACGATAGCACCGAAGCCGAATGCGTTGGTGATAGACATAACCGCACCGAACATAAGCATGGATTTCATATTGGGAAGGGTAACGAACCAAACCTCCTGCCAACGGTTCTTGATACCGTCAACGGCGCCTGCCTCATACTGAGCGCGGTCAACGCCCTGAAGACCTGCAATGAAGGAAAGGAAAGATATACCCAAGCTGGTCCAGATCGAAATAAATATCATTAAAGGAACGATATAGGTCTCATTCTGGAAGAAGAGTATGGGCTCGCTAATAATACCAAGCTTCATAAGCCAACCGTTTGCGAAGCCGTAGATATCACCTCGGAAAACGAGTGCGAAAATCGTGTGAGCACCGCCGGAAATACCGGGTGCATAAAATATAAATGTAACTAATGCTCTTGCCTTGGGGGAAAGCTCGTTGATAAACCATGCAAGAATGAAGCTGAGAAGGAAGGACGCAGGTCCTGTGGTCAAAGCAAAGATCATGGTGTTCTTGAAGGCTGTTATAAACAGGTCGTCATCAAGGAACATTCTTACAAAGTTATCAAAGCCGACCCACTTGGGGAGCTGGAACATATTAAAAGACGTAAAGCTGAGCAAGAGTGAAAGTACTACGGGTACAACAGTAAAGACAAGGAACATTATCATAAAGGGAGCTATCATAAAATAACCCGCTTTAGTTCTCTTCATCTCACTTTTCGTGTACTGCCATCTTGTCATTTCTTTTCTGGAAACCGGCTGCTTCTTCTTTTTTTCCGGTTTGGTACTCTTTTTTACAGCAGTATCTGACATGAGTATTTCTCCTTATTAGTATTGATTTTTAAAGATTAACCTTTGGGGTGAGAGGGTGCAAAATTACTTTGCATCCTCTTCATAAGTTACCGGCCAAAAGTCCAAACCGAATTCTTCACGCTTACGCGCGATTTCCTTATTAATATATGTAACCTGTTCGAGCATCGCATCCGCAGGATTTTCACCCTTGTTGTATGCGTTGAGGAATGCGAAGGATACATACTGAGTTAAAATGTAAGAACCGGGATATTCAGGCACCGTTTCAAGGCTTGAAAGTATGCCGCGTACCGCTGCACGCTCTTCGTCTGTCCACTTCTGCGCAAGAAGCGCCTTAACGTTTGCGGTTGAATACTTTGTGGTAGGAAGCGACGTAGCGATCGTTTCTCTTGCCTGACGCATCTGAGAGTCGGCACCGCAATACCACTTCATATATGTCCAGATAGCTTCCTTTTCTTCATCGGTACGCTTTCTGTCCTTAGGCATGATCATTGCCAACGTGTTTGCAACTGCGGTATGGTTGACCGTACCGTCCTCACGAACTGTACCGATGGCGGGAGCAAGCTGCCAGAGACCACGGAGCTCGTAATATGTCATAAGGGTATTATAGATAGTAATACCGTCTTCCGAAACCATTATCGGAATTTCGCCCGTTCTGAAACGTGTGATATCGTAAGCAACGGGAGCGCTGTACTTCTGGAACATTTCACAGAGTGTCTTGAATGCCGAAAGCGATTCGGTGGAGTCAAGATTCGTTCTGTAACCGTTATCACGGAAGAGGTCGCCGCCGTCCTGCTGATAGATAAAGAGCTGTGCTCCGGGAAGCGCGGTCGAAAGACCTATATCGAAGTTGTTGTTAAGGAGCGCGGGCATCGACGACAAGAGATCGTCCCAGCTTTCCGACATTCCTATGCCTAATTCGTGAAGAACGTCAACTCTATAGAACGCCATGGGCATAAGAAGATTTGTGGGCAAGCCGTATGTATTATACTCTTCCTTACCTGTCTTTTCATTGAGCGCTGTCATTGAAACCTTCTTGTACCACGGGTTTTCTGCAAGAGGAACCTGCTTGCCCTCCTCAACGGCAGCGTAAGAGTATTCGCTCATTATCTCCTCGAAGCCCTCCATATTCTGGATCGGCTCGATCGCGGTACGCATACCGAAGGTTATCGTATTTACCGTATCAAGGAATGAGATATCCGGACCGATGCCTGCCAGAATAGCCTCCTGCAAGCCCGCGGTGATAACTCTGATACGTAAGCTTATACCTTCACCGGGACAACCCTCTGCCGAGAAATAGTTGTCAACGATATATCTTGTAATAAGCATGGATTCACGGTCCGCAACAGCCCACATTTCGATGCTCTGAGCCTGCTCTGTCATGCCGTCGTCAGAGAAACCGATGGTGGTATAGTCCATTGTAAAGCTTGCTACGAACGCACTGCACTCAAACCAAACCTTCTGCCAGGATGTAGATACGTCCTGGGGAAGCTCTTCGTTAACGTCGCCGATAACGAAATAGTCAAGCTTAAGGGGCTGGCCCAAAGCTGCGTAGAGCCAGTCACTGAGTGCTATAATATAGTTTTTGAACGTAAGGAAATTAGGTGCTATGGTATATTCGTCAAGAGTCATCTCCTTGAAGAGATCTGCTATTGTAAGAAGCGTGTTAGTCTGGTCACCGTCGGCGCCGGTCATCTCAACGATATCTTCCTGGATTTGATAAAGCTCGTTAGCCGCTTCACCTATAGATACGATACAGTCGGGAACAAGTCTTCTGAAGCCGTAATCACGGTAGGAGTCGGGAACCGGTCCGGTGATCATGAGCATTCTCTGATAAACGTCGTTAAGCTCGTCTATCATCTGTTCTATCTGATATACGTATTTTTCCATTTCACCGAGTACGATCTCGATCTCAACGGTATTTTCGCCTTCCTCAAGATAGAAGAGGAATTCCTGCTCGCCGTTGTTGGCATAGGTTGACTGGAACTCGGTATCATACATAAATCTCAAATGGTTAGCTTCACGGAACTGAACCTCGCCGTTGATCTTTACGCGTCTTGAGGAGAACATACCGATAAGGCTGTTCTGACGGAAACGGAAGGACATGGAATAAAGACCTGTTTCCTTAACCTCGACCTTATACTTCATCCAGTTATTATTACCGCCGTTATCGAGAATGTTGTACTTGATAACCGCAGGGTCCTGGGGCTCGGTGATAGAGGATGTTCTGTCATTACCGGGGAATACGTTCTGTACGGAAACGAATTCGGGATTTTCAGCCTGAACCTTGATAGGCTCGTGGTCCTTAACTTCCTTTACACCGTTCTTCTTCATTTCCTTGAGCCACTCATCGTATTCGGGCTCTTCCTCATATGCATAGAACTCAATATTGCTGATGATCATATGCTCACGGTTGGAAACGAGAGTAAGTGTATGCCAGCCTTCTTCAAGATAAAATTCGAAGGGGTCGATATCGTAGCCGAGCCAGTCACGAACGTAATAGGTCTGCCACATAAGAACTTCCCAACGTCTCGGTCTTGTATCGTTACCGTTCTTATCCTCGGGGAATGTATAGCAGTCATATTTTTTATCTATGATTCTGCCTGTTTCTTCGTCAACCTCGTATCTCTCGGTATCGTAACCCATTTCCTTGAGAGTCTTGCCCTCTTCGAGAGTCTGATACTCATATGTCCAGCAACGGGGGAAGTAGAGGTATCTTGCTTCCGAGAAGGGAAGCTTGCCGTCGATATAAAGCATACGCTCGATGGTTGTGGAGATCTCCGCATCGGCCTGCTCTGCATCCGCATCCGCCTGGGGGTTGGAGGTATATGTAACGCGCATTGCGTACTTACCGGTTTCGGGAACCTGAAAACGGAAAACAGTTTCGCCTGTGTCTCCCGTAACGAGAACGTCGCCCTCAACCGCTTCGTCATAGTGGAAATAATCCGCTGAAACACCCTTGGTGTCCTTTATTTCGGATGCATCGATAATGGAATGCTCTGCAGTGGTATAGATGATCTCGGCTTTCTGTTCCTCTTCCTCTTCCTCTGCCTTTGCTTCCTCGGAAGCATCCCCGCCTGTAAGCTCTTCTTCGTCAACGTTTCCGTCGTTAGCCTCGGCGTTCTGTTCCTCTTCCTCTGCCTCCTGCTCCGCGATGAGATCCTCTGCCTCGTCCGCTGTGTAAACGGTCTTACCGTCTGCGGAAACGGGAGCGTCCTCGGTCACGAGATCATCGGGAGTGATGAAGAAGGACGAATCCTTTGATGCTCTTTCTGCATCGGCGTGCTTATCCGTATAGTCGTTATAAGAATCAACACCGATAAGCTTTTCAAGCTGCACCGCATCATACGTATAGAGCGATGCAAGAGGATCGACCGTTGCTTCTTCGGTCTGGGAAGAGTCATCCTCGGCAGCATATACAAATACCGACGTTGACAGGACGCCGAAGAGCATAAGAGCCGCCAAAAGGAATGACAGGATTTTTTTAATCCTTACGTTCATTTCAAAATTCCTCCTTAAGGGTTAAATGATTTTTTCAAATCCAAAAAAGGGCAACAATGCCCCGACAAGCATAACTATCCCAAAAGATATGCCCGTCGGCTGCCGCATCCAAACCTCCTGTTTTCCTTTCGGAGATCCCTGCCGGACACTCTGCTTTACCATGGGCAAAAGAGAATATTAAAGCACCTTTGACGGTGCATAATCGGCGGATTTCCGATCGGAAAACGCTTGGTTTTCCCTTTTATTTTCATGTTTATTATAATACCACAGTTGCATCCGAATGTCAAGGGCAGAGTTTTAATGTCGCCTTATGTCACAAGGCTTCTCGGGAAATTTTATTAAGTAATTTTAAAATTTTCGAATATCCGGTTTTTTCAAAAATTTCCTTTTTGTTTTTTTCAACTCAGAATCACCATTATTTTTTTGTGACGAATCGAGAAATTTTCATAATTTTTTTGTGCATTTTCCTGTTTTTTCGGCAAATTCACCACAAAAATAATAAGAGCGCGATATTTTTTAATGGCAAAAAAATTCAAAATTTTTGTACATACTGCATAAATTTTCGGTGGAATTTTCTACACATATACAAAATGCACAAACTTTAAAAAAATGCGTTTTTATGTGAATTACTTATGTTTTTCACACATTCCATAAAAATTTGACAGTTTCGCTCTTTGCTGATATAATATCATTATAAAACATCCGAAAGGCAGGATCTATGAAAAACTCATTCTATTCGATGATATTCCGCCAGCGTTATATCCGCCGCTGGGGACTTATGAGAAATATGACCGAGGAGACCTTAAGCGAGCATTCCTATGAGGTATCGATACTCGCCCATGCTCTTTGCACAATAGGCAACACGTACTTCGGTAAGAATTATGATACGGGCAAGGCGGTGTGCTATGCGCTCTTTCACGATGCTCAGGAGGTATATACAGGAGATATGCCTACCCCTGCAAAATATTATAATGAAAGTATGCGCCGCAATTATGCCGAAATCGAGGATAATGCAACAAAAAAATTACTTTCAATGCTCCCCGCCGAGCTTCAGGCCGATTACAACTCACTTCTCTGCCAGAACGACAGAGAGCTTCACCTGATAGTTAAGGCCGCTGACAAATTAAGTGCATATATCAAGTGCATCGAAGAATTAAAATGCAATAACAACGAGTTCAAGAGCGCGGCGGCATCAACCCTTAAAAGTCTTGAGGAAAATCCCCTTCCCGAGCTTCATTATTTTATGGAAAATTTCCTTCCCGCCTTCACAAAGGACCTTGACGAATTACAGATGTGATGAGATTAGACAAGTTTTTATCAGAAACAAGGACCCTCTCCCGAACCGAGACGGCAAAGGCAGTAAAGCAAGGGATCATAACGGTCAACGGCATTATTGCAAAGAAACCGAACAGCCCCGTAAACGAGGAAAAGGACGTTGTATGCGTATCGGGCAGAGTGATAGAATATAATAAATACAGGTATATAATGCTCAACAAGCCCGAGGGCTACGTATCGGCTACCGATGACAAAAGCGCCCCCTTTGTAACTCAGCTTCTGAGCGGGGAATTACAAAAATTCGAGCTGTTCCCGGTGGGAAGACTTGATAAATATACAGTCGGACTCATGATACTCACAGATGACGGTCAGCTTGCACACCGTCTGCTTTCCCCGAAGCATCATGCCGAAAAGGTATATTATTTTAAATGTGAAAAAAGTCTCGAAAGGATCCCCGAATTGGAGAGCGGAGTTCACATAGAGGGCGGGTATCTGACCAAGCCCTGCAGAGTAAAAAGGCTGTCTGAATTTGAAGGAGAAATTACCCTTACCGAGGGGAAATACCACCAGATAAAGCAGATGCTTTACGCAGTCGGTAATAAAATAACTTATCTTGAAAGGATAAGATTTGCCGATATCCCTCTTGACCCCTGCCTTGAGCGCGGCGAGTGGAGATTTTTAACCGAAAAGGAAGTAGAAAATTTACGTAAAATATAGAAAGGAACCCAAATGGACATTTTACAGACCTTATCAGAAGAATTTTCAATACCGACAAAGCACTTAGAGGATACCGTTGCTCTTATCGACGAGGGCAATACCATCCCCTTTATCGCAAGATACCGCAAGGAGGTAACCGGAAGCCTTGACGATACCGTACTGCGCGGACTTTTCGACCGCCTTACCTACCTTCGTTCACTTGAAGAAAGACGAGAAAAGGTGCGGGAGACCATTGCCGAGCAGGGCAAGCTTACAGATGAGATAAGCGAGGCTCTCGACAACGCGGTAACTCTCACCGAAATAGAGGATATATACCGCCCCTTCAAGCAGAAGAGAAAAACAAGGGCAAGCGTTGCCCGCGAAAAGGGTCTTGCCCCCTTGGCGGAGCTTATCGCAGAGCAGCGCGAAAGCTACGAGCCCTCCATCCTTGAAAGTGCCAAAGGATTTATAAACGAAGAAAAGGGTGTTGCAAGCGCTGAGGAAGCCCTTGCGGGAGCTATGGATATAATTGCCGAGGATATTTCGGATAACGCGGAATACCGTAAGGAAATAAGAGCCATAACCTTTGATTTCGGATTTATCTCCTCCTCTGCGGCAACAGAGGAAAGCACGGTTTACGATATGTATTACGATTACCGTGAGCCTATCCGTAAAACCCCCTCCCACCGTATCCTTGCCATGAACCGCGGTGAAAAGGAGGATATTTTAAAGGTCAAGATAGAGATAGCCAAGGATGCCGTTTTAAACTACCTCTTTATGGCGGCAGACATCAATATGTTTACCGAAGCCACCCCGTATATGGCAAAGGCGGCTATAGACAGCTATGAAAGACTTATCGCGCCATCTATAGAGCGAGAAATAAGATCAGATCTTTTTGATGATGCAAGCGAGGGCGCAATTAAGCTATTCTCGGAGAACCTTAAAAACCTTCTTATGCAACCTCCCGTTAAGGGTAAGACGGCTCTCGGCTTCGACCCCGGTTACCGTACAGGCTGTAAGCTTGCGGTCGTGGATAAAACGGGTAAGGTGCTTGATACCGCCGTTATATATCCCACCAAGCCTCAGGAAAGGATCGAAGAATCCAAGCGCGTAGTTAAGCGTCTCGCGGAAAAGTACGGAGTTGAGATAATTGCTATAGGTAACGGTACCGCTTCAAAGGAAAGCGAGATCTTTATTGCGGGACTTTTGCGAGAGCTTCCCGGTAAGGTTCAGTATGCTATGGTAAGCGAGGCGGGAGCTTCTGTTTATTCTGCCTCCGAGGCGGGTGCCGAGGAATTCCCCGATTTCGACGTTACAGAACGTTCTGCAGTCTCTATTGCAAGAAGACTCCAGAATCCCCTGGCGGAGCTTGTTAAGATAGACCCCAAGGCCATCGGTGTCGGACAGTACCAGCATGATATGAAGCCCGCAAGACTCGATGCGGCGCTGGGCGGTGTTGTCGAGGACTGTGTTAACAGTGTAGGCGTTGATATAAATACCGCCTCCTATTCCCTTCTTTCCTACATTGCGGGCATCAATATGACCACCGCAAAGAATATTGTAAAATACCGCGAGGAAAACGGCGAATTTACAAAGCGCTCCCAGATATTAAAGGTACCCAAGATAGGTGCAAAGGCTTATCAGCAGTGCGCAGGATTTTTAAGGGTGGCTTCCTCCTCCGAAATACTTGACAACACAGGCGTTCACCCCGAATCCTATGAAATTGCAAAGAAGCTTATTGCAAGATATGATTACACCACCGAGGACGTTAAGCAAAGTCGCTTGGGAGAGCTCGGAAACAAGGTTCGCGGCGAGGGAACAGCCAAGGTTGCAGGCGAGCTTGAATGCGGCGAGCCCACCCTTCTTGATATCATAGGCGAGCTTGAAAAGCCGGGCAGAGACGTGCGCGACAGCCTTCCCCAGCCTGTTTTACGCGAGGACGTTATGGGTCTCGAGGACCTTGTACCCGGTATGCTTATGACCGGAACGGTACGAAACGTTATCGACTTCGGAGCCTTCGTTGATATCGGCGTTCACCAGGATGGTCTCGTACACATTTCCGAAATTTCAAACAAGTTTATAAAGCATCCCTCTCAGGTGCTTTCTGTTGGCGATAGCGTACAGGTAAAGGTGCTTTCGGTTGACACCAAAAAGGGAAGGATCTCCCTCACTATGAAAATATAAAAAGCTTTAAGTAAATATTGGAGGAAATAAAATGACAGATAAAATTCGAGTAACGGTTTGGAACGAATTCCGTCACGAAAAGGAGGGCGGCGCCGCACAGGAGGTATATCCCAACGGCCTGCACGCAGTCATCAAGGAATTTCTTGATAAAAATGAAGATATGGAGGTTCGTCTTGCAGCCCTCGACGATCCCGATCAGGGGCTTCCCGACGAGGTTTTAAATAATACAGACGTGCTTCTTTGGTGGGGACATTGCCATCATTGGGAGGTAAAGGACGAGCTTGTCGAAAAGATTCGTCAAAGAGTTTACCGCGATGGAATGGGCTTTATTCCCCTTCATTCGGGACATCATTCCAAGCCCTTCAAGGCTATCGTCGGCTGTACCGGTGACCTTGAATGGGGTGACGGAGTAAAGGAGGTAGTTTGGAACCTTAACCCCTCCCATCCTATCGCGGCAGGCATTCCCAAGGCCTTTGAGCTTCCCGTAGAAGAGCTTTATTCCGAGCCCTTCTTCGTACCCCAGCCCGACCAGCTTGTATTCGGCTCATGGTTCGAGCAGGGTAATATCTTCCGTTCGGGCATCTGCTATTTCAGAGGCTTGGGTAAGATATTCTACTTCCAGCCCGGCCACGAGGAGTTCCCCTCCTTCTATAACGAATACGTTCAGAGAATAATAACAAACGCAGTATATTGGGCAAAGCCCGCAGACCGCATCATAAAGGACGATTGCCCCTACGTAGGCACAGGTCTTTTTGATAAATCCCACGAGGAGAACAATATTTAATTTTTTGTAATGTTATTGACTTTACGGTCGTTTTATGAGATAATATTACCAATAAATAGTTTCCCGGAGGAAAAGAAAAATGGCTGATAAGATCAGAGTAACAGTTTGGCATGAATACCGCCATGAAAGAAACACAGAGGGCGAAGCGTATAAGTGCTACCCCAACGGTATCCATGCGGCAATCAAGGATTTCCTTGATAAAAACGACGATATGGATGTACGCATCTGCTGTCTTGACGATCCCGACCAGGGCCTTCCCGACGAGGTGCTTAACTCAACCGACGTTCTTCTTTGGTGGGGCCACGGCTTCCACGATGAGGTAAATGACGAATTGGTAGATAAAATAGTTAAGCGTGTTTACCGCGAGGGTATGGGCTTTATCGGTCTTCACTCCGCACACCATTCCAAGCCCTTCCGTAAGCTTTTAGGCTGTACGGGTAACCTTGAATGGGGCGATAACATCAAAGAGGTCATCTGGAATCTCGCACCCACACATCCCATCGCCGAGGGTCTTCCCAAGGCATTCGAGCTTGAAGCGGACGAGCTTTATTCAGAGCCCTTCTATATTCCTAAGCCCGATGATCTCGTATTCGGTGCATGGTTCGAGCACGGCAATATCTTCCGCGCAGGCTGTACCTGGGCGCGCGGCTTAGGCAAGATATTCTACTTCCAGCCCGGTCACGAAACCTGCCGTTCCTTCTACAACCCCTACGTTCAGAAGGTAATTACAAACGGCATCCGTTGGGCAAAGCCCGTTTCCGATCCTATCGACGAGACCTGCCCCTATTCCGGTAAGGGATTTTTGGTAAGCGAAACAGTCAGATTTGACTGATCATACCCTTCCTGTAAAGGCAAAATAACTTATTAAACCGATAAAAGGCAGTTTTGGCTTAAATCAAAAACTGCCTTTTATTAAAATATATTGGAGAATAATAAAGATGAAATTTTTTCCCGATTATCATAAGAATATAAACGTTCTTGAAATGAATCCCCTTCCTTCAAGAGCATACTATATCCCTTATCAGAGCGAAGCCGCGGCCTATGAAAACGACCGTACAAAGTCGGAGTTTTTCTTTGATATGGGCGGAGAGTGGGACTTCCGCTTTTTCCCCTCCTCCCTTGATATAGAGGACTTTACCTCTGCGGCCTTTACTACCGAGGGCTTTGACAAGATCGAGGTTCCGAGATGCTGGCAGACCTATACAGAGCGTGATTACGACAAGCCTCAATATACCAACTTCAACTATCCCTTCCCCGTTGATCCCCCCCACGTGCCCGACGATATTCCCTGCGGACTTTACGTTCGTGATTACGAATTTACAAAGGATCAGATAGCAAGCAAGGATATCCTTATCAACTTTGAGGGTGTTGACTCCTGCTTCTATCTCTGGATAAACAACGATATTGCTATCTATTCCCAGGCGGCACATACCACCACCGAGATGCGTATCAACGATTACCTTCTCCCCGGCAAGAACACCTTTAAGGTTCTTGTATTGAAGTGGTGTGCGGGCTCCTATCTTGAAGACCAGGATAAGTGGCGTATGTCGGGTATCTTCCGTGACGTTTATATGCTTATCCGCGACAGGGCTCATATCAACGACTATACCGTTAAGACCGGGCTCAACTCTAAATTTACAAAGGCAAATATCTCCGTTGCTCTTGACGTATGGGGCGCAGGCGAGGTTGAATATTTCTTAAAGGACAAAGAAGGAAATATACTTGCCGAGGGCAAGGCGAAGGATTCCTTTAATATCACCGTAAAAGCTCCCCGTCTCTGGTCCTCCGAGGATCCCTATCTCTATGCTCTTATTATGAAATGCGGAAACGAATACATAAAGCAGAGCGTGGGTATCCGTAAGATCGAAATAAAGAAGGGCATCGTACTCGTTAACGGCAAGCCTGTCAAGGTCATGGGCGTTAACCGCCATGACAGCCACCCCGAGCTGGGATACACCACTCCCCCCGAACATATGCTCCGCGACCTTTACATAATGAAGGCGCATAACGTGAACATGGTACGCTGCAGTCACTATCCCGCAGACCCCCGCTTCTATGAATACTGCGACGAATTGGGTCTTTACATTTGCGATGAAGCAGATATCGAGACCCACGGCTTTGATTCCGTAAACAACCGTTCCCTCATTTCAGACGATCCCGCATGGGAGGGTATGTATATGATGCGCTGTGTGAAGATGTATCAGCGCGATAAGAACCACCCCTCTGTCATCATGTGGTCGCTGGGTAACGAAAGCGGCTTCGGCTGTAACCATAAGGCAATGTCAAAGTATCTCCGCGAGCATGATAACAGCCGTATAGTTCACTACGAGGGAGCAAATACCCCCCAGAACGAGGGCAGACAGGATGACTGTGTGGATATCGAAAGCCATATGTACACACCTACCCCCGATCTTAAAAAGTATCTTGAAAATAAAAAGTACAAGCAGCCCCTCTTCCTCTGCGAATACTGCCATGCAATGGGTAACGGCCCCGGTGACCTAAAGACCTATTGGGATGTGATAGATTCCGAGGACCGCTTCTTTGGCGGCTGTATCTGGGAATATACCGACCATTCCGTTCTCCACCGCGGTAAATTCACCTACGGCGGAGACTTCGGAGATTTCCCCAATGACGGTAACTTCTGTGTTGACGGTCTTGTATTCCCCGACCGCCGTATCGGTACAGGTATGCTTGAAGCAAAAGAGGTTTATGCTCCGGTTAAGGTATGGAAAAACGAAGACGGTTCTGTTACCGTAAAGAACCGCAGATATTTCACCGATATTTCCGATCTTACGATGAAATATGATATCACGGTAAACGGCAAGGTCGTTTCCAAGGGTAAGAAGGCTCTTGATATCGAGGCAAGAGGTGAAAAGACCTTTAATTTTGATATTCCCGAGGGAGATTTTGTATATCTTAACCTCTATTTCGTATCAAACGAAGCAAAGCCCTGGGCAAAGAAGGGCTACGAGGTATCCTGCAAGCAGATAGAGTTTTCCGCAAGGATGCCTGAAATCACCCATACTTCAAGCACCGCGCTTCACACAAGTCTTGACCGCGATTGGCTTATAGTACGTGCGGAAAATGCGGTATATACCTTTGATAAAAACAGAGGACTCCTTGTAAATATTGAGAAAAACGGCGAAAAGATGCTTGCCTCCCCCATAAAGCTCAATATCTGGAGAGCGCCTATTGATAATGACAGGGTCGTTAAGCACGCATGGTATCAGAACGGATTCCCCTATGCTTCCATGAAATGCTATTCCACCGAAATTATCGAGGCGACCGAGGAAAAAACGGTGCTCAAGGCTGATTTCTCAATGGGCGCGCCCATTATGGCTCCCATTCTTTACGCAAGTGTATATTACACCGTTTATGCCGACGCCATACTCGAGGTCAAGGTAAAGGCAGACGTTTCCGAAAGCCTTCCCGCCCTGCCCCGCTTCGGTATTGCGTTTGAAACGGTAAAGGGCTTTGATAAGATGGAATACTTCGGCTACGGCCCCGGTGAGAGCTATATCGACAAGCGCCTTGCCTGCCGTATGGGATATTTCAAAAATACCGTTAAGGGTAACTTTGAAAGCTATATCCGTCCCCAGGAGAACGGTTCTCATTACAATACCTATTATGCAAAGCTTGCTTCGGATAAGGCAGAGCTCAGGTTTGTTGCTCCCGATTCGATGTCTTTCTCGGCAAAGCATTATACTGACAGCGACCTTACAGATGCTACCCATTATTACAAGCTAAAGGCAAAGCCCGAGACCTACGTTTGTCTTGATGCAAAAATGGGCGGTATAGGCTCTCATTCCTGCGGTCCCTGGCTTGCAGAGGAGTTCTGTGTGGGCGAAAAGCATATAGAATTTAGGGTAGAAATCATTTAATTTTTAAAAAGGTATTGATTTGTTCACCAAAAAAGAGTAAAATAACTGTATATGAAAAAAATAATTTTATAGGAGATAGAAAAAATGGCTTTAGTTACAACAAAAGAGATGTTCAAAAAAGCTTATGAGGGCGGCTACGCTATCGGTGCTTTTAACATCAATAACATGGAAATAGTTCAGGCGATCACAGAAGCAGCAGGCGAGCTCAGATCTCCCGTTGTTCTTCAGGTTTCCGCAGGTGCCCGTAAGTATGCAAAGCAGGAATACCTCCTTGCACTTGCAAACGCGGCTATCAAGGATGCCGATATCGACCTTGCGCTTCATCTTGACCACGGCGCAGATTTCGAGATCTGTAAGGCTTGTATCGACGGCGGCTTTACCTCCGTTATGATCGACGGCTCTCACCACTCCTTCGAGGATAACATTGAGGTTACCAAGAAGGTCGTTGAGTATGCTCACGAGCGCGGAGTAGTTGTTGAAGGCGAGCTCGGAGTTCTTGCAGGCGTTGAGGATGACGTTGTTGCTGAGGATTCCACATATACCCGTCCCGAAGAGGTTGAAGAGTTCGTTGCAAAGACCGGCGTTGACTCTCTCGCTATCTCTATCGGTACCTCTCACGGTGCGTACAAGTTCACACCCGCACAGTGCACAAGAAACGAGGAAGGAATTCTCGTTCCTCCGCCCCTTCGTTTCGATATTCTTGAGAAGATCATGGAAAAGATCCCCGGATTCCCGATCGTTCTCCACGGTGCTTCCTCCGTTCCCCAGGAATACGTTAAGGAGATCAACTCCATCGGCGGCAAGCTCCCCGATGCTGTAGGTATTCCCGAAGAACAGCTTCGTAAGGCTGCTTCCCTTGCAGTATGTAAGATCAATATCGACTCGGATATCAGACTTGCCATGACTGCAGGTATCAGACGTGTTCTTACCGAACAGCCCGGTGTATTTGACCCCCGTACCTACCTCACCGTAGCTCGTGCAGAGGTTAAGAAGATGGTTGCTCACAAGATCGAAAACGTTCTCGGCAGCAAGAACACCCTTTAATCAACGATCAATATATTAATTTAAAGGCTGTCCCGAGGGACAGCCTTTATTAATACGTAAACGAGGCATGATGAAAACAATCGACATTCTTTGCGGCGACGTCCTTTTTGCCGAAATGCTCAAATGCGAGCTTGAAGCAAGGGGATATAAGGCAAGCACCCAAAAAAGCACTGCTCCCGATCTCATAATATGCGACCTTGACGCAGGTGTCAGCGTTAAAGGTCCTTTTGTGCTGACCTTTTCACGGGACAAGGATGCCGATCTTCACCGCCCCTTTGATATAAAAGAGCTTTTAAGCCTTATAGACGAAAAACTTTCTGACAAGAGTAATACTCCGTTAATCGAAACGAAAAAAAGCGGACTTTACCTTTCGCCCTATGAAAGAGGGGCTTTCTATAACGAAGAGAAAATAGAGCTTTCGGAGCTTGAATACCGCCTGCTTCTATATCTTTATAATAACAAAAAGGCAAGTATTGACGAGCTTTCCCGTGAGGTATTCGGAGAAAAATCAAACCCTAATCTTGTAAGGGTCTATATCAATTATTTAAGGGAAAAGATAGACAGCCGTTTTTCGGTAAGACTCATTAAAACAAAACGCGGATACGGCTATATTTTAGGAGGTGCAACCGAAAATGATACTGATTAAAAATGCAAAGATACCCGTACCCGAAAAGCGCATTTTTACCGGAGACCTCCTTTTTGACAATAAAAAAGGCGAAATAGTAAGCATAGCTTCTAAAACAGAATACGAGGGCGCAGAAAAAATCGACGCAAAGGGAGATTACCTGCTCCCCTTATTTACCGATCTTTACACCCGCGTTACCCCTCCCGATTCTCTTGAATCCACCGCCCTTTGCGCCCGCTGGGGAGGATACGGCACCCTGCTTACGTTATCCGAAGAAAATAAAACCGACGGCTATGAGGGCTTTTATTCTCCTTCCGAGTTAAATGTTACCGTTTTGGAAAGCGAAAACACCCTTGATTCAAGACAGTTAAGAGCTCTTATGAAAAAAACGGCAGATGAGGAAAAGCTGCTTATTGCTTCTCCTCAAAGAGATCCCGCCTATCCCGAAAGCTGTCTCGCTGAGGGAAGGACAGCCACCCTTTTAAAGCTACCGTGCGAGCCCTCCTTTATAGAAGCGTGCTCTGTATATAAATACGTCTCTCTTGCAAAAGAAACGGGCTGCAGGCTTCATATCAGGGGAATTTCGACACAGGAGAGCGTAAATATCATAAAAAACGCAAAAAAAGAGAAAATAAAGGTAAGTTGCTCCACATCACCCCACTATTTTTCATTTACAGACGAGGATACGGTGTTTATCGGAGCAAATTCAAAGGTCTATCCGCCCCTTCGCTCCACAAAAGATAAAGAAGGAATCATTTGCGGCATCGCTGACGGCACTATCGACTGCATCGACTCGGATCACACTCCCACAGAGGATAAGGGATTTGACATAAGAAGAGCTCCCTACGGCGCCATTGGTCTTCAGACGGTCTTCCCCGCTCTTTGCACCTACCTTCTGATGCCGGGATATATCGATGTTTTCCGTCTCTGTGAGCTTCTCTGTGCTAATCCGTCAAAAATACTCGGATTTAAAAGACCCGGTTATCTCACCGAGGGTAAAGCATCCTTTGTCCGCGCCTCTGTCACCGAGGATTTTATTCTAACCAAAAGTAACCTTATTTCAAATGCCAAAAACTCACCTTACGTGGGTATGTCTCTCTGCGGAAATATAAAAAACGTATTTTAACGGCCAAGATTCATACTGATATTTTATATGTTAGAGAAAACAGATATATTGGTATAAACGGTCCGTTCGTCTTTAAGAGCCGAAGGGTACGCGCCGCTGTTTTCTGCCGGCAAACCGCACAAGGCAGAGTAATTTCCGTACATCGAAAAAGGACGGAGAATTAAAACTCCGTCCTTATAAATATTGAAAACGCTCCCGAAGGAGCGTTTTATATTTATATGACCTTAGACAAAAATTCCTTAAGTCTTGCGCTTTTGGGGTTATTAAAGAATTCCTCGGGAGGAGCATCCTCGGCAATAACACCGTCTGCGATGAATATGATACGGTCGGCAACCTCGCGGGCAAATCCCATTTCATGAGTTACAACGACCATGGTCATACCGCTCTTGGCAAGATTCTTCATTACCTCAAGCACCTCTCCTACCATTTCGGGGTCAAGGGCGGAGGTAGGCTCGTCAAAGAGCATAACGTCGGGATTCATGGCAAGAGCACGGACAATGGCAACTCTCTGCTTCTGACCGCCCGAAAGCTTTGAAGGATATTCGTCTGCTTTTTCAACTAGGTCAACCTGTGCCAGAAGATCGAAGGCTGTTTTTTCTGCCTCTTCCTTTATTTTCTTATTGGTCTTGATGTCATCTTCGTTATAGCTCAAGCCGAAAAACTTATTCTTTTTTGCTTTTCTTGCTTTTTTCTTTGCTACGTAGATAGGAGCAAGGGTGATATTCTGCAAAACGGTCTTATTATTGAAAAGATTAAAATGCTGGAATACCATACCCATCTTCTGACGGTGAACGTTGATATCCACCTTATGATCTGCAATGTCAACGTCATGGAAGAAAATACTTCCCGAGGTAGGGTCCTCCATGCAGTTAAGACAACGCAAAAGGGTACTTTTACCCGAGCCCGAGGGGCCTAAAATAACGACCTTTTCCGCTTTTTCTATCTCAAGATCTATATTGTTAAGGACAAGATTGTCCCCGAATTGTTTACAAAGCTTAGATACTCTTATCACTTTTTCTCAGGCTCCTTTCAAGTAATTTTATACCAAGGCTTATCAAAAGAACAAGCACTATGTAAATGAGAGCCATACAGAGATAGGGCACCATAAACTCATAGCTGTTTGCACCTATGTAGCTGAATGCAACGTAAAGGTCTGTTGCACCGACAAAGCTTACAACAGAAGTCTCTTTGATAAGAGTGATGAATTCGTTACCCATTGTGGGAAGAATATTCTTTACCGCCTGGGGTATAACTATCTTCATCATTGTGGCGCCGAAGGAAAGACCCATGGCGCGTCCGCCCTCCATCTGTCCGCTGTCAACAGAAAGAATACCGCCTCGCATGATCTCGGAAATATACGCTCCGCTATTGAGACCGAATGCAATGATAGCAACAGTTACAGAGGGCACCTTCAAGCCGAGAAGAGGCAGGAAGACGTAATAGAACAAAAGGAGTTGTACAACCATAGGAGTACCGCGGAAGAAAGCAACGTAAAGGCTGCATATACTGTTCAAAATGCGAGGCAATACCTTATATTTTGGTATTACTCTCACAGTTGCTATAAGGGTACCTATAACTATACCAATAATAAGACCTAAGACGGCTATCTTGACGGTGTTCTCTAAGCCTTGAATTACATCTTTGTATCCTTCGGCTTCTATGAAGGTGTCAATAAATGTTTGTATTTTTAAACTAAAATTACCCATATTGAAAATCCTTTATTACAAGACAAATACCTCACCGCAGGGTGAGGTGCTTGCCTTTATATCTATTTGAATTAAGAAACTGCGTTGATAGCCTCGGTAATGCATATTGCAGGAGCGGAGTCGATGATAACGTAGTCAACGTTACCGTGGATCATATCCTGAACTGCAAGAGAACCGCTTGAATAACCTGCAGAAGAAACCTTGAAGCCTTCAAATTCCCATTCATCATCACCAACTACAAAGAACTGACCTGTTGTGCCGTTCTGGAAACCGATCTTTGTGGAGTCGTCCTTCTTGTCGAGGATAGCGATAACGTCCTCTGCGGTCTTGCAATCATCGAACTCGGTGTTGTCGCCGGGAACGATAAGCTTCTGGGAAGCGGTGTAGTATGTATCGGAGAAGGTCACCATCTCTTCTCTTTCGGGCTTAACGGTAAGACCTGCCATTGCTATATCGCACTGGTGGTTACCAACAGAAAGACAAACAGCGTCAAACTTCATATTTTCGATTACGAGCTCAACGTCAAGATACTCAGCAAGCTTTGCTGCGATCTCCATATCAACGCCGTAATACTTGTTACCCTTTTTATATTCAAAGGGCTCAAACTCTGCGTTGGTAGCTACAACGAGCTGATCCTTTGCATCGTTACGGTCAACGGGCTCAACAGCTACGGGAGTACCGTCGCCGAAGTAGTTGTTACAGATCTCATCGAAGGTACCGTCTTCCATGATCTGAGCGATGAATTCGTTAACCTTTTCGAGAAGCTCGGGCTGATCCTTATCAACACCGAATGCGTAGAGCTCGTCGGTCAACGGAATATCAATAACCTTAGAAGCGGGGGTATCATCCTTTTCAACCTTACCGCAAGCTGCAAGCATGCCTAAGCAGATAACAGCTACAAGTGCAAGTGCTAAAACTTTTGTAAACTTTTTCATTATTTTTCCTCCGAAATAATTTTTGTATTCCTATTATAGTATATTTGATTTCCAAAGTCAATAGTTATTTAACTTTTGTTGTATATTTATTCTATGAGCGTGCTTCCGCCCACAAACTCCCGTACCAGCGAGGTTCTGGGCACCATATCGCGGTCAATGAGCTTGAAGCGGTTTATAAGGTCGGAAAGTTCCTGCACCGTTTCATAACCGCTTGTGCCGTCGGTCATACCGAAAAGAAGCTCGTTTAAGTATATTTTATAAACACAGTGCTCATACAAAAGCGAGGAATTGAAGATGATATCCGCATTATCGGTATAGGGGAATATATGCTTTGCCGCACCCTCCTCCACAGATCTCCAACGCAGAAGCGTGTCTTTTGCAGAGGTACCTCTGAAAAAGTGATCTCTTATAATACGGCGGATAAGACGAGTGGTCCTCGAATTAATTTTCGTCATATCATCTCTTCTCAAAGCTGTAAGAGCGGAGCAATATATTTTGTACTTATTTTCATCGGAAATATTTGACAAAAGCTTCGGATTAAGACCGTGAATACCCTCGACTATTATCACCTCGTTTTCGCAGAGGCTTACCCTTTTTACCCTGTCACTGGGACGGGCTGTTATAAAATCGAAGATAGGAAGATCTGTCTCCCTGCCCGTGATAAGACTCTCGATATCCCTGTTGAAATGAGCATAGTCGATGGCCTCTATGGTCTCAAGATCCTTTTCGCCTTTTTCATTTGAGGGGATAAGCTCCGCGGGAAGATAATAATCGTCAAGAGACAGGGCAAGAGAGCCGATGCCGAGCACCTTCAAATGAAGACTCAGACGGTTAGCAAAGGAGGTTTTGCCCGAAGATGAGGGGCCCGAAATCAGAATGATCTTTCTTTTTTCGATATTGTCCTTTATATCCTTTGCGATCTCGGATATCTTCTGCTCCTGCCATATCTCACTTAAATTTATCAGACGGTTTACCTCGCCCCGCGTTATCATTTGGTTAAGATCGGATATGGTAACTATACCTAATTTCGCACACCAATCCCGGTATTGCTCAATACATTCATCAATTCTTGACATTATTTTTCCTCCGTTCCTTATTCTTTAATATTATATCACCTTTATCCGAAAAAGGAAACGGTTTTAAATCAAAAGCTATAGGCTTCTTCCGCTGCCGCCGTGCGTTCTGCCCGACGAAGAGCTATGAGTTGACGAGCCCGAATTATTCTGAGCCTTCCTGGTTCTTGTAACCTGCCGGTACAGAAACATATCCCGGGAATCGGTAATAGCAAGGCTTCCCTGCTTCATATAGCTTGCAGCTGCCGCCTGACTCCTTACACTCTTAAGCTTACCCTTCATCACACCTGTAACGATCAGTGCAGCCACAAAGCCTATTACCACAGATATAATAAGAGAGCCGAAGAAATTAAAGCTGTTTGCCTTTGTGATAAGCTTATCACAGATATTTGCATAATCGGTAAATGCATCTACGTAGCTTCCTGCCTTGATCTTCGGGTTTACCTTATCGAATATCGAATCCTGATTACTGTCGGTAAACACGTCGATACCGCTTCCGTGGGTGGTAATATGGGTATATTCATCCTCTACTGCATAAAGGAAAAGGATTCCGTCGTCATTTTTGCCCATGCCGTAGCCGTTATGATCATAATAGTCATCGGCAAATGCCTGATGGGAAACACTGCCCACCGTATCTACTATGACAAGAGCAACGTCCATATTATGTCCGGTGCTTATCTTATCGTATAAAGCGTTAAGCTCATCAAGCTCCTTTTCGCTGAGTATGCCGCATTCGTCAACCACGCGCGGAGGATGAGCATCGGCATAAACGGGAAGAATACCGATCAATAAAAGAAGAACGGCGGTTAAAATTATACTGATTCTCTTTTTCATTACGACACCCCCTTAAATAAGCCATAACAGGTATGATATACCGAAGCAAGCTGCGGATATGATACCGGTCAAGCCGAAAAGCCATTTCTTATAAGCGGCTTTATCAAGAGGAAGATCGCCTACCAGCTTACCTGTCTGGCCGTTCATGGCAAAGGTGTATTTCTTACCGTTCCATGAGGTGTTGAGTATCCATACAGGATAAAGGGCGTATCTCGCTCTGCCGTTATTGAAGCGTACCGAGGAATATTCGGGAATAACCGTGGTATAGCCCTGTACTGTAGAAGCGAACGCCTCCTCGGTGCTCTTCTTTATTCTTTCGTTTGCGCGTAAAATACTCTCCTCTGCATCAACGTCATACTTATCTGCAAGATAGCCTGCAAGATAAGCGGTCCTGAAATCCACGGCATCCTTTATGTTGAAGGGCTCGATAGATTCCATAAGATCGTCCGCCATCTTGACAGAACCGTCAACGGGAACATTTTCAAAGCCTACCGAGCCGCCGCGGTTAACCGCAAAATAGGAGGTCTCGGTATAATTATAATTGCTGTCGCTCCAGGCACGGGTACGGGTAGCCTTATAACGGACGTTTGCCTCGGCATCGGTGTCAAAGAGCCAGAAGGGTACGTAGATACCCTTGATCTCATCTATATGGTTTTCGTTCGTAAATACCTTAGGAAGCAGTCTTTTACCGTTATAATGCTTTTTGAGAGCTTCCTTTGCCGCCTTCTTGTCTAACTTGAAGGGAATAACAAGGTCGGGCCTGAGGGCTCCCGCAAACTGACCCTTTAATACAACGGGATTGTCGCAATAGGGACATGAGGTTGCCGCTGTGGTATCGTCACCTACAATCTCACCGCCGCAGGATTTGCAAATATAAACTCTGAGTCCCTGTTCTTCACCGGGCTGCCAGCCTTCTCCTGCGTTGGTATCCCAGCTCATGCTGTCCTCCTGCTGAGTTCGAAGGTCGTTATCATATGAGGCAAGCGCCTCCATCTCGAACTCGCAGTCGCAGTAGGGACATTTCATTTTCTGTATTTTCGAATTAAATTCTATGGCTCCGCCGCAGCAGGGACATTTATATTCCTGTAAAGTATCCAAAAGAATCCTCCTTCCGTATTATACTACTGAATATCGTTATCGTCGAAAAGATCTCCGCATTCGGGACAGAATTTAGGGGGATTATGAGGGTCTTCGGGCTTCCAGCCGCACTTATCGCAACGGTAAAGAGGAGCGCCTTCAGGCTTCTTTGCTCCGCAATTCTGACAGAACTTGCCCTGATTTACCGTTCCGCAGGAACAGCTCCAGCCCGATGCCTGTGCAGGCTTAGGCGCACCGCATTCGGTGCAGAACTTACCTGTAACCATAGCACCGCAGGCGCATTTCCAGGAATCCGCGGGAGCGGGCTTAGCCGCACCGCATTCGGTGCAGAACTTACCTGTAACCATAGCGCCGCAGGCACATTTCCAGCTATCCGCCGAAACAGCGGCCGCCGCCTGTTGCTGCTGACCCATATTAAAGAAGCTCTGAGCCGCATTGAATCCGCCGCCCATCGCATTGCCTGCCATGCCCATTCCCATAAAGCCGGTCATAGCTCCTGCCTCGTTGCCTGCCGCAGTTTCCATAGCGTTTGCGGTAGCATCGGTCATTCTGCCCGCCATCATGAAGGGGTTCTGACCCATGGTAGCGGCATCCTCCATCTTATTTATCTTTTCCATATCCTCGGGAGTGAGGGTGATGGGGTTGAGAGCTACGCTTTCTACACTGATACCGCGTCTGTCAGACCATTCAAGCTTAAGAGCCTCGTTAAGCGCCTGCTTTAACTCTGCGGTATGGGCAGGTATCTCTGCAGGATGAAGTGCTAATGCGGAGAGCTTTGCAAATGCGGGCTGAAGAGCGTCTATAAACTCTGTTTTGAGCTGGCTGTCAAGCTTATCTCTTGTATATTCGTCGGTAATATTTCCCGCAACCTTTGTATAAAGGAGCATAGGGTCGGTGATTCTGTAGGAGTAAACACCGTTACATCTTATCTGTACCGTTCTTGACATACCGATATCCTTGTTTACTACCTTGAACATAAAGGGATTGGGGGTGCCGAACTTATTGTCCATTATCTCAAGGAGATTGAAATAATAAACCCTCTGGTCCTTGCCTGTATCACCGCCGTATGTAAAACGCTTACCTATTGTCTTGAAGGTCTCCTTCAGCGAATCGCCCAACTTACCCGTAAAGAGAGAAGGCTCTGTGGAGCTGTCAAACTTGTATTCGCCGGGCTCAGCGCAGAATTCAACCACCTTACCCTGCTCAACGATGATCATACACTGACCGTCTGCTACAGCAATACCCGAGCCGTTGGAAATAACGTTATCCGAGCCCTTGGTGTTGGAGGAACGTCCCGACGTTCTCTTCTGACCCTTACGGATAAGAACGTCAACGTCCATTGCGTCACAATAGAAAAACTCCTTCCACTGATCTGCCAATACGCCGCCTACGGCGCCTAAGCCTGCTTTAATAAGTCCCATAATGAAACTCCTTTCGTTATATATTATTTATTTATCTTTTCAAATAGTATTGTAATATTTTTACCCTTGTTTGTCAACAAGGAATCCCCCGAAGCGTCCGAAAAGCTCTCTGCTTCAATACACTAAGACCACAACAAAAAATCTTAGGATTCAGGGGCAGCTCCGAAGAGCCGCCCCCGACCGGTTATTATGAAATCTGTTAAAGGAAATTAGCTGTTTTTTCGCCGGCCGCGATAGGGCATCCGATCATTATACGAATTTAAATTCTCTTTGAAACGAACGGGCTTATTTTGATAAGACCTCAGCCTGATCGGTCGTTGATTTCCTGCCGTTTGCATCTGTTAGCTCACAGTAAACTCCTATAGCTCTGTAATCGTCAAAGTCATAGCCGCTGAATTCGTAGGTCAAGGTGTTCAGGCAGGACACGGGTACGTTTGCTTTGGGGCTGTAGGCGGTATCGGATGTACCTGCAGTAATACCTTTTCAACCGCCCGGTTTACTGCAGTGTGATAATAACCTCTTTTTTTACGCCGGTAAATCTCATATCCCGAGCACCCGAAACGGTACGTAAGGATGAGAAGAGCATTACCGCACACAAAAGAAGAGCAAAAAGTCCGGTTGAAACTTTCATTTTTTGTCGTCTTTATTAAATGCAGTTTTAAAAAACAAGGGCGGCGTCTGCTTTTGTTGGCGTGCAGACAGACCCTGCGGGTACCCCTTTCGGAAAAGGCAAGAATCATACCCTCTTTCACACTCTCGCAACCTTATTATAATACTTTGTTAACATTGTGCCCCCACCCATTGAAAAGCTTTTTAAGAAAAAGGGGTGGGAAATGCGATATATTTTCGAAAACAGGGTGGGGAAAGGTATGGGAAATCTCCTTGACTTTTAAATATAGGTGTGATATACTATAGAAAATAAATATGAAGTCTTTGTACATACATAGGGGAATCGAGCCCTTTAGGTTCGGTTCCTCTATGTTTTCGTTGGCGCACGGGAAACAGCTCGGTTCGCTTGCCCGTGAATTAAACAGAACAAGCTGCCGCAAGTCGGAAAATACCCGACCTGCGGCAGCCCTTGTTTATTTAACACTTTTTATAAATTACAGTAAACCGCTGTGCTTCGGGCACTGAAGCAAAGTGCTTTCAAGAAGCTTCAAGCCCGATCATCGGTGCGGGCCGGCACAGCTTTTTCAATTTATAGGAAATTGCTCCACCTCGTGAGATCAAAGAATCGGTTGATCACTAATTGTCGGGGCGGAATTGGGTGCGGCAACTTGCCACTTTTTTATGTATAGGAAATTGCTCCACTTCGGGCACTGAAGAAACAAGCTTATGTAAGGTTCAAGCCCGATCATCGGTGCGGGCCGGCGCCCGCTTTTTTAATTTTAACAAGCTTTGAATTAAGATTTATATATGAATATTTTCTGCAACGGAAAAGCTCCTTTCTTCCTTCTTCGGTCCTTGTATAAATGATATCGAATTTCCCCGAGCTCCGAAGTCTTTCGGCAAGCAGCTTTGCATTTTCCTTTTTGTTTCCGATAACCGACGGACAGGCATAGCTGCGGGACGGATCGAGTCCGAAGGTCCCCCTTGCCGCAAGAATATATCTTGGATCCTCTATAGGAGAAAGCATTTCGGAGACCGCTTTTGAAAATACAGACCTCTCCCTCTGCGTTCCTCCCTCAAGAGAGCATTCCACACAGTCACCCTTTTTCTTTACAGACAGCTTTACGTCCTTTGATTCTATTTCTCCCAAATCCTTAAGTACCGAAAGTACAGCCCCCGTAAGGCAGGAAATACTCTTTTCGGGCGAGGAATTTTTCAAAATGAAGGAAAGCTTTTTTATAAAGTAAAAGGCTGCGGGTATTCCAAGTACAAAGCCTGTGAATTTTCCGAAAAAGCCGCCTGCGGCAGCAAGAATCACCGCCAAAGCAACAGCTATACCCAAAAGCACAGCATGGAGCTTATTTGTGAAAAGCACCTTTGCGGGTCTTACCTCGGGAGGTATCTGACAAACCTCCCGCACCTCGAAACGTCCGCCTCCCTTGACACTGTTCTGCCAGCGGGCGGCAACAGCCGCTCTGTCTCCTGCCATTTCAAGCATACCCTTATTTACGGCATCTATACCCTCCCTGTCAAAAGAGGGGATCGTTATATCAAGACGGTCTATTCCGCTTTCAATGGTATCGGAAAAATATGCGGGACCCTGAAAGCAGTCAAATCTGCGCTTAAGGGTTTCGTAATCCGCACCGCCAAGCTCACCCTTTTTAGCATAAGAAGGATCAAGAGTAACAAGATGCCAGATATTTGATATCTTATCCGGATTTTTCTTATCTATACGGATGGCTCTGCCGCGCATCTGGTTTGACAGCATAAAGCTTCCTACAAAGCTTGCAAGAATAAGCGAATTTATGTTGGGAGAATCCCAGCCCTCACCCAAAAGTGATTTTGTTCCTATAAGTATATTGATATATCCGTCACCAAACACTTTGGTAATAATACTTACTTTATTCTTATTTGAGCCCTCAAAAAGCACCTCATAATGCTCGGTGTTCGGTATCGCCTTAGCTTTACATCCAACCTTCTGCGCCTCAGCCTCCCTCTTTACCGCTTCAAGAGCAGATGCGGGAAGGATAACAAGAGTACCCGTCAGCACAGCGGATCTTGCCTCGGCAGGACAGCTTCTGCGTATCGCTTCGAAAACAGGGACCGCACCCATGGTGTGGATATCATCTTTTGTTCCCACCGACGGCATAAGCTCCTTTTTGATATAGTCGGTAAGCACGAGCATACGAAGACCCTGCCCGAGGTTTTTATACTCCTCCTTTGCTATCTCGCATATACTGTTAAGCTTGCCTTGTGAGGAAATAAGAAGCTTATTAAGCTTATCGGTAGATTCAAGACAGACCTTTTTCTTTTCTATAAGACCGTTTTCGGATAAAATATCCTTTAGCTTTACAGATATATCACCGAAGATTTCCGGCTTTGAAATTATAAAATCAAAGGCTCTTTCGGCATCCTTCAAGCTGTATTTTTTCGTCCTTTTACCTTCATAAACCTTGTCGCAGAAGGATTTTGATATAATGGCTCCGCCCTCCTGCGCCGTCAGGGTAAGAGCGGCAAAATCCGATATATTATCATAAAGAAGCTCGTCATCGTTCATAGCTCCCGAGACCTTAAGCGCTTCATGTAAAAGCCCGCTTTTTATAACTGCATCGGAGCATAGCAATGCCTTCTTTTTGTATTCATCAAGAATAAGCAGCTCCTCTTTTTCGGGATAGTTGAAAAAAATATAGTCCTGATGGGGACAGAGAGTCCTTTGAGATACAAGCTGTGGTACGAATATCTCCTCGTCTATATCGCCGCAAACACTTACATATCTGTTCCATTCGGCAACAGTACTGTCATAGGGAGGGGTTGCGGTAAGAGAAATGACGTTTACGCTGTTTCCGAGCAGCTCGACGAATTTCTCAAGAGCCTTCTGCCATTCGCTTTTAAGATGGTGAGCCTCGTCAAGACATAAGGTGGTTATCCCTGCTTTTTTTATTTCATCCATAAGCGCAAAGGAAGTGAAATCGCAGCCCTCCTCGCTCACAAGACTGTCCTCTGACTCATCCGGATTAAGCTTTGTTTTCGTAACGGCAGCATGAAGAGTCTGATAGGTTATGGAGGTTATCAGCTTCGGTCTTGTCAGATCATAGGAAACATATTCCGACACCCTTTCACTCTCGGGAAGAAAGCTCTCTGCGAAACGCCCGCCCCACTGCTGACGTATAGTGACGGAGGGAGACATAATAAGAGCAGGCTTGCCCAAACGCCGCACAAGCTCAAGTCCTAAAATCGTCTTACCGCTCCCCGGAGCCGCAACGATATGTATTTTTTTATCCTTTAAATATTTTTTTGAGTTATCCAGCACCGTCTGCTGATAATCGCGGAAGGTCCACTTGAATTTTACCTTGCTGAAATCCTTCGGCTTTTGCACTTTTTCGGCTTTCGGCTTCAAAAGGGGTTCTTTATCCGCCATAAGGGCAAAACCGCAATTCATACAAAACTTCGGAACACCTTTTATCTTTTCACCGCATTCGGGACAAAAATTCATAACACACCTCCTTTGTGTAGATATTATTATTATAAAACAAAATATTATTTTCGTCAATACAAGTGCCCCCGGGCACTCCGAATCCCGCCCTTTTCTACACTGCGAACAAACCACACGAGATAACAGACAACCGAAAACGTGAAACACTTTGCCCCCGGGCACTCCGAATCCCGCCCTTTTCTTTAGTATGAACAACTAATACGAAACAGAGCATTTTTAAATAAATTAAAAAACGGTAATAAAACAGGAAAAAGAATGATTTATAACGAAAAATTGGCATTCATATTTGTTTCATGAACGTCCATAATAATATCAGGATCAGGGATAAAGCAAATGCGGAGCCAAGAGGCTTTGCACCTTCTTTGACCCGTGATCCTTTGAAATAGATATTACGTTGACCAGTTCAACAAAAAGGAGAATTAAAATGGCTAACAGTTCTAACAACAAAGTTATGGTTCCCGAAGCTAAGGCTGCTCTCGAGCAGTTTAAGATGGAATCCGCAAACGAAGTAGGCGTTACTCTTAATAAGGGTTACAACGGCGACCTCACTTCCCGTCAGGCAGGCTCTATCGGCGGTCAGATGGTTAAGAAGATGATCGAAAAGTACGAAAGAGATCTCGCAGGTAAGTAAAAAAGAGTAAAAGGGACCGAAATTTCGGTCTCTTTTCAATTATCCGTCCCGTGTGGTTTATTTATCCTAAAAAGCGGGCGGCACAATTTACATAGATTTAAATATCAATTCATAGGTTATTTTGACATTATTTTATTAAATGTGATAGAATTATTTCATGTTTAATTTCAGAAAAACGTTAAAAAGAACAATATCGACAGTACTTGTATGCGTTACCTTAATGCTTACGTTACCCCTTACATCATCGGCGGCGATAACCACCTATGAAATCACTCAGGCAATGACGTCATTAAAGAACAACGCATATCCGCAGAACAACTATTGGTGCGGCGGCAACCCCTCTGCATCCCTTCCTTACAGCGGATGCGGCAAGCCCTTTTCCTGCTTCTGTAACAATTTCAACGGTTCATACCAATGTCACGGCTTTGCCCTCTGCGTTGCACAGAGAACTATGGGCTCATACCCTGCGGTAAGACTTCTCAACTACTCTCACGGTGCGGTAAGCGGTCCGTGGACCTGCTATACGAAATCCGCACTCGGAACAGCGGCTCTTTGCGCTCTTGAGCTTCGTCCGGGAGATATAGTACGCGCCTCAGACGATTCGGCATACCAGAGCGGCCACACCGCCATTGTATGGAAGGTTGAAAACGGAAAGGTCTATTTTGCCGAGGCATGGGGTTCTGTTTACAATAAGATAAACTGGGGCGGCTTCAACTATGCCTCCTATTCTATGAGCGCTATCTGCGCAAAATATCCTTACGTTGCACTCTGGCGCAACAAGGAGGTCATCAATGCAGACAGCTGTCTCCACCAGACCGTGGAAAAGCATGACGAGGCGCATCCTCACAGAGTTTATACCGAATGCACTCTCTGCAATGAAATATCCTATACGGGTACATATTTCAAGGAGGACGAATGTCCCTGCTGTAGCGGCAATCATGAATACACTCTCTCAAACGAAGAGCCGCATCCTCATTATGAGATAAAGACCTGTGCTTTATGTAACGATATCATATATACAGGCGAGGTAAAAAAAGACTATTCCTGTGCACAGTGTCTCGGACTCCCCTATGATATGAAGGTCACGCCCTCCTCCCTTGAGGCGGTCATGGGTGAAAGCATAACGGTAAGCTTCGGCGCCGAGGATGCAGTTCAATACTCACTTACCCTGAAGCTTGACGGAAAAAAGGTGGTCGAAACGGCAGTCCCCGAATCGAATGAGTACAGCTTCACGCTTACCGATGTCGGCAGCTATACCGTCACTCTTTGGGCTTCAAGCGAAGACGGCAAAACAAACTCCGTGATAAGCGAGCCGATAGTTGTAAAGGCTCCCATATCCGAGGTCAAAGAGGAAAATTCGGTATTCACACTTAAGTATCCTATAGCTCTCTCCGAGGAACAAGCCGGGGAATTTACCTCAAAAAGAGGACTTACCTTAAGAGAACGCACCGAAGAATACTTTACCGCCGAGTTCACCCTCGCAGGCAAGCAGGCAGAGCTTTATGAGGACAAGGCATACGTTTATTATCCCATTGCCCTTTCCTATTATGAAATAAAGGATTTCTGCGCTCTTACAGGCAGAGTGATGGCATATTCCGCATCAAAAGAGGAAAATGACAGACTCACCGTACTGATCACAAAGGCAGCCTCCCCCGGTATCCTTCTTGACGCGACCGACTGTGACGAGGAGGGAGTATGGCATTACGGTGAAGATAATCAGATAACATATACCAATTGGCACGAATCCTATACCGCAGAGGAAAACCCTACCTCCAACTATCTTATGATGTATCCCGGAGGAAAATGGATAGATTCTCCCCTTATGCCCGAGTACGGACACGGCTTTGTTGCCATAGAGGATGCCGAATTCGGATATACCGAAAACGAGGATAACACCCTTACCATAACCTCTGTTCCCGTAAAGAACACCATGGAAATGGTCATTCCCTCACAGATCGGCGGCAAGACGGTCACAGCTCTTGCAGACCTTTCTCTGGCTCATGCTGAAATAGGTTACCTCACCATTCCCGGCACCATAACCCATATATCGGACAACGCTTTTGCGTATGCCGATATACAGTGCTACGTTATATACCGCGATTGGGCTCTTGCAGATCTCTTTACCGACGGCTCTGCGGCGGTAAAATATCTTCTTCCCTTCAAGGACGTATTAAAAACAGACTGGTATTATAAGAGTCTTGACTACTGCTACAACAATTCCTATATAACCGGCACCTCAAGGACCGAATTTTCACCCTCCCTCACCTGTACCCGCGAGCAGTTCTTAACTGTGCTTGCAAGGGTGATGAAGGCTGACCTTTCTCTTTACGAAGAGGCTTCCTCCTTTACCGACGTGATCCCGGGCGAATGGTACAGCGCCGCCGTTGAGTGGGGTTACAAAAACAACATCACTCAGGGCATCGGCGAAGGAATTTTCGGCATAGGCGAGCCTGTTACCCGCCAGCAGATAGCAGTTCTTCTCTCAAACCTCCACGAAAAGGGAGAGCAGACCGAGGATCTTTCACGTTTTTCGGATGCAGAGGATATCTCGGACTGGGCGCAGGAAGGAATGAAGTGGGCTGTTGCCGAGGGCATCATGAGCGGAACCTCAAAGGGTACCCTTGAGCCTAAAAGAGTCGCAAAACGAACCGAGCTTTGTCAGATGATATATAATTACTGTATCATATTCGAAAACTGAATATAATAAAGCTCCCCCGAAAGCCGACGCTTTCGGGGGAGCTTTACAAATCAAACAAAAAATCAGATCCGGATAAATCAAAACAGGGCTTTATTTTATAAGCTCCGCCAGCTCTTCTCCCAGAAGGACCGCCGCGCGCTTCGCCTCGTTAAGCGTATTTCCGCAGCTTCCTATCTCGAAGAGAAGCGAGCCGGGTGCGTACTGCTGGTTAAAGCTTGCACTCCTTAAATTCACGGGTCTGGCAATACCGGGATGGCTTTCGGTCAGTCTTTGCTGCAGCTTCAAAGCGAAATTCAGATTCACCCGCCATTCGGGATGGTCCGCTCCTGCCGTATTCGTTCCCACCAGCGTCATTACCTGCGCCGTGTCTTGAGGCTCTGATACGGCGCTTGTTTTTATAAGCTCGCCGTTTTCCCGTATGATCGCATCACGGTGAAGATCAAAAACGTATTTTATAGAAGGGTATTTTTCAAGATAGTATTTCACGCTTTCAAGAGAATTCGGGTATGAGGAATTATAGTCCTCGGCATCATGAAGGGTCTCGCAGTGAATGCTTGAAATACCGTGGGAATTAAGGGTATCACAGAGCACCTTGCCCACCGCTATCATGTTTTTGCTTTTGTCCTCGGTACGAAAGGATGTCGAATCGCTGTAGCTTTGCGCCCCCTCTTCGCTGTAGCATTCCGTGGCATGGGTATGTATTATAAGCACCGTCGGCTTATCATTGGTGCTCAGCTCGCTTACCGTCCCCGTCTGCAGCGCCTCAGGCATGGGACTTTTCAACAGCTCTGCTATATCGACCGTCACCCCGCTGCCGCTGTCATTTATCAGCACCTCTCCTTTAGCGGCACCCCCGCTCATATCAAGGGGGGTTATGGGATAATCTCCTCCCATAACCTCCGTATTTGTATCCGCCTTTTCCTCTGCGTCCCCCTTTTGCTCCACAAGATACAGCTCATCCTCGTAAAGACTCGTGTTTTTAGGAAGGTATTTCTTCTCCTTTGCCGAAACGAGGCTGAAGGTGATCTCCTTACCCAAGGTAATGCTGCGCAGGTTTTCGGGAGTAAAATGATCCCCCGTTTTATAAACAGCGCAAAGACAGAGCGCCGCGGCGGACGCTATGCACAGTATATATCTGTAAGCCCTGACAAGCTTTTCCCTTCTTCTTTCAAATCTCTGCATCCTGTGATCCATGGCCAAAGCCCTCCTGTTCATGATAATTATATTCGCATCACGGGAAAAATATGACTGCTTCAGGATCTGAAGGCATAATTTATTGCATTTGCCAGAAGCCTTGCGCTCTCGCTGACCGCAACGTCGCTTTCCTTCAAGGAAACGAAAAAGCTCCTTGAATTTTCAAGCACCCTTTCCAGCTCCTCTGAGGTCTCCTCTATTCCCGCACGTCCCAGTGCATCATACACAAGGGTAGCGGAATCCACAACCGTCGGCACACCCACCGCAAGAACGGGAACGCCTAACGATTCCCTGTCTATCCTTCTTCTTTTATTTCCTATACCCGACCCCGGAGCAATGCCCGTATCCGATATCTGCACCGTTGTGGCAAGACGGTCAACGCTCCTTGCCGCCAGGGCGTCGATAACTATCACAAGATCGGGGCACACCCTTTTGACAGCGCCCTCGATGAGCTCAAAGGTCTCTATACCCGTCTGACCCACGACCCCGGGACAAAGGGCGGACATTTCTCTCTGTCCTATCTTCTCAAATATATCCGGCTTATATTCCTTTATATGCCTTGTAACAAGAAGTCCGTCAACCGTCTTCGGACCTAAAGCGTCGGCAGTGATATCGCGGTTTCCCAGCCCCACCGTCAAAACAGAGCTCGCCTTCGGCATAAACGACCTTATATCCTCGGCAACAGCCTCCTCCGCAAGCCTTTTCTCCTCGTCGCCCATAAGCCACACCCTGCCTATCTCAGCGGTGATATAAAGTCCTTTTGACTTCCCCGTCAGCTCGCTTGCCCGTTCGGTCTTGATATCCATATACTGAAAATCAAAGCCGTTTCTGTTTTTCCTTCTGAACTTCACCCCCGAGCTTACCGTTTCTTCGGTATTCATAACGCTCTCGGATGCTAAATCTGTGCGTATATACCCTTTATTTACACCCATTTTTACTTCTCCTTATCACAATAATGCAAATAACCTGAAAATTATATTAAAAAATTAAAAATAATCTTAAATTTTGCTTGAAAAATCCAACACAATACTATATAATAGATTATGTGACTACTTTAACGGTAAATATTCAGGAGGAATTGCCAAATGAAAAAGATATTAGCTCTTACATTATGTCTTGTAATGCTTGTTCCCGTACTTGCGGGATGCGGCAAGATCAAGCCTACCGATGACGATAAGGGTGCCGAGATCCCGGTTTACCTTACCGATCCCGTATTCAACCTTGACCCTGCGTTTGCATATCTTGACGACGGTGCGGTTGAGATCCTTCAGATGGTATTTGAAGGTCTTTACACTCTCGATGCCAAGGGCAAGCCCCGGGAAGCAATGTGTAACGGCTACAAGACCTTTACAGACAGAGACGGAAACTTCGTTTGCGAGTTCTCTCTCAACGAAACAAAGTGGAGCGACGGACGTTACGTTACCGCCGGTGACTTTGTTTATGCATGGAAGAGAATCCTTGAGCCCGGCTTCTCCAGCCCCGCTGCCTCCCTCCTCTTTGATATCAAAAACGCACGTGCCTGCAAGAACGGCGACGTAACCATCGACGACCTCGGTGTTGTTGCTATCGAAACAAGAGTTCTTCAGGTTACCTTTGAAAGAAAGATCGATATCGAGCAGTTCATCATGGTTACCGCAAGCCCCGCTCTCGTTCCCCTTTACGAGGACAAGGTAAACCGTCAGGAAAACTGGGCAAGCAGCTACGTTACCATGGCTACCAACGGTGCTTACTTCGTTAAGCTCTTCACACCCGGCAGCGACTCCCTCGTTCTCGAGCGTAACATTCACTATTACAGAGACGCTGAAAAGGCAAGATTCCTTGACACAAAGGTTAAACCCTACAGAATAAACATTCACTTCAACACTCCCGAGGAAGCGCTCGCTGAATATAACAAGGGCGAGATCGTTCTCAACAGTAACCTTGCGCTTTCCGCAAGATCCTCCGCTTCCGGCGTTGAGACCCTCGAAACACTTTCCACACATACCTACGTATTCAACACAAGAAAGGCTCCCTTCGATAACGCTGACGTAAGAAAGGCTCTTTCCCTTGCCATCGACAGAGACGAGCTCGTAAAGCAGATCGTTTATGCCGAGGCTTCAGAGGGTATCATCCCCACAGGCGTTTTCGATACCTCAAAGAAGACCTCCTTCCGTGAAAACGGCGGTAAGCTTATCTCAACCAAGGCGGATATGACCGAAGCTAAGAAGCTTGCAAAGGGCGCTGACGTTACCGAATTCACACTTACCATACGCGAGGGTGATGTTATAGCGGCAACTGTTGCTGAATATGCTGTTAAGCAGTGGAAGCAGCTCGGCTTTGACGTTACGGTTGTAACCAAGGGCTTTACCCGTGCCGATGAAAATGAATACGAGCAGTATAATGACGATTATACCGATGCATATCTTGCAGGCGACTTTGACGTTATTGCAACCGACAGCACCATGCTTTCCACCTATGCCTTTGCAGATCTCGCTTGCTTCGCAAAGCCCTTCTCGGGCGGTGCCCTCGACCTTGCATCCGGCAACTACGATCCCGTTACCCACGTATCCGGTTATGATAACAAGGAATATGACGAGCTTATCGAAAAGGCTTTCGCTGAGAAGGATGCTTCCAAGCGCTCCAAGCTCCTCCACCGGGCAGAGGAGATGCTTTGCGAGGATATGCCCGTTGCTCCTCTCTTTACCTATGATAACGTTTATGCGGTATCCAAGGATCTCAAGAAGTTCAAGACCACATATTACGGCGGTATGACCTTCGTTAAGTCCAAGCTCAAGAACTACGAGGACTACAAGGAAACTAATAAGTAATCCCCGAAAAAGCGGGCGCCGGCCCGCACCGAATACCGCTCTGTTCCTTAGTGCAAACAACTCACACGAAATAGAGTAATTTCCTATACATCGAAAAAGCGCCGACGGGCGCGCCGAATCCCGCTCCGTTCCTTGGTGCAAACAACTCACACGAAACACAGCAATTTCCTATAAACCAAAAAGCGGCAAGTTGCCGCACCCAATTCCGCCCCAATCTTTAGCGATCAACCGTTTCTTCGATCTCACGAGGCGGAGCAATTTCCTATATAACAAAAAGGGTTGTCGTAAAAGCGGCAACCCTTATTTAAACCGAAAGGAAGCTTTAAATGCAGGCACCCCTCAGAAAAAAGACAGAAATTAAAGTATATATTCTCTACGTAATGAAAAATATCGGTTATCCCGTTGATTTCGTTCATCTTCACGATACGATAACCGCCGACGAGCCCGTAACCTCCTTTACCTTTACAGAATGCTTTTCAGAGCTTTTGGATACCGAAAACGTTGAGCTTGTCCGTACAGATCTGGGTACCGATGAATTTATCATAACCCGCAAGGGCATTCATGTTTGCGACGGTCTTTTATATCTCCTCATTCCCGGAGTACAGCAGACCGCTCTTAAAGCCGCCCGCAGACTCGTCACCTATGACCAAAAGGGAATAGAGATAAGCTCCTCTCTTACAAAGAAGGATAACGCCTTCATCCTCAACCTTAAGGTCGTAAAGAAAGCAGAGCCTATATTCAATATGGATATATCCCTCGATAACGAAACCCAGGCACGGTTATATAAGGAAAAGCTTGAAAAAGACCCGGAAAGAATATATCAGTCGATACTCGGATTATTAGATAATCCGTCTAACTATTTGTCTATTTTTAAAAATTAAGCATCTTTTTTAGTTTATAAGCACCAAAAAAGACGTTCACAATTTATCCAAGTTAAACAGAATATTTAACATAATACACAAAAACTCGAAATAGTCTTGACATATTTCGTTAACATTGGTATAATTATAGTTACTAAACAGTTAGGTGTGTAGTTATTTGAAAAGAAACAATGCCGATCTCCTGACCATGCTTGAAAAAATAAGGCAGGGCGAAAAGAAGGAATTTGATAAACTATATCAGTTATATACCCCCCTTATTAATTCAAAGGTCGCTGAATTTTCTCAAAGCCTTGAAAGCGATGAAATCATACAGATATCCTCTATCGCATTGTATGATGCCGCCATGTCTTATAATCCCGACAAGGTGGACAACAAGGTAACGTTTGGCTTATATGCCGACATCTGCATACGTAACAGACTTATTTCAGAGCTGCGCAGGCAAAAGCCCTCCGAAGCATTGGAGGATCACTTTAACGGACTTGAGCATTCCTTTGAAAGAGCAACCTCTCCCGAGGACTATCTGCTCCGTAAGGAGGATATGCTTACAAGACTCCGCCGTGCAAAGGCTCTTCTCACCCCATATGAAAGCAGTGTGTTCTTCCATTATTTAAGCGGTAAAAGCTACGAGGAGATAGCACAGGCATTGGGGAAGAGCAGAAAATCGGTAGATAACGCATTGAGAAGGATCAGAGATAAGTTTAAAGATGACCATATATCCGAGTAGCTCAAAAAGAGCGCGTTTTACGAGATAACGGTGAGAGTCCGTTCCCGGATAATTATATTATTTTTTCAAGTGAGGTAAACACCAATGTACGAAGACAAGACCTTAGTTTGCAAGGAATGCGGTAACGAATTTGTATTTACTGCAGGCGAACAGGAATTTTACGCAGAAAGAGGCTTCCAGAACGAGCCCCAGAGATGCAAGACTTGCCGTGATGCAAGAAAAGCAGCTGCTAAAACTTCAAGAGAAATGTTCACCACCGTATGTGCAAACTGCGGTAAAGAAGCAACTGTTCCCTTCCAGCCCAGCAACGACAGACCTGTATATTGCAGCGAGTGCTACGCGGCTATGAAGCAACAGTGATCCCCCCTTTTTCATAATTATATTTTTTAAATTATAAAGTATAACTATGCTTAAAAGCAAGCGAACTCCGGTTCGCTTGCTTTTATTTGTGCTCATAAATATATATAAAACAACCCTAAGTGCCCCGGGCACTCCGAATCCCGCACCTTTTTTAGTGCAAACAACTCACACGAAATGACAGGCAAACGAAAGCCTAAAGCATTTTGCCCCGGGCACTCCGAATCCCGCACCTTTTTAGTGCAAACAATTAACACAAAATGAAGTAATTTGCTATAATATTAAAAAAATGTTGAATAAATATTGACAATATTTGAATAAAGAGTTATAATTAATGTGTAAAGTTATTCTATGTTTAAAGGAGTGGAGTAAATGATGAAGAAAAGGACTATCCGTCTTATCTCTTTTATAATTGTAGTTTCGTTATTAGCAATGCTCTTGCCCTCCTGCAGTAATAAAGAAAAAGTATATAAGATCGGCATTGCAAAATTTGAAGCCCACGATGCAATAGACCGCTCCACCGAGGGCTTCAGAGAATCGGTCATTTCGGGTCTGGGCGGTATAGATTACGTTGAATTCATCGAATATAATATCGGCAGAGACAGTAATTACTGCGATAAGATCATAAAGAAGTTTATAGACAAGGACGTTGACCTTATCATGGCAAACGGCACAGGTGCCCTTCAGTCCGCCGCAAAGGCGACCGACAGCATTCCGATACTCGGTACGTCTATAACAGATTTTGAAACAGCCCTTGACTTTAAAGGCGTAAAGGGTGCTTTAGGTAAGAATATTACGGGAACCAGCGACATCGCTCCTCTTGATGAAATGGCGAAGGTTATAACAGATACAGTCCCCGATGCAAAAATGGTCGGTATCCTTTATTGCTCTTCCGAGTCCAATTCGGATTATCAGGTCAAGAGAATGACAAACATTTTAAGAGGTAACGGACTCAGCGTTACCCAATACCCCTTTGAAAACGATAAGGATCTTTCGGCTATAGCAAAAACAGCGGCAGACCTTTCTGACGTAATATATATTCCCGCAGATAATGCCACCTCTAATTTAGCCAAGGAGATCGATTCGATTATAAGACCTACAGGTACTCCCGTTATAGCTACAGGCGAGGACAACTGCAAGGCATTCGGTGTTGCTACCCTTGCTATCGATTATAAGGAGCTTGGTAAAAAAACGGGTGAAATGGCTGTTGATATATTACTCGGAGAAAAGAATGTCCAGGATATTGAAATAGCATACCTTCCCGGCCCTACAAAAAAATTCAACGTAGAGCGCGGAAACGAGCTTGGTATTCAGATACCTATCGGTTACGAAGCTTTTTAAAATAATATAAACGACCCACCCGACGGGTGGGTTTTTATTATACGTCGAGACGGTCAGCACCGCGCTGTATTTTGGACATGGAGGGTGTAAAAATCGAAAGCTCAACGGCCTGTGAAATAATTTTCTGTAATATGAAAATAAGAGAACCGTGATGAATAAAATACAGATTTCTTACATTAAAATTATCGAAGACCCGGTCATCTATTTGCCGACTCTCTGTGTCACCAACAGAAACGGTGGATGAGGTGACCGCCGTTTCCGCAAATATTATGTAAAGAATAAAACTATGTATTTTATTACAATAAACTTTAGAATTATAAAAAGATCATTATACCGGGTTTTGGGGTTCACGACCGTACCTCCCTCTTCTTCCCCCTTCCTGCTTATAATTTAAAGACCTCCGTTCTTTCTGAACGGAGGTCTTTGATTATTTGTTATCGTTCAATTAAATTACTTAACTGTAACTGCTGTGATGTGGGTGTTGGGGCCTTCGTACCAGTAAAGGAAGCCTTCAACGTCAACAACGTCGCCTGCAGCGAGCTCGCCAACTGCGGTGTAAACCTCAGAGTCGGGACCTGTGAGATACATTTCTACGCAGAAGCTATAGGCAGCATCGTCCTTGGTGAAGTTAACGTAGATATCATCACCGGGCTCGCCGTTCTTATACTCGATAGACTCAACTGTCATATCGGTAAATGTAACAAGCTTATTCATGTGGTTGATAAGCTCGTCTGTACCGAGATATTCGGTAACGTCGGTTGCAGCTGCATAGAACTGATCGCCTTCGATGATCTCGAACTTAGCATCGATGATCTCAACCTCGCCGGACCATTCAGCCTTATAGCCTGTAACCTTGATCTTTGTACCTTCTGTAAGAGCTTCATACTCTTCAGCGGAGCAAGGCATATCATAGAGGAAGTAAGCGCCTTCTTCATTCTGGGTATAGAATGTAGCCTTGGAAACGCCCTGATCGTCGGTCCAATGACCCTGCTTAGCCTGAATGTAGGTCTCAACGGTAACCTCAGAATCGATCTCTGCTGCTACGAACTCCTCATAGCTCATAACAACAGCCTCTTCGGGCTCTTCGTCTTCGGTAGCTTCTGTTGCCTTGGGAGCATCAGTTACCTTTTCTTCGGGTTCTGCATCGGTTGCACAAGCAACCATAGAAAGTGCGAGAACCAATGCAAGTGCTAATACTAAAAGCTTTTTCATTCTCATTCTCCTTTGTTTTTTAGGTACTATGTACCAAAATTACATAAAATATTATATACTTTCGCTAAAGAAAAGTCAATATATCAAACCTATTTTCTTTTCTTTTTTATTCTTGAAAAGAGAATATATGCCAAAATACACAGCCAAACCGAGCAAAGAGCTATGATAAGCGCCAACGAGCCTGCGGGAAGACTGCCCATTGAAGCCTTTACAGCCGCACCGCCGTTATTTGACACCTCTATCTGATCAAGATGGTAACGGGAATTGATCTCGGAATAGAGCTCCTCGTAGAAAGCGCCGTCTGTATTCTGCTTACGGCGTTTTGCCTTGGTAACCTCCTCTATAAGCTCACCCGCCGCACTTCTGAGAGAAGCGGAGCCGTTAAAGACGGGGGTCACGAAGGTGTTATCGATATTATCCATCAAAAGCTTTGCCGCCTCTATCTTCACACGGTAGTACATATCGTTATCCTCTCCCGCCCTTGAAAGATAGTCTTTATATTCCTTTGTATTCTGTGCCTTTGTGGTTACGGGAAGATAACCCTCGGTACAGGAATAGTCTATCTGAACACGGTCGGTGAGAAGAAATTGGGTGAAGAGCCAGCTTGCCATCACCTCTCCCCTGTCCTCCTTATTGAAGATACATACAGAGGGGCCCTGAGATATCATTTTGGGGTCGTTTACGTCGAACTGAGGTACTGTCATTACCTCTGTTTCAAAGTCTGCCACCGATTCCTCGGGGATATCCACCAAGGGGGCGTCAGAGCCCATCCAAGTAGCGCCCGCCGTTGAGTCTATGGCAAAAATACACTGTCCTGCATTCAAGAAGTTTGCGGGATAGCTTGATATCTTAAAGGTTGAAAATGCACGGCTTTCGGCATGGACCGCTATTTCGCAAAGAAGCTCCTTTGTTGTATCGTTAAAGAACTCTATCTCCCCCTTTTCACCCGAATAGGGCGCATCAAGCTGCCTGAGCATCTGTATCATCATATTATCGGTTGACTTATAGATACAGGGTATCATTACCTTCTGTCCGTTCACCTTAAAGCTGCCGTCCTTATTCTTTTCGGTAGCCGCCTCGCTTACCTCCCAGATAAAGTCCCAGGTAAGGGTCTCGGGAAGCTCAAAGCCTAATTTTTCAACGTAGGTCTTGTTAACGTAGCAGGCTTCGGTTGAACGCATATAGGGCAGAGCGTACTGAATACCGCCTATCTTGCCCTCGTTTAAGAATTGAGGCACTATCTCCTCGGTCTTGGGCGAATCGAACTTGACCTTTTTACCGCCCAAGCCGTAATCCGCATTCTTCATCAGCTCCTCCAAGGGTACTACCGTGTTTTCACCCGCAAGGTAGGTAGCTATATGGTCCGGGTAGGTTATGCAGACGTTGGGAGTGGTATCTGTGGCAAGGTTGGTGATAACGTCGTTATAGATATCGCCGTAATTGGTATAGAGGCGGAGATTTACCTTGATATTGGGGTATATAGCCTCAAAATCCTCAATAGTCTTATGGTAGATATCTACCTGGGTCATGTTGGTGTCATTCTTTGCCCAGAAGGTTATTTCATAATTTTTACTCTCATCAAAGCTCTCCGGTATTTCAAAGGCGGGAGCGGTCTTTATGCCGTGGCATCCCGTAAGCATTGTAAGAACGGTGAGTAAGACGAGCAACAAAGATATAATTTTCATCCCTTGGTACCTCCTCTTGCAACACCTTCCATGATCCTTTTTCTGAAAATGAGGAAAAGGATGATAAGGGGCAGAGATATAACAACAACTGCCGCCATCATCGCGGGAACGTTCTCGCGTCCGAAGCCGTTTTCGCGTATCTCCTGTATTCCGTTTGAAACAAGGAAATAATTCTTATCATCGGTAATAAGACGGGGCCATACGTAGGAGTTCCAGCATTCAATGACCTTAAGTATGGTAACGGTTATAACGGTGGGACGGCATATGGGAAGCATCACCTTCAGAAGATATTTAAGATCGGAGGTTCCGTCAACCTTTGCCGCAAGGTAAAGCTCATCGGGGATCTGGGAAAAATTCTCCTTCAAAAGATAGATATAAAATACCGAGGTGACCGAGGGCAGGATAAGTCCCGCAAAGGTGTTACGCATATCGAGATTGGTTATCGTTACAAAGTTGGTAATAATAACAAGCTCGTTGGGTATCATCATAAGCGAGAGAAAGAAGGTGAACAACAGATCCTTGCCGCGGAAGCTCATGCGGGAAAAGGCAAAGGCGCAGGGCACTATGACCGCCAGCATAAGCGCTGTGGTCAATACGGTAAATATGAGGGTATTAACAAAGTAATCGGCCAAGGGCACCTGAGTGAATGCCTGTCTGTAATTTTCAAGGGTAGGGTCTGCGGGATAGAAACGGGGTATGTATTCCGAATTATAGGAGGAATAGCTCTTTATCGAAGAAAGTATCATCCAATAGAAGGGGAAAAGCACCGCTGCAGCCCACAAGGACAGCATTGAATATATAAATATTTTGGAAATCTTACGGCGCATATCCGCCCTTTTTTCAATTTTTTCGAAATCGTTATTCATTATCCGACACCTCAATAATGGACGTGCTTACGGCTCACGAGAAGATTGATAACGGTTACCGTCAGCACTATGGCAAAGAGAATTATTGCCGCCGCCGACGCATAGGAGGGATAGCCTCCTCCGTCACCGTAAAGCATATCGTAGATATAACCCACCACCGTATTCATTTCCGCCGCGTTAAGATCTGTACCGAAGAGGGCAACAGCATCGCTGTAAGCCTTAAATGCTCCGATAAATCCTGTTATAACAAGGTAGAAAAGGGTGGGAGATATCATAGGAAGGGTTATTTTTGTAAAAACGCGCCACTTGGGAGTATTGTCTATCATTGCCGCGTTATAGTAGTCCTGCTTTACCGAGGCAAGAGCCGAGGTAAGAAGCAATATCTTAAAGGGCAGTACCACCCATACGGTATAGATACAGAGAACACTTATCTTTGCAATATAGGGGCCGTTAATAAAATCCACGGGGGAGATACCGAACAGCTCCAAAAGAAGGTTTATAAGTCCGTTTGAATACTCTGTCTTTTGGAAAAGTATCATGAACACCAAGCCCACCGCCAGAGTATTGGTAACGTAGGGGAGAAAATATACTGTCTGGAAAAGCTCGCGAAGCTTTTTTACCGAGGACAGTCCAAGAGAAATAAGTAGCGCGAGAGCTGTTGATAAAGGAACTGTTATAAGCACAAGAATAAGGGTATTCTTAAGCGCCATAAGAAAATAGGGGTCGCGGAGAACGTAACGGTAATTATACAAACCGATACCGAAGCTGCTTCCGGTAACCGAGTTGTAGCCCTCCTCAAAGGAATATATAAAAACGTCTATCAAGGGATATACCAGAAATACCGCTAAAAAGATGATGGCAGGCAGGAGATACAGCCACGCCTTACAGTTATTCTTTTCCATCACTTCACCTCAATACGGCATCCGCTTTCCTTATCGAAAATATATACCTTGCGGGGCTTAAGGGTAAATCTTATCCTTTCGCCCTCCACCTCGTTTTCTCCGTTGAGTATCGCACGGAAAAGGGGTGTCTCGCAGGAAGGATGCTTTGCGATAACAGAAATATCTCTGCCCATTACCTCAACGCGGTCAAGCCCGGCTTCAAAGGCGCCGTTTTCGTCAACAATAAAGCCCTCGGGACGTATTCCCACGGTAACAAGAGCATCGGGAAGGTCGGCATCCATGACCGGAGCACCGCCTATACAGAGCTTTTTATCCTTTACCTCACCCTCAAAAACGTTTATGGGGGGAGTACCTAAGAACTTTGCAACAAAGAGGTTGCAGGGGTCGTTATATACCTCCTGAGGCTTGCCTATCTGCTGGAGAACACCCTCCTTCATTACAACGATAAGGTCGGAGATGCTCATCGCCTCCTCCTGGTCATGGGTAACGAATATGGTGGTTATTCCCGTTGCCTGCTGAATACGGCGTATCTCCTCACGGGTGGCAAGACGGAGTCTTGCGTCAAGGTTTGACAAGGGCTCGTCAAGTAAGAGTACACGGGGCATCTTTACAAGAGCGCGGGCAATGGCAACTCTCTGCTGCTGACCGCCCGAAAGCTCGGAGGGCTTACGGTCCATAAGCTCCTCTATCTGCACCAGCTTTGCCGCCTCAAGAGCCTTTTCCGCCATTTCCTGCTTTGTAAGCTTGTCCTTTCCGCGGAGGTTTTCAAGGGGGAAGGTTATGTTCTGCTTTACGGTAAGATGGGGATAAAGAGCATAGTTCTGGAATACCATACCCACACCGCGGTTTTCGGGAGGCAGATTCGTTACGTCATCCTCTCCGAAAAATATCTTACCTGAGCTGGGCTTTTGAAGTCCGCAGATAAGAGAAAGAGTGGTGGATTTTCCGCAACCCGAGGGACCCAAAAGTCCTATAAGCTTGCCGTCGGGTATCTCAAAACTGAAATCCGCAACTGCAACGACATTTTTCTTCTCTTTGTTGTTTCTTGACGGAAATATTTTCGTTAAATTTTTAAGGGTAACTTTCATTTATGCATATCCCTCTCTTTGATTCGTATATTCAGTATAATTATATCATAATTATTTAAAATATCAAGAGTATTTTTTATATAGCTCTGTCATCATTTTGTATCCGCTCTGTCACCGTTTTGTATCCCTTCTGTCATCATTTTGTATCCGTAATGTAAGCATTTTGGATACACAGGATAGGATAGTATAGGATAGTATAGGTTAGTATAGGTCAGGAGAGGATAGATCAATATATATTTACGGCGCCGTACACAAATGTCAGCGCCTTATATCCAAAAAAGGACAGAGGTTCGGAGAATGCAAACTTTGTCGAACGATTTTCAGGGGGGGTACCCTACCGAAAGGCAAAATCATGTGTTATAATGATACTGACGTCAAACGAATAACCCCCTCTCCCTTTTCTCCCCTTCAAAACGAAAGCTTTGGCTTTTTCTCTTTCATTGCCGCCCTATACAGAAAAAAGCAGAGAGCTTTCGCTCTCTGCCCAGCTTGTCGATAAACTTATCGACAAGCTGTCAGGCTTCGAAAAAGGAAGCGTAGGTTTTCGTGAAAAGGGGACGTAGGCGTACTATGTACGGTAGAGCCCCTTTTCACGGAAAAGTGTGAAATAGCGGTGTGAACTCGACGTTTACACCGCTATTGAATAGTTATTCAACTTTATCAGGAGTTGTGAAGCTTATTTTCTAATTAATTTATTGGGCGTCTTAAACTTAAAAAAAGAATTTCTTCACACGTCCGACCGACTTTTTCGACAGTCTGAAAGAAGGCGATTTCTCGCCTTCTTTCATATATTTTGTTTACTCAACAACTACGGTAAAGTAATTGTAGGATTCATCGTTGTACTGTACGCAGAAGGTATATGTTCCTGCGGACTTGAGTTCAACGGTGAGAAGTCCGTTAACTACCTTTTCGGGCTTGAGTGCTACAGAACCGGGAGCCGCCTTTATCTGCGAGGATGTGGTATATTCACCCTTTGCATAGCGTACTACCTTGAGATCGTCGAGGTTACCGAAGGTAACAACGTTGTCGTTCTGTGTGAAGGTAGGTACCTTCTGCTGAATTTCTACTACAAAGATCTTCATGTAGCCGTTTTCATAGCATACTGCTATGGTAGCTGTTCCGTTATCTCTGTACTGAATGGTGTATTCGTCAACACCCTTGAGTACGCCCTTGGCTGTGAATGCTCTTGAGCCTTCTGCCGCCTTTATCTGCGCGCCGGTCTTATAAGTACCGTATGCTGTTCTGATGACCTTAACACCTTCAAGGTTCGAAACGGTTATCTGTAAGCCGTTTGCAGACATGGTAGGCTCTACTACGTCAACGGTAACGTAAACGTATTTCATCGTACCGTCATTGTATCTTACAAGAACTGTATATACACCGCCTGCGGGAACTGTGTAGTCATAGCTTTCAGCTCCCTGAAGCTTGTTCTGGGTAAGACGAACGATCTTATTATTGTTTACGTCGGTGTAGTTATCATACTCACCGAGAGCAAGGAATACGTCCTTTACTTCTGCATCGAGTCCGGAAATTGTAACAACTGCGCCGTTTGCGGTTGCCTTGATATCCGATTCAACGGGCTCTTCGGGCTTCTTTGCCTCTACGAGGTTAAAGAATGCTCTGCCGTCTATCATCTGTACCCAGAAGGTATAGATGCCCTCTTCTTCTACGTCGAGAGAATATACGTTATCAACTGCACCTGCCGCAACGTTTGCAATAGTTGCAGCGCCTGCCTCCTCGAGAGCTTCAAGAGAGATATATCTGCCCTTCGCATACTTAACGCTCTTAACGTCGGAAGCGTTTGTAATGCTTACGGTCATATCCTTAACTGTTACCTCTGCAGGAGTTACGTAGCCAGTTGCAGGGATAACGTTACTTTCGGTAGCTCCGCAGTTATCGCAGGTTCTGCGTTCTTCACCGTCTTCAAAAACAGTTGCTTCCTTGATTATTCTCCATTCGCCCCAAGAGTGGCCCGTAGCGGGAATAACTTCGCTGTAGCTGTCACCACAGATACAGGTATAAACTATAACACCGTCTTCGGTACAGGTAGCGGGAGTTGTTATTGCGATATATTCATGCTCGTGATCGCCTTCGGGCATCCACATAGCATAAAGTGTAATAGGCTCGATTACGTCGATAGCAGTGCCTGCCGAGTAGAATTCACCGGTACCGTCAGCCTTGGTGTTCCAGCCTGCAAGAACGTATCCTATTTTCTGAGGGATCTGAGTTCTGCCGTTATAGCCTTCACGGTTGGGAATAAGAGTATTGTTACCGTCAACCTCTCTGAAATCTGCGTTGAGCTCAGAGGACGAAGAATATCTGGTGTAATCACCCTCGGAAAGGAGGGTATAAGCATCACCGTCGGTAATGTAATTAAAGTCCTGAATTGCCTCGGAGCCGTCGTTAAGGTTATAGGTTACTATCGGATCCCAGCAAGCATATACAAATACGTTTTTACCGTAAGGAACACGGTCTGTATTTACCATAAATACGCTGCCCTTATAGCCGTTGGAATAGATCTCATATTCATAACCGTTACCATGCTCGGGATCGTTATAGGTGGTATTGCCCTTACCGTCACCGGAACGGAATTCAACTACCGTCATATCGGTCAGATCTGTATGGAGTCTGTAACCGTCACGGGAGAGAGTTGCGGTATCTGCAGGGAATGCAAACTGCTGTGCAAACTGCATCTGACCGAAACCAACGTTTGTAGGTATTCTCAAGACAGAGCTGTCTGCGTCCTTCCAAGTACCGCCGTTTGCATGGTAGTAGGTGGTGTAGTAACCGCCTGTGGGAAGTCTGCCGTCGCCGTTGGAGGTTCTCCAAACACCCTTAAGGGTAATATCACCGCCGGGAAGCGCGGTAGCAAGCTGACCCGGCTTAAAGTAAATATCTGCCTGACCGCTAATGCTCCAGCCTACGAATGCCCAGCCTTCACATTCGGGAGTTACCTCGGGGATGACCGCCTGACCGCCCCGGTAGAAGATGGTCTCGGGTACCTCATCTACGGGAAGAACGGGATCAAACTTAATGAAACCGGAGTTGCCTACCTGACCGCGATAGAACTCAAGAAGACGCTTATAAGCATTTCTTACTTCCTGACCGCGTGCGTTTTCATCATTTATTAATCTTACTGCTTCGTTATAGTAGTGTACCTCTTCGCCGATATCGAATTCGTCACATACCTCGACCATACGGATAAGGTCGCTCTTGTCGATCTCCTTGGAAACCGTGAAAGCCTTGATAAGCGCATTCCACTTATCGGGATACCAAACCTTTTCTTCGGGATCGAGGTAATAGGTCTGACCGGGAAGAGCTGTTGCTCTGTCACCGTTATACTCTTCAACCGCGTAGCTGTACTGACCGCCTACAAGGTTGATCATCTCCATAACAACAGAGAATTTCTGACCTGCCTTAAGCTGAACGGGATCATTGAGCTTGATATTATAGTAGCCCTCGCCCACATTGGTAACAAGACCGGAGGAGAAGGTACCGGACATGGGATCGCCCTCATTGGGATCAACATATACTCTAACGGTAAGCTGACCTAAAGTGTTAAGAGAGTAGTAGCCTACCTCGGTAAGTATTTCATCACTCTTTGCGGTGAATACGTTAGCTGTGTGGATAGGATGGCTGGGACCGAAATCCGGGAACCAGAAATAGGTAAGACCGTTAGCCCAGTCACCGTCATAGGAATAGTTATTATCTGCAACGTTAATGGGGTCGAAATCTATGATTCTTGCACTTACAAGAGATCTTTCATAATAAGACATCCAGAAATAACCGCCGCCGTTACCCCAGTCCTCTGCCCAGCTGTTCTTAACAAGCCATGCTCCGTTGCCGGGAGGTGTCATGGAGCCGTTGAAATTCCATCTTGAGAAATTGTCGTTCCAGCCGACGATAACGACCTCGTGGTTGAAGCTGTCATACATATTCTGATAGAATGCAACTGCATTGGGAAGATAATTATAGCCGTAGGATGTGGAATAGTAATCTGCAAGAACGCTGCCGTAATTCATGATAGCATCCTTGGTAGCCGCAATATTCTTGGGGTTGAGCTCTACAGAGCTTGTAATATGCGCTTCAGAGATATAACGCATATTTTCACTGTAGCCTACACGTGCATAAGCGCCGTACCAATTTATAGGAGGCAGATATGCTTCGTGCTCGGGACCTGCCCATCTTGCAAGGCATCCGCCTGCAAAATAAACGTTACCGCCGAGATTATAGGGGTCGGCCTCTATCATACCGTCAACCCACATGGGATCGTTGGGGTCGCTGGTTCTGGAGTTCCAGGAGAAGTATGCAAGGTGAGCCTCGGAGAAGTTTACCGAGCCTGCGTTGTCCTGCTTGCGGATATAAGCTGTCTCCGCGAGAGAAATATGCGCAAATGCCCAGCAGTTACCCGAATAACCCTGGTCCTTGATGGGGGTGATGATCGGTGTGCCTACAGAATTTACCTCTCCGAGAGAATTGTACTCTGCGGGATAATCGCCTGCAAGGGTTGACAAAGCGATGTCACGGTCGGAAACAACAGCACTTTCGCGCTTTACTTCCTTACCGCTGTCGTCAACAGTTTTCATCGACTGATAACCGAATTCGGACACATCGCCGCCGGGAACGATATGATTAAATTCACGGGTAGCAGCAGCGGGGGCAGCTTCCTCCTGCGCCGCAAACGTAAGGGGCGCAACAGAAACGAGCATTGCCGCTACCATCAACAATGCAACTGCCGATCTCAAACTCTTCTTGAACATAAGGGGACTCCTTTCAATTATTGTATTTTTTAAAATTATATGTACAAATTACATCATATATATTAAAGATACCATAATATTGCTCAAAAGTCAATAATTATTTTTCTGTTTTTTGTATAAATTACCCTTTTTAATATAAATCGACCTGACAGTAAAGCATTGGCAGGATGACCGTAATCCGCTCCTTTCTGCGGTGAAAATATCTTACACGAAATAGAGTAATTTCCTATAATATAAAATTACGGTCTCTAAACCCAAACGATTATGGAGAAACTCCAAAACTTGATAAGCCTGTTTTTTTATAATATACAATTGCATTACATGAAATTTATTAAAGCTTCGGTCACCTCATCCACCGTTTCAGTCGATGACATAGAGACTCTGCAAGCTCGTTTCGAGGACCCCTCCCGGTGGTCCCCCTTCCCCTTTATGGTAAGGCAAAGGCTCGTACCCTTTGGTTGTTAAAGACGGTTAGTATAAAAGAAGAAGCAGAGAGCTTTCGCTCTCTGCCTTAGTAGTTAAATTATATTATTCAACTGTAACTACGTAGTAGTTATAAGACTCGTCGTTGTACTGTACGCAGAAGGTATATGTTCCTGCGGACTTGAGTTCAACGGTGAGAAGTCCGTTAACTACCTTTTCGGGCTTGAGTGCTACAGAACCGGGAGCCGCCTTTATCTGCGAGGAGGTGGTATATTCACCCTTTGCATAGCGTACTACCTTGAGATCGTCGAGGTTACCGAAGGTAACAACGTTGTCGTTCTGTGTGAAGGTAGGTATCTTCTGCTGAATTTCTACTACAAAGATCTTCATGTAGCCGTTTTCATAGCATACTGCTATGGTAGCTGTTCCGTTATCTCTGTACTGAATGGTGTATTCGTCAACACCCTTGAGTACGCCCTTGGCTGTGAATGCCCTTGAGCCTTCTGCCGCCTTTATCTGTGCGCCGGTCTTATAAGTGCCGTATGCGGTACGTATGACCTTAACACCTTCAAGGTTCTTAACTGTGATCTGGAGACCGTCAGCAGACATGGCAGGCTCTACTACGTCAACGGTAACGTAAACGTATTTCATCGTACCGTCATTGTATCTTACAAGAACAGTATATACACCGCCTGCGGGAACTGTGTAGTCATAAGACTGCGCGCCCTTAAGCTTGTTCTGGGTAAGACGAACGATCTTATTATTGTTTACGTCGGTGTAGTTATCATACTCACCGAGAGCAAGGAATACGTCCTTTACCTCTGCTGTGAGACCGGAAATTGTAACAACTGCGCCCTCTGCCGTTGCCGCGGGCTCGGTTACTACAGGCTCTTCGGGCTTTTCCTCTTCCCATACACCGTAAAGCGTTACGGGCTCGGTTACTTCTATTTGGCTGCCTGCTGCATAGAAGTTTCCGCTTCCGTCTGCCTCGGTATTCCAGCCTGTCAGTATATATCCCTCTCTTTCGGGGATCATTGTTCTTGCGCTGTAGCCCTCGCGGTTTGCAAGGAGAGTATTGCTTTCGTCACCTGCGTTGAATTCTGAGGAGGAGGAATATCTTGTATAGCCTCCCGAACCGAGGAGGGTGTAATTATATCCTTCGGTCACATCAACAAAATCCTGAATATCCCTTGAGCCGTCATTGATATTATAGGTGATAACAGGATCCCAGCAGGCGTAAATAAATACGTTTTCGCCATACGGAACTCTGTCGGTATTTACCATAAATGCGCTGTATTTATAGCCGTTTGAGTATATTTCATATTCGTAGCCGTTAGCGAATTCCGTATCGTTGTATGTGGTATTGCCCTTACCGTCGCCCGAACGGAACTGAACGACCGTAAGATCCTCGGGATCTGTATGAAGTCTGTAGCCGTTACGGGAAAGTGTTGCCGTTTCGGCAGGAAAGCTGAATTGCATACCAAAGGTCATCTGACCGTAAACAGTATTGGGGATCTTAAGACTTGAATTATCCGTTGCAGACCACTTACCGCCGTTTGCGTGATAATATACAGTATAATAGCCGCCTGTAGGAAGCTGACCGTCAGCATCCGAGGTCCTCCAAACACCCTTAAGGGTAATATCTCCGCCGGGAAGATCTGTTACTGTCTGACCCGGCTTGTAGTAGGTATCTGCCGCGCCCGAAACGCTCCAGCCCACAAATGCCCAGCCGGGATACTCGGGAGTTACGTCGGGGATGACCGCAGTACCGCCGCGGTACGTCAGATCCTCGGGGGATTCCTCAACAGGTAAAACAGCTTCGAATCTGATAGTTCCCGTCTTTCCCGCCATGCCTTGATAGAGCTCGTAAAGGCGCTTATAAGCATTTTTGACCTCCTGCACGCGGGCAGTTTCATCGTTGATTATTCTTACCGCCTCGTTATAGTAATGAACCTCAGTACCTATACCGGATTCATCACAAAGCTCGACCATATTGATAAGATCGCTTTTATCAACCTCATCCGAAACAGTAAATGCCTTTATGATAGCATTCCAATTGTCTGAATACCATTTATTATCTCTGGGGTCAAGATAATAGGTCTGTCCGGGACTTGCGGTGTGCGCGCCTCCGTTTAATTCTTCAACCATATAGCTGTACTCGCCGTCTGTCTGGTTGATCATCTCCATAACCACCGAAAAGCGCTGGCCTGCCTTTAATTTGACTGGGTCATTGAGCTTAATTGTATAATAGCCCTCGCCTACCTGAAGCACCTGACCCGAAACGAAGGTACCCGACATGGGGTCTCCCTCGTTTATATCAACATAAACTCTGACAGTAAGCCTGCCCAGGGTATTAAGCGAATAGTAGCCTACCTCTGTAAGGGTCTCGTTACCCTTTGCGGTAAATACGTTTGCCGTAAGCATCGGATGGTACGGACCGGGAGAAACGAACCAATAATAGGTAAGACCCATAGCCCAGTCGCCGTCATAGGAATAGTTGTTATCCGCCTTGTCGATAGGATCGAAATCTATGATCCTTCCCGTGGTAAGCGAAGCGTCATAATAAGAGATCCATAAATAACCTCCGCCGTTGCCCCAATCGGCGCCCCAGCTGTTCTTTACAAGCCATGCACCGTTTCCGGGAGGGGTCATAAGAGAATTAAAATTCGACTTTGAGAAGTTGTCGTTCCAGCCTACTATAACGACCTCATGGTTTACCTGTGCTCCCATATTCTGATAATATGCTACCGCATTAGGAAGGTAATTATATCCCAAGGCATTGGATAAATAATCGGTCAGAACACCGCCGTAGGTCATAACGGCTTCCTTTGTAGCCGCAATATTCTTAGGATTTATCTCGATCGAGCAGTTGATATGCGACTCCGAGATATAACGTATATTTTCGCTGTAGCTTACGCTTGCATATGCACCGTACCAATTCACAGCAGGAAGATATGCTTCCACCTCGGGACCCGTCCATCTTGCATATGTAGAACCGCCGAAATATACGTTGCCTCCCTGGTTATAAGGGTCGCCGTGGCGTCTGCCGTCGATATACGTAGGGTCGGAGGGGTCAAGGGGCTTGGAGTTCCATGCAAAGTAAGCAAGATGTGATTCCGAAAAATCAACTGTTCCGACAGGCTGCTTACGGATATATGCGGTCTCCGCAAGGGAGGTGTGGGCAAATGCCCAGCAGTTTCCCGAATTACCCTGATCCTTTATAGGTGTAATGATAGGAGTTCCGACAGAGTTTACCTCACCGAGAGTGTTATACTCTGAAGGGTAGTTTCCCGCAAGAGAAGACTTTGCAATATCGCGGTCGGAATAAACAGCAGACTCGCGCTTTACCTCATCGCCGTTACTGTCAACCCTTTTCATACCCTGATATCCGAATTCGGACACACTGCCGTCGGGGATGATATGGTTATACTCTCTTATGTCAACCAACGGCTCGGTTTCTTTTTCTGCCGCATAGCTTTGCGGCATAACCGAAATGAGCATCGCCGCTGTCAAAAGCAACGCTGATACAGTTTTAAAAGTCTTTTTGAACATGGGAAATCTCCTTTTAATGTATTTTTTGTATTATAGGAATCTGCTTTATTCCGTGCAAATCGTTTGCACCGGGAAAGGGAGCGGAATTCGGTGCGCTATGCGCGCCTTTTTGTATCTATGATCCAAACTATATATTAAAGTTATCACAATATCACTTAAAAGTCAATAATAATTTCATCAACTTTGTTCATTTCCACCAAATATGAAGCTCTTATCCTCCCGTAAAACAAAAGCGGGCGCCGCAGAAATGATCGGGATGAAGCTTGCGAAAACCGCTTTTTAATACACTGAGTGTGGTAAAATAAAAGATCCATCCGCTTTCACGGATGGATCTCATTGTTAAACTAAAGTTCAGAATCAACCAAGACGAGCTTCGAGAGCTGCGAGCTCTTCGTGAAGCTCTGCGGGAACTCTTTCACCGATCATAGCGTAGAATTCCTTGATGTTTTCGATATCTTCCTTCCAGGAAGTAGTATCAACACGGAGAAGCTCCTTGATAGTATCGATATCGATATCAAGGCCTTCGATATTGATGTCCTCAGCCTTGGGAACGAAGCCGATAGCGGTCTCTACTGCATCTACCTTGTCTTCGCATCTTGCAAGGATCCACATAAGAACACGCATATTGTCGCCGAAGCCGGGCCAAATGAAGTGTCCTTCGTCATCGGTACGGAACCAGTTAACGTGGAATATCTTGGGAGCGTTGGGGATCTTCTTGCCCATATCGAGCCAATGCTGGAAGTAGTCACCCATATCGTAACCAACGAAGGGTCTCATAGCCATGGGGTCACGGCGAACTACACCAACTGCACCCGAAGCTGCTGCTGTAGTTTCGGAAGCCATGATAGAACCAACGAAGGTACCGTGCTGCCAGCTTGTGGACTGATATACGAGGGGAGCAGTCTTTGCACGGCGGCCGCCGAATACGATAGCGGAGATCGGTACGCCTGCTGTAGAATCGAACTCGGAAGAAATGCAGGGGCAGTTCTTTGCAAGAGCTGTAAATCTGGAGTTGGGATGAGCACCCTTTTCACCGGATTCACAATCCCAGGGCTCGCCCTTCCAGTTAACAGCATTTTTGGGAGGATTCTTATCAAGACCTTCCCACCATACTGTGTTATTTTCAAGGTTGTGAACAACGTTGGTGAAGATGGTGTCTCTCTTTGTTGTGAGAAGAGCGTTGGGGTTGGACTTCATGTTAGTACCGGGAGCAACACCGAAGAAGCCGTTTTCGGGGTTAACTGCCCAAAGTCTGCCGTCCTTACCAACTCTGAGCCATGCGATATCGTCACCTACGCACCATACCTTATAGCCCTTCTTAGCATAAACTTCGGGGGGAATAAGCATTGCGAGGTTGGTCTTACCGCAAGCGGAGGGGAATGCCGCGGAGATGTACTTAACGTCGCCGTCGGGACCTTCGATACCGAGGATGAGCATATGCTCTGCCATCCAGCCTTCCTTCTTACCGAGGTAGGAAGCAATACGGAGAGCGAAGCACTTCTTACCGAGAAGAACGTTTCCGCCGTAACCGGAGTTAACAGACCAGATGGTGTTGTCTTCGGGGAAGTGAACGATATATCTCTTTTCTTCATCGAGCTCTGCTCTTGCATGGAGACCCTTGATAAAGTCAGCGCTGTCACCGAGAGCGTCGATTACTTCTTTACCTGCTCTTGTCATAATGAGCATATTGAGTACTACGTAGATAGAGTCGGTAAGCTCAATACCGATCTTTGCGAAATCTGAGCCTACAACACCCATGGAGTAAGGAATTACGTACATGGTCTGACCCTTCATGGAACCCTTGAAAAGCTTGCCGAGCTTGTCGTAGCATTCCTTAGGATCCATCCAATTGTTGATGTTACCGGCATCTTCCTTCTTGGAGGTGCAGATGAAGGTTCTGTGCTCTACACGAGCAACGTCGTTAACTGCGGTTCTGTGAAGGTAGCAGTTGGGGAGAAGCTCCTGGTTGAGCTTGATCATTTCGCCTGTTGCGAATGCCTGTTCAAGAAGAGCCTGTCTCTGCTCTTCGCTGCCGTCGATCCATACGATGTTGTCGGGCTGGGTGAGAGCTGCCATCTCATCGATCCAGCTCTTTACAAAAGTATTATTTGTCATGGGGTTTTTCCTCCTGAATTATTTTCTGTTTAATATGATTTTAAATCACCTGTATAAATTCAAAATCAAGTTTATTGTATAATATTTTTTGCAAAATTGCAATATAAATTCTTGGTAAAATTTGCTTTTTTACAAAATGTTAAATATTTGACTTTCAAATACTCAAAGCATTACAAAAAAAGCAATTCAAAACGGCAGAATGTTGTTTCGAAGGCAGATTTATCATATGCCGTTTTAGCCGATGATCGGGCTTGAACCTTGCGTAAGCTTGTTTCTTCAGTACCCGAAATGAAGCAATTTCTAACTTTGCAACAAAATCCTTTTTACTTTGTGCGTATTATGCCTCGTGAATGTTCGCACCAATAGATGTGTCGGCTCTTGCAAGCGGTCGGTCATACAGGAACTTTTCGGCGCAGTTACACCGTCAACAAGATCAACGATAGCGGCTGCAAATTCAAAAAATAAGTCAAGTAATTTGTTTTCAGACATAAAAGCACCTTCTTTCAACAGTATCATAACGTAATTTGTTGCATTATTCAATGATATATCGCTATAGCGATATGATATACGGCAAAGCCGTATGATATATTTGCATTGCAAATATGATATAATATCCGTTCCTTCATATGCCGAAGGCATATATCATCCACTGAAGGTGGATTTCATATCGAAGATATATCACCCGTTCCGAAAGGAACGGATATCATTGAAAAAAGTCACCTTTGCCGGTAGGCAAAAGTGACTTTTTTCATGGAGCTGGAGATGGGATTTGAACCCACGGCCTATTGATTACGAATCAATTGCGCTACCACTGCGCCACTCCAGCACAAGGATGATTATAACATTTAAAAAAAGGTTTGTCAAGCATACAATTAACAAAATAATCTTGAATCCGCCAAACGAATGTGATAAAATCCTTTTATAACGAATTACGGGAGAAAAAAATGAAGCTTACCGATATATCCTACATAAAAAATCAGATGGAGGCTCACGGAGTCAATTTCAAGAAAAAGTTCGGACAGAATTTTTTGACCAACCCCCGCGTAGTGGAGCGCATCGCGGAAAATGCCGCCGAGGGCGTTCTTGAAATAGGTCCCGGCTTAGGCGTTTTAACGGCGGAGCTTTGCCGAAACGCAAAAAAGGTGGTTGCGGTCGAGATAGACGAGACCATTATTCCTCTGCTCAAGGAAAACACAGCCGGATTTGATAATCTTAAGATAATAAATACCGACGTTTTGAAGTTAGATATAAAAAAGCTTATAGACGAGGAGTTTGAGGGCTGTGAGAGTGTAAGCGTATGCGCCAACCTACCTTATTATATAACAACTCCCGTCATCATGGCTCTGGCTGAAAGCGAAGCAGGCTTTGAGAGTATTACCGTAATGATACAAAAGGAGGTAGTGACCCGTCTTTGCGCAAGACCGGGTAACGGCGAGTACGGCGCCATCACCGCATCCCTCTCCTATTACGGAAAATGCGAAAAGCTTTTTGACGTATCAGCCGGTAACTTTATCCCCAAGCCCAAGGTTGATTCGGCGGTAATGCGTATAGAGCTTTACAGCGAGCCTCCCGTTGACACAGACAGAAAAATGCTCATGAAGGTCATACGCGGAGCCTTTTCCCAAAGGAGAAAGACCCTTGTTAATTCTCTGGGAAGCGAATTTTCGCATCTTAACAAGGCGGAGCTTACCGATATTATAACCGAGGCGGGCTTTGCTCCCGACATAAGGGGAGAAAAGCTTTCCCTTGAGGATTTCGCAAAAATAGCAGATATAATCAGCAGATCATGAATTCATTTATTTTCGCATTAAATGCCGTACTGCCTATAGTTTTAACGGTGGCTCTGGGCTATATACTGAAAAAGCTCGGTCTAATGACCGCCGAATTTTCAAAGACGGCAAACAGGCTTGTATTCAAGGTGCTATTGCCTGCCATGCTGTTTCTGAACGTTTATAAAACAGAGGCGGCAAAAAATATAGAGCTTACCTATATCATATACGTTTTCGTATGTGTGCTTATCTTCTTTGCTCTTGCCTTTCCCATGGTTACGCTCTGCACCCGTCAAAGACAGAGAAGAGGAGTACTAATGCAGGCGGCATTCCGTTCAAATTACGCTCTTATCGGTATTCCGCTGGCGCAGTCGCTCTTCGGTACGGAGGGTGCGGCAGTGGCGACCCTGCTTTCCGCTCTTGTTATCCCCTTGTTCAATATTCTTGCGGTAATATGTCTTTCCGTTTACGGTGAGGGCAAGCCGAATTTCAAAAAGATCATTATTGACATCCTCAAAAATCCCCTGATCCAAAGCATAGCTCTGGGCGGAGTTTTTCTGCTTATAAGAAGTGTATTTCAAAAAAACGGGATCGGATTCCGTTTGACCGATATTGCCCCACTCTATAAGCTCCTTACATATCTTTCAAATGCGGCAACTCCCCTTGCACTTCTGGTATTGGGCGCCCGGTTTGAGTTTTCTACGGTGGGAAGGATGAAAAAGGAGATAATCTCGGGAGTGCTCGTACGAAATCTTTTCGTTCCGTTTACCGCTATTGCCTGTGCCGTATTATTCTTCAGAGAGAGCTTTACGGGAGCGCATTTTGCCGCCTTCGTTGCGGTGTTTGCCTCGCCTCTTGCGGTTTCAAGCGTTGCAATGGCGCAGGAGATGAAGGGGGATGCGGAATTGGCGGGTCAGCTTGTCATATGGACTACTCTTTTCTCCGCATTATCGACCTTTACCGCATCGTTTATTTTAAAGCAAACAGGTATTTTTTAGCAGCTGCCGAAAAAGACCCTCTGACCTATGACAAAAATCATTATATGAGCTTTACTTACCCAAGCGGCAAGTTGCCGCGCCCGATCCCGCTTCATTCCTCGGTGCAAACAGCTCACACGAAGCGGAGTAATTTTCTATAAATCAAAAAGGATTGAACCGTTAAGGCTCAACCCTTTTTTCTTATTATGGGAATTTGCTTTATTTCGGGTATTGAAATAAGGCGGTTTTCGGAAGCTTGTCTGCAGGTTTATTTATTGAGCGTTATTGATTCTATATAAAAGGAGTCTTCCTTTTTGCAGGAATCGAAATAGTCTATGCGTATTTCCTTTAAGTACCCCTGCCAATAGTCCTTATCCGAAAGCTCGAGAGTTACCTCGTGGTATTTGCCGTCCTTTATCAGGCTGACCCTTTGGCTGCTCGTCTCATCAAATTCCGCATCGTTGCACTTGAAGAATATCTGTGCCTCATAGCTGTCCTGCTTATTTGCTTCGGGTATCATGTATTTTAGTGTCAGCGAGGAATGATCGGTTGTCTTCACGGCGCCCATTTTGTAATCTATAACGATATAGGGGTCTATCCATGAGCTTGCCTTACAAAGAAGCTTTTCGTTATCGGTTACCGTAAGCTCGGTATTGTTGGTACGGCAAACAAGGTTGCTGCAGCCCGAGGTCTTTGTATATATCTGTTTTGAAAGATCGGGCAATGCAACGTTCACTGTAAGCTCATAGCTTTTTCCTCCGTATTTTACCGTTACCTTATGGCTTCCGTTTTCGAGGGGGATCATATGGCTGTTTTCGTCTATCGTAAGCTTGGTCTTATCATACTCGTATTCTATTTCCTTTTGGCTGCAAGACCAGATCATTTCCCATTCTCCGTTATCATAGAAGGCAAGGCTCTTTATCTGAGGCTCGTATCTTTCCCCGGGAAGGGCGGAAATATTATAGGTATCACATCCGAGAGGCTTGAGGTCGGTAACCTTACCCTCTGCCCCGGCTTCGTATATCACTATGCATACGTAGGTAATATGTCCCCGAAATTCCACGGTCACCATAGTTTCTCCCACACCGAGTATCTCAAATTCAAGCAGATAATCGTTCGTCCTTCTGATAATGCTCTCATCATAACCGTAAAGCTTTACCTCGTCCCTGTACATAAAGAGGTTCCTCCAGCTGTTATGGAAGGTGTTGCAGGCAACGGTGAAAAGGGTGAGAGTTCTTCTGTCGCTCGGCACGCGCATCACGCACTGTGTCTGGGAGCTGATACCCACAAAGTCAAGGGACTCGGAGCTTCTGTAGTCTCTTTCAAGGTTAATGCATACCCTGTTTTCTTCATTTAATTCGCTTGTGTCGGTCTTATCGCCGAGCGATATCTCCACAGGCTGGAAATAGGTATTCCACACGCCCCACTTCGGACCGTATGCATAGCTTATAAAGGTTTCCATACCGGGAAGGATATGTCCGTTGGCATTACCCGAAAGACCCGGGTTGTGGCAGTATTCGTATATGTCCTTTTTACAGATATCGGTGATCTCAAAGCTGAGTCCGTCAAGCGACTCGTAGAATACCGCGTAGCTGTCCTTGGTGAGTCTTTCGTCTGTGGCGACTGCGATGAATCTTTTATATTCGTCAACGTATTTTACGTCTATGGCATCACTTGTGGTATTTGTAAGAGCATAGCCCTGTTTTTTCATGGTAAGGGGCCAATTTTCATCCGTTGCGTCTGCGGTGGCAACGGCTGTACAATGACCATTGGTACCCGAAACGGTATAGTAAATATAAAGGGTGCCGTCAAGCTCAACGAAGCTTGCCTCACCTATTCCCCAAAGCGACTGGTCCTCGGAGAAATATACAAGGGGACGAGGGTCGTTTCCGCCCCATCCGCTTCCGTTCCACTTTTCATAGGGTCCGTCCGGATCCTTGCTTCTTGCAACGAAAAGATTGTTATCCGCCTGATTTTCGTTCAGGGTGGAGGTGTAGCCCAAATAATAGTAGCCGTTTATATATATCACACCGGGGTCACAGCAGGAATAGTGGTCAAGTGCGTTCGGGGTGGGCTGTAATACGCATTTTTCCTCACTCCACTCCCCGCCGTCAAAGTGCTTATAAACTATCCAATCCCATTGCTCTGTACCGCTTCCTCCCGAGGCGAACCATGCATCGATGGTGCCGTCGTCATTTACTATAAAGGAGGGACCGTAGCGGTAACCTGCTTCGATGCCTGCGGGAACGGTATATATATTACACCCCTGTTCCCCTTCGGTCTTGACGTTTATATGCTTTGTTACATCCGCCTCAAAGCTGTTGCCGGGAATAAAATAGGAGCATTCCTTTATCATCTCGCGGTTATCGGTGATGATATTCGACACGAAATAGGATATTGCCTCCTTTAAGGCGAAGCCGTTATTGGCGGTTATTATATACTGTTGCTCAGAATTTCTTACAGAATAGCCCATATCCCCCATTTCCTCATAGTCAAAGAGCTTTTGCTCCTTTTCCGAAAGGAAGGTCTTTCCTATAATGATGGAGGTCTCCGAGGGCGTATGGGTAAGAGTGAGCTCAACACCGTGGTTCTCCTTTATCTTTTCGATAAGGGTGCGCGCCGCCTCGCTTTCCCAGCTCTCGCAGTCCTTTGAGGTATATACTGTATAGTCCTCTAATCCTATCCTTTCCTCCTTACAGCCGGAAAGTGCAAGGACAAACAGTACGCATATTAATATTAAAAACGTTCTTTTCATAACGATGCCTTTCGTTTATATCATATGCTTTTATGATACTATTAAAAAAATAACCGAATATTAACGAAATTTAAAGAATTTCCCGGTGAAAATATTGATTTAAAAGAAAATAACTGTTATAATATAATTAATTATAATTAAAAATGAGGAAGATCAAAATGGGAATTGAAAGAATGCAGGAATTCTGGCCCGAATGGAAGATAACCGAGGTCTTGGGCGAGGGCTCCTACGGAAAGGTGTATAAGGCTGTAAGAGAAGAGCATTCGATTACCACCTTCTGCGCCATCAAGGTAATATCCGTCCCCAACAATCAAGCGGAGGTCGAGGCTCTGCACTCGGAGGGCATGACGGACAGAGAATCGAAGGAATATCTCGAAAGCGTTGTTTCGGATTTCGTAAACGAAATAAAGCTCATGGAGGAACTAAAGGGCACAGCCAATACCGTTTCGGTCGAGGACTACCGTATTCTTGAAAAAAAGGACGGTAAGGTAGGCTGGGATATCTTTATCCGTATGGAGCTGCTCGAATCCTTTGCCGTACGAATGTCAAAGGGTACGGTTGCGCTTGAGGACGTTCTCAAATTGGGTATAGATCTCTGCTCCGCTCTCGAGCTTTGCTCCAAAAATAACATTATCCACCGAGATATAAAGCCTGCAAATATATTCATTTCAAAGAACGGTGATTACAAGCTCGGCGATTTCGGCGTTGCAAAGGAGCTCGGCAAAACCGCGGGCGCAATGTCGGCAAAGGGTACGTACAGCTATATGGCTCCCGAGGTGGCTAACCGTAAGAACTACGATTCCACCGTTGATATCTATTCGCTCGGTATCGTTATGTACACCCTTTTGAATAACAACCGTCAGCCCTTCGTTGACCCCAAGTCCCCCGCTGTGACCTATAACGAGAGAATGGCGGCGGCTGACCGCCGTCTTAAAGGCGAGCCCCTTCCCCCGCCTGCAAATGCATCGAAGGAGCTCTCCGATATAATCCTCACCGCCTGTGCTTTTGATCCTGCAAAGAGATTCAGAACAGCAAAGGCCTTCAAGAACGCACTTCTCGGTTATAAGAACAGGCTTGCGGCCGGTGTCAGCTCTGACGTCCCCAATATCGATGCTACCGTTGCGGTAGCTCATAAGGCGCCCGTGCAGAATTCGGTACCCCGTCCCCCGCAGCCCCAGAGACCCGCACAGCCCCAGAGACCCGCACAGCCCCAAAGACCCGTACAGCAAACTCCTCCGAAAAAGAAAAAGAAAACCGGACTTATAGTTGCAATAATCGCTGTCATCCTCGTTCTGGCAATAGCTCTGAGTGTCGGCGCTGTCTTTGCAATACCCGCCATTATCGATTATTTTGACAGCTCATCCTCTTCCACGATATCAAGCCGTGACGATGACGATGACGACGATAAGAAGGACAATGACCGTGAGACCGAGGAGATACCCGGTGCAGTTGATACCGAGGACGTCATGGACTCCTACCGCCCCGAAACAGACGCTCCCGACACCGATGCTCCCGACACCGATGCTCCCGACATTGACGCTCCCGCCTATAATGACGGAGAGATCTACTGGGAGATCGACGAATACGGAACGCTTAAAATAACAGGCAAGGGTGAGCTTCCCGACTACGAAACAAAGGAAGACGTTCCCTGGGTAGATCACCGCAGCAATATAACGAGCATCATTATTTCGGAGGGGATCACAAGAGTGGGCAATTACTGCTTTGACAATTCCTTCAACTGTGCCTCCATCTCCCTTCCCTCCACCTTGAGAAGCATAGGCATACGGGCTTTCGGTGCCTGCGCCGACGTTGCCGACCTTAAGATTCCCGAGGGAGTTGTAACAATAGAGGAATCTGCTTTCCAGAGCTGCTGGGGAGTTGAGACCCTTACCGTTCCCTCCACCGTTAAGACCGTTGAAAAATATGCCTTCTCCTTCTTTGACAAGCTTGGAACGGTATATATCTATTCGACCGATGCCGAGTGGGCTGACAATGCATTCTATGACTGCTGCGAAGGCTTTGAAATATATTGCTATGACGGCTCAACGGCAGAGACCTATGCATCGGAAAAGGGCTTTACTTATTATACGGAGTGATAAATATTTTCAAAGTAAAAAAAGACAGATTCCTGTCTTTTTTTACTTTATAGATACTTCGTGTGATTTGTTCGTATTATAAAAATAAGCGGGATTCGGTGTGTCCGCCGGCATATTTTGATCGGATCACCGTTTCTTTACTTCGGGCACTGAACAAAGGGTAAGGGCAAACTGCCACACCGATCATTCGGGGTGCCCGCCGGCATATTTTGATCGGATCACCGTTTCTTTACTTCGGGCACTGAACAAAGGGTAAGGTAAAACTGCCACACCCGATCATTCGGGGTGCCCGCCGGCACAAAAAAACCCCGCCGAGCCGTGTAAACGAGAATTTAAAACCCTGCATAAGCAGGTTGGTGTCCTCTCCGATGTTTTGTGCTCCCAGCGTCCCTTGTTCCCGTGACATAAGCAGGGGAGAAGGGGAGGTCTGCATACCCTTCAACGGAAGGCCGGACTCCATTTGTAAGGTGTGGGTTTAATTACTCAGAATATCACGAACTAAGCAGGAAATTTTTGATTTGCCTTCGGCTGTTATTCGCCGTCGTCCTCGAAAAGCATATCGTCGAAAATATCGGCGATCTTATCGAACTCCTCGTCATCATCGATGGTTACGAGGATCTCTTCGCCTTCGTTTTCGGGATCTGCCTCAAGGCGGAGAATAACGTATTCACCCTCATCGTTGTTTTCTGTAGGAACGAGTGCGAGGTAACCTACGCCGTCCATTTCATAGCTTGCAATTATTTCAAACTGTGTTTCATTGCCCTCTTCATCTGTTAAGGTGATAAGCTCGGGCTCAAAAAGTTCTTCAGCCATATCTGCCTCCATTGAATTTTGTATATCTCTATCGTATATATATTACTATTTTTTTGTAAGAATGTCAACAGTTTTTTCAATTTCCCCCCGTTACAAAATTTGACGAAAGGTTTTTACGGCGTAGGTATTTACAAAAAGGGATTTTTATAATATAATAATTATAATTAAACTTCTGTAAAGGAGGCAGTATTATGACCGATAAGGAATTGGTAGCGCTTCTCAAAAAACAAAAAGCTACCCGCATGATCTGGCGGTGCTACAAGGAGATCGCAGACGATGTGGCGGTTATAAAGGAACGTGACCCTGCGGCAAGAAGCTCTGCGGAGATACTTTTACTCTATTCCGGACTTCACGCAATACTTGCTTACCGTCTTTCCCATATGCTTTATAAAAGAGGTTATCTCTTTGCGGCAAGGCTTATAAGCCAGAGTGCAAGACATATAACGGGAATTGAGATCCACCCCGGTGCAAAGATAGGCAAGGGTGTATTTATCGACCACGGCAGCGGAGTAGTAATAGGCGAGACCGCCGTTGTGGGCAACAACTGTACTCTTTATCAGGGAGTTACCTTGGGCGGTACAGGCAAGGATACCGGTAAAAGACATCCTACCCTCGGCGAAAACGTTATGGTAGGCGCCGGCGCAAAGGTGCTGGGCCCCTTCGAGGTAGGCTCCAATACAAAGATAGCGGCAAATGCGGTAGTGCTTGCTCCCCTGCCGGAAAACTCAACGGCTGTGGGTATTCCCGCAAGAGTTGTGCGTCGTGACGGTAAAAAGGTAGTTCACGGCGTTGACCTTGACCAGGTGCATATCCCCGACCCCGTTTCCCAGGAGCTCTGCCGTATGCAGGTGAAAATAAATCAGCTTGAAAAGAAATTAAAGGAACTTGAAAAATGAAATTATATAACTCACTGACAAGACAAAAGGAAGATTTTAAGACCTATGAGGAGGGCAAGGTGCGTATGTACACCTGCGGTCCCACCGTTTATCACTTTGCTCATATCGGCAACCTCCGCAGTTATATTATGGAGGACGTGCTCGAAAAATACCTGGTATATTCAGGATATGACGTAAACCGCGTTATGAACATCACCGACGTGGGACATCTTTCAAGCGATGCCGACACCGGCGAGGACAAGATGCTAAAGGGTGCAAAGCGTGAAAAGAAAACGGTTATGGAAATTGCAAAGTTCTATACCGACGCATTTTTTGCGGATTGCGGCAAGCTTAACATCAAAATTCCCAACACAGTTCAGCCCGCAACAGGCTGTATTCCCGAATTTATCGAAATGGTAGAGGGTCTCATCGAAAAGGACTACGCATATATTGCAGGCGGCAACGTTTATTTTGATACGTCAAAATTAAAGGAATACTACGTTTTCAACAACCATGATGCCGAGGACCTTGCAGTAGGTGTACGCGAGGGTGTTGAAGAGGATACTAATAAAAGGAACAAGACCGACTTTGTTCTGTGGTTCACAAAATCAAAATTTGACGATCAGGAATTAAAATGGGACAGCCCCTGGGGTATCGGTTATCCCGGCTGGCATATCGAATGCTCCGCCATCAGTATGAAGTATTTAGGCGACCGTCTCGACCTTCATTGCGGCGGTATAGACAACGCCTTCCCCCATCACACAAACGAGATAGCACAGAGCGAGGCTTATATCGGACACGAATGGTGTACCCATTGGTTCCACGTGCTTCACCTTAACACCTCGGGCGGTAAGATGAGTAAATCCAAGGGCGAATTTTTAACCGTTTCCCTCCTTGAGGAAAAGGGCTATAACCCCATCGTTTACCGTCTCTTCTGCCTCCAGTCCCATTACAGAAAATCCCTTGTATTCTCATGGGATTCTCTCGACAATGCGGCGCAGGCTTACGATAAGCTTATAAAGAAGATCGCGACCTTTGATGCAAATGACGGCGGGGTCGATATGGCTGTAGTTGAAGAATACCGCGCTAAATTCAATGACGTTATGGGCAACGACCTCAATACCTCTCTCGGTATCACCGCTCTTTACGACGTGCTTAAGGCAAAGACCAACGGTGCCACAAAGAGATTCCTGCTTTCAGATTTCGACCGTGTGCTTTCCCTTGACCTTTTAAAGGCAGCGGATGCTTTAAAGGAGGAAAAGGAAGAGGCCAGCGAGGAGGATGCATACATCCTTGAAATGATCGCGAAGCGCGCCGAGGCGAAGAAGGCAAAGAATTATGCCGAGGCTGACCGTATCCGCGACGAGCTTGCGGCACAGGGTATCACCCTGAAGGATTCTTCGCAGGGAACAACTTACACCAAAGCATAACGCTTTACTCCTTTCGTCATATAATATTAATAGCCAAACCGCCGCCGGGCAGTGACCGGCGGCGGTTTTCGGTATTTATGAAAGGAAAAATGCCAAATGATACGAGATATAAATATCGCAGTCATAGGCGGAGATAAAAGACAAAAGGTCTGTGCAAAGGTGCTTAAGGAGAAAGGCTTTGTGACAAAGTGCTATGCCGTATCGGGAGAAGGCGGGGTCCCTGACCTTAAAAAAATTTCGGATACGGCTGACGTTGTGCTTCTTCCCCTGCCCTACGGGGATGCCGTACGTATCAACACTCCTGCCGATATAACTCTTGATACCGATTCGCTTTTCAAAGCCCTTCATGCCCACACTCTTGTTTTGGCGGGGAAGGCGGATACCGCCCTTTACTCCAAGGCAAGGGACTACGGAATAAGAGTCATAGATTATCTTGAAAGAGAGGAGCTTAACGTTCTCAATGCCGTACCGACGGCGGAGGGCGCTCTTGAGCTGGCAATTCGGGAAACCGATATAACTCTTCATTCCTCAAACACTCTGATATTCGGGTACGGAAGGATCGGCAAGATATTGGCTAAATATCTTGATGCTCTCGGAGCAAGGGTCTATGTAGGCGCAAGAAGGGCGGCGGATATCGCATGGATATCCTCTATGGGATATACTCCCTTTGATATAAATAAGCCGAGGGAGGCTGTTTCAAGGGCTGACCTGATATTCAACACGGTACCGAAGCAGCTTTTCGATAAGGAGCTTTTGCGGTCCGTGCCCGATGACGCCCTTATAGTCGATCTTGCATCAAAGCCGGGCGGAGTATGCAGAGAGGACGCATCAGCCCTTGGCAAAAGAGTGATATGGGCTCTTTCCCTGCCCGGTAAAACAGCTCCCGTAAGCGCAGGAAAAATAATTGCAAAAACTGTTGAATCAATACTTAAGGAGGAGGGATATATATGATAGGATATGCCCTCTGCGGCTCCTTTTGCACTCTTGAAAGATCGCTTTCTGCCCTTGAGGGATTAAAAAACGCGGGATATGACATACTCCCCGTTATGAGCGAGATATGCTATTCTACGGATACGAGATTCGGAAAAGCCGAGGATTTCCGTAAAAGAACAGAGCATATCTGCCAAAGAGAGATCATACACACTATACCCGGTGCCGAGCCTATAGGACCGAAAATAAAGCTTGATGCTCTTATTATAGCACCCTGTACCGGAAACACCCTGGCAAAGATAGCCTACGGCATAACCGATTCGGCTGTTACCATGGCGGCTAAGGCACACGTGAGAAACCGGAAGCCTTTGATAATCGCCCTTGCCACAAATGACGCTCTTTGCGCCAATTTAAAAAACATAGGCCACGCTCTTGAAAGAAAAAACGTCTATCTTGTTCCTTTTGGACAGGACGATTTTGAAAAAAAGCCCTGCTCTATGATAGCGGACTTTTCAAGGATCGGCGACACTCTGACAGAGGCCTTGATGGGCAGACAGCTTCAGCCCTTGATAATACCGCAAGGATGAATTGCGTGATCCGAGGATAGCTGCGCGGCCGCTACAGTCAAAAAACAAGGACTGCATCAGCAGTCCTTCAGCTTGTCGATAAACTTATCGACAAGCTGCTGACTTCGAAAAAGGAAGCGTAGGTTTTCGTGAAAAGTCTCCGTAGGCTTACTATGTAAGGTAGAGAGGCTTTTCGCGGAAAAGTGTGAAAAAGCACCGTGAACTCAATGTTTACGGTGCTTTTGAATACTTATTCAGCTATATGCGGAGAATAAAATGTAAATTTTAGTATTTATAAAGTGGAGCAAACAACTATTATAAAAAATTATTTCACACGTCCGACCGACTTTTTCGACAGTCTGAAGGACTGCATCAGCAGTCCTTATTTTTATATCTTTATCACACCAAAGGATGAAAGAAGAATGAGAAGGATACAAACGGGAGCGATTCCGCAGATCATAACCTTAAAGAGAAGCTTTGAACGGAACCTTCCGCCGATCTCCAATTCCTCGATCAAAGCCTTGGGCTTGATACAGTAACCAACAACGATGCAGGTGAGAAGCGCGCAGATAGGCATCATAAGGCTGTTGGTAAGGAAGTCGAAGAAATCGAGCATCTGCATCTTGAAGAGCGTAAAGTCGCTCCAGATGCTATAGCCGAATACAGAGATAAGACCGAGTGAAACGCTAATAACAAGAACTAAAAGCGTTGCCTTGATACGATCCATCTTGAATCTGTCCTGAAATACCGCAACAACGGTCTCCATAAGGGATATGGATGAGGTAAGCGCGGCAAAAAATACCATAACGAAGAATACCACACCGATTATATTACCGCCGGGCATTGTTTCGAATATCTTGGGCAGGGTAATGAACATAAGACCGGGGCCGGAGTTCATACCGTCAAGACCCGAGAATGCATAAACTGCGGGAATTATCATAAGACCTGCAAGGAAAGCCACTCCTGTATCGAATATCTCTATCTGGTGGATGGACTTTTCGATGCTGATATCCTTCTTCATATAGGAGCCGAAGGTTATCATGATACCCATTGCAATGGAAAGCGAATAGAAAAGCTGTCCCATTGCCGCAACCACGGTCTTAAAGGAGAACTTTTTGAAATCGGGAAGAATATAGTACTTTACACCCTCGATAGCTCCGTCCATTGTGCAGATGGTATATACCGCAATAAATATGGTGAGCGCGATAAGCACGGGCATCATTACCTTGCTAACCTTTTCGATACCCTTGTTTACACCTAAAATAACGATAAATGCGGTAATGGTTATGAATACGATAAACCATGCAACGGGCTCGCTGGGGCCGGAGATATAAGCTCCGAAGTAGCCGTCGGTCGCCATAGCCTTGCCCTCGCCTGTAACGAAGCCGACCATATACTTAAGGACCCAACCGCCGATAACCGAATAATAGGGAAGGATAAGTGCGGGAATTGCCGCGCCGATATAACCTACTATTGCGTACTTTTTACCCAATGCGGTAAATGCGCCTATAGGACTTTGGCCTGTTTTACGTCCGATAGCGATCTCTGCTGCCATAAGTGAAAAGCCGAATGTGAGAGTGAGAATGATATAAACCAGCAAGAAAATACCGCCGCCGTACTGAGCCGCAAGATAAGGGAAACGCCATATGTTTCCAAGACCTACAGCCGAGCCTGCAGCCGCAAGCACGAAGCCTAATTTGCCGGTAAAGGATGATCTCTTTTCGCTCATTTCTTTTACCTCTTTTATATTAATAATTGTTTACATGAAATAAAGCCGCTTATTAAAGCGGCTTTATATTTTCTGGGGTGAATGATGGGATTCGAACCCACGGCCTTCAGGGCCACAACCTGACGCTCTAACCAACTGAGCTACACCCACCGTATGCATATATATAAAGAATGAAAGGAACGAAGAACGGTATAATGCATTCTCCGCTCTTTCATTCGTTGGCGTGCCTTGAGGGATTCGAACCCCCGACCTACTGCTTAGAAGGCAGTTGCTCTATCCTACTGAGCTAAAGGCACAGATTCTTGCCCGTCTCGTGACAGGCAAGGTGTATTATAGCATAAGTGCTTGAGATTGTCAATACCCAAATTTTATTTTTGTGTTAATATTATATTTCCAATTTGTTATTCCTTTGATCCGTGAACCGAGCAATATGTTTCGGGGATCGACGCCGTTGCGTAATATCCGGTTGCCTTGTTATAGCAGTTCTCGGTTGCTCTTTCTCCCGATTCTCTGCACAGGGAGGTGTTTTCCACTCCGTCATCTACGGTGAAATCCTTTTGGAAATCCTCTCGGTCGAATACCTTTGCTTCGTGGATAAGCTCCATTATATCCTCCCAGATATTTACGGGGTAGGGTCCGTCACCCAAAAGATCGTCGATATTCTGTCTCGGTGTATAGCCGAACCACACTCCGCCCACGTAATAGGGAGTATAGCCCACGAACCACTTGTCATGGAACCATGAGGTAGTTCCGGTCTTGCCCGCAACGGCAACCTTATCGTCAAGGGTGATCGTATTTGCGGTACCGCTCTTTACAACGTTCTGAAGCATTATGGTCATTATGCTTGCATTCTCGGGGCTTATAACGTACTCTGCCTCCCTTACGTTGTTTATGATTTCGTTTCCGTGGCGGTCGAGTATCTTTACAACCGTTCTCGTACCCGAAAACCTGCCCTCGTTTGCAAATATCTGATAAGCTCCCGTAAGCTCTCTTACGGTAAGTCCGTAGGTAAGCCCGCCCAGACCCATAGAGCCTAAATTCATATCGGAAAGGACTCTTCCGTTCTCGGTGGTCTCGCTGTAGAGAATGCTTTCCATATCCAGCTTGTCATGCATAAACTCATAGCTTCTTTGGAGTCCGAGGTCATTCAATACCTTTACTGCCACGGTATTTACCGAGCGGCAGACAGCATCATATATCTGGGTGTTTCCTCTGTAGCCCTCGGGGTAATTTGAGGGCCATTCACCGGTATAGGGGGAATCGTGGTAGATGGAGCAGTAATTTATAACTTTGTATTCAAGGGCGGGTCCGTAAACCGAAACAGGCTTTATGGAGGAGCCGGGAGAACGCTTTGCCTCGGTGGCATAGCAGAGGGTCTCGTTATCCTTCTTTTCGGTACGTTTTCCTATAAGACCTAAAATATCTCCCGTTTCGGGATCGGTTATTACCATTGCCGCCTCGGGCGCATAGTAGTTATATGCACCGGGAAAGTTCGAGGGGTCGGCAAAATATCCGTCCATTATTTCCTGAACCTGGGTATCCTGGGCGATATATATCTGAAGCGCGTCGGTATAGAGCATATCCTTTGCTTCTTCCTCGGTTATCTCAAGCTTTTCGCAGAGAAGCTCTACCGTATCGTCAAGCGCCGCATCGACATACCATGAATACACGGTCTCACCCGTCACATCAAGCTGCATAAGCTCCTTTTCGGTGCCTATACGGTTGAGACGGTCGGTATAATCGGTGGTGTAAATAACAGAGGGAACATCGGGAAGCTCGATCTCGGGAGGCTCTTTTTCCTTTTCGGGGGGAGTGTCAGGGGGCAGGGTCTCAAAATGAAGCCCCTTATCGGTCTCACTTTCTTCCTTTACGCTTTTTTTCGTACATGATGCAAAGGAAGAAAGCATCAGCACAAGGCAGATAAACAGACAAAATGTTTTTTTCATTGTTATATCCTTTATATCATATCAGTTGTCTCTTAAATGACGAAGGGCATATACCCCGTAAGCCGCACCCGAGCTTATTACAAAATATATAAGCATGCGGTATAGCTGTGAGGGATAAGACAGGGCGTTAAGATAATAATACGGGGGAAGTAATTTTTGAATGAGGGGGAATGCGCGTATATCAAGGAATATGGGGCAGAAAACGGTGCAGGCTACCAAAGCTATGGGCATAAGCACCGAGAATCCCTTTTGCGAGGGGATCAGAGCCGCCATAAGAGCAGAGAATGACGCGCAGATAAGTATATACGCTGCCATTGCACCGCTTTCCCTTATAAAGGAGGTATAATTCCCTGAAAGGATAAAGGCAAGGGTGGAGAAGACTGCGGAAAAGCTGAGCGCGCAGACATTGCCCGTCCACAATACCAACAGACGTTTCCGGTAATTGAGACGTGAAAAGGTCCCGCGTTTTTCGTCTGCGATAAAATACATCGAGGATGCAAGACCGCAAAGGAGCATCAGCACAGAGACCATACCCTTTATGGGGGAGGTAAGATAGGAGTTTTTTTCACTCTGTTCCGAGCCTTCGCCGAAGGTGGTGTATTCCACCAGAGAATCGTCCTTTTCAAAGAGATAATACACCTCTTTGCGCTCTTGCCCGGAGATATCGGGAAGTCCCAGCTCTGTGTCGATATAATCGTTATATATCTCATAGCAGACATAGGGATAGAGAAGGGCAAATATTTTTTCTCTTGCCAGCTTTAATACAGCGGTCTCTTCCTTTTCATAAACGGTTACAAGAGTGTTTCCCGCTCCCTTTACAAAGCGTTCTATCTCACCCGAAAGACCGTCCTGAAATACCCACGCCATATCCGCTTCTCCCGAATCTACCATTCTGAGTGCTTCTTCGGCATTATCGCAGAAGGTATATGAAAACATATCGCTTTCTTCCCTTTTAAGCTCATCGGTTATATCGACGGCATCATCCCTGCCTGCGTAAAGTGCTATACGCAAAAAGGAGCTTTCGTTGTTTTGGGCACACAGCGTCATAAAGAGAGCAAGAACGGGTATCAAAAGGAGTATTATAAGAAAACCCGTTTTTTTGAGAAGTCTCTTGGAAAGCATTACGAGCCATATAAGAGCCTTGTTCAACAGCTTTTTCATAAATGGCTCCTCCTTATTTTATATTCTCTTACCGCCGTACTTAAAATAAGGAAAAGTGCGGTATATAGTATGAGCGCGGCAAGGTTTGCGAAAGAAAGATCATATGAAAACACTCTTACAGCGTAATCAAAGCCTATTCCCGTGGGGAGCAGGGCGGAAAGCTTCTGTACAGGCATGGGGAGCGCACTTAAGGGATAGAAGAATCCCGAAATATAGGAAAGGGCAAGCATGGACAAAAGCTGGGTAAGAAGGGCGCTTATGATATTTGAGCAAAGCTCGTATAAGAAGAACTGCATGGAGCAGATAAGCATTGCAAGGGGTACGAGCTTTAATGAGGTCATAAGAGCCGCCGCAGGGCTCTCTATTGCATAGGAGAGGGTGTGATATATCTCCTCGCTCGGAAAGAGAGAAAGAGCCAAGACTATTATTGTCAGATTAAGGGCGGTCATAACGGTAAAGGGGATATATTCCGCGATTATCTGTAAAAATGAGCCATAGGAACGGGAGCAAAGAAGTCTCGGCAGAGCCATATCCGTCCTGACAAGATAAAGACAGCCCGTTATACCCCAAAGAAGTATAAGCACCATTATGAGTGCAAAGATATAATATGCGGTAAAGCCGAGACCGTTACCCACACCCAAGACCTCTACGTCATACACGGTGTCTCTTGCCAGAACAGAATTGATAAAGGTCATGTTCGCATCATACATATCTATTTCTACGTCATGATCCCATGCAATATCCTCAACTCCGTATATACCGTTCTGACTTTCGAGAACGAATTGCGAAACAATGCCTACAAGCTCCTCTGTCAAAAGGGGTGCTATAGAGTTGGGAGCGTTCTGAGAAACGTATTTAAGGGTTGCGGGGATCTCGTCCGAAAGCGAATCGGCAAAGCCCTCGGGAATTACAACGTAGCCTATAAATTCACCCTTTGTCAGCCTCTTTTGTGCACTCTCTTCATCGTCAACGTTTACAAAGGTCAGATAGAATCTTGAGGAATCAAAGCTCTGGAGAGTGTCAACTCCGATATTCAGATAGCTGTCACCGATATCTCCCACAACACCGACCTTAAGATTCCTTTTGTTTTCTGCCTTGGCGGCAAAAAGGGAGGTCAGAAGCAAGGCGGCGCAAAGAGAAAGGATAAGGGTAAAGCCGAGCACTAAGGGGTATATCCTTGCCGCACGCTTAAGTCCGAGAGCTAAATACCTGAAAAACTTATTCATCGCTCAGGCACCCAACCAAGCTGTGAAGGCTTCTTGAATCGGTATAGGGAGAAAGGATACCGTTTTTGAGAACGTAAAGGTCGTCGCTGTTCTCTATTTCATAGGTGTCATGGGAGGCAAGCACCACTATACCTCCGCTTTTTTTGAAACCGTTGAGATATTCTGCAATACTTTCCTTGCATATAAGGTCAAGAGCAGCGCTGGGCTCGTCAAGAAAAAGCACCTTCGGCTTGTGCGAAACGGCACAGCCTATCGAAAGACGCTTTTTCATACCGCCCGACATCTTATTGACAGAGGTCTTATAGAAATCGTGAATTCCGAGCATCCTTAAAACGCCCTCCTCCAATTCCCTTTCCAATTCCTCCTTAGAATACCACAGACGGAGGTTGTCCCGGGCGGTAAGCTCGTTTATAAGGGGCGGACTCTGGGGAACGAAGCCTACTATACGGGAGCGCAGAGCCTTTTCCTTCATAAGGTCTCTGCCGTTGCAGAAAAAGGAGCCCTCCCCCTTTATAAGACCGCAGAGAATACCGAAAAGGGTGGATTTACCGCTTCCGTTTTCGCCGAGTATCGCAACGCATTTTCCGCTTTCGGCACCAAAGGAGATATTTTCAAGGACCTTCCTTTTACCGAAGGATTTTTTTATGTTTTCAACCTTAATTTCCATCGTTTTCTCCGATTAAATCAATGATAAGGGAGGTATCCTCCCTTATCTTTTACTATAATTCTTCTGTTTGTGAGAGATCCATTTCTCCGTAGGGGTTATATCCGAACAGAGTAAGCAGCTTCAATATCTGTCCTGTGGAGATATCCTCCGACCATTCCTCGGCATCGCTGACGGCATCCTCGTGAAGCTTTATCTTCTTTGTGTCCTTAAGCTTGCTTTCTATCCTTACGGATGCGAGCTCGCCTTTTTTCATAAGGATCTTAACAGAGGTATCGGTCTCTTCCTTCGTATTGTCTGCCTCGATCTTTACCGTAATATTTTTGAGCGCCTTTTCGTCAAAGGCATCGGCAAATGCCTCGCCGCCTATTTCGATATCACCCTTGATACAGCCCTCCTTAAGAGCCTTGAGATCAAACCCGGTTACGGTAATCGAAAGCATTTCCTCATCGTTATAGGAGTAATCAGCCTCTATACTGAGCTTATCCTTTATAAGAGTACCCTCGGCAAGAATAACGATATGATCATCCTCTTCATCCTCATAATCCGCAATGATCTCGATCTCGTAATAAACGTTCTTGCCCTTCTGATATCTGCCGATAAACAGAAGGTCCGTATCATCTTCAAGTTTTACGGCAATTATCTCTCCCTTTGCATTAACGTAGGTGTAAAGGAACAGCGATCCTTCTTCCTCTGTTTCCTCGTACCATTCCTCTGTATCCTCTATAAGGTCATCGATGTAATCTTCATAATCAATATCCTCGTCATAGGAAGCATAGGGGATAACGCGGTCGGTTATATACTTTTCGAGCTCCTTATCGGTCTTTGCCTTTTCAAGAACGGCAATTGCCGCGTCCTTTGCAAGCTCGTTTGTTATCTCGGTCTCAAAGCAGGTAGCTTTTACGCTATGTCCGTTTATCTCTGTATTTTTTGCTCCGCGCTTAACGTCACGGGCATTGAGAAGGAGAAATTCCGTATAATCGCAAAGAGCGGATACCATATATTCCTTTTCGGGAAGAACGGTAAAGAAGGGGGCAAATTTCACTTCCAGCTCGTCACCGTCTATTTCCAAAGCATTTTTGTTAAACTCGGGAAGATATAAGGTAGCTTCGTTCTTTTTTGAGTTGGTGCGAAGCTCTGCGTTGAGAGTAATATCGGAAAGCTCGGAGCTTAAATCGATCGCCTGATCATTACCGTTGACCGAATACTCAAAATCTATATCGACATTTTCGAGAGCCGAAAGATCAAGCTCGCTTTCGCTTTCTATCAGCTCGACAGCCTCACTGCTGATATCTATCTCGATTTTTCCGTCAGCACTCTTACCGTCGATCCTTGTCATTGCATCAACCGCACCGCAAAGATAACCTTCTGCGAGATCCTTTGCGGCATTTTTATAGATATATGCCTGATGCTTTTCGGGAGATGCCAATCTCATGGCGGTATTCGCAACGTAGGGGAAGAAGGCGATAACTGCGCCTGCTATAATAGCCAAGACTACAACCGCTGCTATAACAAAGGGAAGACATGAGCGCTTTTTCTTTTTGGGCTCGGCGAAGATATCCTCCTCCGAGGGGTCTTGCGTTACAGTCTCTCCCCCTTGGTCTTCTGACGGCCCGGAGGCTTTACCGCTCTCCGGAGTACCGCTTTCCTCCTGCGGCTTTTCTTCGGAGGGCAAGACCTCGGATACTGTATTTTCATTTATTTCTTCGGGAATAGCCGATGCTTTTATCTCAGCTTCTGCAGCAGCTTCAAGCTTTGCTCCGCACTTACCGCAAAAGGCAGCGTTTTCGGGTAATTGCGCACCGCAGTTCTTACAATACATAACATAATCTCCTTTTTGTTTATTATATAATTTACATACTTCGATTATAGCATTGCTTTGTCGTAAAATCAAGAGCTTTGACGAAATAATAGTTTGACATTATTATTTAATTTTCCCTTGACTTTACAGAGTATTTCGTATTATACTATTATATATGACATATTTTTACTCACGGAGGCAAAAAATGAATTTATACGATATAGAAAACACAGTTAACACAGCGGAGCTCAAGGATGCCATACTCACCTCCGAGGAAAAGCTCGAGGCCTTGTACCCCGTTATCGGCAAGGCATACGTTGAGGCGGCGGCAGAAAACAGGGCGCCCGATATCAAGGATCATGTTGACTCTGCCTTAAAGGAGCTTGAGCTTATCAAGGCGGCTCAGGAAAGAATAACCTACCTTGAAAGCGTTAAGAGATGCAGTAACTGCGGTACCGAGCTTACCGATGACGCGGCATTCTGCTCTGTTTGCGGTACTCCTGCAATAAGCGGTGAAGACGTTCTCCCCGAAAACCTTATAAAATGCGGAATTTGCGGTGCGGTCATCGCAAAGGGTGCAAATTTCTGTATCGGCTGCGGTGCTTGCCTTTCCGCGGCTCCCATACCCGAGCCCGAAAAGACAGACGAGCCCTGTGCCGAGGAAGAATCGGCCAAAGCCGTTCCCGAAGAGGAAGAAGTAACCGAAGAAGCTCCCGAAGAGGAACCCGTTGAAGAAGAAGTACCCGAAGAGGAGCCCGTTGAAGAAGAGCCTGCAGAAGAAAAGCTCCTTTTCTGTGTTGAATGCGGAAACAAGCTTAACGAGGGCTCTGTATTCTGTACCGAGTGCGGTACACCCGTTAATGCAGCGGCCGAGGATACTACCAATATATTTGTTCCCGAGGATAATAAGGAGGCAGAGGGTATCGTATGTCCCAACTGCAACACTCTTATCGAGGCAGGCATGGCATTCTGTACCGAATGCGGTACTCCCCTTTCAGTACCCGAAAAGGCAGAGGAAGCGCCTGCGGTAAACCTTTGTTCAAACTGTAATGCTCCTCTTGATCCCGATATGGCATTCTGTACAGAGTGCGGTACTCCCGTTTCCGCAATATTCGATGAGCCTACGGTTACGGCTGTACCTCCCGTTACCCCCCCAGAGCAAAAGAGCTTCTGTACGGGCTGCGGCGCAGAGCTTAATACCGGCAGTGCCTTCTGTACCAACTGCGGTATGCCTGCGGACGGTGAAAAAAAGGAAAAGATCTGTCCCTCCTGCGGTGAAAAGCTTGACAGCGATATACTTTTCTGCACCAACTGCGGAACCAAGCTTTAATTCACCAAAAGCCTTTTGCAAGCAAAAGAGCTCATACAAAACAAAGTAATTTCATATAAAGCAAAAACAGAGGATCCGACGTATATACTCTATACGAAAGATCCTCTGTTATTTTGGCTCTGTGTCAATAGTTGGGGTAAATAAAAAATAGAATAAAGTAACAAAATTTAATAAAAGCATAGAAAAAGCATCTTGAAGCGAAGCGGAAAGATGCTTTTTCTATGCTTCGCGGCTCATGCA
>SVQZ01000003.1 GCA_015065105.1 Oscillospiraceae bacterium | reverse complement strand
ACGGTAGAGCCCCTTTTCACGGAAAAGTGTGAAATAGCGGTGTGAACTCGACGTTTACACCGCTATTGAATAGTTATTCAACTTTATCAGGAGTTGTGAAGCTTATTTTCTAATTAATTTATTGGGCATCTTAAACTTAAAAAAAGAATTTCTTCACACGTCCGACCGACTTTTTCGACAGTCTGAGGGGTATAAGCATATGCTTATACCCCGCGTACGGCGCCATTGCCGCAATAAGAAACGGTTCTCGTTATTCTATCGTAACTGTAACTGTTTCCATATCGCCTTTGATATGTCTATCCCTTTATTCCAAACGTGTCAGATATTGGCAATAGACATATACGTTTTGTATTTTTTTAGCCTCAACACCGTCGTCAGCCGCTATTACGGGCTGTGTTTCGGAGGGAGTTACGTAAAGCTTGAACACAACTGCATCCTGGCCCGGGCGCATATTGCGTATCTTCTTATAGGTATAATCCCTTTTTTCGATGCCGAGATAATCGTATATCACCGTTTCGATCTCCATATTAGCAAAGCATTTCAGTACGTCGTCTTCGCTGTGGACCTCGATTATATGCTTCGCCTCTTCGAAGCTAAGGTTATAACACTTGAAAGTGCCTTGGTTTAAAACGCTCATCATACTGCTGTTATCAAGAAGCAGCAAGGGTAAAGATCTGTTATCCATAAAATCCTCCTAAAGTTCAAATGATTATTTTTCGCCAAGAACCGTTTCTATGTGTTAATTATACAACATTTTAACACTTTTGTCAATATCTTTTTGAACATTTATTTGATAATTTGTTAACAATGTTTTACATCAAAGGATTATACATATAAGACCGCCCGAGCCCTCATTTATTATACGTTCAAGGGTATCCGCAAGCTTTTCACGGGCATCAAGAGGCATATTATCAAGTTTAGAATTAAGACCCTCGCTTACAAGCGAATACATCGATTTACCGAATATATTCGATTCCCATATCTTTTTAGGATCCTCCTCATATTCGTTAAGAAGGTATTTTATAAGGTCCTCAGACTGTTGCTCGGTACCCACAGTAGGATTTATCTCTGTTTCGATATTTGCCCTTATGATATGAAGCGAGGGAGCATTGGCGCGCAGCTTAACACCGTAGCCGTTAGGCTGTTTTATTATTTCGGGCTCTTCAAAATTAAGATCCTCGATATCGGGAGTTACGATACCGTAACCGCTTTCCTCAACTGCCATAAGAGCCTGCGCTATCTTATCGTATTTTCTCTTTACTGTTGCAAGCTCTATCATTGTTGTTATCATGTCCTCCTCGCTTGAAAGCTCAAGACCCGTCATTTCACTCAGTATCTTATAATAGAGGAAGGGATCGAGCTCAAGGGTAAGCATGGCGCTTCCCACGCCGAGATCTATATTATCTATCCTCACACCTTCTATATAGTCGTTTGACAAAAGAGGATCGAAGGCTTTTTTGATATCACCCGTTTTCGATACAGCTCTCGCACAATAAAGCACCGCGTCGTTAATTTCCTTAACAAGCCAATGGTCTTTTTCAAGAGCTAACACCCATTTGGGTATATTCACACCTATCTCACATATCGGAAACTCCTCAAGGATCATTGAAATAATACTCTCGATATCGGTACAGTCAAGCTTAAGACAGTTTACAAGAGCAACAGGAGCTTTATATTTTTCTTCAAGCTCATGGGCAAGAGCAAGGCTTTGCGCTTTTTCGGGAGAAGCGGAATTCAAGACTATCGCAAAGGGCTTTCCCTGCTCCTTTAATTCACCGATCACCCTTTCCTCTGCGTTTATATAGTTCTGACGGGGTATCTCCGTTATAGTTGCATCTGTAGTTACCACTATCCCTATAGTGGAATGCTCTTCGATAACCTTTTTCGTACCTATCTCCGCCGCTTTTGTAAAGGGCATGGGCTCGCTTGACCAGGGCGTATTAACAAGACGTTCCTCACCGTTTTCGATATGACCGATAGCTTCGGGGACTATATATCCTACACAGTCAACCAATTTCACCTTCAACGATATATTGTCACCGACAGTTATCCCCACAGCCTCCTCGGGAACAAATTTCGGTTCGGTGGTCATAACGGTCTTACCGCCTGCGCTCTGGGGTAACTCGTCATTTGCTCTCTGCTTTGAATATTCATTTTCAATATTGGGTATGACCAAGGAATCCATAAACCGCTTTATAAAGGTTGATTTGCCCGTTCTCACAGGCCCCGCCACACCGATATATATGTCCCCACCCGTTCTTTCGCTTATATCCTTATAAATATTATGTTTCGTCATATTTTCATCCTCGTTTCATTTACTTTCATTGAATATATATGACAGCTTGTTCTGATTTATGTATCATTAATGATGAATGAAAGACTTAACAATAATTAAAAAGCGGGCGCCGGCCCGCACCGATGATCGGGCGTGAACCTTACATAAGCTTGTTTCTTCAGTGCCCGAAGCACAGCAATTTCCTATACATTAAAAAAGCGGCAAGTTGCCGCACCCAATTCCGCCCCAACAATTAGTGATTAACCGATTCTTCAATCTCACGAGGTGGAGTAATTTCCTATACATTAAAAAAGCGCCGCCGACCCGCACCGATGATCGGGCGTGAACCTTACATAAGCTTCTTTCTTCAGTGCCCGAAGCACAGCAATTTCCTATACATTAAAAAAGCGGCAAGTTGCCGCACCCGATTCCGCCCCAACAATTAGTGATTAACCGATTCTTCGATCTCACGAGGTGGAGTAATTTCCTATACATAAAAAAAGCGGCAAGTTGCCGCACCCGATTCCGCCCCAACAATTAGTGATTAACCGATTCTTCGATCTCACGAGGTGGAGTAATTTCCTATACATAAAAAAAGCGCCGCCGGCCCGCACCGATGATCGGGTGTGAACCTTACATAAGCTTCTTTCTTCAGTGCCCGAAGCAAAGCAATTTCCTATACATTAAAAAAAGCACCCGAAGGTGCTTTTTTTAATATTCAACGTAAAGTGTACGAACGCTGTCGTCCTTGGGCTCTTCCTTCTTTGTGGGATTATTTCTTTCAGCCAAGAACTTGGAGGCAACCTGAGGGAAGAGAGCGTATGAAAGCACGTCTTCCTCGCATCTTGCAAGCTCCTTTGCTTCCTCTGCGTACTTTGCAAGCTCGGGAGAAAGAAGGTCGGCGGGACGGCAGGTGATAACCTCATCGTTACCTATTGCCTTACGGCGGACCTCTTCGTTTACCTCACCGGGAACCTGACCGTACTCACCGCGTAACAGACCCTTTGTTTCCTTTGTTATCATCTTATAACGCTCGCCGCCGATGATATTGAAAACAGCCTGTGTACCTACTATCTGGCTGGTGGGAGTTACGAGAGGGGGATATCCGCAATCCTTTCGTACTCTCGGGATCTCAGCAAGAACCTCGTAGTACTTATCCTCTGCATTCGCCTGCTTGAGCTGGGAAAGGAGGTTGGAAAGCATACCGCCGGGTACCTGATAAAGAAGAGTGTTTGTATCAACGTTAAGAACCTTGGGGTCAAGGCTTCCCTGTTCCTTAAGCTTGCCGGCAACACCTCTGAAATGCTCTGCTGCCTTACTTAACATACCAAGGTCAAGACCTGTATCTCTGTCCGTTCCCTTAAGAGTTGCAACAAGTGCTTCGGTTGAGGGCTGTGCAGTACCGTTTGCCAAGGGAGAAAGCGCAGTATCCACAATATCAACACCTGCCTGAGCCGCCATAAGGTTGGTCATATCTCCTGTACCTGTGGTGTTATGGGTATGGAGGTGGATGGGACAGCTTACGTTTTCCTTTAATCTCTTAACAAGACGGTAAGCGTCCATGGGGAGAAGAAGGTTTGCCATATCCTTGATACAGATAACGTCTGCGCCCATCTGCTCAAGAGTTTTTGCAAGCTTGACGAAATACTCTGTATTGTGAACGGGACTTGTGGTATAGCTTATAGCTGCCTCACAGACAGCACCGTACTTTTTGATGGATTTCATTGCCTGCTCAAGGTTACGAACGTCGTTGAGTGCATCGAACACACGGACAACGTCGATTCCGTTTTCTATAGACTTACGGCAGAAGGCATCAACTACGTCATCTGCATAATGCTTATAGCCGAGGATGTTCTGTCCGCGGAAAAGCATCTGAAGTCTTGTTTTGGGAAGCGCCGCCTTAAGCTTGCGAAGACGCTCCCAGGGATCCTCGTTTAAGAATCTCATACAGGAGTCGAAGGTTGCACCGCCCCAGCATTCAAGAGACCAATAACCAATGCTGTCAAGGATCTCGCAAGCGGGGAGCATATCCTCAACTCTCATTCGTGTTGCCGCCTGAGACTGATGGGCATCACGAAGAATTGTATCTGTTATATATAACTGCTTTGCCATATTATTTTATCCTCCAATATTAGCCAAAGAGAGCGATAAGAACACCTGCCGCAATAGCAGAGCCTATAACGCCTGCAACGTTGGGACCCATTGCGTGCATAAGAAGGAAGTTGGAAGGATTTTCCTTCTGACCAACAACCTGAGAAACTCTTGCCGCCATGGGAACTGCGGAAACACCCGCGGAACCGATAAGGGGATTGATCTTCTTACCCTTGGGAAGGAAGAGGTTCATAAACTTAGCAAGGAGAAGTCCTCCTGCCGTACCGCAGCAGAATGCAACGATACCCATTGCCATGATACCGAGTGTAGCAGGAGCAAGGAAGGTAGCCGCCGTAGCGGTAGCACCTACAGATACACCGAGGAAAATGGTAACGATATTCATAAGCTCGTTCTGAACAGTCTTTGCAAGTCTTTCAACAACACCGCATTCTCTCATAAGGTTACCGAGCATAAGGCATCCAACGAGAGGAGCCGCGGAAGGAACGAGCAAGGATACAAATATTATTACAACGAAGGGGAAGATGATCTTCTGTGTCTTTGATACGGGACGAAGCTCCTTCATAACGATGCTTCTTTCCTTCTTTGTTGTAAGAGCCTTCATTATCGGAGGCTGAATTACGGGAACGAGCGCCATGTAAGAGTATGCGGCAACCGCAATAGGCCCTAAAAGCGCGGGAGCAAGTTTAGAGGTTACAAAAATAGCTGTAGGTCCGTCGGCACCGCCGATTATACCTATAGAAGCCGCTTCCTTGGGACCGAAATCGATACCGGGAACATATTTTCCTAAAAGAATAGCTCCGATATATGCAAGGAAGATACCAACCTGTGCAGCCGCACCGAGGATAAGGCTCTTGGGGTTTGCTATAAGGGGACCGAAGTCTGTCATTGCGCCTACACCGATAAAGATAAGGCAGGGATATATTCCAAGCTTTACACCGAGGTAAAGAATATCGATAAGACCGACAGAAATGCTATGGCCGAGATTTGCTGTAAGCTGTGCGATCACGGCATCGGTAGCACCGTCAGCACTAAACTGCGAAATAAGCTCCTTAGTTATCTCTTTTCCTCCGATAAGATCCCAATGAACGTGACCGCCGGAGAAGAATGCCTCGTGAAACATTTCAGCACCGGGAAGGTTTGTCATAAGCATACCGAATGCAATGGGAAGAAGCAAAAGGGGTTCAAATTTCTTTACTATTGCAAGATACATCAAACCAAGAGAAATTACGATCATTACAAGGACCTTCCAATTGTCCGCGATCATAGAGAATCCTGTTTGATTCAAAAAGTTTGTGATCGTTTCTAACATTTATACGACCTCCGAAGCTTATGCAATTGTGCAAAGAAGAGAGCCGGATTCTACGGTTGCACCGTTTGCAACGTTAACAGTTACCTTACCGTCGCAGGGGCACATGATCTCATTTTCCATCTTCATAGCCTCAAGAATCATAAGTACCTGTCCCTTTTTAACGCTGTCACCGTTATTTACGTTCACCTTAAGGATGGTTCCGGGCATAGGGCTATTAACTGCTTCACCGCCTGCAGGAGCTGCCTTGGGCGCGGACTTGGGTGCTGCCTTGGGCGCAGACTTTGCCGCAGACGCATCAAGCTCTTCTACTGTAATGTCATATTCGTTTCCGTTTACGTTAACTCTGAATCTTCTCATTTTTAATACCTCACTGATCAACTTTTTTTATAGATGTTATTCTTATTGCAGAAACGTCCTTACCCATTGTTTCCGCCAATGCCGCAGATACGGCCGCTACTGTTTCGCTGTCCAATCTTTCATCACCGGACGAAGCAGGAGCAGAATTTGCTGTTTTGGGCTCTGCCTTGGGCTTCTGATTTTTGAAAAACAGGTTCATTATGCTGATAAGTATTACTATACATACCAAGCCTACGAATACTGTTCCCATACCCAAAAGTATAACAGTTCCCATGCCGATGTTCGCCATTAAAGTACCTCCATATACCTTATTATATAATTATCGTTTTTTGCTTCATAATATAGTATTATGTAACTTAAACAAAAAATTATTCCTTATATATTATATATAGCGTTTTGTCAAAAATCAAGAAGGATTTGGTTTATTTACAAATTATTGATAATTACGGGATTTTCATTCATTACAAATACATATGATCAAGCTTACACAGCAAAAAGCACCCCGAAGGGTGCTTTTTAAAGATTATCTATATCCTCTTGTGTAACGAGCTTAACTCCGTTATCCGAAAGGAGCTTGCTTACGTAATCATTGTCCTCAACGCGGAATACAACGTAAGCATACTGTTTGGAGATAGTGATAAACGCATACATATACTCGATATCTATGTCGTTATCTGTCATAAGACGAACAACCTGCGAGAGATTACCCGCCGTATCGTCAACGCAAACCGCAACCACTTCGTTGATGGTTACCATGCAGTTTGCATTTTTAAGAGCAGCCGCAGCCTTCTCTGCATCCGACACAACAAGGCGGAGAATTCCGAAATCCTGAGTGTCTGCCAAAAGCATTGCTCTGATATCAACGCCTGCGTGTGAAAGCGCTTCTGTAATTTCAACAAGTGTTCCCTTCTTATTTTCCACAAATACGGAAAGCTGTTTGATTGCCATTCTTTTTTCCTCCTTTAGCTGTTATATCCAAGCTCGAAAGCCTTTTTATTAAGCTCGATAAATGCAGGCTTAACAGTGGCTTCGATAGCATTTATCCATTTTTCGTAAGGAATAGCGGTATGCTTGGCAAGACGTCCCATAAGAACGATATTGACTGCCTTTGAGCTTCCTGCCTCGTTTGCGAGTGAAAGAGCATCGAGCCTATCTACCTTAACTCCCTTTTCCTCAACCTTGTCAAGGATATCGGAAGGATACTGTGCGCTTCCGATAATAACCGGCATGGGGTCGATCTGCTGTGTATTTACAACGAGAGTACCGCCATCTTTAAGTGCGCTTATATATCTTGCACCCTCAAGCTTTTCAAAGGAAACGATATAATCAGCCTCGCCCTCGTCGATAATGGGTGAATAAACCTTTTCGCCGAAGCGGACGTAGGTAACGACCGAGCCTCCGCGCTGACTCATACCGTGAACCTCGGAAACCTTAACGTCATAGCCCTCACCCACAAGAAGCTTACCTAAAAGTTTACTTGCAAGCAGAGATCCCTGACCGCCTACACCTACAATCATTACGTTGGTAGTTTTCATATCATTCACCAGCCTTTTCTATAGCATCGAAGGGACAGAGCTGCTGACAAACGTCACAGCCAACGCAGAGAGTTGCGTCAATTGCCGCCTTGCCGTCATGCATACTGATCGCAGGACAGCCTAATTTCATACAAGCCTTACAGCTCTTACACTTATCCTTGTTAACCACGAGCGCTTTTTGGGGCTTAACGTACTTAAGAAGCACGCAGGGACGGCGGGAAATGATAACGGAGGGCTCCTCTGCCGCCAATTCTTCCTTTAATACCTTATCGCATTCCTTGAGATCGTAAGGGTCAACCACCTTGACTCTGTTGATGCCGAGAGCATGGCAGAGTGCTTCAAGATCAACCTTTGCCGCAACGTCGCCCTTAAGGTTATAGCCTGTTGTGGGGTTCTGCTGGTGGCCTGTCATACCTGTAATAGAGTTATCGAGAATTATTGTTGTTGTATTTGAAGCGTTATAGCTTACGTTTACAAGACCTGTCATACCCGAATGCATAAAGGTGGAGTCGCCTATTACCGCAACCGTCTTTTTCGCCTTTTCGGGATCAGCCTTGGTAAAGCCGTGGGCACCGGAGATAGAAGCACCCATACAAAGGGTCATATCCATAGCACAGAGCGGAGGCTGTGCGCCGAGGGTGTAGCATCCGATATCGCCGAGCACCGTACACTTATTCTTTGCGAGAGTATAGTAGATACCTCTGTGAGGACAGCCTGCGCACATCATGGGAGGACGTACGGGAATAGCCTCGTCGAGAGCAACAGATCTGTTGTCAAATACTCCGAGAGCCTTTGCAACAGTCTTCTGCGTGAACTCACCCATAAGACTGAAGAGATTCTTGCCTTCAACCTCTACACCTATAGCCTTACAATGGTTTTCGATGATGGGATCAAGCTCCTCAACAACGATAACTCTTTCTACAGAAGCCGCAAAGCTCTTTATAAGCTCAACGGGGAGAGGATTAAGCATACCTAACTTAAGCACGCTTGCTTTGTCACCCATCACTTCCTTAACGTACTGATATCCGCTGCCTGCGGTAATAATACCGATCTTATTATCAGTTCCCTTTTCTACACGGTTGATATAATCGGTTTCTGCTAAAGTTACGAGATCAAGAGTTCTCTGCTCAACGATAGGGTGACGCTTGATAGCCTTTGCGGGCATCATTATGTATTTGTCCATGTCCTTTACGTAGGGCTTATCCTCTACCGCATTTCTATCACCGAGTGTAACGATGCTCTGGGAGTGAGCAATACGCGTGCAGGTACGGAAAAGAACGGGGGTATCATACTTTTCGGATATTTCAAAAGCCTTTTTAATAAATTCTATCGTTTCCATGGAATCGCTTGCTTCAACCATAGGTATCTTCGAAGCTATTGCATGGTGACGGGAATCCTGCTCATTCTGAGAGGAGTGCATACCGGGGTCATCGGCAACACAGATAACGAGACCTGCGTTTACACCTGTATAAGACATGGTGAAGAGGGGGTCTGCCGCAACGTTAAGACCAACGTGCTTCATACAGCAGCAGGAACGTTTGCCTGAGAGAGAACCGCCAAAGGCAACCTCCATTGCAACCTTTTCGTTGGGAGCCCATTCTGCATATATTTCGTCATAAAGCGCCGCGAACTCCGTTATCTCGGTGGAGGGTGTACCGGGATAGCTGGAAACAAAGGTACAGCCTGCCTCATAGAGACCTCTGGCAACCGCGGCGTTGCCTATCATAAGTTCTTTATTCATTACGTTTATATCCTTTACTGATTTTCGTTTCTTAAATCTACGATTCTCTTTGCTTTGCCCTCGTAACGCTTGATGGTCTTGGGAGCAACGAGAACTACCTTTGCGGTGATGCCGAGCACCGTCTTAAGCTTTGCAACGGCAAGCTGACGTAATTCATCAAGTTTCTTATAGTTAACAAGAAGGCTTTCATCGGTGATCTCGATCCTTACCTCGAGGTAATCTGTATAGTTCTTACGGGTAAGAACAAGCTCGTAGTGGGGTGAGATGCCCTCGATGTTTGCCATAACGCTTTCGATCTGTGAGGGGAATACGTTAACACCTCTGATCTTAAGCATATCGTCGCTTCTGCCGCTGACCTTATCCATTCTCGCATGGGTCCTGCCGCACTTACATTCGTCATAGGTAAGCTTGGTTATATCCTTTGTACGGTAACGAAGCATCGGGATACCCTCTTTTGTAAGGGTAGTGATAACAAGCTCTCCGTACTCGCCCTCGTTCTTACGCTCGCCTGTTGTGCTGTCTATGATCTCGGGAAGGAAGTGGTCCTCCGCAAAGTGGAGACCGCAGCGGTACTGACATTCGCCCGAAACACCGGGACCCATAAGCTCGGACATACCGTAGTTATCGGTGGAGAAAAGACCGAAGCCCTTTTCTATCTTATCGCGGAGCTCGTTTGTACAGCCTTCGGAGCCGAAAAGACCTATACGGAGGTTGAGCTCATCATTTGAGATACCCATTTCATGGGCTACCTCACTCATATACATTGCATAGGAGGGTGTGCTTACAAGCACCGATGCGCCGAAGTCCTTCAATATCATTGCCTGCTTTTCAGTATTACCCGAGGATATCGGAATAACAGAACAGCCGATCTTTTCAAGACCGTAGTGAAGACCCAAAGCGCCTGTGAAAAGTCCGTAGCCGAAGGATATCTGGGCAACGTCTTCGTCTGTTACGCCTACTGCCATGCAGAGACGTGCTACGCAGTCGCTCCAATTATTGATATCGTTTCTTGTATATCCTACAACGGTAGGCTTGCCTGTTGTACCGCTGCTTGCGTGGATACGTACGATATCCTTCATGGGCTTACCGAACATACCGAAGGGATAGTTATCTCTTATATCGCTCTTATTGGTATAGGGGATATACTGAATATCCGAAAGAGACTTTATCTTTTCTGCGGTAACTCCCGCCTCCCCAAGTCTCTTCGCATAAAAGGGTACGTTTTTGATACAGTAATCAACTATGTACTTTAATCTTTCAAGCTGTAATTCCTCGATCTTTTTACGAGGCATTGTTTCTATATCCTTTTGAAAAAACATCGTGTTACCTCTCTGTTTTTTATTTTTTATATTTTTTTACTTATTTATATTGAAAAAAGTGTAAAACCGTTATAAAATATATTCAGCAAAATGAAAGGACAGAAATATGATAATAGATTTCCATACCCACAATTTTCCCGACAGGATAGCCGAACGCACCATTTCCCTTCTTGAATCCCACGGCACAAAGGCAAATACTAACGGAACGCTTCAAGGTCTTAAGGACTCTATGAAGGATGCGGATATTGATATTTCGGTAGTGCTTCCCGTTATGACCGCCGTCAAGCAATTTGAAACTGTCAACAAATATGCCGCCGAAACCAACGGTAAGGACGGAATAATCTCGTTCGGAGGAATACATCCAGAATGCGATTCACCCGAAGAAAAGCTCGAGTATATAAAGTCACTCGGACTTAAGGGGGTAAAGATACATCCCGATTACCAGGGCAGCTTTATAAATGACGAAAGATATATACGCATAATAAAGCACTGCGTTAAAACCGGCTTATTCGTTGTTACCCATGCCGGTCTTGATCCCGCCTTCCCCGAGGTGGTACGTGCCACACCCGAACGCATCCTTGATATGTACGACAAGGTGTACTGCGGTAAGGAGCCTGAAAGGGCAAGCATTATTTTAGCCCATCTGGGAAGTCTTGACGAGACCGATAAGGTCATGGAAATGATCGCGGGAAAGATGTTCTATCTTGACACCGCGGTAATGCTTGACCGCATTTCCGGGGATAAGACGGTCCGGCTTATAAAAGCACATGGCTCTGATAAAATACTCTTTGCCACCGATTCACCCTGGGCACCCCAGAAGAAATTCGTTGAGCTTTTAAAAGATCTGCCCTTAACGGATGACGAAAAGGACAATATTCTTTGGAAAAATGCAAAAAATATGCTGAATATTTAATTTTTTCAATAATATTATAATAATATCACACTTTTAAAATAATTTCAACACATTTTCAAAAATTTTCGGCAATAATTTATTTATATTTAAAGGACGGCTCCGCTCATCGTAACACATAGCTTCCCGTCCGTTTCTGCGTTGCAAACAATTCACACAAATTGAAGCAATTTCCCATAATACAAAAATGCTATCCGTTTCCGGATAGCATTTTTTCATATTCTTATTCGTAGCATTCAAGAAGCATCTTAAGCTTTCTTTCATAACCGGGCTTATTTGCCGCATAATATGAAGCAAAGTTAGCGTTATCGTTAGCCATAAGATTTCTGAATACGCCGCAGCAGTCGATAGTATCAGTATAGAACATACCGAAGTTGATGGTAAAGCCGTTACGGATAATATCGAGCATTTCTGCAGAATCCTCGTCACGGGTATATTTAAAGGTAAGCGCCTGATCATAGTATGCAGGAATAACCTTTTCCTTTGAGATCGCAGAAAGTGTATCAAACACAGCACCCGTCATCTTAAGATCGGGAGCATCTGCAGGGATACATGCTACAGAATAGCTGATATCCGCAGAGGTATAATAACTTTCCTGATTTACATCCCACTTGGGACAAGGAACGATACCGAAGTCAACCTCCATGCCTCTGAACATCTGTGCACGCTGGAGACTTGTAGGATAGAAGAGAGCTCTTCCTTCTCTGAAGATCTTGTCAAGGGGATTTTCATCAACAGTATCACCGGATGTCATGTATGCAGTATAGCAATCATCTGTATTCTTGAATTCGATCATTTTTGTAAGGATGTTAGTCATCTTACCAACGTCAAATTCGATCTTTACGTTGCCGTTTTCATCCTTCTTGGTAGGCTGAACGTCGAAATGGGAATGCCAGTTATCCATTGTGTTGGGAATATCGGTTATATAACCGAAAATATCGTTTTCATCAGGCCACTGGTCATTATTTTGGTCGGTCCACTTGCCGCGGCTCATTTCGATACATTTATCGATAGTCCATTCGCCGTCACGAACGAGATCGTAAATGTTCTCAAGCTGATAGTTTTCAGCAAGCTGCTTATTAAAGTACATAACATATACTCTATCCCAATATGTAAGAGAAAGGTCGCCAACCATATATTTAAGCTGATTGTTTACAGTTATCTCATCGATACAATCCTGATAGAAATAGCTGTGGTCATGCTTTTCATCGTTACACTTAAGGGTCTTATCAATATAAGGAACGTCGTAGTAATTATAGAAATACTGCGCAAGCTCACCTGCAGCCATGTAAGCACAATAGCTCATGATAAGATCGAAATCGCCTATGCCCGCGTCAATGGAGTTACGGAAGGTATTTACAAAGTCGCCTCCGTTTGCCCAGTCACCGGGGATATCGTTTGCAACGATCTCATTAAGACCGAAGATATCCTTAACATTACGATTTCTTTCGTAAACAGCTTGGTTTACAAGCTCGGTCTCACCCTCATCCGCTGTGATCTCATACAGATAAGTACCGTATGCATTATCTTCACGGCAAAGGATCGTAAAGTCTTTACCCTCAAAGGTAGTTCCTTCGGGTACGTGAGAGCCTGAGGGAAGATCGGAAACTGCTTTTCCCTCACCCTTCTTGCCGCCGCAAGCTGCAAGCATGGGAAGAACCATCAAAAGACAAAGAAATAAAGCAATAACTCTTTTCATTTTGTTTCTCCTTCAGAGTTTAAAATTTGATCTACTTATTATTATACCTCAGCCATAAGCTTTTGTCAAGACTTATTACGGTTTAAATATTCGGAAGGACTCATTCCCTCCTTTGAGCGGAATGCCTTTGCAAAATGGGATGACGACGAAAATCCGCAGTTATAGGAAATTTCGGTAAGAGACGCTCCCGAATCGAGTTTTAATAAAAACTTTGCCTTTTCAAGCCGCTGGGTTATTAGATACTGATGGGGCGACATTCCCGTATGCTCCTTGAAAAGATGGCGGAATCTTTCATAGCTGTAGTGAAGCTTTTCGGCAAGGGCTCTGAAATCGATATCCTTTTCGATATTCTCGTTGATATACTGTAAAACTGAATTCAAGGTAGGTCTTCCGTTTTCCTTGATACGGGCGGTTTCGATAAGAACGGTCTTTATAAGACATTCTGTCATTTCCTCCTTAAACACCTCGTTTGTATCGGCCTCTGTTTTAAGCTTATTGACAAGAGACAGTACAGTCCCCTCGTAATCCGCAAACATACCCTCGCAGACGAGTTCTGCAGGCGCTTCAAAATAAAAGTAGATTATTCTCGTGCCCTCTCTTACAGCTTCGCTGTGTAAAGTTCCTCTTCTTGTTATATAAAAATTACCCGAGGAAAAGCCATAGCGTTTGTCTTCTATCCCGGCACTTCCCTTTCCTTCAAGACAATATACAAGCTCATGACCGTTATGAGTATGCTTTTTTACCGACGATCCGTTGGGATGGTAAAGGGATACAAGTCTTTTGCAAATAATATTCATGCTATCTCCCAAAATAAAAAAATTCAAATATACTATACGTCATTATAGCATACAAAAAATATAAAATCCAGCCATTTTTTCAAATTTACATGAATATTATTATATAAATTTCTACTTAAAGATTTTATAATAAAAGCAAATAAGGAGGGATAAACTATGAAAAAAGTTAAAATCGGCTTTGTAGGTGTGGGCTGTATCAGTCCCATATACCTTGAAAATCTCACAAAAATGTTCAAGGAGGTCGAGATCATCGGCGTATGCGACCTTATAAGAGAGCGTGCCGAAAAAGCTGTTGCCGAATACAACATTCCCAAGCTTTACGAGGATATGTATGAGCTTTTCAACGATCCCGAGGTAGATATCGTTCTGAATATAACCCGTCCCTATGAGCATTACGAGGTAACGAAGCAGGCGCTTCTCCACGGAAAGCACGTTTATTCCGAAAAGCCGTTATCTCCCGATCTCAACGAAGCAAAAGAGCTTGTTGCGTTAGCAAAGGAAAAGGGTCTGTTACTGGGCGGTGCTCCCGATACCTTTATGGGTGCTTCTATCCAGACCTGCCGTCATCTTATCGACAGCGGATTTATCGGTGAGGTAGTCGGCGCTCACGCACACTTTATTTCAAGAGGCCCCGAGCATTGGCATCCCGATCCCGAATTCGTTTATCAGTACGGCGGAGGCCCCATGTTTGATATGGGTCCCTATTACGTAACCGCACTTATCAACCTTATGGGTGCTGTTGACACAGTTTCGGGTATGACCAATATTTCATATCCCGAGCGTCCTGTATTAAGCGAAAAGAAATACGGTAATATAATGAAGGTGGAGGTTCCCACCTACGTTATGGGTACGATGCGCTTCAAGAGCGGTGCTGTAGGCAACATATTCACGACCTTTGACGTTACTTACCACAACAATGCGTCCATTGAGATTTACGGCTCGGAGGGTACTCTTCTCGTTCCCGACCCCAACAATTTCGACGGAAAGGTAAAGCTCATGCACGGCAGATCGGCAGAGCTTATAGAATTACCCCGTATCTTTAATTATAATGAAAACTCAAGAGGTTTAGGTCTTGCGGATATGGCAAAGGCGCTTGTAACAGGCAGAGATTACCGCGCAAACAGCCAGCAGCAGCTTCACGTTGTTGAGATCATGTCGGCATTCTATACCTCGAGTGAGAAAAATACAAATATAAAAATAGAATCCGAATACGAGCGCAAGGCACCCATGTTAAAGCAGGGTCTTGTGGGAATTCTTGAAAACTAAGGAGGAAAAAATTATGACATTACCTGTTGGATTACAGCTTTATTCTGTAAGAGACGAGCTTGAAAAGGATTTTTACGCTACTATCAAGAAGGTTAAGGAGATGGGCTATGATGCCGTTGAGCTTTGCGGTCTCGGTCATATGGATCCGCTTGAAGTAAGAAGGATGCTTGATGAGGTTGGGCTTTTCTGCAACTCGAGCCATTGCCCCACCGATGAAATGAAGAAGGAGGGCACCTTCGCAAAATACAAGGCTGCAGGTCTTGATTACATCGTTGTTCCGTGGATGTCTTACGGCAGCGATCACAGAAGATTAAAGGAAAACCTTGAGCTTATCCGCACTCTCGCCGAAGAAGCAAAGAAGGAAGGACTTACTCTTCTCTATCACAACCACGATTTCGAATTTGAAAGAGAAGGCGAAGAAACAATTATAGATACCATTTATTCTACCATTCCCGAAGACCTTCTCCAGACAGAGCTTGACACCTGCTGGGTAAAATTTGCAGGCAGCGATCCCTGTGAATATATCCGTAAATATACAGGCCGTTCCCCCATCGTTCACTTAAAGGACTTCTGGGAAGACGCAAACTTCGATTCCTGCCCCTACGATCTCATCGGTAAGACGAGAGAAGAAAGAGAGAACGAAGGCTTTGAGTTCCGTCCCATCGGACACGGCATTCAGGATATCCCCGCTATTCTCAAGGCTTCCATCGATGCAGGAGCAAAGTGGATCATCGTTGAACAGGATGAATCCAAGAACCGCCCCAGCCTTGAAAGTGCAAAAATGAGTATTGATTATCTCAGATCCTTTGAATGGTAAAGATGCGGGCGCCGGCCCGCACCGATGATCGGGCGTGAACCTTACATAAGCTCATTTCTTCAGTGCCCGAAGTGGAGTAATTTCCTATAAATTTAAAAAGCGGCAAGTTGCCGCACCGATGATCGGGCGTGAACCTTACATAAGCTTATTTCTTCAGTGCCCGAAGTGGAGTAATTTCCTATAAATTTAAAAAGCGGCAAGTTCCCGCACCCGGTTCCGCCCTATTCTTCAGTGCGAACAACTCATACGAAATAAACTAAATTCCTATACATAAAAAACACCCCTCGGGGTGTTTTTTATGTAGGAGGTAGGAAGTAGGAGGTTTGGATGATTTTCGCCGAACAAGCCGAAAAATCTCCAAAGTTATTCACTATTCACTATTCATCATTCATCAAAAAAATGCATCCAGAAGGATGCATTTTTGTTATTATTCGTAATACTCAAGAAGCTGTGCGAGCTTTCTTTCGTAACCTCTCTGGTTGCTTGCATAGAAGGATGCAAAGTTGGTATTATCATTCAATACCATGTCTCTGAATACTCTTGCACAGCGTAAGGTCTCGTTATAGAACTTACCGAAGTTTACAGAGAAGCCTCCGCGGATGATATCGAGCATTTCTGCGGAATCCTCATCACGGGTATATTTGAAGGTAAGTGCTTCATCATAGTATGCGGGGATTACCGTCTCCTTGGAAACGCAGGAGAGAGTATCAAATACTGCACCGGAGAACTCAAGATTAGGAGCATCTGCGGGGATACAAGCTGAAGAGTAACCGTCCTGAGAGGAGGTGTAGTAGTTTTCCTGGTTGGTATCCCACTTGGGATAAGGAACGATACCGAAGTCAGTTTCCATCTTTCTGAACGTCTGAGCTCTCTGGAGAGTTGCATGATAGAAGAGGGATCTGCCTTCAAGGAAGATCTTGTCAACAGGGTTTTCAGCCTCGACCTGATCGGAGGTTACCTGTACATAGTGTACGTCATCGGTTCCCTTGAACTCGATCATCTTTTGAAGGATGTTTGTCATCTTACCAACGTCATAATCGATAACGATATCGCCGTTTTCATCTCTGTGAGTAGGCTGTACGTCGAAGCTTGCGTTCCATGCGTCAACGGGATTCATGATCTCGGAAACGTATCCGAAGCTGTCCTCTTCGCCGGGCCATTCGTCAGAGTTGAGATCCTGCCACTTGCCTCTGGTCATTTCGATCATCTTATCAACAGTCCATTCACCGTCACGAACGAGCTGATAGATATCCTCTAACTGATAGTTCTCAGCCATCTGCTTGTTGAAATAGAGAACGAATACGTGATCCCAATATGTAAGGGAGTAGTCGCCTACCATGTACTTGAGCTGTCCGTTAATGGTAAGCTCCTTAACAGCATCCTCGTAATAGTAGCTGTGGTCATGCTTTTCGTCCTTACAAGCCAATGTTTCCTTGATTACGGGAACATCATTGTAGTTGTAGAAGTACTGAGCAAGCTCGCCCTGTGCGAGATATGCCTGCTGGCTCATGATAAGATCGAAATCACCTATACCTGCGTCAATAGAATTACGCATGGTATTTACGAAATCGTCCTTACTGTTCCAGTCACCGGGGATGTCTCTCGCTTCGATCTCTGCAAGACCGAAAATGTCCATAACCTGACGATTTCTTTCATAAACCTTCTGGTTAACGAGCTCGGTCTCACCCTCGTCCGCAACTATTTCGTACAAGAATTCACCGAAAGCATTGTCCTCACGGCAGAGTACGGTGAAGGTCTCGCCTTCGAAGGTAGTACCTTCTTTAACGTGAGAACCCTCAGGGAGATCAGAAACCGCTTTTCCTTCGCCTTTCTTACCGCCGCACGCCGCAAGCATGGGAACGAGCATCAAAAGGCAAAGAGTGATTGCTAAAACTCTTTTCATTTGTTTATTTTCCTTTCGTAAATTTATGATATTATTATATTAGTTTTTTTGTAAATTGTCAATAGATAAAATATTAAATGTGAAATTATGTTTTCAGATATAATATTATTGAATATTCTCCTTTACCCGATAAAAAACCTCAGCACTTTATGCTTAAAAAGCTATGTTTGAGGGATTTTCAAAGCTTATATATAAATATAGTAAAAAAATATTGACATAAGGAGTAAAAGTTGCTATAATTATCAGATGTAATTAATATTTTGGAGGAATCTGTTTATGAAATGGACAGGTCTTAATGAACTGCGCGAACAATATCTTTCATTTTTTGAAGGAAAAGAACACTTAAGACATAAGAGCTTCCCTCTTGTGCCTATCAATGATAAATCCCTTTTGCTTATCAATGCGGGTATGGCACCCTTAAAGAAATACTTCACAGGTGAGGAAGAGCCTCCCCGCCGCCGTATGACAACCTGTCAGAAGTGTATCCGTACACCCGATATCGAAAGGATCGGCTATACCGCACGCCACGGCACATTCTTCGAAATGCTCGGCAACTTCTCCTTCGGTAACTATTTCAAGACCGAAGCTATCCACTGGGCATGGGAATTCTGTACCACAGTACTTGAATTACCCGTTGACCGTCTTTGGGTCACAATTTACGAAAATGACGACGAAGCATTCGAGATCTGGAATAAGGAGATCGGTGTTGACGCTTCTCATATAGTACGTCTCGGTAAGGACGATAACTTCTGGGAGATCGGCTCAGGCCCCTGCGGACCTTGTTCCGAAATCTACTTTGACCGCGGTATTGAGTTCGGCTGCGGCTCTGATGACTGCAAACCCGGCTGTGATTGCGACAGATTTATGGAATTTTGGAATCTCGTATTCACACAGTTCGACGGTGACGGCGAGGGCAACTACACTCCCCTTGCTAATCCCAATATCGACACAGGTATGGGTCTTGAACGTCTTGCCTGCCTTATGCAGGGTGTAAACAACCTCTTTGAGGTCGATACCATCCAGAACATTATGGCGGCTATCAGTGAAAAGGCGGGAGTTAAGTACGGCGAAAACAAGGAAGCTGATATTTCGCTTCGTATCATCACCGACCATATCCGTTCCACTACATTCCTTGTTTGTGACGGTGTTGTTCCCACAAACGAGGGCAGAGGCTACGTTTTAAGAAGACTTCTTCGCCGTGCGGCACGCCACGGCAGACTCCTCGGCATCAAGGGTACCTTCTTAACGGACATCGTTGCCGTTGTTGCAAAGGAAAACATTACAGCTTATCCCGAGCTTACAGAAAAGCTCGATTACATTCAGAAGATCATCGGAATTGAAGAAAACAAATTCGCACAGACCATTGACTCCGGTCTTGAAATGCTCAACGAAATGGTGGCTGAGACCAAGGCGGCAGGCTCTACGGTTCTTGCAGGCGAGGGTGTATTCAAGCTTAACGACACCTTCGGTTTCCCCATCGACTTAACAAGAGAGCTTGCATCCGAGAACGGACTTACCATCGACGAAGAAGGCTTCAAGGCTTGTCTTGACGAGCAGAAGGCACGTTCAAGAGCGGCAACCGCGGCTTTGGGCGACTTCGGCTGGGTCGGTGAGACCTTTGAATTCCTCGAAGGACTTAACAAGACCGAATTTACCGGATACACCGAAGAAGAGACCGAGGCAAAGGTTGTAAAGATCGTTAACGCAGAGACCAAGGAAGAGCTTGATGCGGCATCCGAGGGCAAGGTTATCGTAATTCTTGACAAGACTCCCTTCTACGGCGAAGGAGGCGGTCAGGTCGGCGATACAGGTAAGCTTCACAGCGACACTCTCAATATAAAGGTAACAAACACAAAGAAGCATGACGATGTATTCATGCATATCTGTGATATTGAAGAAGGCATGATCTCTGTGGGTGACACTCTTACCGCAAAGGTTTGCAGCTGCCGCAGAAACGCTATCAAGCGTAACCACTCAGCAGTTCACCTTCTCCAGGCGGCTCTTCGTCAGGTTCTCGGCAACCACGTAGAGCAGGCAGGCTCCTACGTTGATAACGAAAGACTCCGTTTCGACTTCCGTCACTTTGCGGCAATGACAGCCGATGAATTGGCGCAGACAGAAAAGCTTGTTAACAAGGTCATCCTTGAAGGTCTTAACGTCGAAACAGTTGAAACCGACGTTGATTCCGCTAAGGCAATGGGCGCTATGGCTCTCTTCGGAGAAAAATACGGCAGCCTTGTAAGGGTCGTTAAGATGGGTGATTTTTCAACAGAGCTTTGCGGCGGTACTCACCTTGACAATACTGCCAAGGCAGGTCTTTTCAAGATCATTTCCGAAACCTCTGTTGCGGCAGGCGTAAGAAGAATAGAAGCTACCACAGGTATGGGTGTTCTTGCACTCATGGCTGAAAAGGACGAGCTCATTCTTAACACCGCAAAGGAGCTTAAGAGCGCAAACGTTGCCGATATAACAAAGCGCGCAAGTGCACTCCAGGCTGAATTGAAGGCGGCTAAGAGCGAGATCGAGGCTCTTAACGGTAAGATGGCGGCATCCAAGGCTTCCGAGCTTACAAAGGATGCAAGAGATATTAAGGGCTTAAGTGTATGCGCTGTTGAAACCAAGGATATTGCAGTTGACGTTGCAAGAACCATGTGTGACAACGTTAAGGCGGATAACTCCAAGGCTGTTATCGTTATTGCATGTAACTGCGGCGGCAAGCTTAACTTCGTTGCGGCTTGCGGTAAGGATGCAGTAGCATTAGGTGCTCATGCAGGCAATATCGTTCGTGAGATAAGCGTCATCGCAGGCGGTAAGGGCGGCGGACGTCCCGACTCCGCAGTATCCGGTGCAAAGGATGCGTCCAAGATCGCAGATGCTCTTGAAGCAGTATATACTACTGTAGAAGGCATGATAAACTAATCTGCCGACGGACACACCAAATAATACAAAATTAACGGCACACCGCGGTGTGCCGTTAGATTTTTTTCAGAAAACAGTTTCTATTACTCTGTCACAGCAGGTAGGAGAGTATCTGAAACGGTCTATATGCTGTACCTTTTCTGGTGTTATAAAGTATTCCGTATTCTTATTGATATTACTGTCCGATATGTCGATAAGCACAAGCTTCACCTTCATTCTTTCGGGGAAAATGCTTTTTATGTAAACCGAAGCGCATTTACCTACAGCCGCGCCGCTTCTGTATTCGGCAAGTCCTGCAAGGTTTGGGGAAAGCTCAACGAATATACCGTACTCTTCTATACTGCGTATTATTCCCGCAACAGTCTGTCCGACGCGGAATCTCGATGCGTTTTCCTCCCAGCTTCCCAAAAGCTCCTTATGAGACACGCAAAACCGCGCTCTGTCAGGATCGATACTTTTTATGACCGTGTATATATTGCTTCCTACCTCAAAACGGTCTGTGGGATGGGATATCCTTGAGACCGATATAGAATCAATAGGTAAAAGAGAAACTATTCCGCAGCCTATATCCACAAAGGCTCCGAAGCTCTCAAGATGCGTGACCTTAGCAGGAATTATATCTCCCGGAATAAGATCGTAAAGATATTCCTCAAGACATTGCTTTTGTGCGGCACGTCTTGAAAGGATCGCCGTATCTCTTCCCTTTTCATCCTTTATTATATTAATTACCTTAAAGCATACAGCCTTGCCTACTCTTGTTATCACCGCTATATCCTTGACGATATCATCGATAACGTAGGCTGATTCATGCCTCGGCATATATCCTCTTATTCCGCCGAGATCAAATTCAAGACTCATATCGTTATTGCACCGAAGGGCTACGTCTTCGATCACCGCACCGCAGAGGTACGCCTCCTCGATCCCCTTTATACCGCAGAGATATCTGCTGTTCTCTCTTCTTCCTGTACGGCATCCCTCGGGAAGGTATTTAGCTATCATAACGTTTTGACCTCCATAATTTAGCATTCATTGGTTTTTATCCTATTTTTATTGGCAAGTGCTTCTTTTTATGCCAAAAACAAATATTAATTTTTTGTATCAGCATTTTTGTTTGAGAGAGTATTATAGAGTATTTGTGAGAATATGCGAGATAGTAACTTGCTATATTAAAATTACAAAAAATAATTGGAAAAATCTATTGACAGAGCCATTTTCTTATGTTATAATGTACCGCGTTGTAAAAAATAAAAAAAATAATTATACATTTATTCAGGAGGAAACATCAATGTCCACTTTTATGGCAAAGAAAGAAAGCATTGAACGCAACTGGTACGTTATCGACGCTGCTAACAAGCCCCTCGGTAAGACCGCTGCTGCTGCCGCTAACATTCTTCGCGGTAAGCATCGCCCCGAGTTCACACCTCACGTTGACTGCGGCGAGTTCGTAATCATCATCAACTGCGAAAAGGCAGTTCTCACAGGTAAGAAGCTTGATCAGAAGTTCTACCGTCATCATTCCGGTTACATCGGCGGTCTCAAGGAGATCAGCTACCGTAAGCTTATGGCTACAAAGCCCGAGTTCGCTATGATGCAGGCTGTTAAGGGCATGCTCCCCAAGAACTCTATCGGCGCAAAGAGCCTCACACGTCTTAAGACATTCCGCGGCGCTGAGCACGACCATGTAGCTCAGAAGCCCGTTGTACTTGACTAATATCGGGAAAGGAGATTATAAAAATGGCAGTTAATTATCAGAGTGCAAAACCCTATTTCTACGGCACAGGCAGAAGAAAGTCTTCTGTTGCCCGCGTTCGTCTTGTTCCCGGTACAGGTGTTGTAACCATCAACAACCGCGACATCGACGATTATTTCGGTCTCGAGACCCTCAAGCTCATCGTTAACCAGCCTTTCGGTGTTACCGGAACTGTTGGTAAGTTCGATATCATTTGCCGTGTAAACGGCGGCGGCTTCTCCGGTCAGGCAGGTGCTATCCGTCACGGCGTTGCAAGAGCTCTTCTTCAGGCTGACGAAGCTAACAGAGCTGCTCTTAAGAAGGCAGGATTCCTTACTCGTGACCCTCGTATGAAGGAAAGAAAGAAGTACGGTCTCAAAGCAGCGAGACGTGCTCCTCAGTTCTCCAAGAGATAATTACGTTATACTGTTTATCGGTATATTATCATTTGGAACAAAAATTACAGTTTAATATCAATCCATTAAGGATTTGGTACGATAGGAGGCAAGGCTTATGTACTCACAGCACTACTCCGAAAATCCAGTTCGAACAAATCCCCAAAAAAATTCCCAAACAAAAACCAAGTTAATTTCCAAGCTTAGCTCTCTCTTCAAGGCAGATGACCAAAAAGGACTTTCCCATTCCTTTAAATCTGTACTTGTAACCATGCTGTCCATCGTTATGTTCGTTGGATGTATTATGGGTGCATTTACCATTGACGAAAGAGTTAACGCCGGATTTAAACCGGATTTTCAGAACAACCAGAGATCCTATTCCTCCCGTAACGCGCTTTTCAATACCGACGGTGACGTTAAGGTGACCTTAAGCCTTTACGGTAAGGAAGAAATAGAGATCTCCTCCCCCGTCGTTACCGTGGGCGAGCTTATCGAAAACAATTCGATCGAGCTTGATACAGATGACGTTATCAATTATTCCGAAGAGGATGATATCTTTAACGGAATGCGTCTTTGTATCGACAAGTTAACACAGGTAACGTACACTCAAAAGATAGAGATCCCCTATTCCACACTATCCCGTAATTCTCAGACCGTTCCCAAGGGTGCTACAAGAGTAACCACCAAGGGTATAAACGGTTCGGTTACAGAAACTGTCACCGAATATTATAAAAACGGAGAGCTTATCAACAGCGAATCGGTAACAGATGCGTCAAGCACCGTTGCCCCCGTTGATGAGATAGTAGAAACGGGTATAGGAGGAGTTTATACCGATTCCAACGGTATATCCTATGAATATTCCTATTATATGGACGTTACCGCAACAGCCTACGGCACAGGCTCAGGCATTACTGCTTCGGGAAAAGCGGTTGACTTCGGTATGATAGCAGTTGACCCCTCCGTTATTCCCTTGGGTACCAAGGTATATCTTACCGGCTCAAGCTACGGCGATATGGGTGTTCATTCTGCAGAGGATACAGGCAGCGGCATCAAGGGTAACAGAATCGACGTTTTCCTTGGCGATGATTATGACACGCTCATGCAGTTCGGCCGCCGCACAATGAGGATCTATATTCTTGCATAATGATGTACTACAAAGGCGTAGTTTACTGGCAACTTGTATTGCCTTTGTAAACTGCGCCTTTAATACTTTGTTTTAACCGCTTATTGCATTCTTCAGCCATGCAACATCGCGTTTGTCAAAGCTCATGGTCAGTCTTAAAAAGATAATATAGAATACCGCGCAGAGGCTTATATTAAGAACGGTGTCAGTTCTTCCGATAATACCCGAAACGCAATTCTGCAGAGAGGTCGAGCCTATAACGCAAAGAAGCGGCTTTAACACCCAATTCATAACGCTTATCCTTACGTTACATTTAATAAGGAGTCTTGAAACGCTGAAAGCGGTGTTTATTATCTCCATAATGTAGATTATCACCGCATAGCCGAATATACCCCATTTTGGAACAAGGAAATATACAAGCACAACGCTCATTGAAGCATCGAATATATTCACTCTCATCGAATAAAGCTGTTCACCTATACCCTTGAGCATTCCGTCAACTATATGATCAAAGTACATAACAGGTATTAAAGGCGCCATTAAACGAATAAACAGTCCTGCATCGGAGTTTTTGTATATCAGCATTCCGAGTTCACTTCCGAAGGCTGTCATTATTCCCGCACAGCCTACACCGAAGCAAAGGGTCAGCTGTATCCCCCTTGAAAGTATATTCTCCACCCTTTTTTCTTCCCCTGCCGCAAGAGATCCTGCGATTTCCGGTACCAACAGCCCGGCAAAAGAGGATATTATCGCCATGGGAAACAGTACTATCGGCATCGCCATTCCATGCAATGCGCCGTAGGATGCAAGTGCCGCATCTCCTCCCGCACCGAACTGCTTCAGCCCCTTCGGTATGAGGATATGCTCAACGCTGACAAGTCCGCTTCTCACATAGGCGCTGAATGCTATCGGCAATGATATTCCGAGAAGCTTGCGTGTCAGAGACCTTTCGCATTCTCCGCGGTTAGAGTTATGCTTTTTAAGGTCAAGCCGGTAGGCTGTAAAGGAAAACAAAAAGGCGGCAGCCTCGCTCACCGAAGCGCCTAAAATAACGGCAATGCAGGCATATTCTATTCCTTTGGGCAAAAGCATACCGACAAGCTGTACCGTCAGTATAATATTAATTAACTGCTGGCATATCTGTACCGCCGCATTTTTTATAACTCTGCGCACCGCAGTAAAATAACCCGCAAGTGCCGAGGAAAGAGATATAAACGGTAAGCCAAAGGACAAAACTCTTAAAGGAAGAATAGTTCTTTTATCACAGAGAATATGTATGGATATGGGAGCTGATAAAAGAAATAGAAGGACAGCTCCGCTTATGCCGAAAAAAAGGCTGTATGCGATACACCGTACCATGGCAGAGCGAACCTCAGCCTCGCTTCCCCGCCCCAATGCTTCCGCAGTAAGACGGGTTGCACCTAAATTGACTCCTGACGTTGCAAAGGTTACGGCAAAACCTCCTACGCTCATAATAAGGGAATACAGCCCGATGCCCCCTGCACCGAGTCTTCCTGTTATATAAACGTTAAACCCTAACGAAACGAAGCGCATTCCGAGGGTAACGGCGGTCATCAGTATAAGATTATAAAATATAGCTTTTGATCTTTTCAAAAGATTCACCTCTAAATATAACTATGCAAATAATAATAAAAAAATATATATTTTGAAAGGAATTTCAACAATGGAAATCAAAAACAGTTATCTTAAGAAGGTATATGAAGATACCTGCAAGCGTAACGCACATCAGCCCGAATTTCTTCAGACAGTAGAAGAAGTATTCTCTACTCTTTCTCCTGTTGCAGATCAGCGTCCCGACCTTATCGACGCAGGTGTATTTGACAGAATACCCGAGCCTGAAAGAGTTATCTCCTTCAGAGTAAGCTGGGTTGACGACAGCGGCAAGGTTCAGGTAAACCGCGGTTACAGAGTACAGTTCAACTCTGCTATCGGTCCCTACAAGGGCGGCCTTCGTTTCCATCCCACAGTAAACGAGTCTGTTATGAAGTTCTTAGGCTTTGAGCAGACCTTTAAGAACAGCCTTACAAGCCTTCCCATGGGCGGCGGTAAGGGCGGCTCCGATTTCGATCCTCAGGGCAAGAGCGACGCAGAGGTTATGCGCTTCTGTCAGAGCTTCATGACCGAGCTTGCTAAGCATATCGGTGCTGATACAGACGTTCCCGCAGGCGATATCGGTGTTGGCGCAAGAGAGGTAGGCTACCTCTTCGGTCAGTACAAGAGACTTCGCAACGAGTTTACAGGCGTTCTCACCGGTAAGGGTATCTCCTTCGGCGGTTCTCTTATCCGTCCCGAGGCAACAGGCTTCGGCGCAGTTTACTACGCAGTAGAAATGCTCAAGTATTTCGGCGACGATATCAAGGGCAAGACCTTTGCAGTATCCGGCTTCGGTAACGTTGCATGGGGTACCGTTAAGAAGATCAACGAGCTCGGCGGTAAGGTAGTTACAATCTCCGGTCCCGACGGTTACATTTACGATCCCGACGGTGTTTCCACAGAGGAAAAGGTAAATTATATGCTCGAAATGCGTGCTTCCTGCCGTAACAGAGTACAGGACTATGCTGACAAGTTCGGTGTTGAGTTCTTCGCAGGCCAGAAGCCCTGGGGCACCAAGGTTGACATCATCATGCCCTGTGCTACCCAGAACGAGGTTAACCTCGACGATGCAAAGAAGATCGTTGCAAACGGCATCAAGTATTACGTAGAGGTTTCCAATATGCCTACCACAAACGAAGCTATTGCTTATCTTAAGGAAAACAACGTTATCGTTGCTCCTTCCAAGGCAGTTAACGCAGGCGGTGTTGCAGTTTCCGGTCTCGAAATGTCTCAGAACTCCATGCGTTACAGCTGGTCCGCCGAAGAGGTTGACGCAAAGCTTCACACCATCATGAAGGATATCTTCGACAACTCCATCAAGGCTGCCAACAAGTACGGCCTCGGCGACGACCTCGTTGCAGGCGCTAACATTGCAGGCTTCGAAAAAGTTGCTGAAGCTATGAAGGCTCAGGGTGTTGCATACTAAAATTACATATAACAAAGAAGAGAATGAAATTCATTCTCTTCTTTTTAAATTTATAGGATAGTATAAGCATTCAAACACGAACTCCGTTTTGGGAAGAGAGAAAATCAGAAAAATATCACGCTTTACGGCGGGTTCTGCTTTAAATGCTCACCCTATCTTTAGCGAAGCGGACGATAACAAGAAGTGTTTTTGGTTTTCTTGTTCGTATTTATTTTATTCATCGTTTTCCGGAATGCAGGGGTCTGCATTCCATGCAAAATACTAATATTGTTTACAGCAGATCTTTAGTTAAACCGCACTTTATCATTCACTTCATTCTGCGCATTGAACGGTAAGCAAAATCTGACTCTTGCAACCGTTCTCCGCTTGATTTATCCTTACGTGTATGATATAATAAGACCATCAAATCTAAGGAGCACAGTATGGCTGTCTATTTCAACGAAGAAAACAAACATTTTTACCTTGAGGGAAAGGATTATTCGTACGTTTTCCGTATCAACCGCATTGGCTTTGCCGAGCACTTATATTTCGGCTCCCGCATCGGACGTGAGGATATGGCATATATGGAGCTTGTCGGTTCAGGCTCTGCCTATGCACAGATGCCCAACGAAAGGAACCAATGCTATTCGTTTTATAATCCCGAGCTATGCTTTTACGGAACAGGTGATTACCGCGAGCCGACCTTTATGGTTAAAAACCCCGGCGGAGACCGCCTTTGCCGTTTGCACTATACAGGTCATGAAATACTTTCACAAAAGCCGAGAATTAAGAATATGCCTTCCCTTTCAGGCGAAGAGACACTTATAATACATTTAGAAGACGAGCTTTCCAAATTCGCCGCCGATCTTTATTACACCGTTTATGAGGATTCTCCCATACTTGCAAGAAGAATAGTTTATAAAAACAATTCGGACAATGACCTCGTCCTTGACCGTGCATACTCCTTTGCCCTTGCCATACCCAACAAGGAATTCGATATACTTACCCTCAGAGGAGCATGGGGCGCGGAAAGACAGATGCAGTACTGCAATATGCACCGCGGTGTTGTTTCAATAGATTCAAAGCGCTGCACCTCATCCGCTATATTAAATCCCTTTATTGCCGCAGTAAGCAAGGGAGCTAACGAGGAATACGGTGAGGTCTTCGCCGTAAATCTTGTATATTCATCATCCTTCGTACTCAAATCGGATAGAAATGCCGACGGCAAGGCTATGCTTTGCGGAGGTATAAACGATTTTGACTTTGAATGGCATCTTGCCCCCGGCGAGGAGCTTGAAGCACCCGAGGCTGTTATAGCCTATTCAAACGAGGGACTTGGTAAAATGAGCCGCGCATACCATGACGTTTACCGCAAGCATCTCATAAACCCCCGTTACGTTAACGCAGAGCGCCCAGTTGTTATAAACAACTGGGAGGGTACGTACTTTAATTTTAACAGCGAAAAGCTCATTGAAATGGCAAAGGCGGTAAAGGGTCTTGGTATAGATACCTTTGTGCTTGACGACGGTTGGTTCGGCCATCGTGATGAAGACAGCTCCAGCCTTGGCGACTGGTTTGTTTACGAAAAGAAGCTGCCCGGAGGCTTAAAGCCTGTAATTGATGCAATTCACGAAAATGGCATGAAATTCGGACTTTGGTTTGAGCCTGAAATGATAAGCGAGGATTCGGAGCTTTACCGCGCTCACCCCGACTATGCCATAGGGGTTCCCGGCAGAGACCGCTGTAAATCCCGCCGTCAATATATGCTTGACCTTACCCGTAAGGATGTAAGAGATCACATTGTTGATGCGGTGAACAAGGTGCTTTCGGAAAACGAAATAGACTACGTTAAGTGGGACTACAACCGCAACGTTACAGACAACTATTCCCTTTCCCTTCCCCCCGAACGTCAAAAGGAATTCGCACACCGTTACGCTCTTGGAGTTTATGACATCATGGAGCGCATAGTTAACGGCAATCCCGATATTTTCTTCGAAGGCTGTGCAGGAGGCGGAGCACGCTTTGACCCCGCGATCCTTTATTATTTCCCCCAGATATGGACAAGCGATAACACAGATGCCGAGGAGAGAACAAAAATACAGTACGGCACGTCGATATGCTATCCTCTTTCAACCATGAGCTGTCACGTTTCCGCAGTTCCCAACCACCAGACAAGAAGATGCTGTCATATGAAAACAAGAGCGGATATTGCTCATTTAGGTGCAACAGGCTACGAGCTTGACCCCACCTTATTCACCGATGAAGATAAAGATGCCGTTAAAGCCCAAATAAGCGCCTACAGAGAGCTTTCCCGCCTCATCCTTGATTGTGACCTATACAGAACGGAAAACCCATTTGAGGGCAATTTCTTCGGGTTTAATCTTGTTTCCAAGGATAAGAGCGAGTCTGTATTTACCTGCTACCGCAGACTTAACGGCGAGGAAACGGTCAAGCTCGTTTACCCCGGCGGTCTTGACCCTGAAAAGAAATATTACATACCCGAAAGAAACGTAACGTTAAGCGGCTCTACTATAATGAACGCCGGTCTTGAGCCCTATTTCCCCCATCACGATTTTGCAACCGACGTTATACATTTTAAGGAGGTAAAATAATGAGTTTTATGGATATTGCCCTTAACCGTCAGTCCTGTCGGAATTTCGACCCCGAAAGACAGGTCGAGGACGAAAAGCTGAAAAGAATACTTGAAGCGGCAAGACTTGCCCCTTCTGCTTGTAACTCACAGCCTTATCATATCACGGTATGCAAGGCTGAAAACGCACACAGAATAGCTAAAGCAACGGTTGGTATGGGTATTAACGGCTTCACGAAGGATGTTCCGTTAATGCTTGTTATCTCCGAGGATTCCTACAATAAGACTGCAGCTCTCGGAGCAAAAATAAAGGGCATCGACTACCGTTCAATAGATATCGGTATTCTCTGCTCCCATATCATTTTTCAGGCTCACGAGGAGGGTCTTGCAAGCTGTATTTTAGGCTGGATCGAGGATAAAAAGGTCAGAGAGATCTGTAACTGCGAAAAGGTACATCTTATAGTTGCCTTGGGTTATGCCAAGGAGGGCGACAAGCTGCGTCCGAAAAAGAGAAAAAGTATTGATGAATTAGTAAGCTGCAAATAGAAAACGAGCGAGATTTCTCGCTCGTTTTAATTATTTCCAAGAAGGGATCTCGTCTTTATAAAGCTCATAAAACTCGGTGTTTGTAACGAGAATAATATCCTCTCTCTGACTGATCATTTTTATCATTCTTTCAAATTCGTCATAGAGATCGAAACCCTGAAGCTCATAGCCGTGGCCCCAAACGTAGAAGAGCATATCCTCTGTAGGCTCTGCGTTGATAAAATTCTGTGCATAAGTCAAAAGATTACCGTCGGTCACGGGGCAGGTTGGCTGCCAGGTCATAAATTTTTCGGGAAGCTTATAGGTATAGGTGCTTGCAATACCTCTTGCATAACGAATATCCGTATTTTCGAGAACAAGCTCAATGGTCCTTTCGGTATATTCGTTATCACCGCCCGGCCAAGCCATACCTACAGGCTTATGACCGAATATTGAATTAAGGTCATTGGCATTACCCTGTACCTCGTTGATAAGCATATCAAGGTTATCATCATAGGCTTTAAGCGAGGGGTGCGTCCTTGTATGGCATTGAACGTCAAATCCGTCGTAAATGCCTGAACGAAGCTGCTCCTCGGTAAATCTTAAATGATCTACAGGTCTTCCGATCATACCGGAAACGGCAGCTCCCCAGTCAGCACCGTAAAGACCCTCAGTATTTACCATGAAGGTACAACAGTCAACGTTATATTTCTTAAGTATCTCGATTATACGGATATCCTGGGTGATACCGTCGTCAAAGCTCATTGTAAAGTATTTTTTAGGAAGATTTTCGTTAAAGGTCATAAACATCTGTACCGCCTGTGCTCTTGTTACTTTCATTTTCGGAGAAGCGATTAGGCTTTCCTTTGATGTGCTTGATACTATACCGTTTGAGATAGCATATATAACGCCGTCCTTTGCCCATTCGGCAATGTCTCCGGCATCGGTATATTCCAAAAGCAGAGATTCGTCAAACTTATGGGATATTCCCTTTTCTATGATATAATTATAGAAAAGAGCGCATACCTGCTGACGGTTTATCTGTGCGTAGGGTGAAAAAGTAGTTTCGGACGTTCCTTTGGTTATATTATTCTGATATGCCCATTCGACCGCTTCAGCATACCATGAGCCCTCCTCAACGTCCGAAAAGCTTACTTCTGTATATTCCTCGTAAGTGGGATCAACCGCCCTTGCAAGGATAAGAACGAACATCGCTCTTGTAAGGCTCTTCATGGGGGAGAATTCGGTATCCGAGGTCCCGTTTACAAGCTTGTTGTTATAGCAATAGTCAACCGCTTCTGCATACCATTTATCATCACTTACGTCGGTAAAGGGATGCTTTGCAAAGATATTCACCGCAAGCGAGACGATCATGGCGAGGCATAATAAAAGTGATACTGTCTTTTTCATATATCCTCCGTGAGAAATATTATATTGGTAACATTATACCATATTCTTTTCTATTCTTCAAGAGTTATAAAAAACTATTGAGTAAAAAAATAAATAAGTTATAATAAAAGGCAAGCCGGGCGCACCGAATCCCGCTCCATTACTTGGTGAAAACAACTCACAAGTTAAATGATATATTGCTGACGCAATATGATATACGGCTGATGCCGTATAATATATTATCCACTTCGAAAATATGTTATAATATCCGTTCCAACATAAGCCGAAGGCTTATATCATCGCACTTTGTGCGATATCATACCGAAGGTATATCACCCGTTCCGTTGAGGAACGGATATCATTGAAAAAGACGATTGTAAATCGCAATCGTCTTTTTCCGGCTATGGGCTACAAAAAAGGTATTTTTGCCGTTTTTGCGTATGAACTCGAACTCTTACATAACCGTTCGTTTTTAGTGAAATCGTTCGCTTACGCTCACGGTGAAATAATTTACTCCGTAAATTGTGAAATTTGATGCTACACATCAAGTGAAATTAAATCCACCCACTCACCATCGAGGCGAATTTCACACGCCGCAGGCGTATTTCACATTGCAAAGCAATATTTCACCCACCCGCAAGGGTGGATTTAGTTGAAAAAAGCACTTGCCTAAGCAAGTGCTTTTTTCTGGCTATGGGCTGCGAAAAAGATATTTTCGGCATTTTGCGTATGAATTCAAACTCTCTCAGAAAATGATATATCGCCTTTGCGATATGATATACTGCGTTGCCGTATGATATATTTTCCCCCTGTGAAAATATGATATAATATCCGTTCCAACATAAGCCGAAGGCTTATATCATCGCACTTTGTGCGATATCATACCGAAGGTATATCACCCGTTCCGTTGAGGAACGGATATCATTGAAAAAGATATTTTCGGCATTTTGCGTATGAACTCGAACTCTTACATAACCGTTCGTTTTTAGTGAAATCGTTCGCTTACGCTCACGGTGAAATAATTTACTCCGTAAATTGTGAAATTTGATGCTACACATCAAGTGAAATTAAATCCACCCACTCGCCGTCGAGGCGAATTTCACACGCCGCAGGCGTATTTCACATTGCAAAGCAATATTTCACCCACCCGCAAGGGTGGATTTAGTTGAAAAAAGCACTTGCCTAAGCAAGTGCTTTTTTCTGGCAGGGGCACAAAGACTCGAACTCTGGACACGCGGTTTTGGAGACCGCTGCTCTACCAACTGAGCTATACCCCTATATGAATTTTTCGTACTTGTGCATTATATCACATTCAGACAAACTTTGCAATAGTTTATACAAATTTATTTATTAACTTTTCGTGAACAAAGGGAGGCTGTATCCCTCCCTTTGTTCTATAAAGCTATTTTGCGTTTCTTTCTATTATAAGTCCGCCGTCTTGCGCGGTCGCAGACCATATGATCTTACGGGGACAAACCTCAACGCACTTATCACAGCCGTTACACTTTGTGTAATCGATAGAAGCAACGAAGCCGTCAACCGTTATCGCACCTGCCTCACAATTCTTTTCGCAAAGCTTACAGCCGATACATCCAACGTCACAGTATTTGCGTACTACAGGGCCCTTATCATGGGAGGCACAGCCAACCCAGTGCTCCGCATCAAAGGGGATAAGACGGATAACATTCTTAGGACAGGACGAAACACAAACACCGCATCCGACACACTTACGGTAATCCACGGCAGCAACACCGTCTTTAACCTGTATAGCATCGAATTTACATACGTCGGCACAGGTACCGAGACCTATACATCCGTTCGGACAAAGCTTGTCACCGCCGCCGAGACGGGCAGCAGCGATACAGTCCAGAGCACCCTCATATTCATACTTTTTCAAAGCGTGCTTATGGGTACCCGAACACATTACCTGCGCTCTCATTCTGACACGTTCTCCTGCCTTTATACCCATAATAGCCGAAATCTTTTCCACAGTTTCATCATCTGCCGCATTGCAGGCAGAGGGAGCAGCCTTGCCGTCAACCACAGCCTGTGCAAGCGCGGCACAGCCTGAATATCCGCATCCGCCGCAGTTTGCACCGGGAAGGCATTCTGTTATCTGCTCTACCCTTTCGTCAACCTTGACTGCAAATATTTTTGAAGCAACAGCAAGTGCAAGACCCAATACCAAGCCGAGTACTGCAAACCATACACCCGCCATAACAATATTCATTACGTCCATAGCAAATCCTCCTTAACCCAGTGTTGTACCGGAGAATCCGGAGAATGCCATTGCGATAAGTCCTGCCGCTACAAGAGCTAAAGGCATACCGCGAAATGATTTCGGGGGCTCGGAATATTCCATTCTTGCTCTGACACCCGCGAAAATTACTATTGCAAGGGTAAAACCGACAGCCGCAAAGAAGCCGAAGAGCACCGAGAATAAAAGACTCTGTCCCTTTGCCATATCAGAATACTTCTGCATATTGAGAATAACCGCGCCGAGTACCGCACAGTTTGTTGTAATGAGGGGAAGGTAGATACCTAATGCGTTATAAAGACTCGGTACGACCTTTCTTAAAAACATTTCAATAAACTGAACCAACGAAGCAATTACAAGAATAAATGCAATGGTATAAAGATACTCGAGATTAAAGGGTACAAGAATAAAATTATAAACAAGATTACAAGCCGCACTTGCAAGGGTCATAACAAAGATAACCGCACAGCCCATACCGAGAGCGGTATCAGGCTTTTCCGATACACCGAGAAAGGGACAACAGCCCATAAAGCGGGAGAAGATGAAGTTCTCAATAAGAACTGCGGATAACATCAATACAAGTATCTCTGTAAACATTATTCATTTCCCTCCTCTGCCTTGATTTCTATCTCGGGAGTAGTATCAGCCGATTTTGCTTTAAGTGCTTTTTCTTCCTTAGCAAGAGTAAACTTCTGCATCAAAGCTATAAGACATCCTAATACAATGAAGCCTCCGGGAGGAAGAATTGCCATAAGCATGGGTTGGAAGCCGTCGGGCATTACCTGAATGCCGAAAAGCGTTCCTGCACCCAAAAGCTCTCTTATAAAGGAGATTGCTATGAGAGCTATGGTATAACCTATACCCATAACGATACCGTCTAAAATCGCGGGAATAGGCTTATTCTTAGATGCAAAGGCCTCCGCCCTTGCAAGGATGATGCAATTCACAACTATTAAGGGAATAAATACACCAAGGGATTTATCAAGAGCGGGGAGATAAGCCTTTATAATAAGCTCTACCATGGTTACAAAGCCTGAGATGATAACTATGTAAGCCGCTATTCTTACCTCCTTGGGAATAAACTTACGAAGCAAGGATATAAGAAGATTGGAACAGACAAGAACTGCGGTAACCGCCGCGCCCATACCTAATCCGTTTTCAATAGAGGTGGTAACCGCCAAAACCGAGCAAAGACCGAGAAGCTGTATAAGAACGGGATTCTTATAGAGAATACCGTCTAAAAGCATCTGTTTAAAATTGATTTTTTTCATCAGTCCTTCACTCCTTCCACTACCTTATAGGCATCCATTGCAGCGTTAACGCCTGCGCTTACCGCCTTTGAAGAGATCGTTGCGCTTGCGATGGGAGTAATGTTTTCCTTAACTGTAAATTTCTCGTTCTTACCCTCAAACTGCGAAAGGAAATCCTTTTCAGACACCTTTGAGCCAAGACCTGGAGTTTCGGAAAGAGATATAATACGAACGCTCTTGCATTCGCCATTGATACCTATACCTACGATCATTTCTATCTCGGCCTTAAATCCAAGAGGAGCAACGTGAACCGCATAACCAACGGCTTCTTCATTTTCCGTAACAAGATATATCTCTTTTACGGATGCATCAAGCTCTTCTGTTACGATAGCCTCCTTGATCAGGATATCGCCCTCAAAGATAGAGGAAATGCTGTCCTTCATTACCTTTGAGTTATTCTGATCTATAGTATCCTTGGTAAGACCGTAAACTGCACCGAGAAGAAGGGCTGTAATTGTACAAACTGCAAAAAGGACACCCGCAATACGGGCAAAATACTTAAAGCTTCCCATATCACTTACTCCTTTTCCTTAACCTTCTTGGCTTTGACCTTACCGAAAACCTTAGGTCTTGTAAACATATCAATATACCACACCAAAAGATTCATGATAAGTATTGCAAAGGAAGTTCCTTCGCTGTAGCCGCCGAAATATCTTATGAATACGGTTATTGCACCGCATCCGATACCGTAGATAATTCTTCCCTTCGGAGATACGGGAGAGGTTGCATAGTCGGTCGCCATGTAAATTGCACCTAACATAAGCGCACCCGAAAATACCTCCATTGCCATAAACTCAAAGGCATGAACAGATTCAACCTTTGGGAAGAGGAAGGAAACAAGTGCGACCGTTCCTATGTAGGAAAGAGGAATATGCCATGTTATAACACGGCGCACCATAAGATATATACCTCCGAGGATAAGGAGCATTGCGCTGACCTCACCTATACAACCGGGGATCCTGCCGATAAACATATCAAAAATCGAATAATCGGAAATACCGCCTGTTTTAAAGGATGCAAGGGGTGTTGCTCCCGCAACGGTGTCAAGACCCTTTACCGATACCGCTAAGGGAGACATTTTGGTAAAGGGGGCGAAATACGCGTCATTACCGAGGATCGAGGGCCATGCACAGAAGAGGAATACTCTTGCAGCCAGCGCGGGATTCATAATATTCTTTCCGATACCTCCGAAAAGCTGTTTTACAACAACTATTGCAAAAAATGCACCGATAACAGGCACCCAGAAGGGTACGCTTACGGGAAGGTTATATGCGAGAAGCACACCTGTTACAGCCGCTGAAAGGTCTCCTGCGGTTATACGCTTTTTCATAAGCTTCTGATAGAAATACTCAAAAGCTATACAGGAGGCAACGCATATAACAACGATAGAAAGCGAGCGCCATCCGAAAACGTAAACCGACCAGATAAGAGCGGGCAGCATTGCGATAAGAACGTCAAGCATAATGCTTTTTGTATTATCGGGATGCTTTATATGGGGAGAGGGTGAAACGGAAAGTAATTTATTATCACTTGTCATTCTTTGCCGCCTCCTTTGCCGCCTCATTGCGGCGTTTTTCGATTATTTTTGCTTTTGCAACACGGTTCAGCTGTGTTATCGGCACGTTGCCGGGACAAACGTAGGTACAGGCACCGCACTCAACACAGGAAAGCACGTCGTATTTTTCGCAAAGAGAATAATCTCTCTTTCCTGCAAACATTGCAATATAATTGGGCATGAGTCCCATCTGACAGGAATTAACACATCTTCCGCAACGGATACAGCTATACTCCTCATGAAATTCCGGATATACGTCTTTCGAGAATACAAGTATTGCCGAGGTTCCCTTGGTTACGGGAGCATTTATATCCCACAGTGCCGCACCCATCATCGGACCGCCGTTTACCACGGTGTGAGGCTCCTTTGCAAAACCGCCCAGATGCTCAACAATATGGGAAATGGGTGTACCTATCTTACAGAGAACCGAGCAGGGCTCCTTGATACAGTCGCCGTCGATAGTAACGATTCTCGACGTCAGCGGGATACCCTGAGCGAAGGCTCTGTATATAGCTGCACAGGTCTCTGCGTTGAAAACAACACATCCAACGTCAGCAGGCAATTTGCCCGAAGGTATCTGACGGCCTGTAAGAGCATAGATGAGCTGACGCTCGTCACCCTGAGGATACTTTGTTTTCATGACCTTAACGTTTATAATGTCGCTTTCCGCTGTTTTTTCGCGGAACAGCTTTATTGCATCAGGCTTGTTATCCTCAATAGCTATATCGCCGTCACGAAGACCGAATACCTTTAAAAGGATCTTTACACCGCCTATGATATCATCGGGGAATTCAAGCATAAGACGGTGGTTTGCGGTAATATAGGGCTCACACTCCGCACAGTTTATGATAAGTCTGTCAACCTTACCGAGCGCAGAGGAAATTTTCGCATGGGTCGGGAAGGTGGCACCGCCCATGCCCGAGATCCCTGCCCTCTTGGTAATATCTATAAGATCATCGGCAGTGATTTCATCAAAGCTCTTTTCATAGGGCTTGATGCCGGGGAAAACGCGCTCCTCACCGTCATTTTCAATGACGATATGGGTAACAACGTTGCCCATGGGGTTGCGGATCTCTTCCATAGATACTACCTTGCCCGAAACAGAGGAATGAACGGGACAGCCGAGTCCCTTTTCAAAATCTCCTATAACCTGATATTTATCTACTGTATCTCCTACCTTAATGGTGGGAGTACAGGGAGCACCGATATGCTGTGAAAGGGGTATAGACAGCATTTTTGGTGCAGGCATCGTTCGTATTTTTATTGAAGCGGTATTCTTATGCTCGGGTACATGAGCACCGCCTCTGAAGGTATATGCCATAAGCTCACCTCATTGAAATAATTAATCAGTATATTATACTATAATTTTTCATATTTTTCAATAGGAAACTCGAAAGTTATTTATTTGACAAACAAGTAGTTTTTTTGACAATGTTTCATGCGCCGAATCCCGCTCCTTTCCTTGGCGTAAACAACTCACACGAAACAGAGCAATTTCCTACAAATCAAAAAAGCACACCGAAGTGTGCTTTTTGATTTGGTGACCCGTGGGGGAAGATGATTTGCTTTGCAAATCCTTACTGCTCGTTTTGCTGCTCGCAAAACTTCGCACCTTTTTGCTGTAAAACCTGCCACCGGCAGCTTTTACCTCGCAAAAACCCTCTCAGGGTTCGATTCCCCCAACATAGTTTGGTATTCAAAACAAAAAAGCACACCGAAGTGTGCTTTTTGTTTTGGTGACCCGTGGGGGAAGATGATTTGCTTTGCAAATCCTTACTGCTCGTTTTGCTGCTCGCAAAACTTCGCACCTTTTTGCTGTAAAACCTGCCACCGGCAGCTTTTACCTCGCAAAAACCCTCTCAGGGTTCGATTCCCCCGACATAGTTTGGTATTCAAAACAAAAAAGCACACCGAAGTGTGCTTTTTGTTTTGGTGACCCGTGGGGGAATCGAACCCCCGTTACCGCCGTGAAAGGGCGGTGTCTTAACCGCTTGACCAACGGGCCGGATATGGTAGCGGGAGTTGGACTTGAACCCACGACCTACCGGGTATGAACCGGTTGCTCTAGCCAACTGAGCTATCCCGCCATTTGTTTGAGCTACCGTTCAATCGACAGCTTTGTTATTCTATCATAAATAAATGAGTTTGTCAACACTTTTTTTCAAAAAAATCAATATTTTTTTATCTTCAACATTTATCACAAAAAAGCCCTGACTTCCCTGCTTTTGATTGTTATTTTTTAATATTATAAGAAAAGCAACCGTTATAATCATTGGTTGCTTTTCTTTATATAAACTTAATAAAAGAATTCGTTGCCATGCATAAGCGACTCGTCTCCGATTTTCGCAGGCTCAAGAATCTTCTCAAAGGTCTCCTTCAATTCATCGGGAACAAGATATATATTTGAAGTTTCGGAAGGAACTACCTCAACCTCTTTACCGTTTGGATCGGGAGCGTAAATCGTAAGATAATAGGTATCGCCCTTTACAAAGATATCTCCGAACTCTTTTCTGAAAAGTCCGTCCTTTGTTGTTCCCTCAAGATATACGCAGTAATCATATTCAAATACAACACCTTCGGGGACATCAAGAGGCTCATAATTCTTTTCTATAGAAAATACTGCTTCCCTCTGCTCTTCGGTGAGAAAATAATCATCAGTTGCCACCATCTGTTCGGGAGAGATATACATGACCTCATAACAAAGCTCTTCAGCTACAGCATTTTCAAGCTTTTCGGCAAATTCCTCATATCTGTCCTCCCTGCAGTATATCACTTCAACACCGCCTTGCCCGGTCTTATAATAGTAAAAATCTACAAGAAAAATTTCGTCATTCGTTAAAATAAATTCTGTACCGATATTTCGTAAAAGCAACAGAGGTATGTCATCGTCGGCAACGAATACATTCTTGCTTTTTTCATCTATGTCGGGATTAAACATTTCGGAAAAAGGAAAGGGCTTATATCTTACGTCTTTATATATTATATGTCTGTTATTAGTCCAGAACGCTCTTTCATCCTTCATTTTGTCAAGAAATTTGCATCCCGTACAACATACAACAACCGTACAAATACTGAGGATAAATGCAATTATACGAATAATTTTTTTCATAGCATGGCCTCCTATTCAAGATTAAGCTTGTTCTTAAGGATATACTTTATAATGAAGTAATAAAGCACACAGAACAAAAGCATTATAAAGGCAGGAAGAGCGATAACAGCTATTGCGAACCAATCGCTTGAAAGTAATGTATCAAGAAATTCCAATTTTTCGAACGCTGCCGCCAAGCCGACAAGGCCGAAACCGAACACAAAGCTTCCGATCATTGAAACTATCTGCATTAAAACGTAATGGGCAATATAGAATACAACCGCCATTACTATCTTGGTTTTATTAAAGAGCTGTCCCAAAGCCATGCACAGATACCGCATGAGAATTGAATATACAATGCTTACCGTTAGGGTTATTGCATATATAAATATCATCCAACCCATCGTATCGTCGGAAAATTTAAGAAGATATACTCCGGTCTTAACGATCTCAACAAGCATATCACCGCTTGAATAAATACATAATGCTATCAGCGCAACAACGAACACAAGGAAGAATACCAAAGCTGAGGTTATAAGCTTTACGTAAAGATGCTGATTTGCGCTTACGGGAAGTGTAAAGCTGAGATAGCCCTCACCGCTGAAAAGGTTTTTATAAAACCTTATTATTGAGAACACTAATGCTAAAACGGCGCAGGCTGCAATACCAAAAGCAAGAAGCGCACTCACAAGGGCGAACATTAGATAGTATATGGGCATGGTATCGGCATCAAAAAGAAGCTCGGTGAACTGGAAGATCCTACCGAGACCCGCCATTGCCAGCAAAACGGCAAAGGCAGGGAGAAGTATTCTTGAATAATAATAGATCTCATGCTTAAAAAGCTTTTTTACCATTTGAACACCTCCCTGAAGAGAGCGTCAACACTCATACCGTGCTCTTCTCTTATCTCGTCAATGCTCTTATGCAACACTATCCTGCCGTTATTGATAAATATGGCTTCGTCAAGTATCTGCTCGATATCAAGAATAAGGTGTGTTGATATAAGAACGCTTGAATCGGGATTATAGTTATTGATTATAGTCGATATAACGTAATCTCTTGCCGCAGGGTCAACACCCGCAATAGGCTCGTCAAGAACGTAGAGTGATGCATTACGGCTCATTACAAGGATAAGGCACACCTTTTCCTTATTACCCTTTGAAAGGGTCTTCAGCTTCTGCTTTGGAGAGATCCCGAGTCTTTCGAGCATTTCATAGGCAAGCTCAGGACGGAAATCCTCATAGAAATCGCAGAAAAATTTTATAAGCTGTTCAATACGCATCCACTTATTAAGATATATATTATCGGGAAGGTAGGAAACAAGCTTTTTTGTTTCCACTCCCGGCTTCTCACCGTTAATATAGATCTCTCCGTCAGTAGCTGTCAAAAGTCCGTTTATCAGCTTGATAAGGGTAGTTTTACCGGAACCGTTGGGACCTAAAAGACCGATTATCTTACCGCGTGAAACGGTAAGGTCAAGATTATCGATGGCAAGCTTACTGCCGTATTTCTTGCTCAACCCTTCGCAACGTAACAATTCACTCATTTTCCCACTCCTTTACATAGTTTTTCGTCTCTTCAAGACTATAGCCCAAGGCACTCATAGCTAAAAAATAAAGTGCCGTTTTTTCTTTTACTGTATTTTTTATCCTTTCCTTTGCGATCGAGGTATCCTCGGAAACGTACCAGCCCGAGCCGCGCACCGAATAGAGTATTCCCTGCTCTTCAAGGCTCTCGTACGCTCGCTGAACGGTATTCGGGTTTATTCCGAAATCAAGAGCCGTTTCTCTTACCGAAAGTATCTTTTCGTCAGGCAAATATTCGCCCATCAATATGGCAAGGCAGAGTTGTTCGCATATCTGAGGACAAAGAGCCTTTTCCTTATCCAATTTGAAGTTCAAAGCATCACCTCCAAAGTGTACTATCATATTAATACAATTATACTCGATTCGATTAGATTTGTCAATAGGTGAATTGTTTTTGAAGAAAATTTTAATAAAGTGTAGAAATCAAAAAAAATATATGATATAATTCACTTATCAAAACAGGAGATAAAATCATGGACGAAAAAAGATATGATCTTAGGTTAGGGGATTTCGGTCCCTATAATAAAGAATATATGGGTGTTTGCCATATTGCGGATAAAAAGAGGGGGGCAACCTTCAATGTGGAGCTTTTCCCCGGATTTTTCCGCAGAAGCGTCCTTGCCCATAACTCAAAAAGCGATACAGGCTTAAAGCTATGGAGTGCAAATGCTGAGCTGACCCGTTTCTGCTACAGATATGAGCTTGAATGGAAGGACAGAATATACTGCGACGTTGATTTCACAATAACCGACGACAGCCAGGCCGATATAAGCTGTACCTTCGTTAATAATACCGAATATAATCAGTCCCTTGATATGACCCTTTGCGCTTCCCTGCAGCTTCCTACTCGAAAGCCGGGCTCGGAGGTGGTGGGCTATCTTGATATTTACCGTGCAGAGCTGCCCGAGGGATGCATATATATAGATGCCACAGAACATTCGGATATAAACTGCAACTGCAGTATAGCGGGTGACGGAAACAGAATAGCCGAAGAGATACATAACGGCGCAAGCGGACTCGGTACCGCCATAGACGGTTATTTCTTCAACCAAGAGGGTCATTACTTAAAATATAAATTTGATAATATCAAGGCAGACTCTCTCGGTATTCGTTATAATTGCGAGAATGATACCGATATAATCGTAAAAACAAAGGAGAACTACTATGCGATCCTCCTTAAAGCCGTACCCGAATACACCTATCTGCCCTACCCCATAAAGGAAGAGGAGCTGTGTGAGATCACATTGTATTCAACGGGCGCACCCATAAATATCGACTGTATATGTCTCGGCAAGAATGCCTCAGAGGTGAGCTTTGAAAGGATCGGACATAACCTTACCCCCGAAAAGACGCTTACCGATAATTCAATGACCTTAAAATATAAAGATATTCCCGAAAGCTATACCGTTAAATGGTATGAGCCTATTCGCCATGCCCGCCGTTGCTATTGCTACGATATCGGAAAGCTTTTACAGCTCACTGTAAACGACCATGTTTCACAGGAGATAACAGGTATAGGCGAAGGTGTTTACGAGGCGATCCTTTCCACACCCGTTTATCTCGGGCCGGGAGAATCGCAGGTAAGACGTTTTCGCGTATTCAAGGGTGAAAAGGAACGGGAACCGAAGGAAGAATGCGTTACCGGAGTATCATATAATCCCGACGGCAAGGAATTCGCTTTCTCACAGGATATGATGCGGTATAATAACCTTTTAAACGTTGTATATCCCATATATACCCGCCGTCAGTATATAAAGCATAATACCCCCGGGCGCTTCTGGGACAGCCTTTATTCCTGGGATTCGGGCTTTATAGGTATGGGCCTTGCAAACATTGATTTCAAGAGAGCCTTTGACTGTCTCAATACCTATCTTGTACCCGTCGGAGATACCCAGTCCCCCTATATCTTCCACGGAAGCGTTGTTCCGACCCAGATATTCCTTTATAAGCATCTTATCGACAATTTCCCCGGGCATATAGAAGAGCTTAGCGGACTTTATCCAATGATAAAGCAGTATTATTCATTCTATGCAGAGCTTGACTCTGCAAAGGACCAGCTCCCTTCGGGACTTTTAAAAACGTGGCATCTTTCTTATAATTCGGGCGGTTGGGATGATTATCCGCCGCAGCACGAGCTTCGCAATGCACCCTATGACGAAAGATATAATCATCTTAATACCACACCTGTTATAACCACGGCATTTACAGTTCTCATTTCAAAAATAATGCATCTTTGTGCAAGGCGTCTCGGCTTTACCGAGGATATCGCCTATTATGACAGCGTAGTCGAAAAATACAGCGAAAGAATAAACAAATATCCTCTTTGGGACAGTGAATGCGGTTATTTCTCATATATGAGGCATAACGAAGAAGGTATTCCCTCCGAAAAGATGCGCTATAAGGACGGCAGTAATTACAATATGGGAATGGACGGTATAACCCCCTACATTGCGGATATCTGCACCCCCGAGCAGGAAAATGCGATTTTAGACAATATCAAAAACGGACTTATGACAGACATAGGTGTGGGTGTAGTTGATAAAAGAGCATCCTACTATTCACCCTACGGTTATTGGAACGGAACCGTATGGATGCCCCATCAATGGATATTATGGAAATCGCTTATCGACAGAGGAGAATCCGATCTTGCCTTCGAGCTTGTAAGCAAGACCCTTAAAGCTTGGGCAAAGGAGGTAGATGCATCGTACTGCTGTTTCGAGCATCTTGTATGCCATAACGGAAGAGGAAGCGGATATCACCATTTCTCAGGCCTTTCATGTCCCGTTTCGCTTTTCTTTGCAGGATATTATACCCCCGGCACTCTCACCCCCGGTTTTGCTTCTCTTATAAAAGAGATAGATTGGAACTCCTCATATACCGCTCTCTCCTTCACATCCGATTCTTTAAAGAGCGGAGTATGCATTCTTGTTTGTATGAAATCGGGCAATGATTATACCGTTACAGTAAACGGTAAAGAGGTGAATGCAAGAAGGATAACAAAGGGTGCATATCTCATTCCCGTTGATAAGGGAGCTTCAAAAGTTGATATAAAAGCAAAATAAGAGGCATTCTGCCTCTTATTTTGCTCAGACTGTCGAAAAAGTCGGTCGGACGTGTGAAAGTAATTATTAATTAAGTACTACTCTCCGTCATACCGATATAAGATATTAAGAATTACCACTCCCAATAAAGCGCAATAAGCATTCAAACGCGGTGTAAACATTGAGTTTACACCGCGTTTTCACACTTTTCCGCGAAAAGCCTCTCTACCTTACATAGTAAGCCTACGGAGACTTTTCACGAAAACCTTCCTTCCTTTTTCGAAGTCAGCAGCTTGTCGATAAGTTTATCGACAAGCTGAGCAAAATAAGAGGCATTCTGCCTCTTATTTTGCTATATATTCCAATTCATAAAGTCTCTGCTCTATAAGATATTCAACACAGTCATAGCCGATCTGATTAAAGTGTATAGTATTTCTGCCTCTTTCAAGGAAGGACTTGGGTATCCATCCTCTTGCAAGACGGTAACGGTCATCCGTGGTAGGCTCTATACCGAAATCCTCAAGAGCCTTATAGGTTGCCATATATTCCTTCAGATCCACAAAATGCTCGCCCCAGTATTCCTTCATCAAAGCGTTATACTGATCGGCACACTGTGTATATGTGTCAATACCTATATAGTTATCCGCGGTATAACCGATAATAAGAAATTTTTCTGTTCCCGCAAGATCGATCATCTGCTGTTGCATTTCTACGAGATATTCAAAATAGGAGGTATCCTCTGCATCGTTAAGATCGTTTGAGCCGACCCAGATAATAAGGATATCATCCTTTCTGAAGCTTGATGCGGCATGGGTGATTATTCTTTCGGGAGAGGTGATAATGACCTCCTCACCGGGCTCGTTTCTTGTAAAATAGACTCTGGAATTATCATGGCCGTCCACGCTGCCGTTGACGTCGGTAAGCTTACCCTTAACACCGGCTATCTCCACATCATTTACCCCGGCAAAGCCGTTATAACAGAAGGACTGCGCTCTGTATCCGTCCTCAAGGTACGGAGTCACGGCAACGGGAGTTCTGTCTGCCGGAATGGTAATATTCTTTGCATATACGGGAAGAGATCCCATTCTCATTGCTATCTGCTCGGTTATATCGGATCCGACACCGTAATTAAAGGTAGTATATCCCGTATATTCCTCAAGTCTTTCGGGATAAGGCACCTCAACGACATTTCCCCAACCTGTTTCGATACCCATGGTAAGGCTGTCACCGATACAGAATATACGGGGCTTGTTTGAATCAACATTTATTGTATAGAAATTGTAGCTTTCATCTTTATACTGGACGCAGAAGGTATATGTACCGTCCTCTAAGGTTACGGTAAAAGAATCCTCCTTATGATATCTCCAGCTTATATTTATACATTCGGGTGAGTTCTTCAGAGCGTTAGATGTGAAATATTCACCCTTTGCATATCTGATAACAAGAAAATCATCAAGAGAACCGAAGGTAACGGTCGAACCCCTTTTTGTCATCTTGGGAGATTTTTTCGTTATATCATGGGTATAGGTAACGGTATATCCGTCGTCATATCTGACGATAAGAGTCACCTTACCCTCCATTCTGTACTGAACGAAATATTCATTCACATCCTTTAAAACGTTCTTTTTGGTAAAGGATCTGTGAGTCTCGGCTCTCTTGATATCCGATTCGGTTTCATATTCACCGTAGGCAGTACGGATAACAGCAACACCGTCAAGACCGCTTACCTTTATCCTTAATCCGTCGGGAGCAAATACAGGCTCGGGATGAACGAATATCGTTTCGCAAGGAATATTATTCGTTTTTGCATAATTCTCGGCATAAGAGCCCTCATAGCAACGTATCACGGCTTTGGAGCCTTCAAAGGCATCCGCTTCAATATTTGTTACCGTAACAGGAATCATAACAAAATCAAACGAAGCCTTTGCAAAGACCTTACCGGCAATATAGGAGGTCGAGTCAATTACAGTATATTCCCCGCTCACGTCATTTTTTACCGATACAAGCTTGGAATCGATATAAAGCCCGTTATCATTCCAATTTTCCGAATTATTATAGTATGCGGTATTAACAAAGGCATCTGCGCCTATTCTATCGACCGACGAAGGAAGCTTTATATCGGCAAGCGCCTTGCAGTCATAAAAAGCATTCTCTCCTATTTCTTTAAGAGAGCTGTTAAGGTTGAGTTGGAAGAGTCCCGAGCAACCCTCTAAGGCATGATCGCCGATAGTTTCAAGGGAATTGGGCAGACTGAGAATATTCACACTTTTACAATTGGCAAAAGAATATTCTGAAAGAGTCGTTACCTTTGCATTAATATAAAGATCTCTAAGGGCTGTACAGTTATAAAAAGCGTATTCTCCTATCTCGGTAACAGAGGCAGGAACTGTAAGCTCCTTAACAGAAGGACAGTTCTCAAAGGCGTGAGCACCGATGATTTCAACCGAGGACGGTATCAATACGTTAAACAACGCTCTGCAGCCCGAAAAAGCATAACTCGATACCGAGCTGATACCCTGCCCTATTACAACACTTGTAATACTCGAACGGCTTGAATGCCAAGGATACTCCTCAGGGGAGGAAAAGTCCGCCATATTTCCGTTTCCGGATATACTTAAAACTCCCTTGTTAAGGGTCCAGGTAATATTATCTCCAATGTCCTTTGCCGAGGATGTCACTACGCATACAGAAAGAAGCGTAGCAATGATAAGGATCAAAGATAATAACTTTCTCATAAGGTTACTCCATTAAATTAATTTTTAACAGTTTACCATAATATATTTCAAAAATCAACAAGTATTTATTTAATATGAGTATATTATTTAAATATTTAACACTTTATAAAACAGAAAAAGAAAAAAATCCGATACCAAAAGGTCGGATCCTATGATCCAACCCTTCGGTTCGGTTAATAACTGCGCTATATTATTTTAAACTGTATGCGTAAAAGCTGATAAACACCTTAGCGGCCTGGGCACGGCTTACGGTCATTTGCGGTGAGAAATAATTGTACTTTTCACTTGTAGAACCCAATATACCTGCTTTTATTACCCACGCGCAAGCATCAAGTGCCCATTCACTTATCCTTTTTGCATCAGAACAATAGGAAAGATTTGCTTTTTCGCTAACATTTAAACCTTGCAATTCTGCATACCTGTAAAGGATCACAGCAAGCTGTTCACGGGAAAGAGGGTTACCAACACCGAATTTACCGTTACCCATACCTTTGACAATACCGATTTCGCTTGCCCAATTAACCGCCGTACTATACCATGAGCCTTCTTCCACGTCCTCAAAGCTGCTTACGGTATATTCGCTTAAATTTGCGCCTGCAAATCTCGCAAGTATCACAACAAGCTGTTCTCTCGTCAGAACACCGTTAGGCTCAAAGGTCCCTCTGTCTGTTCCGATAATATAACCTCTCTTGAAGCAAAATTCAACACCGTCATAATACCATGAGCCCTTCCATACATCCGGAAAGCCTTCGTATATAAGCTTGGGAATCTTTTCGGTATTCAAAAGCTTTTGGCATACCGTACAATTTTGAATTTTATAACCTTCACGATCGTAGGTAGGCTCATCAATTATTATCCAATCGCCGTAAATATGACCTAAAGCGCTGCCCTCCAAGATAACGGTATCCTGCATACCGCAACCGTTATCACAGTATGCGGTCTTTGTTCCGTCGTTTGTACAAGTAGTATTATCATCGTATATGTAATTTGTAAACTTATGATCACAGGGTATATATTCTACAGGAACCGAAAATTTAGTACAATAGGAATCAACGTAGGAGCCCTCATAACAATAAACCGTCAGTTTTTCTGATCGCAAGGCGGTACTTTCTATATTTTTAACATTATTTTTAAGTGTAATTCGTTCCAATGAATCACAATCAGCAAATCCGCCTCCTTTTATACTTACAAGAGTATCGGGAATAGTTACGCTTGCCAGTCTTGTACACGAGAAAAATGCAGATCGACCGATGTTAACAACACCGTTGGGTATGATGACACTCTCGATCTTATAGCAATCAAAAAAAGCGTAGTCTGAAATTTCAGTTATTCCTTCAGGGATGATAACATCTATCAGAGCTTCATTGTTTACATATATGTTTGGTGTATATACGGTAGGCGTGGAATATACGTTTGTAAATTTTATTCTGCACCAGGATGCAACATCGGGAACATTGATTTTTTTGATATTATCGCAGTTTTTGAAAGCGTTTAACCCGGAATAGGTAAGTGTATCACAAAAATCAACGATTTCCAAATCAGCAGCATTACTAAAGGCATGGCTGCCGATACCCTTTACTCCGCTTTCAATAACAATTCTTACAATGCTGTTGATATAAGGATACCAGGGAGTTTCATTTACATCAGAGAAATCGATCATATTTCCCTCACCGGATATTGTCAGAACTCCATTCTCATAACTCCAGGTTAAATTCTCACCGCACCCAACAGAATCACCTGCTCTGTTACAAAACATATCTTCAGATTCTTTTGCATCAATAATAAGTCCTGTAAGAGACAGAATTAATAGAATCAAAACAACGGAAAATATCTTCTTTATAGTTTTCATAATTACCTCCGTAAAATTCATATCATAACATATTATAGCATAACTCTTGCTGATTGTAAACGGTCTATCAGTTCGCTTTTATTATATATTTCAAAGAAAAAACTGCCCGAAGGCAGTTTTTTATTCAAGCTCAAACGCTCCTGTATAAAGCTGATAGTATGTTCCCTTTTCTTCTATTAGCTTATCATGGCTTCCGCGTTCAATTATACGTCCGTGGTCGAGAACCATAATAACGTCAGAGTTTTTAACGGTTGAAAGGCGGTGAGCGATAACGAATACCGTTCTGCCCTCCATCAACCGATCCATACCGCGTTGAACTATTGCCTCGGTACGTGTATCAATAGATGACGTAGCCTCGTCAAGTATCATAACGGGAGGATCTGCAACTGCGGCCCTTGCTATAGAGATAAGCTGACGCTGACCCTGGGAAAGGCCGCTGCCGTCACCCTTTAAAACGGTGTTATAGCCCTCGGGAAGCATACGGATAAAGGAGTCTGCATTTGCGAGTTTTGCCGCCGCAATACATTCCTCATCGGTTGCATCTAATTTACCGTAGCGGATATTTTCCATAACCGTACCCGTAAAGAGGTTTACGTCCTGAAGCACAACACCGAGGGAACGGCGGAGATCCTGCTTCTTAATTTTATTGATATTGATACCGTCATACCTTATCTTTCCGTCTGCGATATCATAGAAGCGATTGATAAGATTTGTAATAGTTGTCTTACCTGCGCCTGTAGCACCGACGAATGCTACCTTCTGACCGGGCTCAGCATAGAGAGTTACGTCATGAAGAACGGTCTTGCCCTCAACGTAAGCAAAGTCAACGTCAAACATTCTTACCTCACCGCGAAGCTCGGTGTAGGTAACGCTTCCGTCCGAATGGGGATGCTTCCAAGCCCAGATATGAGTTTTCTCCTCACATTCGATAAGCTCGCCGTTTTCGCCGTACTTGGCATTAACGAGAGTAACGTAGCCGTGATCCTCCTCGGGCTCCTGGTCAAGAAGCTCGAAGATCCTGTTAGCACCCGCAAGTGCCATGATGATAGAGTTGAACTGCTGTGAAACCTGTGCAATGGGGTTAACAAAGCTGCGGGAGAGCTGAAGGAAGGATGCTATTGTACCAACGGTAAGAATACCTATACCGCCAAGTCCTACGTTAGTTACACCGTAAAGCACCATGAGACCGCCGATAACAGACAATAACACGTAGAGCACAAAGCCTAAATTGTTTGTTATGGGCATCAGAATATTTGCAAAGATATGTGCATTGGTTGCGTTGTGGCAGAGCTCTTCGTTTTTACGGTCAAACTCTTCCTTTGTTGCATCCTCGTGGCAGAAGACTTTTATTACCTTCTGTCCGTTCATCATTTCCTCAACGTAACCGTTCACCTCGGCAATAGAAGCCTGCTGACGTGCAAAATACTTACCGCTGTTCCCTGCTATCCTCTTGACTATTGCAAGAACGAGAACAACAAACAATAAAACGATAAGAGTAAGCCAAACGCTCTGATATACCATTGCAAAGAATACCGCAACAATGCTCATAACCGATGATATGATATTGGGAATGCTCTGGGAGAGCATCTGGCGAAGAGTATCGGTATCGTTGGTATAATAGCTCATTACGTCGCCATGGGAATGAGTGTCAAAATACTTGATGGGAAGGGTCTGCATATGAGCGAACATCTCATCACGGATATCCTTTAGGATATTCTGTGAGATAATAGCCATAAGGCGGTTATACATATATCCGCAGAACACTCCCACGGCATATATACACGCCATCACAAGAAGTGTCTTTATAAGACCTGAGTACACAGGGTTCTCCATTTTGAGAAGGGGTGTGATATTATCGTCTATAAGTATCTGAAGATAGATAGACGTGGAAACCTGGGTTAAAGAGGTTGCGATTATACAGAACACCACAAAGGCAAGACGAAATCTGTAGGGCTTGAAATAGGTCAGCAATCTTTTGACAGTACCCTTATTAAACGCAGGCTTTGGAGGTCTTTTCATTTCGGGCTTTTTACTCATTTTCTTCTCCTCCCTTCACCTGGGATTCATATACCTCACGGTAGATAGGCTCATTTTCCAAAAGCTCCTCATGGGTACCCATGGAGGCTATCTTACCGTCATCCATTACTATGATCTTATCGGCATCCATAACAGAGCTTACACGCTGTGCTATGATTATCTTTGTTGTATCGGGTATCTCCTCAGCAAATGCCTGACGGATAAGAGCATCGGTCTTTGTGTCAACAGCACTTGTGGAATCGTCGAGAATAAGTATCTTTGGCTTTTTAAGAAGAGCTCTTGCAATACAAAGTCTCTGCTTTTGTCCTCCCGAAACGTTTGTACCTCCCTGCTCGATATAGGTATCGTACTTATCGGGAAAGGCTTCTATAAAGCCGTCAGCCTGTGCAAGACGGCAGACACGCTTTATCTCTTCATCGGTTGCATCCGCATTACCCCAGCGGAGATTTTCCTTGATAGTACCGGAAAAGAGAACGTTCTTCTGAAGCACCATTGCAACGCTGTCGCGCAATGCTTCTATATCGTATTCGCGAACGTCTCTGCCCGCAACCTTAACAACACCCTCTCCTGCGTCATAAAGACGTGGGATAAGGGACACGAAGGTGGATTTTGCAGAACCCGTGGCGCCTAAAATACCAACCGTTTCACCCGATTTGATAGTAACGTTAATATTATCAAGGCATTTCTTTGAAGCGTTCCTCGAATAACCGAAGGAAACATTTTCAAAGCTGATATCACCGTTTTCAACCTCTGTTACGGGGTTGTCGGGATTTACTATATCGCTTTCCTCCTGAAATACCTCGTATATTCTCTCAGCAGAGGCGCGGGAAATGGTCATCATTACGAATACTACAGATATCATCATTAGAGAGAAAAGTATCTGCATATTGTAGGTGAAAAAGCTGGTAAGCATACCTGTGGTAAAGTCGGTATTGCCCGAAGCTACGATAAACTTCGCACCAAACCAGGAGATAAGGATAACGCAGGTGTACATACAGATATTCATTAAGGGGAAGTTAAACGCAATAAGCTTTTCCGCCTTTACGAAGTCACTGAATATACCGCCGGATATTCCCTTGAATTTTTTTGTTTCGTAGTCCTCACGGTTAAAGCTCTTTACAACCCTTACACCGCTTAAGTTTTCACCTACGGCACCGTTTAACTTGTCATAGGTCTTAAAAACACGGGTGAAGATGGGGTGTGCAAACTTTATGATAAGAAGCAGACCTCCGAAGAGAACGGGGGTAACGCAAAGATAGATAAGCGAAAGTCTTACGTTAAGTGAGAACGCCGCTATAAGAGCGGTCACGAGCATAACGGGTGCACGGAAGGTCATTCTTGTAAGCATCTGGAACGCCATTTGAACGTTGGTTACATCTGTTGTTAAACGAGTAACCAAGCCTGCGGTGGAAAAGCGATCAATGTTCGAGAATGAAAAATTCTGTATCCTATAGAACATATCCTGACGCAGATTCTTTGCAAATCCGCAGGATGCAGTTGCCGCAGTTTTACCTGCAAGACCTCCGAACACCATGGACAGAAGCGCACAAAGAAGCAGCAACCCTCCGTATATAAAAATCATTTTCATACTGCCCGGCTTATCATCGGTACCGATTCCCTTGTCTATCATCTGCGCCATGATAAGGGGCATCAATACTTCCATTATTACTTCAAGCGTAACAAGGATCGGTGTGGCTGCCGTATATTTCATGTATTCGCGGATACATTTTGAAAGTCTTTTCAGCATATTGTTTCTCCTTTCTGAAATTCTTTCAATTCAATTGATGTTAAATTTAAAATATTATAGTAAAATTATAGCAAACCATAATTTTATTGTCAATTAAGATATTATGAATATTATATAATAATAATTTTTAAAAAAATTATTGCCTAAATTGAAAATTCATGGTATAATAAATTATTAATATATCAAGGAGGCTGCTATGAGCACAAGAAATCCATATACCGAAACCCCGCCAAAGATTTTTGAATTAGCACAGGAATGCGCTCAGAACAACCACATAGAAAAAGAGCTTTATGCGAAATATTCGGTCAACGTTGGTTTAAGAGATACGAGCGGCAAGGGTGTTTTAACAGGACTTACCGAAATATCCGATATTATTTCCTTTAACGAAGAAAACGGAGAAAGAATTCCCTGCGACGGTATTCTCAAATACCGCGGATACGATATATATGAGTTGACCGACGGCTTTTTAAAGGAAGACCGCTTCGGCTTTGAGGAAACAGCATATCTTCTTTTACTCGGCAAATTACCGACAAGAGAGGAATTGAAGGAATTCAACGAGCTTCTTGCAGGCTTCCGTACACTTCCCACAAGCTTCGTGCGCGACATCATCCTTAAGGCTCCCGCAAAGGATACAATGAATACCCTTGCAAGATGTGTGCTTACCATGTATGCATATGACGATATGGCGGATAATATCGCCATTCCCAACGTACTGCGCCAGAGCTTACAGCTTATCGCGCTCTTCCCCGTTTGGAGCGTTTACGGTTATCTTTCCTCAAAGTATTACCATGAAGGCGAAAGCCTTTTCATCCACCCTCCGAGAGAGGATCTTTCCACTGCGGAGAATATTCTCCATATGCTTCGCCCGGACAGCTCCTATACCGATCTTGAAGCAAAGATACTCGACCTTGCTTTGGTTCTTCATGCAGAGCACGGCGGCGGTAACAACTCAACCTTCACAACACACGTTGTTTCCTCTTCGGGCACAGATACATATTCTGCAATTGCGGCGGCACTCGGCTCCCTTAAGGGTCCCAAGCACGGCGGTGCGAATATCAAGGTCGTACGTATGTTCAATGACATTAAGGAAAACGTTAAGGATTGGGAGGACGAGGAGCAGATCGCGCAATACCTTACGGCAATTCTCGAAAAGAGAGCCTTTGACCGCAGCGGTCTTATATACGGTATGGGTCATGCGGTATATTCGATATCCGACCCCAGAGCCTGTATTCTTGAAAGGTGCGTTAAGGACTTAAGTGCCGAAAAAGGCAGAGACAAGGAATACGCCCTTTACAAGAACGTTGCAAAGATAGGTACACGCCTGATCTCCGAAAAGCGTAAGATCTATAAGGGTGTAAGCCCCAACGTTGACTTCTTCAGCGGATTCGTTTATTCTATGCTCAATATTCCCGCAGAGCTTCTTACCCCCATTTTTGCTATCGCAAGAATAGTAGGCTGGAGCGCACACCGTATAGAGGGTCTGATTAATGCAGATAAAATAATCCGTCCCGGTTATATGGGTGTCGGTGAACCGAGAGAATATACGAAAATTGACGATCGTTGATCGGTTGACAAACAGCTTAATTTGTGCTATATTATTGGGAGAGTATTTTTACTCTCCCTATCTTACTCTTTACGTATAAGGAAATTTTCCGCCTCGTGTAACTGTACATCGAATATAACAGTAAAGGCGGAGCAAAATCGGGTGCGGCAACTTGCCGCTGAAAGGTGGTGTGCTTTTTGGCAAACAATGATAATATCAAATCAATAGCAGTGAACAAAAAGGCACGCCATGACTTTTTTGTTCTTGAAAGCTTTGAGGCAGGCATTGAGCTTTTCGGCACAGAGGTTAAATCTCTTCGCCGAGGAGGAGTCAATCTGAAGGATAGCTACTGCCATATATACAAGGGCGAGATCTTCGCCTCGGGAGTGCATATCTCCCCCTATGAACAGGGTAATATTTTTAATAAAGACCCCTTAAGAGAAAAAAAGCTCTTAATGCATAAAAAGGAAATAAACCGCCTTTTCGGTCAGGTTTCGCAAAAGGGACTTACCCTTGTTCCCCTTTCCCTTTACTTCAAGGGCTCAAGAGTTAAAATGGAAATAGGTCTTTGCCAGGGTAAAAAGCTTTATGACAAGCGCGAATCCCTGCAGAAAAAGCAGGCTGAACGTGAGATCGCACAGAGCTTCAAGCAAAAACAGCATTATTGAGGATTCTGATATGATAATAGAACTTCACTATTCAAATAATATTCCCGATATTGACAATATGTCTATAGAAGAATTGGAAAATTATCTTGACGAATTAGAGGATCAAATGTTTGACCTCGAAGAAAATGAACCTGACGAAAATTCGGATAAATATGAGGAATGGGAAGATAAATACGTAGAACTTCAAGATCTCATAGCTGAGGTGGAAGACCGAATCGATGAGTTAGATGAAGACAATTAAGGGTGACAATATGGAACATAAATTTTTAGATTTAGACATCGATTATAAGGCATTAAACTTAAATGATGCATCCGAATATAAGCCACAGCTTGAATGTTATATCGCAGGCGACAGCTGCGGCGAGGAAATGGGGCTTGACAGAAAGAAGATCTCTGTTCTTATCCTTCCCGGCGGAGCTTATGCCATGACCTCATACCGTGAGCACGATCCCGTGGCATTCAAGTTCTTATCCGCAGGCTTCAACGTATTTGTTCTTAAATATTCGGTTGTTCCCGCAGTGTTCCCCAAAGCTCTCTTTGAGGTTTATTCTGCAATTAAGATGATAAGAGCGAATGCCAAGCAGTGGCATGTTGATACAGACAATATCGCTGTGTGCGGATTCTCCGCAGGTGGTCATTTGGCGGCAAGCTGCGGTGCATTCTGGAACGAGGATTTCGTTAAGGAAGCGATGGGCGATCCCGAAAGCTATAAGCCCAATAAGATGGTGCTTGGCTATCCCGTTATAACGGCAACTCATGACGGCCACCGCCCCAGCATAAAGAATCTTTTGGGCAAGGATAAGTTAAGTGACGAGGACGTTGACTTCTTCTCCCTTGAAAGAAGAATAACCAAAGACTTCCCTACCTCCTTTGTATGGCATACGGCAGGAGATGAGGGTGTTCCCTCTCTTAACTCACTTTATCTCTGTACAGAACTTGCAAAACTCAAAATTCCTTATGAATTGCACGTATATCCTAAGGGGCCTCACGGTCTTTCTGTATGCGATAAGCAGACAGAGTTTCCCGATACTCCCCAGCCCAAGAAGCCCGAACGCTGGACAAAGGACGCAATTGACTTCTTAAACGAGGAATTCTAAAGAAGAAAACCGCTGTACGGTTTTCAACCACAACTCTTCACTCTTCACTTTTCACTATTCACTGCGATGCAAAGCATCGCATATATGGGTCCGTAAAGGTTTCGACGGGGATGTTGAAGTTGGGTAAGCGGGTAGAGATGCAGTAACTCTTTAAACAGCTGCACACTTTTAAAATTAAACGCTAACGATAATCTCGTAGCTCAGGCTGCCTAAGTGCGCCCATCCAACGGTTGAGTACCACGGCTTCCCGCGGGTGTCATTTTAGTGGTGAACGTGAAGCGTAAGTTGTTTCTGTAACGCTCATGAATTAAGAAACTACCTGTATCCGATTTTGTTTGCTTAAAGGCTGCAGGGAAACTTTAAAACAAACTACACCCGTAGAAAGCACAATGAATATGTTTTCGGACAGGGGTTCGATTCCCCTCGGATCCACCATTCAATATCAAGTAGTGGATAAAATCCACAGCTACACCGCTTAGGCAAGCTTTACTTGCCAGGCGGTGTATCGCTTTGTTATGGCAAGTAAAACCATAGCCAAACAAGTTTACAAAAAGTAAGGAAATTAAGGCTAAAACAAGCACACACAGCTTTTGACAAGTACCGTCATAGGCTGTGTGTGTTTTCTTATATTATTTGCTAAAATTACGCTTTTACGCTTTTCGCCCGTTTTACAAGGGTAAACCCACATAAAATGAACGTTTTTTTCTACGCGTTTGCAGCGTGTTTTCGTAAAATACACTTCTCTGTTTTTGCGTGGGGTTCGTTACGGTTATATTGATTTTCATTCTTTAATACACAAAAGCTCCCCTCGGCGCAATTTGCAACGAGGGGAGTTGTTTATACTATTCTACTGTTTATCATTCAATGGTAACTATATAATAGTTGTAGCTTTCCTCATTATACTGAACACAGAATGTATATGTTCCGGGATTAAGCTCGATCTGGAAGAAGCCGTAGTTAAGATCCTCAGGCTTTACAACCTTTGAGCCCTTGGCATTCTTGATTTCCTTGGAGGTTACATATTCACCCTCGGCATATCTGATAAGCTTCAGATCATCAAGCTCGAAGAAGCTGATAACATTTCCCTTCTGAGTGAATTCGGGAACCTTCTGCTGTACATCATAATAATACATTACTGTATAGCCGTTATTATAAACAACTGCTACAGTTACAATACCGTTTTCACGGTATTGGATGGTGTATTCATCCTTACCCTTCAGAACATCCTTACCGGAAAAAGCTCTTGCGCCCGCTGCACGTTTTACTTCACCTGCGGTAGTATATTCACCGTATGCGGTACGGATGACCTTGATATCGTCAAGATTACCCACAGTAAGCTGAAGTCCGTTCTCTACAAAGTAAGGCTCTGTTACCTCAAGGGTTGTTTTAAGAACGGTTGCAGGTCTTGTGGAATCGGTATATCTGATATATACGGTATAGAAGCCGGGCTCGGAAAGGATATAGGAATAATCATGAGCGCCGTTAATCTTTGCAGAGGTTACGTTTACAATATAATTCGCCTTAATATCTGCATATGTATCATAATCGCCCTTTGCTATAAAGAAGTCTCTGACACCATAGAGATTATGCACAGTTAAGGTTACACCGTATGATGTAAGATACTGCTCCATTGTGGTGAGGTCTGCATAAAGGATGTATTCCCTGCCGTCTGCAGTCTTAAGCCAGAAGCTGTATAATCCACCGTCTGCCATATTGATTGTGCAAACGTCGTTCGCGGTATACTCTGCAATTTTCTTGGAATTAAGAGTTACACAGTCTGCAGCATTTTTGATCTCGCCTGCAGTCTTGTATTCACCGAGTGCATATCTGATATATGTAAGATCGGAAGCATGGCTTACCTGAACGTTATATCCTTCTACCGCAACCTCGGGATCACCGTGTGTGTATACGAACACTGCACGGATAACAACATCTTCATCGGGCATAAGGAAGGAGAAATTATCATAAAGAAGGTCCTCTTCTGCTATCTTGACAGATCCGCTAACGATTTCCCAATGATCGAATACTCTGCCCAAGGGAGCCTCGTCGGCAACAACGTTGATATATTCACCTTCCTGTGCGCTGGTTACGGGGACACCGTTTCCTGTAGGAGTGTTATTACTTCTGGGCGCATAAGCATTACCGCCCTCAACTGTAATATTATACACCGCGGGAATAGTAAACTGACAGGAGATGCTCATATACTTATATGAATCCAATCCTATCTGAGCAGTCCAACAATATGTTCCGTCAAGATATGCATCTACAAAATATCCGCCCTCTTCATTCTGTGAGAACCAGTAACCCTCCTCTGCCTCAAGAAGGATGCTTACGGAATAGGTTTTTCCGGGCTCAAATACAGCGGTTTCGGGATCAAGCTTTTCTGAAATACCGTTATCATGATCAATTAACCATATGACACCGTTAACAGCTGCCCAATTACCGTTATCAAAGAAGATGCAGCCTTCGCTTTCGATAGAGAGGTCATAGTCCGGCTTTTCACCTGCAACGGGTCTGTCGAAGCTTCCGATATAAATCGTGGTGATGGGTCCGTTAAACTTAGCCTTGACATAAACACTTTCCTCAGGCATGATAAAGTAGCTTATACCGTCTTCGTCTGTGAGGATCTCTACGTTACCGAATTCAACCTCCCAGCCTGCGAAGATCGCTTCATCGCTCGGTGCAACAGGATATAAATAAACCTTTGCCCCTACGGGTGCATAATAGCAATCTTGACCATAGAGGGATGCAATTGCCTTGTCGGTATATACACTGTAAACATCGGGCGAGGGTACCTCTCCGAGATCAAAGTAAACAACAAGCTTATCGGCGCTCTGTTCCTGAATGCTTGCGTAGTATATTTTGTCATCAAGATGTAACTCGATCATATACGATCCGAGACCTTCAAAGCTATAGCCGTTATCTGCCTCAAGCTCTGCTCTGAGCCAGAATCTGCCTGCAACAAGAGCGCCGTAATACGGTTTATTGGGTGCACCCATTTTATCGTCATAGATTGTATACTCAAGATCGGTATTAGTATCGCGTACTGTGCACACACCCGCGGTATTCACCTTGAAATTAAGATTTTCAGCGGTGTTATAGCAGTTATAATCACTTATTTCAAGATTGATACTGTATATCGCACAGGGCTGATATACCGCCTCAACAACGATATCGCTTGCAGGCATAGTGAAGGTGGTACGTGCATAGTCTGTGGAAGCAAAATTACTGTCACTACAGCCGCTTACCGCCTTCCACTTCTTAAAGGTCTGAACGCCCGATTCATCAATAGCCTGAAGAATAATGGTCTCACCTGCAGCAGCGGTAACGGTATCAAAGCCTGCCGCTGTGAAGGACTCACCGTTAATAACTGTAATTGTGTATTGGGGCTTGGGAGTGATGGTCCAGAGATCATTAATATCACCGAAGCTGACACAGAGGAAATCCTCCTCGGAATGATTATGGAATCCGCCTGCCAATACCTCATCGGTCAAGTTATTATAGATATCTATACGGGATGCAGGCTGTGCAAAGCTGTAGCCCTCCTTAGCTTTAAGACCGATTATGGGGTAGTACTCATGTCCCTCAACAAACACCTCATCGGTAGTCATGTATCTGTCCTCTGTAGCATCTACCCATGCGATGCCGTTATAGAAGTAGATAAATTCCTCGGGTGCATCCGCTGTAAATCCGTAGTTCGAATGAATAAACATATCGTAATCAGGATGTCTGCCCACCACAGGCTCGTCAAGGCGTGTGGGAATGTAAAGTATCTCAATATTCTTTGCAACGGCAGTTACCGTCACATCACGGTCGGGCATTTCGAATCTTATTTCGGAAGCGTATACGTTGTTGAATGTAACATCATCACTCACCCAATTTACAAACGCTCTTCCGAGACCGAGAGAATCCTCGTATTTAACTGTTACTATGTCTCCTGCAGCAGCATAACTAATCTCCTCACCTGCTTTGTTATATGCCTTACCGTTCTCGATATTTACGGCAAACAGAGGAGCAGGAGTTACGGGTGCTTCGAGAGGAGTTCTGACACACAGATATTCGTATTTAGGTTCGGTTGCGAAGGAAACCAAATAAGGATCAAATCCGCTGAAATAGATATCTACGGCAGACTGTCCAACCTCATTTACCGCCAATACATAGCCGTCCTCTGCAATGACACCGACAAAGAGATCGTACTCGTGACCCTCAACGAAGCAATCACCGGGAAGAAGGTCACAGTTGGCAGTCCTGTCATACCATCTGATTCCGTTATGGAAGAAATAATAGTCTTCAGAGGGTATACCGATATAATAATTTACGTCTGCGGGTACAGTTGCCTCAAAATCGGCAGGTCTGCCGATGACGGGGGTGTCTATACCAATAATCTCGACGTCCTCGATTACCGTATTTTCGTTTTCAAAAACAGCCTCTACCTGAACGTCGCTGTCACACATGATAAATTCTGTAGTACTGTTTTCGGGTTCAAAGAAATACATATCTCCGGAGATACACTTCCAACCATTAAATGTATAGTAAGGATAGGGAGGGAATGCGATAAGTTTAACAATATCTCCGTATGCCGCCTTACGTACTATATAATTGTTCTCGTCTACGGCATTACCGTTGGTAACAGTAACAGTATGCTCCTTATAGGGAGTTATATTATTACATGTTACAAGAACGAATTCCTTGCTATCAAGATTTCCGAGCTTGAGTGATGTGAAATCATATAGATAATTCGAAATAACCGAAAGCTTTGGAGTACCGTCTGTATTAAGAACAAATTCACGACCGTCCTTTGCAATAAATACAAGACTCAAAGAATAGCTGTGACCGTCCTCAAATACGTCGTCCTCGGTCAGGATCTTCTTTGCGGTATTATCATACCACATAATACCGTTAGTATAACCGGAGGTATATGCAGGGGTATCAACATAGGATTCGTTGGGGAAATTACTTTCCGCAGTAAAGTCGGGATGTCTGCCTAAAACAGGCTGATCAAGTTCAAAGCCAACAGATTCAACCTTTTCATTCTTAATGTCATCTACTGTGAAAACCTTGTTGGTGTACATAATAACAGCCTTGGTTTTATCATAGCCGTCAACCGAACCTAAGTTGGAGCGCTCTACACCGTTGAAGAGAAACTTAGTACTGTACAGATCAAGATAATAACCGTCCTCCGCTATAATGAATGAACGTACAGAATAAACGTGATCCTCTGTAAGAACATCTACATCGGGGATAAGGTACATGCCAAAGGTAACGTCATACCATGCTATACCGTTCTTGATATACTTGGAAATATCAAGATTGTCGGGTGTAAAGAGAGAATAACCCTCACCCTCAACTGTTGCATCATAGTCGGGGAGCTGTCCTGCACCGGTAAGAGAGACGTCCTTTACATTAACTGTAGAAATAAATGTTTCTTTTCCCGCTTCTTCTACAGTCACAAATATGCTTGCCTCAAGACTTGAGCCGTCATTTGCGGTGTAACATAAATTGACCATAGCATTGCCTGCCATTTCAGCAGTTATCACACCGTTATTAAAGCTGACCGCACTGCTGTCGGAATACCAGAACAGATTGTCGGTTACCTCAACCACAGTTTCACCGAATTTCTTTGTCACCTTGCCTGAGATACTCATTGTATCTCCAACCTTAAGAGTGATATCGGTAAACGTGATATCGTTCATATCCTCATCAAAGATACGAATATCTGTATAACCGTCACCTATATACAGATCGATAACCTTTGAATAGCTATTACCGCTCGCATCGTTGTACATCGCAGTAATGGTGGTAACACCCTCCATCATTGCTTCGATCCTGTTGTTGCTGACCGTTGCAAGCTCGGAATCAGCTACACTCCACGAAACCTGATTTGGAAGAAGCTTGGTACGCATACCACTCACGTCAACAAAATAGACATTGACCGATTGAGTCACACCGGGTATTACCTCGATAGAATCAACGAATTGTCCGGTTCGGGGGTCCATTATCTCAAGGGTTCCCTCGGGAGCTTCTTCTGTAGCAAATGCTGTTACGGGTATAATACCTACTAACATCACAAATACAAGCAAAAAGCTCAAAATACGTTTTGTTTTCATGATTTTCTCCTTTTCTTTATTTATTATTATTATTTAATTAAACGAACCTGCAAAATTATCCGTAGGCACGTTCCATTACTCTTGAAACTTTTTCGTAATCACGTATATCATCGTTAACAAAATCCTGAGAGAAGTATATCAGATTACCCTCTGTAGTGATAAGCAGGGGATAGCTTCTGATTCCGTCAAGATTTCCGAGATTCAGCTCCATCACGGTTATACCGTCAACATCCTTAAGCGACCAGAGTGCGGTAAAGCTGTGAAATTCCTCGTCAATACCGTCATTCCAGGTGATGTTTACCGTATCGGCAAAGATATCAAGATAATACACCTTAACTGTGCCGTCCTCACAGTATTCTGTTGTTTCCCAGGAGGTATCTGTAAGCTCCTGTGTCTCGGGAACGGTCCAGAAGCCTGCTTCGTTGAGGTAATATTCGTATTCATCCTCGGCAAGCTCGCTATAGGGGGTAAAATCCTTCATTACGTCCACACCGTCAAGATCATAGGCATCCGCAAGGTGGAAGCTGCTGTCACGCTCGGGATACCAGACAGCATTGCTGCCGTCCTCTGCGGTAACGCTAACCTCAACATCGGGTGTATATCCGCCCTTGTTACAGAACAGAAGCATAGGCTCGCCCGATTCTCCTACGTAAAGCTCTTCTACATCGTTACCGTCAAATTCAATAGAGCGGACCGTAATGGTAACATCCTGATTTGCAGGTACTATGCAATAAAGCTCACCGAAATCACCGCCGACAATATTCTCCTCGGTGATAGTGGTCATAAAGGGCAAATCATCGCAGAGATTCGGAACTTTTTCCTTCATCCACAGTATAGGATCAACACCGTCCATAGTGTCGGTATATCCGATACATGCCACAGCAAAAAGCTCTGTTGTGCCCACCATAGACTGACGGAAGCTGTTAAGCGAAGGATCGTCGGGCTCTGTTACAGGGTCATCCGATGCTTTGAGATCTGCCTCTGTGTCCTTTGATATTTCCTCCGATTCAGCTCCTTTTTCTGTATCCTTTGAGCTGTCCGTTAGCTCGGTGCCGTTCTTAGCACCTCCACAACAGCAAAAAGTTACACAAAGAAGTAATGAAATAAGTAATAAAAGTATTCGTTTCATCAAAATTCCACCTATATTTTTCCTTACCGTTATCATCAAATACATCGTCACACATTATCATATACAACAATTAAACTTAATATATGAAAGCCGATCGTTCAAATCGGCTTTCATATATCAGGGCTGAAAACAGCCCTGTATATTGATCTTATGCTGCCATCCAACAATCAAAGTGATATGCTGTCTCGTAGTTATCCTTGTCAATAGCCTCGCCACAGTAGTAGCAGGTATCTCTATTGTAGCATTCATCACAGTAGAGGAAGGACAATTCACCTAATGCATTACCGCATACGGTGCAAGCGGTATCGGTATAAGAATAGAAATTCTCATCCCAGCAAGCTTCATGGTACATAAACTCGTCACCAAGGTCCTCGCCGCAGTAATAGCAGGTTGTTCTGTTAACGCAGTCTGCACAGTAGTAGAGATCATCTTCGGAAAGCTCTGAACCGCAGAGGTCACAAGCATTGTCATCCTCGTCACCGTCATCGATCACAGCGTCATCACCGTCATCCTCTGAGCCACCGTTCAAGGATTCATAAATACTGAGACAGTCAGCGCATACGTAATACTCGTCATCGGCAAGCTCAGCATCACAATCCTCACACTTGTCGGTTTTACCGCAATCAACACAGATCGCACGGTCTCCCTCGGCACCACAGTTATAGCAATAACCGTCAAGACCCATAGATGAACAGAATTCTCCGAACACATCCAAGGCCTTCTGTTCAGCAGGAGCAAGCTCTGTTTCGGTTTTATCTGCTTTTGTGGTCTGGTCGTCCTTCTTTTCCTCGGTTCCGCCGCAAGCTGCAAAGCTAAGAAGCATTCCTGCAGCAAGCATAATAGCTAAAAGTTTTTTCATAATGTTTTTCCTTTCTTTTTAAAAAAATACTTATTTAATCAAGCATCGCTTAACTATAAACTATATGTTTTATTCTACAAAGATAATGGGAAGATCGGCAGCTGCGATATCAAGTTCAATCTTTTCTTATGCCTGATGGTAGAGATCCATAATGGTAACCTGAATGCTGTCTGCGGTTGTTCCGTCATAATCTAATATAGCCATACAACGAACACTCTCACCGGGCGCAATATTGGTATATTCCTTACCGTTCTCTTCAGGAACATTATCACCGTAATATGAAGATTCACTTACGTTCGCATCGCCGGCCTTAGCCTGTACAAATACCTTCTGACTTGCAGACTTTTCTTCTGTTGCATTGTTTGTAAAGGTATAGTAAACATGGAGTCTGGTATAACCGTCACCGAAGAAATCTACAAACTCGGCACCGTCAAATGCGATAACGCAGTCACCAATAGTTGCACTTACAGGCTCATACTTGGAAGCTTCGGGTTCGGGAGCTTATTCTGTAGCAAATGCCGTTACGGGTATAATACCTAATAACATCACAAATACAAGCAAAAAGCTCAAAATACGTTTGGTGTTCATCTTTTTCTCCTTTTCATAATTTAATGGTTATATAAAAAATTATATATTATCGTAACTCATGAATATCTTAGCTGCCTGAGCTCTTGTAACAGACATACGGGGAGAAAGCTGCTTTGAATCAGTTCTGGTGGAACCTATAAGTCCTGCATCAACAGCCCATGCGCAAGCCTCCTTAGCCCATGAGCCTATAGATGCTACGTCAATATATTCCGAAAGGTCCGCTCTGCCATCAACACTTACACCGTTTTCTGCTGCATATCTGAAAAACATTGTGGCAAGCTGTTCACGGGTCATATCCTGACCGACACCGAATTTGCTTCCATCTCCTACACCGTTTACAAAACCACTTTCGTTAGCCCAGATTACCGACTTACCATACCACTGATCAGCCTTAACATCTGTAAACTTGCTATAGGTATAACCGCTGAGATCCGCATCCGCAACTCTTGCAAGAATAACTACAAACTGCTCACGGGTAAGCTTACCGTCAGGATTGAAACTTCCCTTATCAGTACCGGTAATATATCCTCTGTCTGCACAGTAATATACACCCTCTGAATACCATTTCTTGTCAGGAGCAGAAGGAATGGGACAGTCAGGAAATACAACAGCCTTTATAACTTCGGTGTCAAGAACCTTATTACATATCGTACAGAAAAGTGTCTTTTCACCGTCAATACCGTTTTCCGCCTTCTTTGTTATCACCCACTCACCTTCGGTGTGACCAAGTGCAGTATCTTTTACTGTAACAGTATTCTTGTATCCGCAGTCCTTACAGGTTGCGGTTTGGGTGGCATCCTTTTCACAGGTTGCATCATTGTTGTTTGTATACTCTCCGTAATTATGTTCAAGAATAATCTCAACCTCAACCGTCATCTTCTTTGTAACCGAGGTACAGTTATCACACTGAACATAATTTGTCTGCTTCTTGGTACAGGTAGCAGCGGTAGCTATCTGATCCGAAGCCTTATTTGTATAGGAGTGAGGAGTCTTAGTGCCGGGAATAGACTGTGTATGTGCTTTTCCGCACCACTTACAGTGTCCTGTCTCGGTACAGTTTGTAGAGCAGGTGGGATTATTGTTACTTACATAATTCTCATATACATGGGGAACAAATTTACCTATCTCCACTGTTTTGGTATCGGAAACTTCACCACACTTATCGCACTGAACGTAGTTCTGCTGTTTAGACTTACAGGTTGCCTCAGCCGCCATCACGCCCGAATCCTTGGATGTGAAGGAATGAGCGAGCTTAGAGTCAGGAATTTCTCTTGTATCACCCGTACCGCAGTACTTACAGTAGCCGGTTTCGGTACAATTTGTTGAGCAGGTAGCATCGTTATTACTCTTATAATCTATATACTTGTGATCTGCATAGGTCTCATAGTCGAAGCCTGCATCACAGAGCTTACACTCGCCGTAAACATAACCGGGAGTTGAACAGGTTGCCTCTAAGAGAACGTTCTTTACCTCCATATCATGCTTTGTTCCGTTGCTGAAGTTTCTGGTATAATAAGCGCTGCACAAGTCACAGTTATACTTGATCTTATTGCAGTATTCGGTATCATATTCGTAAACAAATCCTTCAAAGTAGTAGTAACAATCGTAATGACAGGTAGCATATATATAGCCGTCCTCGTTTATATCCTTAAACTTACTTTGACTCCCCTCATAGAATATATGATGTATATCAGAGGTATCTATAGCGTCGCTTCCTATAGAGGTAAGAGAATCCGGAATGCCGAGGAAATTAATATTATCTATTAAATCGAAGCCATAGTCATGGATAGTCTTAAGGGTATCGGGAAGGATAATGCTGTTAACATCAAGACCGTAAAATGCCGAAGATCTGATTCCCGTTACAGCCTTATTGTCAATACGATTAGGAATCTCAATATTATCCTCTGTACCTAAATAATCGTATATATCTATCTCTCCGTTATTCTCTCTGTAAATGAAGGTTTCGTTACCGTTAAGTAATTTGGTAAAGCCCGAAGCCCATTTATCATCGCCCCATGTTTTAAGCGCCGGCATTATGTTTATATAATACACGTTATTTTTGGTAAGTGAATACACTCTGCCCTCCGACGAAACGGAGCTAAAATCTGAATCGTAAATATTCACATTATAACCGTACACATTACAGTTCTTAGAAGGCTTGAAGATATATAAGCCTACCTCTGAAAGATCGGCTGAGGTAACGGTAGTACCTGTCTTTTCTATAGCAGTTTTACCGTAAGGTCTGCTTGTAACGTACTGCTTGCCAGCTTCAAGATAAAATATCCCGTTTACCTGATCATCGAAATCGGAACGCTCGGAAGCGTACCCGATTTCGGGCAGCGTTTCCTCTGTAGCAACATCGTATACATAAAGCTCAAAGGTTGCTATAGTAATTATATAGAAGCCACTGATCTCAGGTTGGAAATAATTGTTGTTACCTGTAGAAATACCCTCATATATACGGGTTCTTGTGCTTATATCTATTGCGGAAAATACTGTTGGCGCAATCATGGTAAAGATAAGCACTATCATAAGATTAAGACTTAAAAGACGTATCAGTGATCTTTTCATTTGATTTTCTCCTTATTTGAATATTTATCGAAAAAGCCGAGACATACCCAGAAGAACGGTGCTGTGGCAAGTGTACTTATGCCGAAGAATGCGCATACAAGATAACCTATCAGAGCTGCTCCGAGTATCAGCACTTCTCTGCTTTTTGATGCATTTTTAAAGAATTGTATTACAACGGTCATTACCGCACAGACATAGGAAAGAAAAGCGAAAATACCTTGATGAAAAAGTATATTAAGATATTCGTTGTGAGCCGATTCTATAAGCGCGATTATCCCGCCATACACAGGGTCGGTTCGGTAAAAAGGCTCAATATTTGCATATAACATGGTATCGGGGCCTGTACCGAAGAAAAGATTATCGGGAATTCTTGAAAGCACCTGGTGCCAGATATATAATCGTCCCGTACCGAAGCTTTCCGAAATATTTCCGTGAAGTATATTGTGAAGCTCTCCGAATAATCCGCCGTCCAACCGAACAAAATAGATTGTTGCAAGTCCGATAAGCATAAAAAAGACAAATACCGACCAATAGATAATAATGCCCTTACGTTTAAAGCTGAATGCAGGAGGTATCGTTACAGCAAATATGGCAAGGATACCGATAATACCTGAAAGCACCCATATTTTAAGCATAACACCCAAGGATAAGAGTAACGGAACAAGAAGATAAAAACGCTGTTTTTCTTCAGCCTTTACTATATAGACCAAAAATATGGGAATAGCAAGAGCAAGAAATGCCGCCGCGAAATCCACGTTACCGAGCGTTCCGATATGTGCACTTGAATACTTGGTATAAGCATCGTAATAGTTCATTCCCTTGGGATAAAGAAATGAAATCCCGCAAAACTGAATTACCGATATTACACCGAATATCGTAACAAATGCACCGAAAAAATATATCATCCATTTCTGCGCTCTTATGAATCTTGCAACAAAGTAGAAACACAAAACATAGATTGCAATGGTTCCAAAGCCCTCTTTACGCTCAAGGCCTGTCCATACAGTCGGGTATTCGGAAAGAAATGCCGATATAAGGGTAAAGCCGAGATAGAAAAGCATAAATATCTGGAGCAACGAGCTTGGAGCAAATATCTTCAGCACATCTCTCGGCTTGATCATTCCGACAAGCAAAGATTCTAAACAAAGAAGAAGTATAAGCGCTACATATCCGCCGCATATTATGTAGAAGAATGTTACTTTAGTGGCGAATATCGTCCCATATTCGGAGCATATAAGCAAAAATGTCATTAATAACACAACAAATCCGCTTGTAATATATGAGAATATACGTTGATAATCTTTTTTTAACATTTTAATCTATGTTGTAATTCCTAATATCGTTGTAGATTAAATTACAAGAAGGCTTAGTCATATATTCAATCTTTTTCACAGTCATTCTCCACTTAAAATAGTATATGAAAACCAATCGAATCGATTGGCTTTCATATACCAGGGCGGATATCCGCCCGGTATAAGTTATTGGTTAATAATTTTCTCCCTTTCGGAATAGTTTTTAAGAATAAAAAGACTTAAATGATGGTTTTATGCGTTGCAGTCTGCGCAGTAGAAGAGCTCGTCTTCAGCGAGAACCTTGCCGCATCCCCAACAGGTGGATTCTTCTTCCTCAGCAGCTGCCTTACAGTCTGCACAGTAGAACCAGTCATCTTCGGAGAGAGCTGCACCACAATCAAGGCATACATCTTCTGTAATGTCTTCTGCTGCGTCTTCAACAGCGTCCTCATCAACGTTGTTCATAGACTCATAAATCGAAAGACAGTCAGCACATACGAAGTACTCGTCATCAGCAAGATCTGCATCACAGTCATCACACTTGTCGGTCTTACCGCAGTCAGCACAAATTACGCGGTCGCTATTTTCGCCACAGCTGTAGCAATAGCCGTCAAGACCCATATCTTTGAGGAATTCACCATATACTTCTAACGTCTTTTCTTCTGCAGGAGAAAGCTTTTCTTCCTTCTTGTCTTCCTTCTTCTCGTCCTTCTTGTCGTCCTTGGCGTCCTTCTTATCTGCGGCGCCGCCACATGCTGCAAGGGTGAATACCATTGCGATTACGAGTAAGAGTGCTAATAATTTTTTCATTTTTTTACCTTTCTGCCATTTTGGCAATAAAATATTTTTCATGTTATACGGTAACATGATATACATTTATGTATGATTATGTGCTTGCATATATCATGTTACCGCAAAACAACTTTCTTAGTCTTGTGATTTATCTTATTAAACTTCAATAGCTATACGGAGGGCTGTAGATATCTACAATAATTTCTTCATTATTATTTATTACAATTTATAATTTAAATTTATTTTTGTAATGCATATACATAATTTGTCTGTAATGTCTGACCTGCAGCGTCCTTAATTACACACCAAACGTATATGTCACGGAACTGCTCGAAGTCATAGTCGCTGAAATTATACTTAAAGGTGTCAGCTACTGCGGTAGTTGTATTAACAAAGCTCTCTTCGCCGCCGTCCTTAAATACATACCATGTGTAGGTATAAGGGGCTACACCGCCACTTACACTTACTGCAAATGCTGCGTCCTCCTGAGAGGATTGCATCTGATAGTTCTTAGGCTGAGTGATTATTGTAAGGGGAGAAGAAGCATTAGAGCCATCCTTTGAAATTACGGTGACATAAACGGTCTTAAGAGACTGACCGTGCACATCACTGATAACACAGTAAACACTGATATTACGATAAAGCTCAAAGTCATAATCACTGAACTCATAGGAGAAGGTGTATTTACCTGCCGCAGTCTTATGAACCTCGGTATACTCATCGTTATCCTTCAACACATACCATGTATAGGTATAGGGTGCAGTGCCGCCGGCAACTCTTACTGTAAAGGTTGCATCCTCCTGTGAGGATTCCATCTGATAGTTGACAGGCTGGCTGATGATCGCAAATTCTGCATCCGAATAGCTTCTGCAAATGAATGTAACGATCTGTGAACGGCTGCACTTCATAACGGGAGCGAAGGTTGTAGCGGATGTACCTGTGGTGATACCGTTTTCAACAGCCCACATTACAGAATTGTAGAACCAATCCTTAGCCTTAACGTCGGTGAAGGGATTAGTTGCTTCAACAGTAGGCTTACCTTGCGCGTTCCAGAGGAATGTTACGATCTGTGAACGACTGCACTTCATATCGGGAGCAAAGGTCGTAGCGGATGTACCGTTTGTTATACCCTTCTCTACTGCCCAGAGAACTGCTTTATAGTACCATGCGTCGGATTTAACATCGGTGAAGGGATTTTTTGTGGTGGTAGGCTCGGGATTTCCCGCCGCGTTCCAAAGGAACTGAACAGCCTGGGAACGTGTACATACCATTTGGGGTGAGAAGGTTGTAGCAGTTGTACCGCTGGTGATACCGTTCTGTACGGCCCAAAGTACGGAGGAGTAATACCAATCACTTTCCTTAACATCGGTAAAGGGATTTTTAAATCTCTCTTCGATAACAAGATCGGGAATTATGTATACGATACGACCCTCATCGCGCTTTACAAGAACGGAGCTGAAGTCACCGTTTACATTTACGACGGTAGCGTTGTCGATAACATAACCGGGCTTAGCCTTAAGCTCAATACCAAGCTCGATGGCATCCTTGCCAACGTGCTTTTTAGCATCAAACTTGCCCATATACTCGCCGGAACGGTCGCTCATCATAACATACTGGACCTTGGTAAGCTCAACCATATCGCTTTCCTTAACGGTACCCTCTCTGTCGGGAGTTGCACCGTCAACTGCGGGATCAATATTGGTAACATGTACCATATCAACGTGCTTCTGAGCTATGGTCAAAGGAAATACGAATACATACTTACCGTCGCCGCGGTTGACATAAACTGTGCTGGTCATACCGTTACAAAATACTTTAAGATACTTAGGATTAAAGGTATAGCCGTCTATAGCTCTGATCTCAATACCAAGCTCGATATAGTCTTTACCTACGTGCTTAATTGCATCAAAGGTGCCTTCATACTCGCCGGAACGGTCGCTTGCCTTGATATACTGTATCTTTGTGATCTCGATACCCTTGGGGGCAGTACCGGTTCTGTCGGGTGTAGCACCGTGTACGGGGGGCTCGATATCGGTGATGGTTACCTGTGTAAGCTCGTCGGCGATATCACAGTAGAAGTATATCGCATAGCCCTTACCGTTAGTTAAGGGCGCATAAGCGTCAACTCCCTTACCGTTCCAGGTAATCTTGCTAACAAATCCTGTGATGTTATATGCAGGATCCACCTCGTACATTACGCAAAGAGCAAATTTTTCATAGCTGAAGCTTGAATCAAGCTTATCCTCGGTATAGAAGTACCACTGATTCTTACCGGGAAGTCTGAATGCGTAATCTACCATTGTGATATTGAGAGCGGAGTGAGAAAACTTACCCTTACCTGTCAGGTTAGCATCACCGCCGTTAACAGGAGCCTCAACACCGGTAAAGGTTATGTTGCTTGTAATGTCGGGGCTGTTTATGTACATACGGAACATTACCTTAAGGATACCGCTGCTGTTAACGTAAGCGGTAAGTTCCTGGTTACCGATAGTTACCTTACCTGCATAGGACGTACCGTCGCTCTCGGTAACAAAGTAACAGCCCGAGATGGGGGTAAACTGGATGGTAACAGTTCTGTAGTCACCTACTTTAAGCGCGCCTGCGGGGAACTGATCGCCGGGGTAGTACTTAACACCGTCAATAGTGATATAGGTGAAGTCATAGAACATGCCCTCGCCTTTATCTATCTTAGGCTCGGTCATTGATTTTGTGGTAAGATTGAAGTTTGAGATCTTGATGTCGCTTGAAACAGCTTCTGCTGCAGCAGTAGAACCAAACGCCATCATGGGGATCAAGCCGCAGAGTGTCAGAAGACAAAGCAGCATACTTAAAATTCTCTTAAACATTTTTTCCTCCTATTTTATACATAAGAATTTTAACGATTTATGAGGGTATCGCCTTTCGTTGTACCTCTCGTGTGATCTACAGATCACAAAATGCATTTAGGGTGCAAACTCTTGTTTGCTTATTTTACGGTGGCAAGGGCTGCGTCAGCCTTCTTGATCCACTCGGTTCTGTCACCGTATATATTTGCGTTTACTGCATCTATTGCGGCACTTCCCTTTTCCTCAAGATTATTTCCGCCTGTAGCAGCTTCTTTAACTGCACCTGCAACAGCCTTGATAGCATCCATCTGACGCTTTGCATTGTTGATGGAATTCTTGAGTGTTTTCTGAATACCGAAACAGTTGTTAAGATACTTTTCCATACTCTCAAAATCAAGCTTATCAGAGCAAGGCATACGGAAATCAAAGAGTCCTACGGTATTATTGAAGGTAAGGTGTGCAAAATGCTTGGTTACCTCCTTGCCCTCGGAATCCTTACTTACCTCGGTTTCGTAATCATAGCGGTAAAGATCTGCAAGACGGAACACCACCGCGCGGGTGGTCTTGCCGAAGATGAAGAACTTATAGTCATCCTGAGTTATAGCCACGAGACCTGTAGAGGGGGAAACCACAAGGGCGTCATACTGCCCAAAACCTCTCAATTTTTCTTCCTTATTCTTTGTTTTTTGCAGTGGAACAAATATCTGCTCCCATACCTTGGTTCCGTATTCAATTTGCTCAATATGAGCCTTTACGTCATCCAAGGTTGCAGGAATAAGGTCAAAATGCTTTAAACATTTTTTTGCACATACCTTACGGCAGATAAAATTACCGTCTGCTAATTTCTGCTGAGCTAAAAGTCCTACTTCTGCCCCGCAGATAGCGCAATTATGTTTTGCCATAATTTTTCTCCTAACTTTAAGTTTATATTTTTTAATTGTTTGATATCAGGGTAGATTTACGTACACGTAATCTGAATAAATGACGTTTCCTACTTCGTCTTCGATCTTACAGCGGAAGGTTCCTTTTTCAAACCCTGAATTAAAATATACGGTAAGTTCGTTTGTATCATAGCCTTTAAAATATGCAGGTGAAAGAAAACAGTTGCTAAAACTGCTTGGGTTATCACGGGTATAAGCATATTGCCATGTGTATTTGAGCGTTCCTTCACCGCCCACTACTTCAAGACCTTTGAAGGTAAAGTTAGAGCCCTTTACAGCAACAACGTTTTTAGGCTGAGAAGCAATACTAAACGGAACTTTAAGGGGGATATCTTCGCTTATAATATCGATACCTCTGCTGTCTTTTATATAGCAACGGAATTTAGTAAACGTTCCGCAATCCGAAGAGGCTAAGTTGAAGCTCATAATAGACGAGCTGTAACCTGTTGTTCTGCCTGACATTGCCGAGCTTACATCCTCCCAACGATTTGTTTTAGCGTTATACACCTCCCAGGAATAACGGTAAGGTGCTACGCCTCCGCAAGCCGTAACCGAGAAGAAGGCTTTTTCGCCTACGTTTACGGTTACCGATTCGGTCTGCTTTCTTACATGCAGAGCAAAGTTGAAATAAATGGGATCACTCTCGACAACATGACCCTTGGCATCGGTAATTATACATCTGTAATATCCGTGATATTGACAGTCGATCTCTGAGGTAGTCACCTGACAGAGAGCATTATTTGTTCCAACCTCGCTCTCATAGGTCATTGCATCATTCTTGTATAACCAACGGTAGGTATAGGGTTCAAGTCCGCCGCTCACACTAACAGAAAGATACAATGTTGAATTTGTATCAATACCTATATCACTTGGTGTCTGAGATGTTATAACAAGGGGCTCTATTTCAATAATATTAATGTTTCCTGTGGTCACGCTCGCACCTGTTACATCTGTAACAACACAACGGAATTCAACGTTATTTTCAAGCATTACAGCCGTAATTTCTTTGTTAAAATATCCGTTACCGTATGTGAGTATGGGAGAATCGTAATCAGTGAAGCTTGTTCCGTCATATTTCACCTGAAGCTGATAGCTATAGGGACCGATACCGCCGTTGACCGAAACGCTGAACGTTGCCATATCACCGGGGTATGCCTCGATCTCAGTAGTATATGAGGCTATACTCATGGGGGATGCTGTCATCTTAACCGCTTTGGTGGTAACACTCTTTCCCTTGGCATCGGTAATGACACAACGGAATTGGGTTTCAAAGAAAGCCTTTCCTGAGCAGACCACAGCAAGTGTATCGGTATTATAGCCGCTGTAAATCGGACCAAAGTCACCGTTACCTGCAGTTGTTATGTCTATATAATTCTTACCTACCAACGCCTGCCACTGATATATATAAGGAGCAGTACCGCCGAAAACTACGGTCCTAAAGGTTACTTCTTCACCGACAAGAACACCGTTTGCATTACTCGGCTGAGTTTTAATACTAATTGAAGGATTTTCTTTGACCAAAATATAGGGTGTGGTTACTTTATAACCTGTACTATCCTCAATTACACAGTAATATTTTGCATTATAGTTAAAATCATCGGCAAAAAGATATGTAGTAAAATCATGATTTTGTAATGATTTCGTTTCCTTTTCGCTTACAGGAGCGGCAGATTCAATATCACTTACCATAAACCACTGATAAGTATAGTCCTTTACGCCACCGACTACACCTACAGAAAAGGTCACAAGATCTCCATCCTCTGCGTACATTTCTTCGGTGTGGTAGGTTATCTCAAGTCTCCTGATCACATAACAAACATTACTGTCAACCTCGTCTCCGTATTCATCGCTTATCTTACAGTAAACACGGAGATTGCTGTCCAGCATGTCCTGCGTAGGAGTTATATTGAGATCAGATGAATTGCAACCGCTTGCCCAACTGTCTGCTTCTGTTATTTCAGCAAATATCGGCATACCGTCCATACGGAAATACCACCGATAATAATATGAAGGAAGTCCGTCCGTAACCGCTACGGTTAATGTAACACTGTCACCATCCGTAACATAGTTACTTTCTTCGGGCTGTGTTTTTATGCTAAGATGCTTATATACAGAACATTTGACTTCCTTTGTTGTTACGGTATCACCTGTATAGTCGGTAAATACACAACGGAAACGGTAATCGTTTTCTGATCCGGCAGTTGCAGGATCAATTATAAGATCCCATGTATCATAGCCTTGCGCCCAGGTGTTATCAGACTCGGTAAAATCTGTCCATGCACCGTCATCACCGATCTTATACTGCCATTTAACAGATATGGGGGCTATACCGTTACCTGCCATTGCGGTAAATACAGCCATCTGACCCGACTCTAATACTGCATCGTTAGGCTGAATAGTAACAACGAGCTTATCATAGGTTACGGCTATACCCGCTTCGTTTGATGTAACAGTTTTGCCGGCTGCATCTGTGATAACACAGCGGAATACTCTTTCGTAAAGAATCTGATCCGAATCAACGGTTATTTCAAGATTTTTCTTATTCTCACCGTATGCCCAAGTAAAGGCAGCTTCGATATTCTCAAAATCTCCGCCCTTGATCTTGTACTGCCACTGATATGTATAGGGAACAGTTCCTTCTGATACAACAACCTTGAATTTTACTATTTCACCGGGTGTGGCGTTTGTATCTGCGGGCTGTGTTGTAATAACAAGTGCGGGAGCCAATGAAGGAATGGATCTCGTTTCGGTCTCACCGCAGTTACCGCATACTCTTGTTTCTACACCGTCAGAGCTTTCTGTAGCGGGAGTGGTAACTGTCCATCCTCCCCATGCATGCCCTGTCGCCGCAACAGCACGGCTTCTTACGTCTGTACAATAGCTGCAGGTCTTGATCTCAGTACCCTCGGTTGTACAGGTGGGAGGAATGCTGATCATCCAAGCCGCACTCCATTTATGAGTTGTTTTTTCTATTGTTTTTGTTTCGGTTTCATCACAGGTCGTACACTTACGCGTTTCTACACCTTCGTTGTAGCAGTCTGCGGGAGTAGTGACACTCCATTCACCGTAGCTGTGTTCTGTTACTTTCGGAATAGCTCTGCTCTCGGTTTCATCACAGCCTGAGCATTTTCTTATTTCCTTACCCTCAGCGTTACAGGTTGCGGGAGTCTCTATCTCCCATTCGCCAAAGCTGTGCTCATGGGGAAGAGGAGTTTCCTCCTTGAAGCAACGGTAGAGGAATGTAACTATCTGGGAACGGCTACAGGACATGAGAGGACTGAATTTACTTCCTCCCGTACCTGATGTTATTCCCTTCTCTACCGCCCAAAGAACAGGCTTAAGATAATATGCATTTGAGGGAACATCGCTGAAGGGATTATCGGCCGTGATCTCGGGAGAGCCCATAGTTCTCCAAAGTAGGGTAACTATCTGAGAACGGCTGCACTTCATATCGGGAGCAAAGGTTGTAGCGGATGTACCGTTGGTAATACCGTTTTCTACCGCCCAGAGAACCGCCTTATAGTACCATGCATTAGACTTAACATCCTTAAAGAGATTGTTGGTTGTTGTAGGCTCGGGATTTCCTGCTGCATTCCAGAGGAACTGAACCGCCTGTGAACGTGTACACACCATCTTGGGTGAGAAGGTGGTAGCTGATGTACCTGATGTAATGCCCTTTTCAACAGCCCACTCAACCGCACTTGCATAATATGCATCGGGTGCTACATCCACAAAGGGAAATACAGCACCTGACACAACAGGCAAGAACTGAAGCAACATAGTCAACATAAGCGTAAAAGATAAAAATCTTTTCATTTTTCTTCTCCTTTTGAGTTATATATAATTGTGTCAAATTTACTGTATTCGGATAGAGAGGTTTTTCATTATATCTACAACGACAGGCTCTACACCATCGTTCCAATTAAAGTCGGCATTCGCAGTCGTCTGACCGGGAAGATAAAACGTCCGCCCAATGTCATCCTAAAACTCAATATGAAAAAAGGAAAAAACTTTTACCCTCCAAAGGAACGTTTGTACGTCTCTGATGGATATATTTTCCGTCCTTACAGCATTTAAAGCTTACCGTAGAAACACACCACCGCAGCTATCTGCCATCATATCAACAGGCTGTACACCCTCTTTAAAGGATACCACAAAGCTTTCGTTACTGTCAGTTATAAAGAGTACCCTTTTTCCCACAATTCCATCACTATGATACTTTAGCCGTGAAGGGATTGTGAGAGTATATCTGCGAACAGCTCAACTGTTTTTTCTGTTGTAAATTCATATCATACCTATCTTTCACAAACTATCCACGATATCCGCGAGATATGAAGCAGAAATCGAACCGTATATAAACTGATCTATGAGACCTTCCTTCTTTGTCTGCTTGATCTGCTTGGCAACCGTCTTTTCTACATTTTCGTCAACAATGAGGACAATCTTACATTCGGGATGCAATGCCTTTACCGCATCACGGATCTTCATCCTTTCACACAGCTTCCAGGGGGTATAGCCTGTAACCTCCATCAGCAAAGCATACGGATTCATCCACTTGCAATCATCTACGACTTTATCGGGAGTATCTACGATATAAGTATCCAACTCGTTACCGGATTTACGCAGCGTTTCTGAAATAGCATTGCCAAACAGTATATTTTGCATATTAATTACAATTCGCCTCATAGTATCACCTTCTTTCATCAGAAAATATACAATAAACCTAATTTATCATACTATATTAAATTATAAATACAATAAAAAATTAGTCACTATCAAAAGTAATAGTATTTTAAGATTTGCTTAACATTTTCGCAACAAACAAAACAGCCTCCCGGCTTTTTTCGGGAAGCTGTAACGGCAATTCAATTAATAATTATCCTCGTCCAATGCCTTGTCGGGAGTAACTATAATAAGGTTTTTCTGAGCTACTGCTATAAGCAGCTCCATACGGGTACGGTATCCTGTTTTGTCAAGTATTTTACCCAAGTGCCAACGGATATTTGCCTTGGTACATCCAAGCATTTCCGCCGCGTCTTCATCACCCGTACTCTGCATAAGCGCACGCAACACGTCAAGCTCGGAATGTGTAAGCTCATAGCTTGTGGTAAGACCCAGTCTGACCTCAGGAGTTTTATCGGGAAAAATATGTTCACCTGCCATAGTTCTGTCCATAACGCCAAGAAGCTCACCACGGCTTGCATCCTTGTACCAAAAGCTGTCAGCCATGGCTGACTTCGCCTTTTCTATAAAGGTATGCTCAGCCATCGAGGTGACTATGATTATTTTAATTTTAGGGAATTTCTTTTTTATCACGGCACAGGCATCTATACCGCTTTCATCACGGGCAGTACAAACATCCATAAGAATAAGGTCAACCAAACGATGCATACAGAACAACTCTGTATCAGCCGCATTTGATATAGTTCCTTCATGAGTATAGCCTTCGCTAGAACGTATGATGGCCTCCATATTTTCCTGAGCCATCTTTTGGTCCTCTACTATCAGAACACGTATCATAATGTAACCTCCTTTCCCTTCGGTATCGTAACGGTCAATTTGAAGCATGGGAACGATTGTACCTTCATACAGCCGCCCGCACGTTCAACACGATTTCGCAGGGTGGAGAGTCCTCCCCCCTCTATTATCTCACGTTCAGGGGGGATCCCGCTATTGGTAACAACAACGGTCGCATCTCCATCACCCTCGATGAATTCTGCATAGAGTTTATCTGCACCTGCATAGCGTACTGCATTGGTCACACATTCACGTACGGCACAGGTAAGGATATAAGCAACATCCTCCTGCTCAGGCAATTGACCCGTTTGTTTAAATTCAAGTTTCACTACCTCGCAGGTCTTTATTATCTGCGAAAGCATATCCTCGTCCGGAGTATCGTTGTTATATTTCAGCATCGACACAGCACGTTGCCATGATTCTGCCATACTGTCAGTTATACTTTCAACTGTGTCCTCTCGCAGAGACTTTCGTGCTGCAATAAGATATCGTCCCATCTCATCGTGAACGCGCATCTTGGTATTCAGTATCTCCTCTTCTCTTGTGACCGCCACCACATTTGCAGATAGCTTCTTTAAGTCAAGCTGAACCTTGCGTAGTTCCTCGTTTTCTTCTATAAGTTCAATACGTTTTTTGTGTAGATCGGTTACGTCAGCAGCTATATACTGAGTATACCGAACACCGTCATCGTGAACAAAGATACGCTTTTCCAAGTGCCGGGCCTTGCCGTTTGGAAGTATGAACACCCTGCCTTCCTTCTTAACGCTATCTATCGGTATAAAGCTATCATCAAGACAGTCATCCAAATCGGTGATAACCTGTACATCTCTTCCGCGCACATCAAAGCTGAATCTGTACATTGCGGAATTACAGAGCACAGGCAACCCAGCTTCATTGAAGAAGCATACTCCGGTAGGCAGGTTGTCAAAGGATTCTTTGATGGACGAATTACCAATTGTCCTTCTGTTGGCCGTTTCACTAAACAGTATCAGGATATCAAGTACCAGCGAAGCAACCGTCACAAGGAGAAATACCAAATACGGAATCGGTATATGCAGTCCTTCCTCTCCACCGGTAATACGGCTGTCTATCTGCATCAATGTATAGGAAAGCGCATTGATCAAAAACAAAACACAAAGAATTGCCTGCTTATATTGCTTACACCTACGGTGGAACAGAAGAACAACACTTGCCGTAAGAGTAATTATGGTGATCTGACTGAGTATCAATAAAATGATCTGTATAACCGTTCCGGAATTATAAAAGCAGCTTAACAATTTTCTGCACCTCCCTCTGTCTTTAAGGAAAGTGTATAGTAATTTTCATCTACCACGCTGACTGATATTTCATCTGTACAAAGCCTTGTCAGGTCCATAGTACACACCGCATCAATGCAGGCGTAGAAGCAATTATCACGGCAGAAAAATCTCGCTAAAAGATTGTTTAATCCATCAAAAGATTTTTCTATCACGTATTCGTAGAAATCAAAGAACTTCATAGCAACATCGGAGGATAGATCACATTCAAAGCCAACTACACAGGCACAGTTAATACCCGCTACCTGCAGACTCTTCATCATTTCCTTGAAGCTGAGTTCGAGCTCCTCTTCTCTTATCATACCGTCCTGCTCGTTGACAAGGATAAGGTTATTACGACGCTTGAGATAAGTACCTACCACAACAACACGGCGCAGAAGTTCTTTTTTCTCCCTTACATCAGAAGCGTTTATAATACCTTGCAGCCAGTCGTTGAGCAGATTGATTTGATGGGAGGTCTGCTTATGGAGCTCGTCGTGAAGACGGTTCTTCTCTGCAAGCACACGGATCTGCTTGTCCATCTGATAATTTTGAATAGAAACGGCATTCGAGCCCTCAAGCTCGACGCGTAATTCGTTCAGCTCGTCAAGAATTTCAAGCAACTCTGACAGGTCCTCCTGCCACAGGGTGTATCCGCCGCGGATGGCGGAACTCGACAAACGTATACCTGTATCCAGCATAACCGGACCTTCCTCTGTCGCTTTTATCTGTTCGATGCTAATCTCAAGAGCATCCTCGGAACGGTAATGAACGGTATAATCGTTATCCACCACCGCAACACCGAGCCCGGAATGTTTCAATAGTTCATCATAGTGCGAGTTAGAGGGGACAAGCCCTGTTTTGATACAGCTCTCCCATATAGCAACGACCGTAAAGCAGAGAGCTGCTGTCATCTCGATAAAGCCGAACAACGAGGTATCTACAGCATATAGAATTGAATATAGAACACCTATGCCAAGCATTGCAACAGGCATCCAAATTACTTTATGCGTTCTGGGATACGGCAACGCTTTAATATCTGCACTATCATCATAACTATGCAGAAGAATATCCACACCACTGCGGCATAGTACAAAAATCTTCTTTGATACGTGTCCCACCCCGCTTCATAGCCCTCGTGGAAACAGAACGCCCACTGGTGAAGGTCATTTGTTAAAATACCAACTATCAGCAAAGCTGAGGGAATATACATTAAATACCATTTTTTCGACAGTCTGTACCCCTCTGGCTTTCCTATATGCATTGCAGCAAACAAACAGAGCTGAGGTATCAGTATCATAGAAATATAGAAAGCATACCAACACCACTGTCCAACGGGAAATACATAATGAAATACGGTATGTCTGAGTGTTCTCATAAGCATCCACAGCATCATCAACCCAACGAGAGTCACAAGATAACGCCGTAAAGATTTGCTTATTATACGATCATATACGGATATACCCCAGAACACAAGAATTCCAAGATATATCGTTATGATAACCATGTGAGATACCACATACATTATGGCAGAGGTATTCATAGTGATCACACGAACAAAGTTCGCAAATAAAAGCAAAAAAACAGCCAGCAATATATTGATCTGATATGATCGTGCTCTGACATCGCTTGTCATAAGACCCTGACGTTGCATAGAACGATAAATTGCCAGTATCAGGCACTCGGTCAATATATAGGACACCGAAAGCCATTCAAAGCCTCTGGGCAAAAACTGCTCTATGAGCCAGATGAAAATATTACAGAAAACCGTACACAGAAGCAAAGCGGTATGTATACGTGATCCGATCTTTTTCTTTATGATGGCATAAAAGGTCACCAAAACCATTGAGATCATATATCCGAACAGATATACGTAATACAACAGATGCAGAGGTCCGTATTCACGGACCAGCTTTGTGGTACCATTAACGAATTCGATATCAACCGTGCTGTAATATATAGGCAGTATACCCGGAGTGGTAGTAATACCCAGCATAAGGATCCCTAATACCACAAGGGATACCGTCAGTGCTTTTCTCCGTCTTATATTGCAGAAGCGCAGAACCATCATCAGCATAAAAAAGGGCAGAAATACACTTCCCAGGTATGCCAGCCTGTTGGAATTGAGAGCTGAACCGAGATCCTGAGAAATCGACAACATAAAATACCCGAGATTACATACCGACACCGAAACAAAAACAAGTATCAACCATACGTCACGCTTTTTGTCGGCTATAACACAAGCTCCAACCATACATAGGGATATAAGTGCTATAATTCCGTATGCCAATGACATTTCTACACCTCCTTAACATATATCGTTTTGAAATATTATAACATATAATTAATATTTTTTCTACTGTTTACAGAAGAATTCTTTTTATTTACAAAAAACAAAGTATTGATTTGTTTTTTTATATATGGTATAAATAATTTGAGGTGATGAAAATGGTAGGAAAAATATTCATTATTACATTAATTGTACTGTTCCTTATTTCAACGCTTGTATTTTTAACAGCTTGCAATAATCGTAAAATCGAACCTTCTGCTCCGGAAAAATCAATCACAGAAACTCAAAACAAGAAAGAATATAAAGTAATATATCCTGAAGGTTTATTTGAAAATGTTAAAAGCTCGTATAAAGCAGGTCAGACCGTAAGAGTATACTTTCCAATGGTTGCAACCGACACCGATTATACCTTTTACCTTGACGGTGAACGTATAAACAGCTCGGGTTACAGCGATTTCAAGGGTTATACCATTGAATTTACAATGCCTGACCATGACGTGGAGCTGACTTGTGAATCTAAGAATTCTATGGAATATGTGCCTACGCCCGTGGATCTGCCCTACGGATCCGAGATCTTCTCCTATGTTGAGACCACCCATACGCCCGAGGGGAATACTGTTTTCGGGCTGAACGTAACTACCGTATCCAACACAGAGCATTGTATGACCGTATTAAAAGAGGACGGCAGTACAGAGGTCTATACAATTCCCCGTTTTCCCTATGATAGCCTCTGCTCTTATAACGACATCACCGACCTTTCGAGCTGGAATAACCTTGAAGAATATGACAGCCTTAAAGGAAAATCCATAGAACTCAACTTCTATTATTACGGTGAATACATCACTCTTTCAAGCGAAAGTATGCCAGAAGACGGCGAAGGAGTGCTTAAATATCTGGTATCTAATTTCACCGATTATATGACCGAGGATTATTTAACAGAATAACAGAATCCCTTTACGAAGCATTCGTAAAGGGATTATTATTTTCTTAAGTCTGTCTGAAGGTGGCAGCGAATTCAGAGTAAAATGCATAATACTATCCTATCATTTTTGCGCTGAAAACTCAATTCATGTCTGTGTTTTTATTTTCGCTCGCACCAATATATCACCATCATATAACCGTAGAGTGCAGTACGGAGTGTCTTATATATAGAATTATAATTCTCTTTTCGAGAAGATTTGCTGTGCTTCTTAAATTTCTTCACCTCACCTGTGTCAGTATCGACAAAGTGTTCTTTATCAATCTTTTTAATCTTACCACCCTTCCCTCTGACAGATGACGACTGTATTTCAACAAGGAAACCCATCCTTGTAATCCAAACTTGTTCATCATCAGAGATACTCTGTTGCATATTCTTTTTAATTATACGTGCCATTTTTGCTGTCCTTTCTCTTATAGGGACAACAATTCGGACTGATGTCCGATTTTTATAAACAAAATTAAATAATATGACGATATAGTCCTTAATGTCCCTTTACATTAAGGATGAAGGATACATAATTAAAAAATATTTCACCATATCATTTTTATATAAATAAAACAGCACCCCACAAGAGGTGCTGTAAATAAGATTAAATACTGTGTTAATCATGAAAATCATAATCTAAATGGAAATTAACTTTCAATTGTACTGGTTTATGATCTCGAGCCATATCAAAATATAATGGTAAATCCAATTTCTTTATTAAATTTCTCCATGACTTTACTTCATAATATTTTGCAACAGTTTGCCATCCTTTAGTTCCACGACTTTTAAACTTATTAAATTCATATTGACTTTTTGGTTTAATTCTCTTATAATCCTCAACAAATAGGTTTGTATATTTCTCTTTTAATTCTTCATATGTAGGTTTTCGAACAGGATAGTATTTCTCCAACCATTCACCTAATGTGATCTTGTATTTCTGCTTGATAACCGGATGCGGTGGCATTCCTTTTTTCTTGAAATCAGATGTAGTTGGTACTCTACCATTATCAACAATAAACTGTTCAACCGTGTCTCTAATTGAGCTATCAGACCAATGGATAAGAGGTAGCTCATCACTGATTTCCTGTAGAATACGAATTTCTTCAGCATATTTAGGATTGTTTGATACTGCAGAAATAACGCTCTGTAATGCTTGTTTTCTGGTCATTGTAGAAACTCCTTTTTAGAATTTCTACTTTCTCATATCGTTCCAATGATAATAGGCGAGGTCAGAAGATATTTGAGAGACAATAACATGATCAGAGTCAGCAGAAGTATCCGGGATCTTGCTTATCATGCCCTTTGGGCAAAGGACGAGTTATCAAAAAGAATGGATAAAGAACCTAATATAGACGATATTGTGAAATATTTGAAAGATAACGAAATAGATGCTACAAAGGAACGCGTCACAAACGCGCTTGAGGCAATAGTTGATCCGGTATCATTATTCGAACCGGTATACAATGACGGATCTGCAGGTGACTCATTATACGTTATGGATCAAATCAGCGATAACAGTTCAAACGACGAAAGCTGGCTTGAGGGTATTGCGTTAAACGAGGCGATAAAGAAATTGAACGAAAGAGAAAAATCTATTATAGCAATGCGTTTTTACCAAGGCAAAACCCAAATGGAGATCGCAGAAGAGATTGGCATTTCTCAAGCCCAAGTTTCAAGACTTGAAAAGGGTGCAATTGATCATATTAAAAAAGATTTTATATAAGAAAAGGAGTGAATTTTTCACTCCTTAGATCGTGTCGATAAAGTATCGACACGCTGTCAGGCTTCGAAAAAGGAAGCGTAGGTTTTCGTGAAAAGGGGACATAGGCTTACCAAGTAAGGTAGAGCTCCTTTTCACGGAAAAGTGTGAAAAAGTGGCATAAACTCGACGTTTATGCCACTTTTGAATGCTTATTCAATTATATTGGGAGATTTATAAATTATTTCTCAGGTGTTTGTTGGTAGGAGTGTTTAACTTCTTAATATTTTAGTTTCACACGTCCGACCGACTTTTTCGACAGTCTGTCAGGCTTCGAAAAAGGAAGCGTAGGTTTTCGTGAAAAGGGGACGTAGGCTTACTAAGTAAGGTAGAGCTCCTTTTCACTGAAAAGTGTGAAAAAGTGGCATAAACTCGACGTTTATGCCACTTTTGAATGCTTATTCAATTATATTGGGAGATTTATAAATTATTTCTCAGGTGTTTGTTGGTAGGAGTGTTTAACTTCTTAATATTTTAGTTTCACACGTCCGACCGACTTTTTCGACAGTCTGAAAGGAGTGAATTTTTAACTCCTTAATTATTCCATCCAATTATTTTAATTAATCTGAAATTAGTATATCCATACGCACTCATAGGACTGTCAACCTTATCAGTTGTATTTGAATTTATAAGATAATCAACAACATTACCATCCGAATCATATATTACCTTTGTAATGATAACCGTGTGTACAGCATCGGTCTCGTCAACTATATACTGAATAAGATCCCCGGGGCGTCCGCTGTAAATATTTGAGGAATAGTCACAAACAAGACCGTAGCCTTCGTTTTCTGTACAGTAAGCATAGAAATAATCACATTCCGCCCAGCTGGGACTTCTTCCGTAAGCTCCTCCGTTAGAATTAACGCTTTCTCCGTACCATTTCCATTGAACCCCTTGAAGGTCCATTGGTATTCCGCCTGCAAAAAGACATTGGGACGTGAAATTGTTGCAGTTACCGCCGTAGATGTCATAAACACCGAAATTAGGATTTCTTTTCGCTTCAGTCTTCCCTGCCCATTCATATGAATATTCAAGTGCAGCATCAACATCATATTCATTATCAGCGTAAAGCTCGGTCTGATAATTCTCGGGAGAGCTGTTATACTCTTCCCTTTGTTTATTTACTGCATCTAGTTCTTTTGTTGTTACTGAAACAAAATAGTCCTTTACTATACCGAATATCTCTTCGGTATTATAATCGTAAAGATCACTTGTATATTTATCAAAGCTACTCTTTATAAGCTCATAAACTCCGCTTATTTCAGAATGCTCGGTTAAAAGATATTTTCCGTCTTCCTCTATAAGTGTAAAATAATGCTCAACATCGCTGGTATACGAAGTAATATTCTGTATGTAGTTGAAGCTCATTGCATTATTTTCACAAAGATATATCTTATAACCGTCTTCGAGTTCAATAAGAGATCTGTAAGTAACACCGACACTCGCTTTTTTATACTGCATATCATATGTAAAGTTTTTTCTGATTCCATTCTGATAAGAAATCATTTCATTTACAATACAAGCTTGGTAATCGCTGTCCTTTGTAAAATAATCGGACATATCATGATCCTCAAGCGATCCGAGCGATTTATAATAACTTACAAAATAATTTTTGATCAGCTCGTTCATCTCATCATTTATTCCAAAGGGCAGATAATCATTATTATTTTGAAATTCAACAGAAACATCATCAAACATAAGATCCTCGATCTTATTTGCTTCATCAGTTTCGTTATCTAACACCGCAGAATCAAGAGAATTAACCGCAGGCTTGTCTTCAATTTTACATGAGGTAAGAAAAGTGCTTAAAACAAAAAATATAGAAATTAATGCAATATATTTTTTCATGTTTTCCTCCTTATTCTTCTTTTAAATCTATATCCTCATATTTCACTATCTTTTTATTATCATACTCTTTTTCACTTATATCATCACCCATATCTATCAATAAGTTTATAAGTTCAAGAGTAGATTCATCCTTTACGAGAGCTCTATGATCAACACCGTCAACGAAATATACAGGGTTATCAAACAATTCACCGTTATAAAAAACAGCACTTTCGCAACTAACGGTACCGTCTCCAAAATACGTACTTTCGGTATCAGAAAAAAGATAATCGGTTTCGACGATTTTCTTTACGGTTTCGTTATTAAAACCTGCTATCATATATACGTCGATTCTATCGTCAGCAATAATATGTCCTTTTTCGCTTATAAGAGAAGATTGGGATTTAAGGGCGTTTTGATAAAGTGTTTTATTTGTTCCGTTTGAATCTTTATCCTTTTCAAAACGTGCATGATCCTTAATAAATTCAACGCTTTCCTCGAAATTAAAGATTTTCCCGTTGTTGACGATATAACCGCCGGAAGCATTAACTGCATATTCGGTTGGCAAGAGCTCGTATATCGCCGAGATATTTAATGCAAGTTCGCGAACGTTCTTCTTCATTACAGCGAAGTTAAAATATCTGCCGTCCTGTAACACCATTAGAGCCTTTGCGGAACCGCCAAAAGGAGTCCCTATTGTTATAACTTTTTCTGTTGACCCAACATTATCCTCGCTCAGTGTTAAATATTGTGCAGCAGCTATTCCTCCCATGCTATGGCATATAAAAGAGACGTCGGTGTAGCCTTCATTATCAACGAGCTCATCAAGTAGCTTTGCATTGTCTATCGAAGGCATTCGCCAATCGTAGGAATAAAAAAGAACATCATGAGTTTTTGAATATTTTTTATATAAGGTATTGTATAATTCATTATAACTTCCAAGGGTACCTATACGATCATCATCCTCATTTACCGCTAATTTTTTCGCCGCCTCAAGAGAATCAATTTGTGATTTAAGCTTTACTATTTCTTCACTCTTGGCTGACAGTTCTTTTTCCTTTTCCGCAAGAGCTTCAATTACTGCACTCTTCTTATTGTCCTCCTCCGATTTCAGCTTTGTCTGCAATGCTGAAATTTCGGCATCCTTTTTGGAAATCTCCCTTGCAAGCTCTTCGGCGCTCTCTGCTTTTGCAAGCTTAACGGCATTTTCCTTTTCGTTGGCATAATGAATTTCGCGCTCTGCAATCTCCTTTGTAAATTCCTTGTCTCTTACCTGCTTGACTATAGAATCGTAACTTGATTCATCTACCTGAAAGACCTCGCCGCAATTAGGACATTTAATCTCCTGCATTATGTTTCCTCCGTTTTAACTGAAATTAATTTTAATAAATCGTCGCTCATTATTTAATTCATTATATCACAATTTATCAAATTAGTGAAGTGTTCTTATAAATTCAGTTAATTTTTCTCTTAATTCAATCTCCTGTTGATTGCCAAACAACAAATTGATAATTGAAATTGCTTAATATATAGGATATAATATGATCACACCGGTGAATATATTTTTCGGAGGATATTATGAACCTTACTCTTGGAAATAAAATTAAGGAATTACGTAAGCGTGACGGACGAAAGCAAGAGGATCTTGCCCTTGCCATCGGAGTAACAAACCAGGCTGTTTCCCGTTGGGAATCGGGCGGATGTTATCCTGACATAGAGATCATCCCTGCCATAGCAAATTATTTTAACGTAAGCATCGACGAGCTTTTCGGTTACAATAATGACAGAGAAAATAAAATCAAAAACATTCTTACCAAAGCAAGCGATATAATTACAAAACAGGGATTTACCATGTACCAAGGCTGCTTACCCGATGAATTTGAAGAATGCATTAATATGCTTCGTTTAGCTTCAGAGGAATTTCCCGGCGAGCCCAAAATCCTTTTGAAATTAGCTCAAGCACTTCTTATGTGGGGTTGGAACAAATTCGGAGCAAAAGGACACAAGAATGACGTAACGGGAAATATTGAAGACAATGTAGAATACAATTCAAAAAACATTTACTGGCAGGAAGCAGTTCAAGTTTACGAAAAAGCACTCAGATCTAATCCAAATGCAGAAGATCGCAGCATAGCTATACGTCAACTTACACCCCTTTACTGCAGAATGGGAGAATACGATAAGGCTAAAAAGTTAGCAAACGAACAGGACACTATTGTTATATGCAAAGAACTTCTTTTACCTATGGCAACCGTTGGCGATGAAAAAGCAAGATACCAAGACGAAAGAATATTGGCTTTGCTTACAAACCTTCAGTTTTCTATATGTGAATCTATAGCATTAAGACCTGACATATCTTCCACTGAATACGGTAAAAATGTTGTTTTATCCCTCATAAAGCTTTATGAAACAATTTTTATTGACGGAAAATGCGGAGGCTATCATGGTGAAATCGGACATTTATATTTGGATTTAACAAAATATGAAATGAACAACAATGGCAGTATGGAAACCATTCTCGGTTATTTCAACAAAGTTTTTGATCATTACAAAGAATCTGTACGCATATATAATGACGGAGAATACGTTTACTCAGCACCGTTGGTTGCCAATTTAAACCCTATAGCCAAAGGAGAGCTTTCCCCTGTTGATATGGACGATTTTTGGAACAAAACCCTTAAATTCTTCAGGAGTGACGTTCTCGATGAAATCCGCAAAAATCCCAAATTTGCAGAATGCTTTGAATGATCCTTGTCCCGCTATGTGCGGGACATTTACTTTTGATCCAAGGGATACTTGGATTTAAAACAACTAATTGATAATTGAATTTATTTATTCAGTAAGCTATAATATAATCACACCGGTGATATTAATTACGGAGGTTATTTTATGAAACTTACAATAGCAGATAAAATAAAGGAATTACGCAAACGTGACAAACGCACCCAAGAAGCTCTTGCAGATGCAATAGGAGTAACGTCTCAGGCTGTTTCCAGATGGGAGGCAAACGGAGCTTATCCCGATATGGAGCTTATCCCGTCTATTGCTAATTACTTTGGAATTACCATTGATGAATTATTTGGATATCATAACGACAGAGAAAGCAAAATTGATGTTATCATCAATAAAATTGAATCATTCGGTATTAAATCGCGGAGCGATGATGAATGGGTTGAGGAATGTATTACCATCATGCGAGAAGGGTTAGCTGAGTTCCCACAAAACGAACGGTTACTTATAACCTTGGCTGATACCCTTTCGGAAGCGGGATGGAGACGGTATAAGGAATGGTTATATTATGATGAAGAAGGGTTTATCAGGCATAATTATGATATTCACAGATCAAATGAATATTGGAAAGAATCGATCAAGCTCTGTGAATATCTCGTTAATAATGCCGCCGACAACTCAACAATTACAAAAGCAATAAGTATTCTTGTTTCGCTTTACAGAAATATGGGCGAGCATGACAAAGCCATTGAATATGCTAAAAAAGCGCCCGAGCTGAAAAACTGCAGAGAACTGCTTCTCGTTGCTGCCTCAGACGGTAAAGAGGAAGCAAAATACATAGGAGATTTTCTTTTAAAAACTGCAAGACAGTTTGCCGCACAGCTTGTTTATGGTTTGATCACAAACAAACATAATTTTGAAAGTGATATGCCGATTGAAAAGATCAAGGGTGCAATTTCTTTATTTTATTTAATATGTGACGACGGAAACATGGGAAAGTATCATGGTGATCTTATAGAATTGTATCTTTACCTTTCAAGAGTTCAATGGGAGCGGGGATACCATGACGATGCCTTTATATCCCTTGACGAAAGCTTAAAGCACGCAAGAGCATTGGAAAAAATATGTGACGGAAAAGAACATTATTTTACCGCACCCCTTGTTTCTTTTGTAAAATATGAAACAGGCATATCAAAAAGCATTGCCAAAAGCTTACCTGCAGATTGGCCTATGTGGTGCCATCCGGATCATAGTCAAGTGGAAAAAGAAATCAAAGCAGATCCCCGTTGGAATGAATGGGTAGAAAAAACACAAGTATAAAATATGCCCCGCAGTTGCGGGGCATATTTTATGCTAATCTTTCCACAATCTCTTTAAATTCTTTCCTATTTCTTATCGGATCAAAGCTTTTATCACTCAACCATGAATCTCTTAAAATTTCACACAAGGGCCTTGAATCCGCAGTTTCAAAGTCGTTTTTGCTTCGTGTACTTTCTCCGAGCAGAAGAGATGACACCTTTATTTCATCGGGTCGGTTATCAAAGGCTATCGCCATTTCGGCAGATACTTTCAACTCCTCTATCGCTTCATCAAAGCGATTTGATTTTATAAGGTAAGTTGCACGGTAAAAGGGCAGTCTTGCCGCACTCCATGTAAGGTTAGCACCCTTGCCGTCATATATAAGCTCATCAAGAGCCTTTAATTTATCGATAACCCTGACAGAATCCTCAAATGGAAGCAACCCCTTCAATCTGTATATCGCATCAAATAAGATATAATATGCTCTATGAATATACATCCTTGTATGGGACAGCTTTTCCTCCTCGGACAGAGCCCACCATATCCCGCTTTCTCTACAATACGTTATTGAAGGAAGTGTTTCATAGATACTTCGTCCCATATCCCTTCTGCCCATTTCACAATGATGAAAGGCAAGACGCTCGGTTGCCTCGTATTTGGTTTCGGTATCATTGCAATATTTAATAATACGCTCACCGATAGCAATTATCTCCGCATCGTATTTTTTCTTATTCTCTTCCCAATCCGGGATATCGGCATCATCACTTCCCGATAAAAAGAGAGCATACATCAGCTTGTTTAATAGCGTGTAATTATTCGGAAACTCTGCGACTCCCATTCGGGCAATACGAATGCATTCATCAATATTACCCATAGATACAGCCGCCCGGAAATCACTTAAATATCTGTCAACTGCACTTTTTTCGGCGGATTCGTCTATTCCCATCAGCTTATCCGCCGATATACCGAAAAATGCAGCAATAGTGGGGATCAGCTCTATATCGGGATAGCATATCCCCTTTTCCCAACGGGAAACAGACTGACATGAGACACCCAGTATCTCAGCAAATTCCTCTTGGGTTATTTCCCTTTCCCTTCTCATTCTTTTTATATTCTCACCAATATTCAGTTTCATAAAAAACTCCTCTCATTTTAGGGTGAGCATTCAAACCCTATATTGAAAGCAGCGCTTCTTTCTGAATATATTTTATCATGTTAAAATCAAAATTACAATATCACGTTCAGAGAGTTTTTTTCACCAATACAGTGATTTTACTGTTATTGCTAAAAGCATAGCCTTACATATACTGTATAGTGGTGATAACTATGAAAAGACGGGGTACATATCCTCATGCGATTGCTTTGATACGCGGCGGCAAGGAGGCACCGCAGTTGTTCGGTGACGTCAGGTTCTATCAAAACAAGAACTCTGTTATGGTATCGGGAAATATTAACGGACTTCCCTATAAGGTTACAAACTGCAATTTGCTATTCAAAGCCTATTCACCGCCGTAGTTTAATAATAAGCACCGCTTATATTAAAATATCAAAATATTATATGGCAAAATTGATATATCCAAGGTATAATATAATCACAAAAGTGCTTTTGAAAATCAAAAAACGGAGGCTACCATGTCGATCGGAACAGTAATAAGGAATTTAAGACACGAGAAACATTATACACAGGAGCAGCTTGCGGATATGCTTTGTGTCTCTGCGAGTACGATTTCCCAATGGGAGTGCAACCGTACCGCCCCCGATATTTCACAACTACCGACTTTAGCAAATATATTTGAGGTAAGCGCAGACATACTGCTTGAAATTGATATTGCCAAAAGCAAACGTGCAAAGGAAATCAATGATTTCGAAAAAGAATGCGACGCTTTGTATAATCAGGGTAAAAATGAAGAAAGGTTAGAGCTTTGCAGGTCTATGATAAAAAAATACCCTAATGATGAGACTGTGATGTATCAGCTCATGAGGGTCTTAAAGATAACACGGGAAAATGAATGTTATAATGAAATTGTTGACCTTGGAGAAAGATTGATATCAAGCAACGACCCTGACAAGCGTTATCATGCGATCAGATGGATGTGCTTGACCCATGAAGAAAACAATAACCACAGTGAAGCATTAAGATATGCAGGAATGATACCCTCAAACAAAGATCTTTTTATTCATATTTTAGACGGCAAAGAAATGATCCTTCATTGTCAGAAATACTTTAAAGAAATATGCAATAATATGTTTCTATATGCGAACAGCTTGGCATACCTTGACAACGGTCATTATACTCCCCGTCAAAAACATATCATATGCAAAAAGCTGTATGATATTTTCCATATAATACATGAGGATTCCGATTTTGATTATATGGATCATGACCGTATGGGAAGGCTGTGCTTTCGTATGGCGCAGGACAGCGCCGTTATGGAAGAAAAGGATCAGGCTGTTGAGGAGCTGGAGAAAATGCTTTATCATTTTGACAAAATGTCAGAATTTGATAATATAAAGCATTCTTCCCTTTTGGTAAACACCCTGTCCTCGGATATAAAGGACATCCGAAAAAAAGATACTCGAAGTATTTATACAACATTTTACGGATATCTAAATGACCGTTTAAATTGTTTTGAGAGTATCATTGATGAGCCCGGATTTTTAAAAATAAAAAATATACTAAAAGAAAAGAGCGATAATTGAACCTTTTGCTCCTATCATTCGACTATTTATACGAAAACGTTTTCAAAGCTATCTGTAAGGAGGTGAGGATATGCAAAGTGAATTTGAAAAGCTGCTGCAAGAAAATTTCGTTTATCTTCAGCGTTACGTTAATTTCAGAGTGAACAACACTCATGATCGGGAGGATTTAATACAGGATATATGTCTCACTGCTACTATGAAATTCAAAACCTTAAATAATATTGATTCCTTTAAGCCCTGGCTTATAGGTATATCAAAGCATAAGGTAAATGACTATTACCGCAAAAAGAGTAAAGATGCACATATCCCTCTTGATTCTCTTTCGGAAAAAGCATTGGGGACAAGCTCTGTGGATATAACCGAAAGTATGGTTTGCGACACCTTAGACTCTATGGGGGTTAAAGAAAAACAAATACTTGACCTTTATTACAATGAACGACTTTCGCAAAATGAAATTTCGAGGCTTTTATCTATACCCTTGGGCACCGTTAAAAGCCGCTTGTACTATGCGCGAGAAAAATTCAAAAGAAATTATCCTCATCATGCTACTATGAAAGGAGAAAAGGTTATGACACAATTCCCGCATAAATTACCCGAATATACCATAACACCTACCGATAAGCCAATGATTTCGATAAAGTTTGAAGAATTGCCAAATTGGTTTATCATCCCCAAAAACGGAGAAAAAATCGAATGGGCGACCTATTATATATCGGATAGGAAATTAGCCGAAACGGTTTCTTCAAAGGTCACATCAACCGCCTACATTCACGGAATAGAAGGTGTGGAAATACTGACTGAATTTAATTCTATCAATGACGATGGTATGACCCCCGCACAAACTATTTACTACGCACAGCTCGCCGACAAATACTGTCGCTGGCTCGGAGAATGTTATACCGACAAAAACGGAGTAAAAAGAATTACAACATTTCTTGACGGTGATGCTTTCGATACAGATTGGAGCTATGGTGACGATAACTGCGGATACGAGACCAATATAACCTCACAAGGTATAATAAAACGTACCGGAAACAGTATCAGCATTTCATCCTCAAAAAATATAAGGGATGCGGTTGGACGTTACAATATTGAATTTGAGAATAAAGCTTATGACACAATATGTTTGATTGAATACTTCATTTCAGGAGTTCTGACCGAACACTATATAGATAAAAACGGCAGAACTGTGTTATGGCGTAGATTCAACAAAAACGATTGGGCAAATAAGCATTACGGAAAGCTATGGTCGGAAATGCTACCCAATAATGAAAACTATTCTGTAAATGACGAAAAGTTTGTCCATTGGTATGACTGTATTAGTGATTATATTTTGCAATAATCTTTCTTACCCCAATAAATAATAATTAATACCCTATTGCATTTTTCACCAAAAGAAGATATAATATCCTCAAGAGGTGAAATGAAATGATTGATTTTAACAGTAAAAAAGGCTTTATATGCGATATGGACGGTGTAATATATCATGGCAACAAGATATTACCCGGTGCTGCAGACTTTATCAACTGGCTCAATGAAACCGGCAAAGACTTTTTGTTTTTAACCAACAACAGTAATTCCACTCCAAAAGAGCTTCAGCAAAAATTAGCACGGCTCGGTCTTGACGTTTCCGAAGAGCATTTCTATACAAGTGCGCTTGCTACTGCGGCATTCTTGAAGGAGCAGTCCCCCGGATGTTCCGTATATGCCATAGGAGAGGCGGGGCTTTTCAATGCGCTTTACAACGCAGGCATCACAATGAATGACGTAAATCCCGATTACGTTGTTGTGGGCGAAGGCAAGGCATATTCACTTGATACTCTTACCAAGGCTACAAATCTTGTACTTAACGGTGCAAAGCTTATTGGCTGTAATTCCGACGTTTCGGCACCTATTGAAAACGGCTTCACCCCCGCCTGCAGAGCTTTGGTTGCTCCCATTGAGATGGCAACGGGCAGACAGGCTTACTTCTGCGGCAAGCCAAATCCTCTGATGATGCATACAGGCCTTAAGCTTTTGGGATGCCATTCGGCAGAGGCTGTTATGGTTGGAGACAGAATGGATACCGACATAATATCAGGACTTGAACGCGGTCTTTCAACGGTATTGGTTTTAACCGGTGTTTCTACCACCGAAAACATAAAGGTTTACGGCTACAAGCCTACCGTTGTGCTTCAGGGTGTAGGAGATATAGTACGTATCGCAAAGGAACAATAACACAAATAACAAACGCAAAAATAAGAGTGCCCGCAGGCACTCTTATTCTAACGTATGGAAAAATTCTCTATTTCGTTTGTGTTGTTTGCAGCAACAAAAGGAGCAAAGTTCGATGTTATCTCTTATTTATTAAACTTAAAGGAATAAAGCTTTGCCCCGTTCTTCATTTCAAAGGTAAGAGTTACCGCCTTACCCCTGAAGGTTGTAAGATCAAGGTCAAGTACCTTAGTTATCTCATCACCTGTAAAGTAACCTGTAGAGAGGCTGTTTCCCTGCATATCAGAAATCGTAACGTTCATCTGACCCTGATAGTTTATCTCAAGACTGTTACCCTCGAAGGTAATAGGCTTGGTTACGAGGGTCTCGCCCTGTGCTGACATAAATCCGTCAATACGAACCGTATATCTGCAAAGAACGTCGCATTTCTTTGAAGCATCGTATTCATCCATAAAGAAGGATATTTCCTTTTCCGAGGTCTCTATAAGACCTACTGTAGGATATCCGCCGTTGGGATATTCATACATCTCACCCTCAGAGGGAGCAAGGAAGGGCGAATCGCTTCTGTTCCAATTAAGACCGTCACGGCTTGACATAAAGTAAACGTCCGTCCATTTTTCGTTATTCGGAACGTCATATACAAAATGTGTGGGCATACCTATATAGGTCTCGGGAGCGCGGTAATAAGGAATTACGGCATTTGCATACATCTGAAGATCGCTGTTATCGTCATATATAAGGGGTGTGGGGGTCGTCCAATTGATACAGTCATCACTTTCGGCATATCTTATATCACGGATTATCTTGTCGGGATTTGCCTCAACGTATTCGCGTGTAAGATTATAGTTATCACCAACGTGGAAGCCGCGCACGTATGCGATATACTTACCCTTGACCTCGTCATAATATACGGTATTAAGGGTATCGAAATAACAACCGCCCGTCTCTTCAGGCTTACCCATCATTTTTGCCTCATTAGGCCAGAATTCAAAGTAGTCACCGTTATTATAGGTATATTCAAGGAACATACCGTCCGCCCACTGACCGTAAACACCGCGCAAAGCCTTCGCATTTTCATCATAGAAAACGTAAAGTGCCGAGGGACTTACAACCTCGCTTGTAACAATGTTGGTATAAGAATCGCCGTTAAAGGTATTCGATCTGAGATTAGGTCTTGTCCAGGTAATACCGTCCTTGCTTTCGATATAACAAACACGCCTTCTTCCCGAAAATGCGGTATAATACATTCTGTAGCCGCCCTCGGGCATCTCAACGATATTCGGGAAAACAATACCGCCGTTTTCATAGCTCTTGTTAAAGGTGAACACCACTTCCCTCTTCACTGCCTTTTCGAGCATGAGAGAAACGCTGCTGTATTCCGTATCGATCACATAATCGTCAACCATAAGCTGACGTGTATCTGCAATATCCACTGTTTCTGCGGTATATTCGTCCACTGTTACGGTGTAATAGTTATAGCTTTCATCCTTATACTGAACGCAGAAGGTGTATGTTCCTGGAGCAAGGGTAACCTTATAAATACCGTCTGTTATATCTGTATTTTTTATTGTAATGCAGTCGGAAGCATTTTTGATCTCGGATGAGGTCGTATAGCTTCCCGGTGCATATCTTATGACCTGCAGATCGTTGAGATTGCCTATGGTAACGGTATTTTTAAGCTGATAGAATACCGGCTCTTTCTTTGCAACGTCGTATTTATACATTACAACGTAACCGTTATTATACTGAATACCTATAGATACCCTTCCGTTTTCGCGGTACTGTATCATGTATTCGCTCTTACCCTTAAGATCGGATTTACCCGAGAAGGAACGCTGTCCCGGGGCACGCTTTATCTCACCGGGAGTATTATAATCACCGTAAGCTGTTCTTACTACCTTTACGTCATCGAGCTCAGACAAGTATATCTGCAAACCGAAATTTGTAAATTCGGGCTCTGTTACGGTAAGATCTAACTGCACGATCATATTTGCTCTTGCGCTATCGTTGAATCTTATACATACGGTATGTATGCCGGGATTCGTTACGATATATGAATAATCATGGGAGCCTGCGATCTTTGTTTCGGTAACGCGGACTATCTTATTCTGATTAATTTCGGTATAGGTCTTGTAATCACCCTCTGCGATAAAGAAATCCTTTACACCGTAAAGGTTATGAACTGTCACGGTAACGCCGTTTGATGTAACGAAAGGGGTCATTACCGAAATATCTACGGTTGAGATAAACTCCTTACCGTCATTTGTTTTCATCCAGAAGGTATATATCCCGCCGTCTGCCATTTTCCTTGAGAAGATACCGTTGGAGGTACTGTTTTTGATAATGGTGGAATTGAGAGTAACACAGTCGGGAGCAGCCTTGATATCAGAACCGCTTGTATATACACCGCCTGCATAACGGATAGCTGAAATATTATCGGCTAAGGTAATGAATACGTCATAACCGCCTTCGGCATAAACGTAGGGCACCGCAAGCGCGGGAACGACCTTTTCTTCATAGTAGCCGCAATATTCACATTCCTTTCTCATAAGACCGTTTTCTGTGTCTGTAGCAACGGTAACCGTATGCCAATCACCCATTTTATGACCGCTCGTTTCATAGATCTCTTGAGCAAGTATGGCATTACATCTTGTACAGTACGTAGTGAGAGAGCCGTTGGAAACACAGGTGGATTCGATAATTACTGCTTCACCTGCGCTGTGTCCGAGGGCAGGTATGGCTTTTGTCTGGGTTTCGGAGCAATGCGAACAGCAGCGAATGCTGATACCGTCACTCAGGCAGTCAGCGTCAACGGTCGTCTGCCATTCTCCCCATCTGTGAGGAACGTCTGCGTGATTTAAAACCAAACCGTATGCCTTTGCTACGACACCGTTGGTATAACAGCCGTTCGTTCCGTCATAAGTGCTTTCGCATACCGTGATAAATCTGCCCCACGTATCGGTCGTACCGTTCGCGGTCTTATATCTGTCCATATACATTACAGCCGCGCGGGAAACGGAATCAATTTTGGAAAGGTTAGTAACAGAAGCGGTTTTGCCCGCCTTTGTAACGTCTGCAGATATCACTGACCAGGGGATCTTTACCTCAAAGCGCCAGCCTGTATCACTTATCATACCGCTTGCGGTACAGGAGGAGGTAATATCCCCTTCGTTCACCTGAGAACGGTAAACGTGAACCGAATTGTCTCCGTATATACTCACGTTATACCAGGGAGTGGTCTGGGTGGTCGTTCTTTCAAACACACCCAAGGCATCAAGCATAAGGGTCATGGTATCGCCGTTAAAGCCATAGGGCTTTGTATTACCGCTCGGGTTGATATTATCATAACCGCTTGATACAACGAAACCGTTAGAAGGATCGTTGTCGGTTATATCTGCCGCGAAATAGATTCCGCTTGTATCGTAAGCAAAATATAACTCTGCCGTTGTGGTGGGCGGATTCCATCCCCAGAAGCGTCCGATGGTTGCATCATTGAAATATGCAGGCTCGGACCAATTGCCGTTATCCTCTATCATACCGTCTATTACAGGTGTTGATCTCGGCATATTCACGGCGGGATTCTGAACAACGCTTGCGGCATATCCGAAAACGTTTACGGGTACTAAAAGTGCTAAACAGAGTAAGACAGAAATCAACCTTGTCGATTTTTTCATTGTTAATTTCCTTTCAGTCAAATATTATTGCAGGTAGGATACGAAGCTGAAGCGTTAAAATAAAGGTATTGTTTAGTAAATCCTCGTTATCTTTTTAAAATACGATATTAAATTAAAATACGATATTAAATCTGCATAAACGACATACCTATAACAAATACGATAAACAAAACATAAATTATAATAAAAACCAAGTATATAACACAATATGCAATTCCGGTTATCAGACCTGCAAGATAGAGGGCCTTTGTAATTGAAAAATACTTGTCCTCCTCATTAGCCTCCTGAGCCTTTTTCAGCTGCATCTTTGCAAGAAAAGCCATAATTATTCCCAAAGGTGCAATACCGAGAAAAACTGTTGAAACAAGACTTACAATAGCAAAAACAAGGGCAAGGGTTCCATGGTCGCTTCCCTTTTTCTGATAGACGTCTGCACCACGGTAATTATTTGTGCCGCATTGAGGGCATATGAAATTTCCATCTTCAAGGGTAGCTTGGCAATTCATACAATTCATAAAATAACCTCGCTTTCTTTAAATTTATAGTAAATTGCTCCATTTCGTGTAAGTTGTTTGCACCAAGGAATGGTGCGGGATTCGGTGCGGGCCGGCGCCTGCTTTTTTAATATATAGGAAATTGCTTCATTTCGTGTGAGTTGTTTGCACCAAGGAATGGTGCGGGATTCGGTGCGGGCCGGCGCCCGCTTTTTTATATCTACATTATAACATATTATATAATAAATTCAATATAAATTTCAAAATTGATCATTGACCCAATGTTATTTAGGTGTATAATTATAATATAATAAATTATTCAAGGATTGTGGAAATGGCAAAAGCAACTCGTTCAATGACAGAGGGAGCTCTTCTCCCTCATATTATTCTTTATACAATACCTATAATATTAACAAGCATCCTTCAGCTTCTTTTCAATGCCGCCGACCTTATCATTGTAGGACGGTATTGCGGAAGCATATCGGTAGCCGCCGTAGGTGCTACGGGTGCGGTATCAAACCTTATTATAAACCTTTTCATAGGTCTTTCGGTAGGAGCAGGCGTATGCGTAGCCCACGGGCTCGGAGCAAAAAAGTCAAAAAGCGTCCACCGCACCGTTCATACTGCGGTAAGTGCCGCGCTTGCGGGCGGCGCTCTTCTTACGGTAATAGGAATATTACTTGCAGAGCCCCTGCTTGTTCTGATGAATACCCCAAAGGATGTTCTGCCCCTTTCGGCAACGTATATGAAGATATACTTTGCGGGCATGACCTTCACTATGCTCTATAACTTCTGCGCGTCGATCCTGCGCGCCGCCGGTGATACGAAAAGCCCTCTTATCTATCTCACCCTTTCGGGTATTATTAACGTAATACTTAACGTTATCTTTGTAACGCTATTCAATATGAACGTTGCCGGTGTCGCCCTTGCAACAGCTATATCCCAAGCGCTTTCGGCTATACTTGTAACCGTTGCATTAATGCGTAGAAACGATGAGTGCAGGCTCCACCCAAAGGAACTCCGCTTTTACAAAAAAGAGCTTTTAAAGCTCATAAGGATAGGAGTACCCGCGGGTATTCAGGGCTCGCTTTTTTCAATATCAAACGTTATCATTCAGTCCTCGGTGAACTCCTTCGGACCTGTAGTAATGTCGGGTAACGCGGCATCTGCCAATATCGAGGGCTTTGTTTACGTGATCCTTAACGCCTTCCATCAAACAACAGTAAACTTTGTAGGACAAAATACGGGTGCGGAAAAATATAAGCGTGTAAAAAAGACCGTAGCTATCTGTCTTGTAAGCGTTGCTCTCACAGGTATCATTGCAGGTCTTGGAGTTTATCTTCTCCGCGAGCCCCTTCTCTCAATTTATATCACCGACTCGGCAAAGGCTCTTTATTACGGTATGATACGAATTTCATATATCTGTATTCCCTATTTCCTTTGCGGACTTATGGACGTTTCAACAGGAGCGCTGCGCGGTATGGGCTCATCCCTTGCGCCCATGATAATTTCGGTTTTGGGTGTATGCGGCTTCAGAATTGCATGGATATTAACAATATTCCAAATCGAAAGATTCCACACCCCTCAATGCCTTTACGCATCATATACCTTCTCGTGGACGCTAACGTTTTTAATACAAATAATCGCATTTGTATTCGTTTACAGAAGATATATCAGATCAAACGCCAATTGATGGTGTACCGAAGACTCTTACTGCAATAAAAGACGCGGAAATACAGAGCAAATTCCTATAAATTAAAGAAACGACAATTTTTCGAAAAAATTGTCGTTTCTTTTTTGTCTATGGGCTACAAAAAAGATAGTTTCGGCAGTTTTGCGTATGAATTCGAACTCTCGCAGTTTTTTAGTTGGAACATATATCGTTGAAAAATGCGATCAGTTTATCCATCAGTTCAATCCTCATACCTTTTAATGATGGAATATGAATGAAAACTGTATTAGGATTTTTCTTTAGCATATGATAATACGCCGCATTACATAGATAACGGGTCGGTTTATTTAATATGGTGTAAGAGATGTCTGCGCTTCTAAGCATTGTTTCTAAATAATGTACATTAAAATCTGTACAAACCATTTCATCATTGTACTTTGCACACGTTTCGATTCTGACTTTATCTATCAGTTTCTTATCGACTCCAAACATATACACTATGCTATAATCGCTACTGATAAATGAAATGTCTTTTTCCAATCCTGAAAACTATTGGTTAATAAAATATAATTCGCTGCCGTTTGATCCACTAACTGAAAAGAAGTGTTATGCACGCCTTTGAAGGCAGTAAAAAGAATCTTCATTTATTTTCCTTTGCGGTATTAAGTGATGCAATCAGCATTCGCTTGATTTCTTCTGCAAGAGAAAGGAGTTCATCAAAGTTATATTCTATCAGATTTGTTCTTTTCAGAAGCGTGAGCCAATATATGCTTGCACCGGTTTCCTTAAGTGAAATATGAAGCTTTGATATAAAATCCGCTTTGCTGTTACCGTATATGGCTTCGTTTATATTTGCACCAACACTTGTAGCAGAACGAAGTAACTGTTTTGCGATTGTTGTATCTTTTTTTGTTTTAGAAAAATCCTCGTAAAACAATACTACCTGTGTTGCAAAATCAAGAGATTTATTGAGCAAAGGACTGTTCATTCGTCATCACCTCTAGTTAAATTATATCACAAATTATTATATAATTCAATGCTTTGCGGAGCAAAGTTACCTTTTCTTTTATCTCTTCTCTCTTATCTTTTATCTGGAAACGGCAATTTTAGAGAAGAGAGAAGAACGAAAAGAGAAAAGTGAAAAGAACAAAAAGAAACGACAATCTTCTGTCGAAAATTGTCGTTTCTTTTTGGTGCGGATGAAGGGACTTGAACCCACACGGTATTGCTACCACCAGAACCTGAATCTGGCGCGTCTGCCGATTCCGCCACATCCGCATATAACTGTTTGAGTGTTTTTGGCACTCAAACAGTATAGCATAGTTAAATTGAATTGTCAAGAATTAATTGACTTACTTTTCAGTTAATCTTTTGAAAGGATTCCGTTTACAACGTATATCTTGTCCGCCTCACCCTTTGTAAGCGCAACGCGTATTTCAAGCTCGGATGCACCGCTGACATCAAGATTAAAGTCGATAGCACCCTCTGCCATCTGATATTCCTTTACTCTCTTGAGACGCTTACCGTCTGCATATATCTCAACGGTAAACTCACTCTCGCTGTCCGCATCAGAAGGAAGGGTCACGGTACCCTTGAACTTGGTATATTTACCTCCGAGATCGTAAACAAGATAGGATTCGGTATCGCTTGAAAGGTCAAAGCAGAGACCGCTCTTATAGCTCTCTCCGTAAACGTCTGTTCCCGAGGAGGTAAGGGTCTTTGAGCTTCCGGCTGTAGAATCAACGATAGAAAGAGTGATCATATCCACAGGCTGTGAATCGCTTATCTCCTTCTTCTTGGCGATAATATTTTCATTATCGGGAAGTATCTCAAGCGCCTCGTCAAGAAGCTTAAGCGCGCTGTCATATGCTCCCTTTTCCGCCAATTCTTCCGCTTCCTCAATATAATCCTTTTCGATTATCGAGGGGATCTCTTCGATTTTTCCTGTTATGGCCTCGTTATCGGTAAGAGTATCGAGCGCCTTTTCAAGAAGCTCCTCGGCTTCCTCGTACTTTTTATCGTCAAGAAGGATCTGAGCTTCGTTAAGAGCATACTTTTCATAGCTCTTCTCAACAGATTCAAGCTTACTTTCAAGCTCTGAATCATCCTTTAATACCTCGAGGGCATTCTGAAGCATCTCAATTGCATCGGCGTATTCGTTTTCCTCTTCAAGAGCCTCGCATTCCTCGATAACCGAAGAGCGGTATTCACCCTTTGAGGAATTTATCTTTTTCTGAGCTTCGCTGTAATTCGGGTCATCCTTTATAACGAGCATATACTGCTCTATCGCCTTAATATAGTCGGATTCCTTGTAAAAGCCCTCTGCCTTTGCATATGCCGCTCTCGAATCGTTGAGTTGATATATCTTATCTCTTATAACACCGAACTTTTCATCGATATCCGTTATCTTCATCGATTCTATAGTATCAAGCTCCTGCTTTGCCCTGTCAAATCCTACCTTTTCATTAAGAAAATCGTCGTAAAGAGTGTCAAGACGTTTTTTCAGTCCCTTGACCAGATCCTTATCAGAACCGCTTTCCTCAAAAGCATCGAGAGCTTCGCCGAAATAGCCGTTCTCCAAAGCTTCAATGATATCATCGGCACGGCTTTCCTCTGTCTTTTTACCATTGTCACGGGAGCTTGTTACTATAAGCGTTATTATTACGCCTATAACAAGAAGAAGAGCTATTACCGAAATGATTATTATGGGAAGAGCGGAATTCTTCTTTTTCTTTTTGATAACGGGCTTGGCTATTTCCTGATCGTCTCTTACCTTAAACTCGGGAGTAAAGGGAGTGACCTCCGGCTTTTTGGGAGCGTTATGAACAGGGGTAACGGGAACGGCGTGTCTGCCTACAGTCTCTTTAAAGCTCGTGCTTATGTTGCTTACACCCGCCATGGGTGCAACGCTTGAAAGAGCCGCCTTGAAGGCGGTTGCGTTCTTGAAGCGCTTTAAAGGATCGTGAGAAAGCGCCAAAAGTATAACGTTTGCCGTCTGAGCCGATGCGTTACAGGGAGCGGGAAGCTCCTCACCTGCAAGACGGCGCTTCGCAGCTGTGCTTCTTTGCGCAAAGGTTATCTCCTCTGCATTGGGGTCGGTCAAGGGCGGTCTGTTGTTATTCAAAAGGGTATAAAGAATCATACCAAGTGAATAAACGTCAGAGCAGGAGGTATATTCCTCTCCCTTTGCCGCCTCGGGACTCGTATAATTACCTATTGCCTTCGGAACCTCGTGAGAATAACCGCCGAGCTTAAATTCGCCGTTCGGTGTAAGATATATCGATTCGGGCTTTATATCCTTATGTAATATACCTATACGTTCGCAGCATTCAAGTGAAGCGGCAACATCTGTTCCGAGCTTGATCACATCAGCCTCGCTGAGAGCTTTTACTGCAAGATAGTCGGTCAGAGGAATAAGAAGCTCGCTTCTTGTATATAATTCCCAGCCTATTCCTTCATCACGGGCAAGGACCTTACATTCCTCCGCGGCTCTGGTAGATACGACACCGTTAAGGGATGCATTGAGCTTTGATGAATTGACCGCTTCAGTTACCTTATCGTTATAATATTTAGCTATCTGAGCCGCATCCATACCCTCGTTCTTCAACGAAACTATTTCAGCATCGCTCTGGGGCAATGAAAGTATCTTTATCTCATATTCACTGCCTGTGGATTCGTTTACGGCACGGTAGTACTTCGAGCCGTCAGATCCTTCGTTGATCTTTTCAATCACCCTTAATCCGGGCCATATTGTATTAATTTTTTCTATGCCCATACAACGTCCTTTCGGTTATATTAATAATCTTTTTTTACTCCTCTTACCGCAATACCCGCAAGTATTGTAAACACAACGGCAAATACGGCAATAATAACGATCGATTTTATAAAATGTCCTCCCGAACAATCGAAGAGCTCATCCGCCTTGAACTTTATCATCTCCTTAAGCTCGGGGTTTGACTGGAAGAGCTTGGGCTCAAGACCGTTTATATCAGCAATGCTTCCGTATGCCTGCATCGAATAACGGCAGGTTACGAAATAGGATATCTTTTCCGCAAAGCCCTCCATTTTGAATATGATTCCCGCAAAAAGAAGCTGGGGCATAAGAAGAATGGGGGCAACGGTCATTGCTCTGTCCGCGTTTTTAAAGAGAGCAGATACAAATATGCCCATTGCGGAGGCTGAGAATGCTGTCATAAAGGTAGTTATGTAAAATTCAATAACGGGAGGAAGGATTATACCTGTATCGGGAGCACCCACAAAGAGACAGAATACACCTGTAAGTAATGCAGACTGAATAAGACACACAAGTCCCATTACCGTCATTTTTGAAACAACGTATGCGCCGAGATGAAGTCCCGTCATATATTCACGGCGCAGAATGACTCTTTCCTTACAAATTTCCTGGATAGAGTTTAGAATGCCTATCCAGAGAGCCGAGCATGAAAGAGCGAAGAGCAGGCTCTTGGTCATTTCCTGCTGAACGAACTGATCTCCGTCAGCAACAATCGATATAAGCACACCGAGTAACGGTGCCTGGAAAAGAAGAAGCATAAGCCTCGATCTGTCGTTTACAAGAATATGAAGATGTCTTTTTGCAAGAACCGCGACCTGTCTTAACCAGCTGTGCTTTGACTTCTTTTTCTGCATTCTGTAAGAAGCGGGAGACTGCGAGGGCATATCCCTTCTTACAGACTGATATTTTTTCTGCCATTGATCCGGATTCTCGGTTATCATATTATAAACGTCAACAAGATCGTCAACACCGAAAAATTCAAGGGCTTCGTCATAGCTTCCCATAAAGCAGAGCTTACCGCCCGCACCCATAAAGATTATTTTATCGCAGATACGGAGATTCAACGTACTGTGGGTAACAAATATAACGGTTTTACCTGAGCTGCTCATGTTTTTGAGAGTTTTCATAAGATTTCGCTCGGTACCCGGGTCAAGTCCTGAGGCGGGCTCATCAAGGAAGAAGAGCGTTGGGTCGGAGATAAGCTCGACCGCAATACTTGCTCTCTTTCTCTGTCCTCCGCTGAGGCGCTTGATCATTGTATCCTTACGCTGGGTCAGTTCAACGGTATCTATAACCTTAAGTATTATAGAATCAAGCTCCTTTTCGCTTGTATCCTTGGGCAAACGAAGCTTTGCGGTGTATTTCAGCATTGAATAAACGGTAAGATTATCAAAAACGATATCCTGCTGAGGAACGTAACCGATAATATCCTTCATTGCTTCAAAATTGGAATAAAGCTCTGTTCCGTTTACAGATACCGTACCCGAGGTCGGCTTATTATAACCGGAGATACAGTTCATTATTGTTGATTTACCCGCTCCCGAACCGCCTATTATGGCAACAAGCTCGCAGGGGTCTATCTTAAGGCTGACGTCATTACAGATAGTCTTTCTTCCCTTGTCAACCTTTTTAACGATATGGGATGCCTCGACCTTGATACCCTTATTGAAGGTACAGTATGTAATAAGCGTGGATGTAAAGACGATCCTTGAATTTGTTATCGTAATTACGTCCTTTTCATGAAGCCTTGTCTTTGCTGTAAGCCTCACACCGTTGACAAATACACCGTTGGTGCTGTTGGTATCGTATATAAAGAACTCCGCTCCGTGACGTTCTATACGGGCATGATTGCGGGATACGCCGACGTGGTTAAGAACTATATTGCTTGAAGGATCTCTGCCGAGAGTAACGGTATCAAGTCCCTCAAGAGAAAAGCTTTTCCATGATATGGAATCCAAGGATGCGTTGAAGACGATAAGCACACCGACCGTGGAGGTCTCAACACCGTCATCGATTCGTATATTATCGTTATCGCAGAGCATTCTTGCAGGAATGGTAGCACCCTTATATAAGAGACCGTTTGTACTTCCGAGATCCTCGATTATCCATCTTCCTGCCTCAAATCTGAATCTTCCGTGACGGCGGGAAACGAAGTGGGAGGTTATACAGATATCGTTCGCGGGGTCTCTTCCGAAGGTAACTACCGTCTTTTTGTATGACGAAAGATCATAGTGCTTCGGGGCATGAATGCCGTCAAATACTGTTATTTTTGCACCCATTGTACCGACTGCCGCAGAAGCAGAAGAGGGGGCAGGCTTATCGTATCTGTTCATCGTTATACTCCATTTCTTCCAAACAGCTTTATTTTCTGAATTTCGCATAAAACAAGGGTAGAATTATCAACACCGCCAAGCTCAAGTGCTCTTTCGAGCAGTTTTTTTGCCGCTTCGGCGATATCCTTTGTATCCTTCATTATCATTTTTATCTCATCACGGCTTACCATATCGGTTATACCGTCAGAGCAAAGCAGATATCTGTCACCGTGGCATACCTCAAGCTCCCTTGTATAGGGTTCAATAATAAATTCGCTCTTTGGAACACCGAGATACTGTGTAAGGGGTGATTTTTTTCTATCCGGCATAAGTACGTGGTCATGGGATATCTGTGAGAAATCATTCTTACCAAGCCTTATTATCGGACTGTCTCCGATATTGGCAATAGATATTCTTTTGTTTGAAAAGGATATGAGAGCACCGGTAGAGCCGATATTTGAGATGCCTGCGCTATTGCCGAAGGCGGATATTTCATCATTGATAGTTCTGCAATAAGAAACCAAACGGGAGACTCCCTTCGGAGCAACGTTATCCTTCATAAGCTCATTGAAGGTAGATGCAGCTATATAAGCCGCGCTCTCCCCCTTTTGCTCACCGCCCATGCCGTCAAAGACAGCAATGGCGGGATTATCGCCGCTATAGAGAGTATTCGACAGTATAAAGGGCAGTCCGTCATTGATCTCCTCAAGATAAAGCCCGTTACACCAGAAATTATCCTGATTTACCTTTCTTACCCTTCCTGTATTGCAACCTATTGCATATTTGATAAAGTACATCATCAGAGTTTTCTCACTTTAAGTATAATTATTTTTATTATAGCAATTATTAATACAAATTGCAATACTTTTCGCTAAAGAGCGGCATTTTACTATTGAAAAATAACCTGAAATATGGTAATCTTTAAATAATAATATATTTTAAGGAGAAGAAAATGGAATTCAGCGTAAACAATCCTATACTGTTTATTCTTGTAGGCGTGATAATTGCCGCCGTTTTAGCACAGTCGGTTTATTTTTTACTGCGCGCACTTAAAAGAGCAAAGCAGATAGGAATCAAATCTCAAACACTTAAAAGCACTATAATTTCTGCAGCTGTCTTCACGGTTGCCCCCGCGGTTGCAGTTCTTGTGGGAGTTGTGGCTCTTTCAAAGAGCCTTGGTATTCCCCTGCCCTGGCTTCGCCTTTCGGTAATCGGCTCACTCACCTATGAAACGGTTGCCGCAGGAAATACTCTCGAAGCCCTTAAGCTCGATGCGGGAAGCAGAATAACCGATCCTTCGGCATTCGTTACAATTCTATGGGTAATGACCCTCGGTATTGCTATCGGCCTTATTTTCGTACCCTTTGTAACAAAAAAGATCCAGGGCGGTATGAACAAGATAGGATTAAAGGATAAAAAGTGGAGTGAAATATTTAATAACGCTATGTTTTTAGGTATGATATCTGCGTTTTTAGGATACGTATTCTGCGACGTTACCCTTGCATTCAAGGGTGATTACAGCGGTCTTATCCCCGTTGCGGTAATGTTTTTATCCGCTGCGGTCATGGCTGTCTGCGGAATTATAGCAACGAAGGCAAAGGTAAGATGGCTTACAGATTACGCTCTGCCCATCAGCCTTATAAGCGGTATGGCATTTGCCATTCCCGTTACAGGTTGGTTATCTTAAGGAGGTGCAGAAATGAAAAAGAATATGACGTATCTTGAAAGCGTTCACCGTGACGGACGTATCTGGGGAGTTGCGCTCTGCCTTATAATCTTTCTTTTCCCCATATCGGTCTGTCTTATCTTCAAGACCTTACCCGACTGGCAGGCTCTTGCCAAGGGACTTTTGGCAACTATGCCCATGTATTGGGCGGTGGGTCTGGTTGAAATATTCACCTACGTTCCCATGCTCGGCGCCGGAGGTACATACCTTTCCTTTGTAACGGGTAATATTTCAAATCTTAAGCTTCCCTGTGCCATCGATGCTATGGAGCGTGCAAAGGTAAGCGCATCCTCCGAGGAGGGTGAGATAATCTCTACTATAGCAATAGCGGTATCAAGTATCGTTACAACGATAATTATATTGTTGGGTGTTATCTTTCTGATACCTCTTTCTCCCGTTCTCAATTCACCCGTTTTAAAGCCCGCCTTTGATATGATACTTCCTGCCCTCTTCGGTGGTCTTGCAGTAGTATTCATTTCAAAAAATCTCAAGCTTTCTGTCGCACCGGTCATTTTAATGCTCCTGCTCTTTATATTCGTACCCGCACTCAATTCGGGTACGGTTGGTATAATGGTTCCTGTAGGTGTACTCTTTACCGTTGCGGTTGCAAGAATAATGTATAAGAAGGGGGTTCTTTGATATGTGGAATATTGTTGTGGCAATACTTGGCGCGGCATTACTTGTTTTTATCGCAGTTCTTCTCATACGCGCCCTTCGTTTCGCTCCGTACAAGGACTATGTACAAGATACGGAAAATATAGAGATCGATACCGAAAGGGTAATAAATTCCTTAAGCGAGCTCGTAAGATGCAAAACCGTTTCTTACAGAGACAGCTCGCTTGAAGATGATAAGGAATTTGAAAAATTAGTTTCCAAACTTCCCTCTCTCCATCCCAACGTATTTGAAAAATGCAGCTTTACAGAGATATCCAACAGAGCCCTTCTGTTTAAATGGGAGGGTGAAAGCTCTGAAACGGCAAGCGTCATGATGGCACATTATGACGTCGTTCCCGCTGATGAAGCATCCTGGGAAAAGCCTGCTTTTGAAGGAATTTGCGAGGATAATATTCTCTGGGGCAGAGGTACTCTTGACACAAAGGTAACAATGAACGCGATCCTTTGCGCGGCAGACAAGCTTATTTCCGAAGGATTTGTTCCCTCTGAGGACGTATATTTCGCCTTTTCGGGCTCGGAGGAAATAAACGGAAACGGCGCGGAGCTTATCGTTGACTATTTTAAGAAAAACGGTATAAAGCTTTCCCTTGTGATCGACGAGGGCGGCGCTGTTGTTGAAAACGTTTTCCCCGGAGTCAAGAGACCCTGCGGTCTTATAGGTATTGCGGAAAAGGGCATGATGAACGTTGAGTTCTCTGCCGAGTCAAAAGGAGGCCATGCATCAGCACCCAAGCCCGGCTCTCCCTTGGTAAAATTATCAAAAGCCTGCGAAAAGATCGAATCCAAGCCCTTTAAATACAACCTATCCTTACCCGCACGTTTTATGTTCCGTTGTCTCGGCAGACATTCGAGCTTTTTATACAGAATAATATTCTCGAATCTTTGGCTCTTCAATCCCGTGCTTAACTTAATTTGCAAGAAATCGGGCGGTGAGCTCAATGCATTACTAAGAACGACAGTAGCCTTCACCCAGGCAAAGGGCAGTGATGCACCCAACGTTATACCCACTAAGGCGTCTCTTACAGCAAACATCCGTATATCTCCCGATTCCTCCGTTTCAAAAACGTTACGTCAATTAAAGAAAAAGGTAAACGACAAAGACGTTAATATAAAAGTGATAAACTCTATAGAACCAAGCGAAATATCCTTCCCCTTCGGCGATGGTTGGGATAAGATATCATCCAGCGTTTCCGAGACCTGGCAGGGCTGTATAGTTTCTCCCTATCTTATGGTTCAATGCTCGGACAGCCGTCATTACGGTAAAATATGTAAATATGTTTACCGTTTCTCCGCTATGGATCTTACCGCCGAGGAACGGGCATCAATTCACGGCAACAACGAAAAGATCCGTTATGTGTGTGCCGCAAAGGCTTGCGAGTTTTATCTGAGATTATTAAAAAAATGTTAAGAAAATCACCTGAATAATTCGGATATATATTGACAATATACTTTATCTATTGTATAATAAATCAAATATAATGCATTATTTTATGCAAATTTTAAGGAGGACATTATGGTTAAATGTACAAACTGCGGAAAAGAACTCGCTGACGGTTCCAAATTCTGCGATGCGTGCGGTTCTAAGATAGAAGCGGTTGCTCCCGTATCAGAACCCGCATATGAGCCTACTGTAGCAGAGCCCGTATATGAAGCTCCTGCATCTGAGGCACCCGTAAACGAAGCACCCGCACCCGAAAAGAAGAAATCAGGCAAGGTCATCGGTATTGTGATCGGTTTTGTTGCAGCCGTTTTTGTTCTGATTATCGCTATCATTCTCATTTCCGTATTCGCAGGCGGCGGATATAAGGGAAACAACTACGCACTCTATTATAAGGACGGAGAAATCAACTACACAAACCTTCCTTCCGTTAAGCCCTTTGAGGTTTCGGATGATGACGGTGATTCTCCCCGTATCACTCCCGACGGTAAATACATCGTTTATATAGACGGTGATGACAGCACCCTCATGATCAGACCTACAGGCAACGCAAAGAAGGCGCCTGTTGAAATCAAGGACGAGGTTGACGGCTTCTCCATCAGCGAAAACTCCAAGTACATAGTATTTGAAAACGATGACGGAGACCTTTACGAGTACAACATCTCCAAGAAGCAGGACACCAAGATCAAAAATGAAGTAGATGGATATTATATTTCCGGCGACGGAAAGAAGATTACTTATTATATCTATTCCGATGATTCCGATTACGAATATTCAAAGGATTACTATATCAGAACTCTCGGCAAGGATAATGACGAAAAGATCGCTTCCGAAGTATATTCCTTCGCTTACGTTGATTACGAAAAGGCAAAGGAATTCTATTTCACATCCGATTCTGACCTTTATTTCTGTAAGGTTGGTAAGGACAAGGTGAAGATCGATACAGACGTTTCCGCTATTTGCAACGTATTTGAGGACGGTTCCCTTTACTACAAAAAGTCTGAAGAATCCGATGACGGCTTTGAATATGATCTTTGCTACTACACAGGCAAGGGCAAGCCTTCCACAGTATTCTCCGGCTTTGCATCCGTTGATTACGAGACCTCTGCAGTAGAGACTCCCGTTGCTGTATTCTCAGTTTGCGAATCTTTTGAGGATGACGATGAGGCAGTAAGCTATGTTGTTGCTTACGGTAATGCAAGTGAGATCACTCACGATGATGCAATGTCCTTCAATTTAACCGAGGACGGCTCCGCGCTCTATTACCTTGCAGATTGTAATTACGAAGGCGGCAAGGATGAAGATGATGCAGACGAAACCGATTATGCCGTATCCTCCGATGACTATGATTACGATTGGGATGAATACGATTACGATTACCCCGATGTAGCAGAGGTTAGCGAATTTGAGAACGCAACTCTTTATCTCGCAAAGATAGGCAAGAAGGGTATCACAAAGACCTCCGAATATGACAAGGAAGTTTATGATGAGATCACGCTTATTGACAATAAGACTATCGTATATTTCAAGGATTATGATATTGAGGACGACTGCGGTACACTTTACGTAAACAAGAAGGAAGTTGATAATGACGTTGACGGTATCGGCTACTATTTCACCGAATCTAAGAACTTCATGTATGTAAAGAACCAAAAGGATAACACAGCTACACTTTACTACTGCAAGAACGGCAGAAGCAGCGTTAAGGTTGCAGATGACGTTTACAATGCTGCATTTACAGGTGAAGGCGATATCATTTATTTAAAGGATTACGACACTGAGGATTACGAAGGCGATCTTATGTTGTTCACAGGCAGAAAGAGCAAGGAGATCGATTCTGAGGTATCATCATTTGTTGTTGATTACACCGCAAACAATTATTAATATTTATAATGTAAACAAGAAACAAGGTTGCTTTTGCAACCTTGTTTTAATTTCTTCGGTCCCGTATTATAACAAATCTCTTTCAGAGACTATTTTGCCACTCACCGTGAGTACCGAACCACGCTGTTTATCTTCCCGTATTACATCCGTTAGGATATGAGGGATTATAATAATAGTAATTTCTCGGGTCAAGATCTTCCTTAACCATCTCAAGAGCCTCGCCGAAACGCTGAAAATGAACGATCTCACGCTGTCGAAGGAATTTGATAGGCTCAATTACATCAGGATTATCAACCAATTTGAGGATATTATCATAAGTAGTTCTTGCCTTCTGCTCTGCTGCCATATCCTCCATAAGATCGGTTATCGGGTCGCCCTTTGACTGCATAAATGCCGCGGTATAGGGTGTTCCGGATGCCGCCTGAGGGTACACACCTACGGTATGGTCAACAAAGTAGGTGTCAAATCCCTGCTTGATTATTTCGTCGGTTGAAAGATTCTTTGTAAGCTGCTTCAGTATCTCGCCTATCATTTCGAGATGCGCAAGCTCTTCTGTACCGATATCGGTCAAAAGTCCTGCTACGTTTTTATTCTTCATTGCATATCTTTGAGAAAGATATCGAAGAGATGCACCGAGTTCCCCGTCGGGTCCGCCGTATTGACTTACTATGATCTTCGCGGCTCTCGCGTCAGGAGTTTTGATGTTTATAGGGTACTGCAGCCTTTTTTCATATTCCCACATTATTTCATTCCTCCTTTTGCAAGCATACCTGCTTTGCCCCAGCGCCATTTTCCGCTCTGCTCGGTTGCGTATCCGGAAATCGGCATTACGTCCGAGTTGTAACGGCAAACAAGCTCGTTTCTCTGTTCTGCGTATTCATTAAAAAGTGATATTGCTTCTTCACAGGCCGGGTGGGTATCGATAAAGAGACGCAATTCGTCCATAGCGAAGCTTATCTGCTGTATCTGCAAAAGCAGAGCTGTATCACCGTTGCAGCGGCAATCCTCATATCTTAACATTTATATCCTCCTCTTACACAATAGGGCTTATAGAGCTCCTTATAAAGTGTTCCCTTCTCCAAGGCCTCGCAGGGAGAATAAAGCTCACGGAATTCCTGTATCGGCATAACCGGCATTGCAAGAGACGCTCCCGTACATTCGTGATCCTCGCGCATCTTATTTCTGAAGCCGTCATTACAGGAACAGAGCGCATTGTATTTCTTATATCTATCCATTCTACTTCTCCGTTTCTCAACATTTGCAGCATAATGCTGCTGATATCAGTATATGGAATATATCCGAAGGGGTGATAGGCAAGGGCGAGTGTAGCTCTCTCTTTTCGGGGGGTTCTCCCGAAAGCGTCAGCTTTTTAAGGGTTATAAAGCAATTCATACAATACAAAAAATCGGACAGCCTTTTATAAGCCGTCCGATTTTTTTAATTGTTCTTATCAAAGCTTTCCCTGTCCTGTGTTCCCAGGTGGTCTGCAAACAATACAAGATTTTCATCATTTTTGTCAAAGGTATATTCAACCGAAGCATGAAATCCTCCGCCAAGCTCTGTAGGCTCAAACCTTCTGAAAAGGCCGTCCTCCAAGGGGAAATATCCTTCTCCCCTGCCCTTATATTCGGTAAGTACCCAATCGCAATTCTTCTGCTTGACACGGACTATACCTATTTCCGGCGCAAACCAATAATCATATGTACCGTTCATATAATAAAGTCCGTCATCAATATCCTTTATTTCAAAATGAATATGACGGCAATCGGTAAATTCACCCGCCGGCAGGGATATGCTTTCATCATCCATGACCTTAAAAATGAGATAACACGCCGTATGAGTAAGAATAGTGCTTTCACCCTCATAACCGTATCCGGGTACCCATTCATCCGACCATAATTTCATGAAATAGCTGTCAAGATCCTCTATAAGGAAGGTATTCAGAAGCTTTTCACCTTCTTGGCCGAGATTAGAGGAGTTCTTCCATTCAAACTGAAAATCGCTATCATGATATAAGTCGCAAACAATATCATTTTCCTTCCTCTCTATAACATTCGAGATAAAGAAATTCCATCTGCCAACCTCCTTACAATCGGGAGTATAATTGGGATCTGTATCAAATATTCTTGTCATAACCTTCTTTGCAATTCTTGTATGCACCTTTTGGCGTTTGGTTTCGGCAAGCTCCTCGGCACGCTTCATATAATTGCTTACGTCATTAAGCTCCGAGACGTTCGTATTATGCTTACAATAATAGTTAAGTCTGTATGCCAAAGAATTACCGTACCAGGTATCCTTATAGCTTTCAAGATGCTCAAAGCCGATATGAGCCATTATTATCTTGTCCTTGTCAGCATAATTAACTTCATAGATATTGGTGTATTCAATATTCATTCCGTTATCATCTTCGTTTGCATTGGCATATTTCCATCTGTTGCCCTCGCATAACGGTAAATATCCGCTTCCGCCGTTAATTCTGTATTCAGACAGCTTCCATACAGTCTTTCTGCCCCACGTCTGCAGTCTTTGTTCAACGATACCGACTCCCGGAGCAAATGCGGTACGGATATAAGCTTCCTTGCTTTTGTTGTTCATAACAAACACAATACACTTTTCAAACACACCTGCAGGAGTTTTGATACTTTCGTTATCGCTCTCAAATACGAATTCGCTTTTCTTATCCGAAGAAATATATTTTTCTCCCACCTTCATATCAAGATTATATAACTGTGAATCGGTATAATCGCAGTACCAGAACAGATTATCCATACATCCTACAACGTAACCGCTGTAATAGGCAGGCTCAAGCCAGGAATAACACTTACCGTCGATCATCCGAAGCACCTTTGCAGAAACGGAGGTACAGCATCGGTTGTCTTCAAAGTACAAACCGAGAGCCCTTCTCCTCTCCTCAACCTCAATTGCGGCAAGAGCGCAGGAATAATATGCATCCTCCTTTGTTAAGTGCTTCAAGGACTTTTTGTAGCATTCGATTCCCTTGTCAAAATCATTTAACGTGCAATATTCCTTACCCAGCCAGAAGAACAGATAACCCGTGACCTTATTTAAGCCGAGGTCACGATAAAAGGGTATCTGAGTATCCTTAATATAATTAATTCTTACCTGACCCTCGGAGCAGTTATAAAAATCCTTTTCGCAAATATAGGTAAGCACGTCTTCGTTTGAACTTTCAAGGGCGCTTTCCTTAATCTTGGCTAAAAGCTCATCATTTTCGTTACGGTATATCCACCAATAGCCGCGAAGCCAAACGTCGGCAAGAGCCTTATGCTTCTCTTTTGAGTCTTCCAAGCTCTCAACAGCCTTTAAAACCTCCTTATATTCCTCCTCAAAGCCGCTTTTGTCATTTTTAAGCGACCAGAGCTTCAGCCGTTCAACCTGATACATGACCTTATCAACAAAGCTTGTGTTTTCGTTATAATCCTTTTCCATAAACCCATAATCCTTTCGTAATTGTTTTCTTCCTTCGTGCAGACGCCATTTTACCGTCCCCTCGGAAATCTGAAGCCTTTGTGCGATTTCAGATACCGAAAAGCCTTTGTAATAATGAAGCTCAATAGTTTCCCTTATTTTTTCGGTAAGCTTTTCAATCGATTCCTTAATCTCGATCTTTTCAAACTCCCCTTCTTCATAGCTTCCAAGATCAAGGCTGATATCAGCTACGGCGTTTGAATAGCTAACAACGATATCAGCGGCACAGTTTTTTGCTATTGAGCATACAAAGGAACGGAATTTCCCTCGGTCACGTAGCTTATCCAGCTTTATCCATGCACAAACAAAGGCATCCTGTGAAGCGTCCTCTGCAGAATAGATATTATCGGTAAACTTATATGCCGTTCCCTTCACAGCCTTTTCATGTCGTACCACAAGCTCGCGATATGCTTCTTCATCTCCAAGCAAGGTAAGTTCAACCAGAACCTCATCTTTCTTTTCGCTGTAAGCGTTCATTTTTCTCTCCTTTCCCGGTCTTTTCACCTATAAGACCGATTTTTGGTACAAAAGGTTGGGTTTAATTTTATTATAACATATTTTATTTAATATTGCGATAGGAATAGGTTGTAAATCATGTACCCAAGTTTGTTTCTTCAGTACCCGAATCGGAGCAAATTCCTATACATTAAAAAAAGATGAACGTAAGCATCAAGTTGGATCAGGTCGTGTAGTGGCCGTCACTCATGAATCTCCGTTCATCATAATTATTATAGCACAAAAACATAAGCTGTAAACAGTTTCTCGGATTCTCAGTTACGAATATAAACCGTTACGGTCCGATGCCCGGTTTTGCAGTTGTTTAAAGCAATATTCCGTCCAAAGCTCAAGCATCAGGGGCATAAGGCATAAAAGAGTATATCCGGCATAGAAGCATACCGACATAATACTTATAGGTGTAAATACTATATAAGGATCGTAAACAATATCTGTCTGAGAAAGTATCATCGCCATCATAACAGATGTGATAAAGACAAACATCACAAGCACAAAGCTTCTGTCTCTGTTATCAAATCGGTAGATCGAATAAGCAGTTCTGCCTCTGAGCGCAGCACCTCTGCACCGCATAGATTCAGCCGCAACAGCAAAGTACTCTATGGTCACGGTTATCAAAGCCGAAAAGATAGCTATAGCATTCCTTGTCCTTGCAATAATATTTCCCTGTGAAACCGAAAGTCCAATTCCCTTTCGGGCATTATTAATATTAACTGCCTCCTGTCCTATTCTCGGAAACAGTCTGAGAAGTAATGCAAAAACCATTGCGAATCGCGGGCTGAGTCTTCCAAAAAGGTATCCTACCTTATCCGAGGAAAATACAGAATATACCGAGGACATCCAAAGTATAACACTTGCGGCTCTGATTCCGAGACACCCTCCGTACACAAGCGACTCAAGGGTAATGGAATTCCCGATAAGATTACTTCTGAGTACAGTTATACCAAAATGATTATAGGAGCTGTAATACAGTGTGAAAAGTATAATGCATGGTATAAGCAATACTACTGATATACCGCCCTTTATCCCCCTTCGCTTAATACAGTATAATGCCGCTGTGATGAAGGAGATAGCGAGATACACCGGGTGGTCAAAGATAAGAGTTGATGCCAATACCACAAAAAAATATATCAGATTCACCATAGGGTGACATTGCTCAAAGCCCATAGTCTTCCTCCCTGAGATCGAACTTTTTCTTATATCTCTCAAGCTTGTCTGTAATAGGTCTTCCAAACAACAGCATGGTTAAAAAAGTGCACAGCGCCTGATTGAGATTAACACTGAAGCCCGAACGAAGAAGATCCGGAATAGCCGCACTTCGTGAGAGAAAAACAACCTGAGAGCAATCAAGTATAGGACCGACGATCACCATAACCGATACAAAGCCGTATAAGGCAAGAAAAATCGGTTTTCTTGGCAATTTAACTTTGTTAAATGAAATCCCCGCAAGCATGCCGCACACACCGAAGGCAAGCATCTGCCAGGGCAGATACGCACCCTGTCCAAAAAAGAAGTTACTCACAAATGCAGTAACTGCCCCGACCGTAAAACCGCTCTGCATACCCATCGATATACCTGAAAGCATTATAAGTGCATATACCGGTTTAAAATTCGGAACGGCTATCACAACCCTCAGAAGCACCGTAACAAACGACATGATCAATATAACGGCAATAAGACTCCTTCTGATACCCTTACCGTTATACGTCCAAATCAAAGGAATCAGAGATTCCGCAACTATAAAACAGGCAACAATATAATAATATGCTCCCTGCGACCTTACGTGAAAAAAAAGAGTTATCGGAAGAAGAACAAAATAAAAAATCAAAGATACTATATCAGATTTCTTCATTACGGCTACCTCTGTTTCTGTTATACAACTCTATCACGTCCTCGGCAGTAACCGCATTATTGAAGATATGGCGGCTCATTCGGTTTGCTGTCGTTGTATAAAAGCTGTTTGCAGCAAAGAAGCGTTTAGGGGTATTGGTGGTTATAATTGAACCGTCAAAGAACATACTAACCTTATCGGCATATCTTCCGCAAAACTCTATGTCATGAGAAACCATAAGAACGGTAACACCCGATTCTTTTAATTTCATAACTATGTCTGCAAAGCTTTCCTTAAAGAAGCTATCCATACCCTTTGTAGGCTCGTCCAAAAGAAGAAGTCTCGGTTTTCTGAGAAGTACCTTGGCAAGAGCCACCCTCTGCATTTCTCCTCCGGAAATATCATAAGGATGAGAGTCGGTAATGTGGGATATATCACACAACTCAATAATATTTTTTATCGTTTCTTCATCCCGTGTCATCTCATAAAGCTCTTCAATAACCGTCTTTTGGGTAAAAATACTCTTGGGATTCTGGCAAAGCAAAGCTACACCCTTTGCAATAATCTTATCCGATCGGAATTTTGAAATTTTACGGCCAAATATCTTTATTTTACCTCTATACGGCGGACATATACCAACACACGCCTTAAGAGTTGTAGATTTTCCCGTTCCGTTACCACCCACTATACAATGAAGCGTACCTTCCTCTACAGACAGATCAACACCTCTTAATATATCGGGAGAATCCTTGTCATATCTGAACCAAAGCTCTCTTATTTCAAGAGCTTTTTTATTACTGTCTTTTAAATTCTCTTCATGAAGCGCGGTTACAAAAGGCGAAACAGTAAACTCACGCTCAAGCCATTCTCTTCCCTCGCGAACGGTCAAGGGTGAGATCCCCTCTGCACCCGAGCCGTAAAAAATCCTTACAGGAGCAGGCATTGCACTCGCCATAGGATTTTTTTCACTAAACAGCTTCTCTGCCACTTTTTTTGGAGTATCGTCGGCTATGATTCTGCCGTTTTCCATTACTACAGCTCTGTTTGCATAAGGCAAGATCTCCTCTAAACGATGCTCGGTAATTATAATTGTAGTTCCGAGTTCAATATTTATCTTACGAACCGTATTTAAAAAATCCGAAGCGGCTATGGGATCAAGCTGAGCTGTAGGCTCATCCAATATCAACACCTCAGGCTTGGTGATCATCACCGAGGCTAAATTAAGAAGCTGCTTCTGTCCTCCCGAAAGTGAAGATACCTTACGGTGAAACCAATTCTGAATACCGAAATAGCTTGCCATCTCTGCCGCCGCGGCACGTATTTCCTTTTGATCCCAGCCTAAGCTCTCAGGCCCGAATGCAAGCTCATGCCAAACCTTATCGGTAACTATCTGATCATCGGGGTCCTGCATAACGAATCCTATCTTAGACACCTTATCAGTCTCGCTTAATTGATTTATGGGTATAGAATTAAAGAATATTTTTCCGCTAAGCTTGCCAAAGGGAGCAAGTCCTGGCTTTAAATGGCGGAGAAAGGTGGTTTTGGCACTTCCCGACCTGCCTAAGATAACTACATATTCACCCTTATCAACACTTAAATCAACAGAATCAAAACAAATCTTGTTGCTATCGGCATAAGAAAAGCTAAGCTTCTGTACTTCAAACTGTTTCACTTGTTTATTCTCCTTATTATCAGAAGGACGTATCACCTACGTCATCGCCCAACCCTTTACAGGTATAACACCAAACTATGTTATCTCCCGGCTTCACACTATAATCCGAGCATCCGTAATTCGGGAACCATCCGTTTACCTTATACATCCAGCCCGATTCATATCCGCAGTCAAATTCATAGAGATTATTTATACCCTCGATATAATAACTGTCATACATAGGTGTCCAGCTGTATTCGATTTGAATATCATTCTCCTCACAAACCCGATTCAGAATATCGAAAACGCTATCTCCTTCCTCTATATCAACCGATGTAAAAGGAAGAATAATTCCATCATCAGGTACAAACTCAGCTTTTGTCGGATCAAGCTCATCCGTATTATCAAGTATAGTATCACAAACTATTGTAATTGAGCACTGTGTTTCGCTATCAAGATCGGTAGATATTTCTTCTTTTCTTTTTTCGGTTACTGCATCAAGCTCAGCCTTTGTAAAGCAAAGCTTTTTACTTTTCAACACCTTTTTCAGACACTCTATATTAAACTCGTTAAGAGTGTCAATTGATATCTTACCTACGCTTTTACTGCCGTCGATCCATTCGGCTCTCTCTGAGCTTTTAGCTTCTTCGGTTTTACCGCTGAATACATTTAAGGTTGAAGCACCCGAACGAACACTGAGAGAAACAACACTACCACCGACGTCCGTGCTTATAGAATCAAAAACAAGGATAAGAGGTCTTTGACTGTCAGCAAAGACCTCTCCCTTAATCACCTTAACAGACATATCCTTATCGGATACGTCCTTGATTTCAAGCTCAGAACCGCCATTGACATAAACATCCGCATTTTCCGACCTCAATACGGCAGAAGCGGAATCCTTACATATAATTATATCTCCCTTACGAAGATTCGTTGCATTATCCGGTGTATAGCTTACTCCCTCCCTTTTGAGAGTAATGACCCCTCGGATATCAGCGATAGTCCACACCGACTCATTCTTTTTATCGAACCATCCCTTCAGATTACCCGCATAAAGAATACCTGTTACCGCTAACACAACAAGAAGAATAATCATAATTAAATCAGCGATTCTTTTTTTCATACCCGGGAACCTCTTCTTTTAAAAACAAATATAAGAGATACCGCCAAAACTATTAAAGATATGAATATACAAGGATCTCCCGTCTGTGCCGAAGCCGTCCCCGTTGATGCTCCGGTTTGCGGCTTTGCGTTTGATTGATTTATCTTGTTATTGTTTGTTCCCGACGATGTGGCAGAAGAGCTCTTATCGTTTTCAGCTTTTTCTGCATTAATACCGTTTTTATCGGACGTATCTTTATTATTCTCTGTATCGGGAACAGTTTCATTTTCTGATTCATCCTTTACGGAATCCTCCGTGTCTTTATCGGTTATTGTATCATCCTCAGGCTTTTCGTCTTCGATTTTAATATCTTCTTCACTCATATCATAAAGAGTATTTTTTCCCTCGGTAAAGCGCTTATATGCCACTAAAGCGTATTGAGCCTGCTCGGTTGCCATACCGTTACGCGCCGCGCCGGGAACATGGGAAAAGCCGCCGCCTTCAACAGCAAATTCAAGTATTGCATCGATAACTGTTTTGGAATTCTTAATAAATCTTGCATCAGACGTCGGATCAATGCCCATAGAGGTAAGCGCAACAATTACCTGAGCACAAGACTCACTGCACGCTCCGTCAACAGAACCGTATCCGCCGTTATCATGCTGCTTTTCTGACAAGACCGTAAGGGCTTTATCTACCGCTGACTTAACATCATCATTAGTATCATAATAAGGAGCGAGAGCCTGTATAGCCATTCCCGTCATATCAGGGTCCGCATTCTTTCCCGACATTGCCCAACCGCCGTCAGTTAACTGATTCGATAAGATAACCGCGATCAGCCCTTCTCTGGTAGTCTGTTCTGCGGCATCGGGATTTTCGGGAATCTCATAGTTATTACAATCCAATGCAATAAGTGCCCATATTGTTCCGTTTGGTCCCTGCTTTTTTAAGTACGTAATATCGGTCAAACCAAATATAAGATCATGACCGCCTACGTTTCGCGGATCATATCCGGCTGCGGTAAGACCGAGAATAATACGGGAATTGTCGGTAGATTTAGACTTATGCAGCTGACCCTTTTCATTTATCTTATTATTAACAAACTCAACAACATTTTCATAATACCCATCGGGGCACTCTTCAAAGTCTCTTGTTAATGCAATAACCAGCCATTCACCGCCTACCGAACCAACCGAAGGTGTACCTAATGATTTAAGATAAGCCTTGGTATCCGTATATGTCTTATTAAATAAATCATTATCAAAAGCAAATACCGTAGGAGTGACCAAACAGAATACCAATACAAGACAAATAATTATTCTATACAGAGTCTTCATTATTACCTCCGTCTGTGTGAGATTTACTTTCTCTCATAAATTTCTTTCTGTTTTTTCTCGCTCTTTCACGTTTAGCGCGGTTCTTCTCGATCCTTGACACCAAAGGAGGCTCTTTTAATCCTGCCTCCTCCAATGCCCTCGGCCAAGGTCCTAATTTCTGCTTGATAAGGCATACCTTATCGTCAGGGAAATCCGAACGCTTGGGCAAACGCTCAAGCTCCGCGGCTTTATCACGCAATAACGATATACAAAATTTTCTCTTTTCGTCCTTATTCATCATTAATCGACCGTTACGGTATAGAAGTTTTGACTTTCGTCATCATACTGAACACAGAAGGTATATGTACCGGGCTTAAGAGAGACCTTGATAACCGAGTCCTTTATCTTGCTCGCCGTTAAACCAACGCTTCCGGGTGCTCTCTTGATCTCGCCTGAGGTAGTATAATTTCCTTTGGCATATCTTATAACCTTAAGACCGTCAAGATCGCCGAAGATAACCGTATTTCCCTCCTGAGCAAAATAAGGGGTTTTCTTGGTTACTTCATAATTATAGAAAACGTTTAATCCGTTTTCATAACACACCGCTACGGTTACCATGCCCTCTTCTCTGAACTGAATGGTATATTCTCTCTTACCCTTGAGAACATCCTTTGCCGTAAAGGCTCTCGCTCCCTCTGTCTTTTTGATCGAGGATGCAGTCTTATGAATACCGCTTGCCGTACGGATGACCTTGATACCGTCGAGATTACCTACGGTAAGCTGAAGCGCATTTGAACTGAAGGTCGGTTCTGTTACATCAACGTCAGTATAAAGGAACTTCATGCTGTTATCATTATAACGGATAAGAACGGTATGCCTGCCTCCTGCATTTACAGTATAGCTGTAATTATCATTACCCTTAAGCTTATTCTGTGTCAGACGTACAAGCTTGTTTAAGTTAACATCACCGTAAACCTGGTATTCACCGCGGGCTATGAAGATATCCTTGATATCATCGGTAAGTCCGCTTACGGTTATAACCGCACCCTCTGAAGCTACAGAAGGTTCAACGATCATTTCCTCTTCTATCTCTACGATCGCTACAGCGGGAGAGGATACAATATCATAGGGATTTTCTATACCGTAACCGCCTTCGCACCATACATACCATACACCTCCCTCAGGGAAGGTTATGGTTGCATAACCATCGGAATCGGTTTCAATACTACCCAATGCTGTGCCAACGCTTCTTCCGTAATAAAGAGTATAGTATTTCTCCCATACAAGCTCGGAAGTACCCATATACATATCAGCCACGGTACGTCCGAGAGATACCTGGACTTTTTTGCTGTCTTTTACTGTATAATTATGGGTTATTTTACCATCGAGATCAGCAAAATAATGGAAACCTGCACCGCTGTCCCAATAGAAATTCCAGCTGGTATAACCGGAAACATCTATATAATCACCATTCTTAAGTACTAACTGATCGGCAGTAACTCCCCAGCCGTCAACTGAAGGATATTCACCGTTCAAATAATAATTGAGATTGCAATCCTCGTATCCGAAAAGACCGCTTTCAAAGAAAATACTTCCTGCACCGCCCGAAACATATACCTCGTCCCAGGATCTGCCGAATATATTCTCGTGAACATAAATATACAAATATAATGCGGTTATATCATCATTTCCGTCACCGTCATGATCGTAATGATAATCATTTAAACCGTACTTATCCGGATCCACACCGGCAAGGTCATCCATGCCTACACCGACATAAGCTACGGGCTCACCCTTTGCATTTTCCATATACTCACCGTCAAAGCTTACCGATATATATACCTTGTCACCCTCATCCGCAGAAAGTGTCAAGCTGAACACGGTAATCGTAAGTGTCATTATTAATAATGACAAAGCTAATAATTTGATTTCTTTTTTCATAAAAATCCTCCTCAATTTTCTTTTGGATAAAGAAAGGCACAACGAAAAAAGTGCTTTCCCGACAAATCGGGAAAGCACAACTAATCATAAATGTCAACAACACAACAAGGCCGTACGAAAAAAGGATACGGTTATGACCGGTTGCACCCCTTCTTCGTCCAAGATTGTGTTTACCAATAGAGATACGGGAGTATTCTGACTTACATCATGGATGCTTACAGTAATGACGGTTGCTCCGGACTCTCACCGGATTCCCAATTACCTACCTGAGAAATATTCTCGTCGAACCGTATCTGATCTCTATTAAATTCAAGTCATTTTACCACACTATTTAAAAAAATGCAATAGCTTTTACGATTTTTTTGTAAAACTGATTTCATTCCAAAGTGTAAAGCCGAGGATCAATATACCGCCTGCGGCCTGCATTGGTGTAATACTTTCCTTTAATACGGTTATTGAGATTATAACCGCTACCAGGGGATCTATGTAGCTTAATATTGCAGCCTTTTGACCGGGGAGATTTTTCAATGATGTGAAATACATACAGTATGTAATTCCTGTGTGGATAAATCCTACCGTTAAAAGACAAACAATTCCGACAGGAGCCATATTGCCTACATTCACTCCGTCTGTCAAAAGAACATAGGGAGAAAGAACAACTACCGCAGATAAAAACTGCAGGAAGGTTCTGTGAATACCGTCAACCTCTTTTATAAATTTATTCAACAGTATTACCGTTGCATACAAGGCTGCCGCACAAAGACCGAAGAGTATTCCCTTCAAGTCGTTTTTCCCGCCCGAAAGATCACCTATTCCCGTAATCAGCACTATTCCGAGAGTTGAGCCCGCAAAGCATATCCAACCCTTCAAACCGATCTTTTCTTTAAACAGGATAGGACAGGCAACGGTTACTATAACGGGGGCAAAATAATAGCTTAAAGTGGCAACCGAAACCGTTGTATATTTATAGGCTTCAAAAAGAAATATCCAGTTAAACGCCATAGCCGCTCCGGAAAACAACAAAAGAGGCAGGGTTGCTTTTTTGAAGTCTTTAAAGGATATTTTTTGCTTTGTTACAAACAAAAATATACCGATAAGAGAGGCGGCAAGAACGGCTCTGTAGAGGGCTACCTCAGCGGAAGCAAGTCCCGTTTTTCTGACAAAGGGTGCTATGGTACCGAATACCGCCATAGATACCGTTATCAGTAACGTTGGATTCTTAATTATTTTTTTCATTTCTCTTTTCTCTTAATCTGTTAAAAAATTTTTCCATAAGCTCAAGGGACTGCTTTTCGCATACCCCTGAGATTATCTCGGGCTTATGGTTAAAGGGGTATGAATTCAAATTCAGTACACTGCCGAAGCAGCCCGCCTTAGGGTCCTTTGCACCATAAACTACCCTTTTAATTCTTGAATTTACTATTGCTCCGGCACACATCGGACAGGGCTCAAGTGTAACGTAAAGTGTACATTTGTGAAGCCGCCAGCCGCCGAGGGCTTTGCACCCTTCATTTATAGTCATAAGCTCTGCATGAAGTATGGCATTCTTATCGCATTCCCTTCTGTTATGGGCTTTTGCGATAACTCTTCCATTTTCATCAACAAGAACAGCACCTACCGGCACCTCGTTTTCATCAAATGCGTTTTTTGCCTCCTCCAATGCAAGCATCATGTATTTTATATCGTCCATTTCTGACCTCGTATATATATTTATTACATAATACTGCAAAAAAAGAAAAATTGCAAGTATTTACCGTTTTTTTTAATATCTATTGCAATATTTAACAATATAGTTTATAATATATACAGTAATATAATAGGAGAATTAGTATGAGTCACGATAATAAACCAAGCTTAAAGAGACGATGGAAAAGATTCCGCGGTAAATTAAGAGCACGAAGATATATAATTATACCGATCGTTGTTATAGTAATTTGCGCTCTTATCGGCGGTATTTTAATATCTAAAATGAACTCGGGTAAAACAATGCCGAGTATAAATAATCCTAATACCGCGTCCGAGCCTGAAATAGAGGTGACAAATCCTTTAGAGGATAAAATATGTGTATGCTTCGGGGATTCGCTCACAGCATCAAACTCAAATAAAAATGATTATCCTTCTGTTCTTGCAAACAAAACAGGAATGGAGGTTATAAACCTCGGATTCAGCGGAACGCGCGTATCAAATATAACCTCAGAAGAAGAATATGAAGCATATAATGCTTTTTCATTGACCGAATTAACATACTCGATAACAAAGCAGGATTTTTACCTTCAGGATCTCCATAAAGAAAATGAGGTATTCACCGATACCGATACCTCATACAAAACAGAGCTTTTAAAAACGATATCGTTCGATGACGTTGACTATATCACTCTTTGTTACGGAATGGACGATATCAGAAAATACAGCGCACCTCTTGATGATCCTTCAAATCCCTTGAATCCCGAAACCTTTTTAGGTGCTTTGAGATATTCGATCGAGCTTATTCAGAATAAATATCCCGATATCGAGATAATACTTCTTACACCTGTTTACCGTCAGCTTTCTGCCGCTGATCCCAACAGCGACGAGCTTTTGGTAAATGATATGCCCTATACGGCATGGGTAAACGGAATATTAGAGATCGGTAAGGAATATGAGCTTCTTAGCATCGATCTTTACAAGCTTACCGGATTTAACGTCCTTAATGCCGCTGATTATTACAATTATCCCCATGATATAATCCATCCCAATAATAAGGGATTGATCGTTATAGGCAACATTGTAGCAAATAAAATGACCGAATACTTCGGATGATCAAGACGGACAAAGTCCGTCTTGATTTTTTCATATTTTAAGTATATAATATTATCATTAAACATTAGGAGTACAAAATGATAAAACCCGAGCTTCTTTCCCCTGCGGGAAATTTCGAAAAAATGAAAGCGGCTATTCTTTACGGCGCCGATGCGGTTTACCTTGCGGGTAATGCCTTCGGTATGAGAGCGGCGGCTGACAATTTCAGTATAGAAGAAATATACGAGGCGGTAAAATACGCTCACGAAAGAAACGTTAAGATATACGTAACGGTAAACACCATGCCGAGAGTCGGAGAATATGCGGCTCTTCGCGAATATCTCACCGCTCTTAAGGGCAGCGGTATAGATGCGGTAATAGTTGCCGATCTTGGTGTTATTGAATTAGTTAAGGAGATACTTCCCGAGGTTGAGCTCCATATCTCAACCCAAACAAGTATAGTAAGCCCGGAAACCTGTATGGCTTATTACAAAATGGGCGCCAAACGAGTTGTATTGGCAAGAGAGCTTTCCCTTGATGAGATCAAACAGATACGCGCAGGCATTCCCGATGACCTTGAGCTTGAAGTATTCATTCACGGCTCGATGTGTGTTTCCTGGAGCGGCAGATGCCTTCTTTCCGAGCATCTTACAGGCAGGGATGCCAACTGCGGCAAATGTACACAGCCCTGCCGCTGGAATTACAAGCTTTATGAAATAATTGAAGAAAAGCGTCCCGACGCTCCCCTGCCAATTATGGAGACCGAGCTTGGTACCTTTATTATGAGCAGCCGAGACACCTGTATGATAGAACATATTCCCGAGCTTTTACAGGCAGGTATAAAATCCTTTAAGATAGAAGGCAGAATGAAGAGCGCCTACTATGCGGCGGTTACCGCAAACGCTTACCGTATGGCATTCGATAAATATATGGCTGACCCCGAAAGCTACGAATACGATCCCGCATGGCTCACTGAACTTGAATCTGTAAGCCACCGAGAGTATAACACGGGCTACTTTTTCGGCAATCCCATTCTTGATGCCAACGTTTGCGAATACAACGGATATCTGCGAGAAAAGGCATATATCGCTCAAGCTCTTTATTATGATGCTGAAAACGGTATGGCAACCTTTATTCAGCGCAATAAGATCTGCGTAGGAGATTCTGTTGAGGTCATTTCCCCCGGTAAGGTGGGCAGAGCCTTTACTATCGAAAAAATGACAGACGAAAAGGGGGAGGCGATCGAATCCGCACCCCATCCAAGTATGATATTTAAGATAAACGCTCCCTTTGAAATAAAAGAAGGAGATATAATAAGAAAGGCTTGAGCGATCAAGCCTTTCTTATTAGTAAACTTTTTCCTTCGAGAAAGTTATTGACTTTTCCATTTCTTTATGATATACTTAATTATGTAATTAACAAATGATTTCACTCAACGGCAATGAGAGCTTATTCAGCTGAAACCGATTGTTGATTACTCATTACATCGGCTATGATTTGAACCAGCTTGGGCAATTGGAGCCCTCTGCTCGTAAATCAGACCGATGTTTTTTTATTTTTGAATATTAACGGTATAATATTTCTTTGTTATAATTAACCAATACAAGTCGATACCCATTCCGTAAAAGTACTTTCTTTAGAGTGTAATAAGCGGTTCTGTATTTTTTTGTCAAACATACTATTACTTGACAAACATAACCATTTTAATATATAATATATTCAAAGCATGCTGCTTTGCCGTTTCGGTTGAGTCTGCACACTCGTTGTGTAGAATGCCGCCGTTGCCAAAGTAGGTGCTTATTTTTCGTATTTAACGCTTTTCGGGAACACAAAAATTTCACAGCGCAGCTATTTCACTTTTCGAAGAAAAAATTTCACTTTGTTTATTTCCCGCATTTCACTTAAAACTATTGACAAACTTGATATATTATGTTAATATACAGTTTAGATAGAGGCGCACCTTATCAAAAGTAGCTTTTGTGTCACGGCTTTCGCAAAGCAAGGCAGGAGCAAAAGGGGTGGGTGCCGAAGGGGAGCATGGCGGTGCTTGCCCTGGGACAAGGGAGAATATTTCTTGTACTGTCGCAATTTTGCGGAGTGCTATCGTAATTATTAAACCATTTTTATGTGATTTGATTTTTATGGTAGCCGTAAAAGGCTATTTTTTTGTTATGTATAGGAGAAAGAAAAATGAAGAAAGAAACAATTTTCACAGGCGCGGCTACAGCCCTTATTACCCCCTTAAATGAACAGGGTGTTGATTATGAAAGATTCGGTAAGCTTATCGACTGGCAGATCGAGAGCGGTATTGATGCCCTTGTTATCTGCGGTACTACAGGCGAAGGCTCTACCCTGACCGACGAGGAGCACAGAGAGTGCATCCGTTATGCGGTTGAAAGAACAAATAAGAGAGTTCCCGTTATTGCAGGAACAGGCTCAAACGACACAGCTTACGCTATCGACCTTACCAAATTCTCTTGCGAGGTTGGTGCAGACGCAATGCTCGTTGTTACTCCCTATTACAACAAGGCTACGCAGAAGGGTCTTATCACAATGTTCAATGCCATTGCAGACGCTTCCACAAAGCCTATCATTCTTTACAACGTTCCCTCCCGTACAGGCTGTGCTATCGAGCCCGCTACCTACGTTGAATTGGCAAAGCACCCCATGATCGCGGCTATCAAGGAGGCTAACGGTAACATTTCCAAGATCGTCGAGACTGCGGCTCTTGTTGGTGATCAGCTTGACATTTATTCGGGTAACGATGACCAGATAGTTCCCGTTCTTTCGGTTGGCGGTAAGGGTGTCATCTCGGTACTCTCCAACCTTCTCCCCTACGAGACCTCTCAGATGTGCAAGAAGTTCTTTGAGGGTGACGTTGCAGGCTCTGCAAAGATGCAGTTTGATTACCTCAACCTCTGCAACGCTCTCTTCTGTGAGGTAAATCCCATTCCCGTTAAGGCGGCTATGGCTCACATGGGCTTCTGCGATAACTACTTAAGACTTCCCTTAACTCCCATGGAAGAGGCTCACGAGGCGGTATTGGTTGCTGAAATGAGAAAAGCAGGTATCAACGTATGAGAGTTATAATCAACGGTTCAAACGGCAGAATGGGTAAGGCGGTAAACGAGATCGTTTGCGCCAAGGAAAATGCAGAGGTCGTTGCCCTTGTTGATATCAACAATGTGGCGGCTTCAAGCACACCAATTTATGAAAATCTTTTTGATTTTACCGGTGAAGCTGACGTTATCATAGACTTCAGCCACCATACCGTTACAGAAAATCTCATGAAATTCGCGGTAGAACGTAATATCCCCGTCGTTGTGGCAACCACAGCACATACCGATGAAGAAAAGCAGATGATAAAGGAGGCCTCCGTGAAGGTTCCCGTATTCTTTGCAGCTAACTATTCCCTCGGTATCGCAGTAATGAACTCTCTCTGCAAGGCGGCGGTTAAGATGTTCCCCGATGCAAACATTGAGATCATCGAAAAGCACCATAATCAGAAGCTTGACGTTCCCAGCGGTACTGCTCTTATGCTTGCCGACGGAATTAAAGAGATAAGAACGAACGCTGTCTATAATGTAGGCAGACACGAAAACGGTAAGCGTACCAAGGAAGAGATAGGCATACATTCTCTGCGTATGGGTAACGTTGTGGGTGAGCATGAGGTTATAATCTCCACAGGCACACAGACACTCTCCATAAAGCATGAGGCGGCAAGCCGTTCCCTCTTTGCCGAGGGTGCAGTAGCGGCGGCGGAATATCTTATCACAAAGCCCGCAGGCTTCTACGAAATGACAGATCTTATAGAAGGATAATTTATAATGTACACAAGCAGTAATATTTCTGTAAACGAAAAAGGCCATCTTGTATTTGCAGGACAGGATACCGTTGATTTAGTAAAGGAATACGGCACTCCCCTCTACGTTATGGACGAGGAGCGCATCCGTGAGAGATGCCGTATCTATAAGAAGGCTATGGACGAGCATTTTGGCAACGGCTCTATCCCCCTCTTTGCAAGCAAGGCTCTTTCGCTTAAGAGAATTTATGAGATAATGACCGAGGAAGGCATGGGAATCGATATCGTTTCCTCGGGAGAGATGCACACCGCAAAGAAGGCGGGATTTGATCTCTCCAAGGCATATTTCCACGGAAATAACAAGACCGATTTTGATATCAAATACGGTATTGAGAATAATATCGGCTACTTTGTATGCGATAATGCAGACGAGCTTCGTGCCATCTCCGCTATTGCAGGTGACCGAAGGATCACACAGAAGATACTTCTTCGTATAACCCCGGGTATTGACCCTCATACCCTTGAGGCTATCAATACGGGAAAGGTAGATTCAAAGTTCGGTGCGGCAATAGAAACAGGTCAGGCAGACGAGCTTACAGCCCTTGCCCTTTCCCTTGACAATATCGAGCTTTTCGGCTTCCATTGTCATATAGGCTCACAGATTTTTGAATATGAGCCCTTTGTGGATGCGGCAACAATTATGCTTAACTTTATCGCAGATATGAAGGCAAAGCACGGCTTTGAGGCAAAGGAGCTTAACCTCGGCGGCGGTATGGGTGTAAAATATACCGATTCAGACCCCGAGATCAACTATTCCTCCAACCTTAACGGTATTGCAACTCTAATCAAGAAGAAATGCAAGGATCTCGGTATCAATATGCCGAAGATTCTTATGGAACCGGGCAGGAGCATCGTGGCTGATGCAGGTATTACCCTATACACCGTCGGCGGTGTTAAGGAGATCAAGGGCTTCAGAAATTACGTTTCGATCGACGGCGGTATGCCCGATAATCCCAGATACGCCCTTTATCAGTCAACCTACGAGGCTGTTATTGCCAACAAAGCCAACCTTACCGCAGACTATAAATGTACTCTTGCGGGAAGATGCTGTGAAAGCGGTGACCTTATAGGCGAGGGTATGATGTTAACCAAGCCTGTACGCGGTGATATTGCGGCGGTTTTCGTAACCGGAGCATATAACTATTCAATGGCTTCCAACTACAACCGTATTCCCCGCCCTGCTATGATAATGATAAATAAAAACGGACCCTATTTAGCTCTTCGTCGCGAAAGCTTTGAGGATCTTTGTAAAAATGATATATAACTAATAAAGGAACTCAATTAAATGAGTTCCTTTTCATCTTATTTATATCTTACAGTTTATCTATCATATCGAATATTTTTTTATCAAGCTCGGGAGAAGGTTCCGGGCTGTTATTTTTTAAGATAGATTCAATATCGTCATTTTTATGTCCTAAGGTACTTGTTTCTCCGTTAGAGAGTATCAACGTCCTTTTGGTTTGAAAAATTAAGGCTGTAAGAAGAGTTAATACACTTACGGTAAGAATTATACAGCTTACACCAAGATCGTTCTCCGAGGCTTTAATTTCGTTTTTAGACGCGGGGGTATAAACTATTGTATTCATACCGTAATCATCGGGATACAACATTAAATCTTCAGTATTTTCTATTACAGCATCTGTATAGTCGATATATACTGCATCAGCAAAGCGCTCGTTAAGTTCAGCAGTAAGCTCAATAGTATCAGCATTTTCCTTAAACCCGATCTTAAAAGAGATATCAATACAGTTATTATATTCATTTAATCCCATACAAACAAAGCCTGTATTTTGAGCATACTCATAGTCTGAAAAACGTTTATTCATTTCATCAATAATAGATAAAAGATAGTTTTTTGAGTATTTACCGTATGCAAATGCTACACTTGAATCAATTTCTATAAGCTCAAGTATTTCTTTTTGGGCATTTATATCGTTAAGAGATACCGTAAGATGTGAAAGAGAGCCGTTGGTTGACCATATACCGCATACATAATCCGGATATGCGTTATTTTCTTCCCAATATTGAAATAGCTCGTTCATATCCTTATATTCAGACATATTAACCTCCTTGAAGCTGTTTTTTCATTTTTTTGATAGCTTTCTTATACCTGCGGTAAACCGAAGGTAAAGAAAGAGCGGTAATATTGGATATTTCTGCAAAGCTTAGTCCGCAGTTCAGATGAAGAGTTAATATTTCGCGTTCTTCCCTGCAAAGAATAAGTAATGCGTTCTCAATGTCTATATTCAAGGCGAGATCCTTCTCAAATAAGATATCCTGATCCAAAGCTTCTGTTTCCCTTATGCTTCTTAAATGATCAATTGCCATATTTCTTGCAGTTTTAAAGAAATATGCTCTTGGATTATCAATATTCATAACGGGCGGTTCTTTGTATAGCTTATAAAAGAATTCCTGAGTTATATCTTCGGCATATTCTTTCGAAGAAACTATACGGAATATTACAGTATATACAGGTTTTTTGATTTCTTCATATATTTTGACAAATGCCTCTTTATCGCCTTGAGATAACAGCATAAGATATACCTTTAAAGTCTCGTTATCCATTATTTTACCTCCCTTCATTTACTATGACGGAAAAATACAGCAATTTTTTCGCTTTACTTAAATATTTTAATATATTTAAATGAAAATTGCAAGGAGACGGCGCAGGGAGTGCCGAATTTGATTCCATCCCACAGTGCAAACAATTAACACGAAAGCCAAAATGAATAAAATACAGATTTGTAACATTAAATTGTCAATAATTCGGTTACCTCATCCAGCGTTTCTGTTGGTGACATAGAGACTCGGCAAACCCGTTTTTTGACAATGTATAATTGCACTACATGAAATATATTAAAACTTCGGTCACCTCATCCACCACTGCGGTCGTGAACCCCAAAACTCGGCAAGCTCGTTTCGAGGACCCCTCCCGGCGGTCCCCCTTCCCCTTTATGGGAAGGCGAAGGTTCGTACCCTTCGGCTATTAAAAACGGTTAGTATAAAAGAAGAAGCAGAGAGTTTTCGCTCTCTGCTTGTTGCTTTCGCATTATTTTACCGTTACGGTGTAATAATTATAACTTTCATCGTTGTACTGTACGCAGAAGGTATATGTTCCTGCGGACTTGAGTTCAACGGTGAGAAGTCCGTTAACTACCTTTTCGGGCTT